>JACQXM010000023.1 GCA_016208685.1 Planctomycetota bacterium | reverse complement strand
GAAGATCTGCAACCGCTGGCCGCACTCGTGGGCTGAACTCATCGCCCGCTGCGCGTACCACCAGCGTCGAAACCGGATGTCCTACGAAAGCCGACAACGCCGCGCGACGCGAACCAATACCTCATAGCGCTGTCGTACTAACACGCCGACGATCACTACCAACGGTATCGCAGTCAGGGGCACAGCCGAACGGATGTGGGCCTCGAACGCTGGAGAATCACCCGCCATCCCTTGCGCTACAACCGTCGCGCAGACGGCCGCAATCAGAGCGCCTGCGGCCGTGCGTGATGAAAGTTCGCGATGCAATTCCTCGACCACAAAGATCAGGCCAGCCAGCGGAGCGTTGAACGCCGCAGCCAACCCTGCACCCGCACCGGCGGAAAGCAACTGAGGTAAATCGCCGGGCGGAGTGCCCAACGGCCCGGCCAACGCCCGGGCGACCGCCGCACCCATTTGCACCGTGGGCCCTTCGCGTCCAAGCGATAGCCCTGCCCCAATACCAAGGACGCCACCGACAAATTTGACGGGAATGAGTCGGCGCCATTCGAGATTGCGTACATGAAGCAATGCCCCTTTCAGGTGGGGAATACCGCTGCCTGCCGCCTCCGGCGCGTACCGAATCGTGATCCATCCAACAAGTCCGCCCACAGACAGCCCAATGGTGGGCAATACCATCCAACCCCACGAAGGATACCCATGCAAAATCGAAAGCAGATGTTCGCGCTCTGCTTCTGCGAGTGCCAGCGCACGTCTGAACCCGACGGCGAGAAGGCCAGCGCATAGTCCAACGACCGCCGTGCGAACGAAGTGAGTATGGCGTGGTGCGCGAGGCGCGCGGATCAACGGCGTCAAGTCACTCAATCCTGCGGCCCGGCCAGCGTGGCTAATCGGCTCTTCCTGCATCAAATCCCAAGTTAGCCGATCAGGCCGAGCGCCGCGAGTAATCTGACTTGTGACTGGTTGTAACGGACGACAGCTTCGGCGAACCGCAGCCGCGCCTGGGTGGCAGTGTCCTGCGCCTGCAAAACATCGAGGGTTGTCATCGTCCCGGCCTGAAGATTCGCCTGGCTCAAACGAAGCGCCTCTTCGGCGGAGGCCACTTGCTGCCGGGCGAACTCGATCAACTGATCATAGGTTCGGACAGCCTGAGTAGCGCCCACTGTCTCTGCACGCACCTCATCCAGGATGCGTTCGTATCGCACCAGCGCCTGTTGCTCGCTTGCTCTGGCCGTCTTGAGATCGCCGAGAGTGGAGAGACTCAGCCGCCAACCGGCCGCGGCCGTCGCCCGTTGTTGGTCACCAAAGCTGTAGGTCTGATCATCACGGCCGTCCAGCCGCTTGGAACCGCGAAGTATTCCCTCCTTAATGAGTCCGTTGGCGAACGGATTGCCGCTGAACGAGCCGTTCGCTGATGCCGGATTCACGATGAGGTTGCCAGGTATTCCCTCACCCCCAACAACATTGTTCGCGTTCCCTTTGATCCCGCCGTATTGATAGCCCAGCGACAGCGTGGGTCCAAACCCGGTCCACCATGTCTTCTTTCCCTCCGCGATGGCCGCATCGATCAGATTCCGAAAGCCTTCCAGCTCTGGTCGGAAGGCCACCGCAATCCCCAAGGTCTCTTCGATCGACAAGTCTTCACGGACCAGTTGCGTCTTTTCCAGGCTGATAAGCGAAGGCACCAGCGTCACGGAGGAATCAAGGTGCAAGGTCACCGCCAAGACAACCGACGCGTCGTAGAAGTCCTTTAGCGCCGTCACCAGATCCTGCTGGCGCTCGGCGAGACGGGCCTCGGCACGAAGCACATCCGCGTGAATGCCGGTTCCCGTCTGCGATCGCAGACGGTTCACCCGAAGCAGCTCGGTGGCTTCCTCGACGCCTCGGTGCGCTGCCGAGATCCGCGTTTGCCCGAGCGCGAGTGCATAGAACTGGACTGAGGCATCGCGTAGCGTGGCGAGAATCACGGATTGTTCCAAGTGTTCCGCCGCCGCAAGGCGTTTTTTCGCCGCCACGATGTCGTAGATGACCCGGCCGGGATTGATCACCCATTGAATCGCCACCGCCGGCTGGAACGTATTGAAATTCACACCGCTGACGATATTGCCTTCCGTGGCTCGCACGCTTCCCTCGACGTGCTCGAACAGCGCCGTGGGGACGATCGCCGGAAACGCAGCGCCGACGGCGCTCTCGTAACCACCCTCTACCGCGGTGACATTCAATCGTGCTTGCATGATATCAGTGTTTTGGGCGGCCGCGACTCGGACCACGGCGGGCAGGTCGATAGGCAGCAGCTCCGTGAACATCGGCTTGATCTGCTCCGCGTCTAACGGGATCGTCGCACCGGATGCACGAGTGCCCTGCGGCGATACATCGGGCCGCACGACTGTCGGTCGCAGCTTTTGTGTCGTCGCGCAGCCAGCGAGCAGTAGGCCCAAGGACAACCCGACGCGCCACATGACGGAGCTGCCTTTCTTGCGAATCTGATTCTTACTCATGCGCCGCCATCCATGCGAACAGGTCGCAGCAGCGAACCGTCCGAGATCAGGCCCTTCCCGGTTACGACAACCACCGACGCGTCGGACAGACCCTCGGTGATCTGCACACGGATTCCGTCATCCAGCCCTATCCGCACGGGAGTCCGCGCGGCGCGATTGTCCACGACCGTGTAGACGAAGGTTTCCTTTCCTTCGGTTAACAATGACGACGCGGGAACGGTCAGGGCACCGGCACGTTCGTCAAGTTCCACAACCACTTGGGCGTACATTCCATGCATGAGTCGCCCGTCGCTGTTGTCGAGATCGATCTCGGTTCGCATCGTGCGCGTGTCCGGCTTGAGTGAGGAGGCGGCCCGGGCAATCGTTCCGATGAGTTCAACCCCTTCAATCCCATAGGGCTTCACTTTCGCCGCGCAGCCGGGCCGAACGAAGGCGATGTCCGATTCTGGAACTTCAATGAAGATGCGGAGCTTGTCGATTCGCTGCATGGTAAACAGAGGCGTAGTGCGACTGGTCGTGGCGGATTGAACGAGCGCTCCGCGGTCCACCAGTCGGCGGGTCACGATACCGTCGAATGGGGCGACGATCCGTGCATACTGCATGAGCGTTTGGGTCTTCTCGATTCGCGCCTGAGCGACCGCGACATTGGCTCTCGCCGCAACGAGGAAGGCCTCGGCGCTGGCGACATCCGCTTCCGCGGCGGCGATCTTCGCGTCAGCAATGCCCACGTCCGCTTGAGCGATGTCGTGCTGGTTCTGGGCTTCGTCGAGTTGTTCCTGGGTAATGGCCGTCCCGCCGAACAACTCTTTCCGCCGTTCAAGCGTTGTCTTCTTGAGCGTGTACTCGGCCTGAGCGCGCACCAGCATGCTCCCGGCCACGTCGTGCATCCGCTTCGTCTGAACGATCTTGGACTCGGCCGTTTGCACACCTGCGACAGCCGCGGCGTGAAGCGACTCGGCTTCGGCCATTTCCTTAAGCATTTCCGGCACATCGATCACCGCTAGAACGTCCCCCGCTTTGACGCGATCGCCGATATCCACGCGCACTTCGGTGATGTAGCCGGACGTCTTGGCATACAGGTCGGCCTGCTCGTAGGCCTCCATCGTGGCGGGGACGTCCAAACGCCGCGACATATCTTGCCGCTTGGGCGCGGTCACCTCGACGCTTCGCGGTGTTCCCGTAGCAGGCGATCCATCGGACGACGGCACCTTGGGCGCTTCGGATGCCTTCGCGGTTACCTGCTGCTTGCCCAGCCAAAGGCCGCCCATCGCGACGACCAACGCGCCGACGATCGCCATCCAGCGTGCGTGCTTCCGCATTTTTTTCAACTCCTATCAAACCGTCGCGATAGCAACGCGACCGGACCTCTTCAGCAACGTGTACAACACCGGAACGAACACCACGACCAACACGGTGGAAACCGTCAGGCCTCCGACCACGGCACGAGCCAGCGGAATGTTGGCCTCCGTACCCCGACCCATTCCGATCGCCATGGGCATGAGCCCCAAGGTAGCAGCCAGCGCCGTCATCAGGATGGGACGCAAGCGAATCTTGGCCGCCTCCAGCGCCGCGTCGAAGGTGGAAAGTCCCTTTTCCTCGCACAGGCGATTGGCGAACTCGACCAGCAGCACGCTATTGGACACCGCAATGCCCACCATGAATATTACGCCCATGAAGGATTGAATATTGATGGTGGTGTTGGTCACGTAGAGTGTGACCAGCACACCCATTAGACCCAACGGAACAGCGAACATGACGATGAACGGGTCCACAAAAGACCTGAATTGAGCGACCATCACCAGGTAGACCAGCACGCTGGCCAGTGCCAAGCCGAATCCAAGGCTGGCAAACGATTCCTTCATGCTGGCCACCTCGCCGCGCATGTAGATCCGGTAGCCTTCCCACGGCTTGGATTTCCCAGCAGCGGCGGCGGCCTGATCGTCCGAAGCCATTTCGGCGCGAAGAGCCGCGATTCCCTCTTCGATCTCCGCCGCAATGGAACCCACGTCGCGTCCATGTACATTCACGAAAATGTCCGTCACGCGGTTGATGTTCAGGTGATTGATTTCCGCAGGCGCAGTCGTCCGTCGAAACTTGGCGATGTTCTTGAGCAGCACCGGCGACTCCTGGTTCTTACCGGTGATCGGGATGTGCTCCAGCGTGTTCATCGAAACGATGTCGCTCTCGGGATACTGTGCCCCGATAAAGTAATGATTGCCGTTCTTGTGGTCGATCCAGAACGACGGGTTGAAGTTGATCGAGCTGTTGAACGCGGTGACCACGTTCTTGACCACCTCGACCTGGTCCAATCCGGCGTAAGCGGCGCGCGTGCGATCCACGTCCACGGCCAGTTGCGGATAGTCCAGCTTTTGCTGAATGCGCACGTCCACCGTCCCGGAAACAGCCTCGCAGATGTGTAAGATACGCTGGGCAATCTTTGCCGCCACCTCCAGCTTGTTGCCCTCAATCTGGATATTGATCGGCGAGGGCAACCCGAAGTTCAGGGCCGCGGTCATCATCCCGCCTGTCTCGAACGCGAACTCGATACCTGGGTAATCGTGGTTCAGCGTTTCCCGCAGATCAACTACGTATTCTTGAATGCTCTTGGTTCGTTCGGGTGTCAGTTGCACGAGCACGAACGAATCCATAGGCCCCGAATTCGGTGTGTACGCCGCCGGCCAATCCAGAAGCACGCCGATGTTGGAAATCAGCATCGAGAGGTCATCCTTCGGGATTGTCTCCTGAATGGACTTCTCGATCCTCGCGACCAGCTTTTCACTCTCCTCGATCCGTGTGCCCGAAGGCGCCCGGATCCGAACGGTGAACTGGCCCACGTCTACGCTGGGAAACAGTTCACGACCAATCAACGGGTACAGCAGTAACGATGCGGCGAAAGCGGCCACAGTCACGCCGGTCACCAGCAGGCGCCTGTGAAGCGCCCATCCGACAACCGCGCCGCACCACGCGGCAAGGCGATCGGTCATGCGGTCCACCAGCGTCTTCGGAGGGCCGTCGGTATGCGCAACGCCAGGGAGGTGGGCGCGGAAAAACTTCGCGCAGCAGATTGGCACCAGCGTCATGGCCACAAAGTACGAGGCGGCAATGGCAAAGGTCACCGACAGCGCCAGCGGGGTGAACAGAAACCGCCCGAGTCCACTCAGGAACACAACGGGGAAGAACACGACTGCCGTCGTAATCGTCGCCACGAGTACGGGCATCGCAACTTCGCCTGCAGCATCCAAAGCGGCCGTTGCTGGTGCCTTGCCCATTTGCAAATGGCGGTGGGTGTTCTCCAGAACCACGATTGCATCATCGACCAATCGCCCCATGACCAAGGCAAGTCCGCCGAGCGTCATCACGTTGATGCTGTTCTTCGTGAAATACAGTCCAATGAACGCGGCCAACACCGACAGGGGGATGGCCAGCGCGATGATCAGGGTCGAGCGAATACTTCCCAGGAACACAAGGATCATCAGGACCGCCAGACCAGCGCCGATCAAGGCTTCGTGTTCCAGGTTCGTAATCGCTTCCTTCACGTACACCGATTGATCGAACGTGACCGCCAGGTTGACGCCCTTGGGAAGCCGCTCGCGAATCGGCGCGAGCATCTTCTGGAGACCCTCGACGATCTGGATCGTGTTCGCGCCCGGCTGCCGGTAGATGGGAATGTAGACCTGCCGTCGTCCGTTGACTCGCACGATGTTGGTCTGAATCGCTGCCGTGTCTTTGGCCTCGGCCACATCCTTCACGAACACCGGAGCCATGCCATTGAGCTTCACGGGGATGTCGTTTAATTCCGCGACTTGCTCGACCATCCCGTTTGCGTTGATCTGATAGTCCAGGTCGCCAAACTTCGCGCTGCCCGTAGGGATCATCGTGTTGTATCGTTGCACGGCCTGCACCACGTCCATCGGCGAGAGGTTGCGCGCCTGAAGTTTGTCACGATCGACGTAGGTCAGAATGCGGCGCAGCTTTCCGCCGTATACAGCCGGGGCGATGACGCCGGTGATCCCCTGCAACCGGTTCCGCAATTCGAAATAGGCGATGTCGTAGAGAGTCTTCTCATCGTGCGTTTCGCTGAAGACGGTCAGCAGACAGAGCGGAATGCTGGCCGTCGGATCAAAAGGCATCACCATCGGCGGAATCGTGCCGGGCGGCAGATAGAAGAGGTCGCTCATGGCCAGCGACGTTACCTGCGACATGGCCGTGTTGGGGTCGATGTCCTCGCGGAAGAAGTCCTTCACCACCGACACCCCGATCATGCTCTTGGCTTCCTGCCGGGCGATGCCGTTCGATTGGCCGGTCCACCGTTCCAAACGGCTGGTGATGTCCTTTTCCATGATCTCGGCGGGCATGCCCGGATAGAACGTGAGGATCTGCACGGCCGGAGTCTTAAATAGAGGAAGAATGTCCGTTGGAATGCGGGTGACCGCGGTGATCCCGATGATCAACACGCCCAACGCCATGACCACGATGAAATAAGGATTCTTCAGTGCGCTACGAACAAGCCACATCCCGCAATTCTCCTCTCTGCCAACGACATTCTGCCGTGCAGGCCAACGTCACTCTTGAACCTTCGAGGTTAAATGAGCAATCATGGTCTCGACATTTGTGGTAGGCAGCTTGCACTGGTGATTCCGGCACACGTACGCTGTCGCCTGCCCTTCCCGGGACTTCTGGTTCTTCGTAAAGCCCGCGATTTCGGTTATTTCCGGGAAGTCCGCTCCCGCAGGCCTGAACAAGAGAACCTTGCTCGGTGCGAAGGTCTTGCGGACCGCCGCAACCATCGCCCGCGTGTCGGTCCCGGCCGCGTCTCCGGCGATGACCACCTCGTAGCTGGGCCCGACCCCGAAGTCGAGCGCACACAGCAACTGGGCGTGCGCCGACGGTCCCTGTCGCACAGCACCGTCGAAGGCCGCTCCGACCGCCGCCGCCTTCTCCTCCAGGCCGGTGTCGCCCGTAATCCTTGCGATACGCAACAAGTTCAACATTGCCACGGAGTTCCCGGATGGGATCGCGCCGTCGTAGATTTCCTTCGACCGCACCGGCAGCGGTTCGCCATCGTCCGCCGTAAAAAAGAAGCCGCCTCCTGTCTCATCCCAGAAGTGCCGAATCATTTGGTTGTTCAGTTCGATAGCTCGTTTCAGGTTTCGCACTTCGAAATTAGCCTCATACAGATCGAGAAGGCCCCAGATCATGAACGCGTAGTCTTCCACGTGCGCCGGAAGCGCCGACTCCCCGTCGCGATGCCGCTTCAACAGCCGGCCCTTTGAATCGCGTACATGATCCCAGATGAAATCCGCGGCCCGCTGGGCGGCCGCAGCGTATTCAGGTGCGTCGAGGGCCGACCCAGCCTTGGCCATCGCTGCGATCATGAGCCCGTTCCAGTCCGTGAGGATCTTGTCATCCTTGTGTGGATGGATCCTCCGTTCACGTCCGGCGAACAGCTTGACACGTGACGCTTCGACGCTACGCCGCATCCCGGCTTCGTCGATCTCGAGCTGTTTCGCTAGATCGCTCCACGACTGCGTAAGATGAGGAATGTTGGAATTCGGCGGCGTGTGCGGATTGCGGAAGTTTCCGTCGGGGCGAATGTTCAAGGCCTTGAAGAAGAAATCCGCTTCCTCGCCGAGCACTTCCCTGATATCGTTCGCCGACCAAACGTAGAACTTTCCCTCGACGCCTTCGCTGTCGGCGTCCTCCGCGGAGTAGAATCCGCCTCGCGAATCCGTCATGTCGCGAAGCACGTAGGTCAGCACCTCTCTTGCCGTGCGCGCGTACTCTTCCTTGCCGGTCGCCTGATAAGCTTCGACGTAGGCGATCACCAGCATCGCCTGGTCATAAAGCATCTTCTCGAAGTGGGGCACGAGCCATTGTGCATCGGTCGCATAGCGATGGAATCCGAATCCGATGTGGTCGTAGATGCCGCCGCGGCGCATGGCTTGGAGCGTTTGCTCCACTAGTTTCAGCGCGTTGGTGTCGCCGCTACGACGCCACCACCGCAGGAGAAAGCTGAGCCGGTGCGGCGTTGGGAACTTCGGAGCGCGCCCGAATCCGCCGTTCGTTGAATCGAAACTGCGGGTGAGCTGTTCGAAACCCCGCTCCAGCACCGCGGCATCCAGTTCCGAAGCAGCTCTTGGCCGGGAAGCCGGCTCAAGACGGGAGAGAACCTGCCGCCCCGACGCGAGCAATTGCTCGCGCTGGCTGGTGTGCCAATTCGACGCGATACGCGGGATCAGATCCATCATACCCTCGCGTCCGAACCGGCCGGTCTTGGGAAAATACGTTCCCGCAAAGAAAGGAACCTTGTCGGAGGTCAGCAACACCGTCAGCGGCCAACCGCCGCTCCCCGTCATGCTCTGGCGCACTTGCATGTAGATGTTGTCGATATCGGGGCGCTCCTCACGATCCACCTTGATGGCGACGAAGTGCTCGTTCAGGAGGGCGGCGACCTCCTCGTCCTCGAAAGACTCGTGCTCCATCACGTGGCACCAGTGACAGGTCGAATAGCCGATCGAGAGGAAGATCGGCTTGTCTTCCTCCCGCGCCTTCTTGAACGCTTTCTCGCCCCACGGGTACCAATCCACGGGGTTCGCCGCGTGCTGGAGCAGGTAGGGGCTCTTCTCGAAAACGAGGCGGTTGTATTGGGGGCCACCGTCGGGCGGCAGGTTTTTCAATTCCTCGGGCGCCGGCAGCGGCTTGCGAGCCGGCGCACCGGACGCCGCCGATCGCTGCGATTGAAGCAGCATCAGCGCCCCAAATGAGAGCCCCAACAAGGTGATGGTTAGCGTGCAAGTCTTGACAAACAATCCTCATCCTCCGCTGCCGGACTTGATCTTCTCACCATTCGCGTATTCAACCTTGCACTGCTCACACTTGCCGTCGGAGACCATCGCAACGGCGCACTTTTCGCACTTGCTTTCCGCCGCAAGGCGCAAAACTTTCTGCGCTTGCACGGCCTTCTCGTACTCCGCCTTGTCCGTCAACTTGTGATGGGCGACGTACCCGACGCCGCAGCTTTCGCACCAACCCGACCCCTCGGCGGCTTTCCGGCACGTGGCGCATTTGATGTCGTCGACGCGCTTGAACTCTCCGTTGGCCAGCCGATAGGCGACCCAGGAGTGGTACGCGTTTCCGCCAATGAAGCCCGCTTTGCACGCTTCGCAGTAGCCCCCGGCTTTGTGGGCCTTTGTACACGACGGACACTTGATCTTGGCCTCATCGACCTCGTGTCCCTGGAGCGATTCAAACAAGGCGTCGGACTTGATCTTCACACCGGCCACATAGCCGACCTTGCAGTCGGCGCACCAGCCGTTCTCGACTTTCGCGATTCCGCACTTGCACTCGGCAAGCGCTGCGGAACCGCTGACCAGAACAACAGCGATCGTCGGGATCAGTATTCGTTTCACAACAATTTCTCCTTTACCAGAACCTCTCACCGAAAGGCATCAAGACATCCCGTCTCAGCCCTCAGTGCGTTGCATCAGTGCGTATAACGATTCTTCGGGCAGGCGAGAGATTACCGCGTAGATCAACTCGCCCCGCCGGCAAGCCAGGACGGTGTGCCCCCGGCAGTGATCGACCCAATGCGTGTGGCCGTTACGTTCGACGCGATTCATATGCACAAGGGCCTCGTCCGACTCGTGCAAGGCCACAAGCGACGCCATCTCGTTGCCGATTCGATAGACGGCAAATGCCGCGGGTTTACCGTTGATCTTGCACTTGCGACCACCCATGAGCGAAGCCATCGCGGGATCGACGGACGGAACGCTCACCGCCAAAGCCGTTCGCTCCCGGAGCCATTCAGAGACTTCCTTCGCGTCCGCTGAGACAATCTGAAGTGGCTTGGCCTCAGTGACGAAGTGATCGAAGTCCTCAACGAGAACGTCCGCCAGCGATACGCCTTGGGCTTTTCGCGCAGAGTTCACCACGAACAACGAAGCGGCGAGCACCAAGACCGCCGCGAGGGCACCGGCGGTGCCAAGCTTCCAATAGCGGCGGGTGGTTCGCGACATGCGCCCGAGTGCCCCGGGCTCGGATCGAAGCAGTCGCACAAGCGCTGACTCGTCAAACTCCGGCAGAGCCTGGGCCTCTTTGAGTTTCGCCGCGAGTTGTCGTCGCACGATTTTCTCGATCTCGCACTCGCGGGCGCAAAGGGCGCAATGCTCGATGTGCTGCTGCACTTCCAGGCTGAGCGCCGAATCGAGCTCGTTGTCCAGGAAGGCAAAGATGTATTGGCGAGCTTCGCTACAGGTCATCTCAATGCCTCCGGTCGACGATGTACGGCCTTTGAGGGATGGGCCAAGCGTTCCCGCAACTTCCGGCGGGCCCGGGCCATCCGCGACATCACCGTGCCCAACGGACACCCAAGGACCTCCGCGATTTCGTGGTAGTTCAGGTCCGCGGCAACCGACAGGAGGACGACCTCCCGAAACGCCGGCTCCAGCGCATCGAATGCTGCGGCCACGCCCTCGTCGAGAAAGTCGCGGAACTGGTTTTCCGTCGACGATGCAATCGCTGCGAACGGTTCCGAGAGATCAGTGCCGACAAGCTCGGTCAGTTCGTCGTGTTCGCCCGGCTCCAGCGCCACGCGCCGATGGGCCTGTCTTACCCACTCGGCCGCCACCCGCCGCTGGATCACGAACAGCCAGCCCTCGCGGTAGGAGCGATCCTCACTCGGGTTGTAGGCCGCCCACGCCCGGAGCAGCGTTTCCTGCACGAGGTCGCGCGCATCCTCTACGCTGCTGGCGTAGTGCCGCGCCACCAGGTACAGCCGCCGCCAACAGGGGCGAACAAGTCGCAGAAAAGCCGCTTCCGTCTCAGACATTCGCAGGTTTCCGATGCATTCCTCTATAAACAAGAATGACAGATTCCTCGAATCGCATCCCGAAAAACTAAACAATCGAAAGAATTGCCACCTGAAGCTTGGCTTTACTCTTGAACCCCCCCGCACGTCCTGCGACCCGCCTCGGACCTAACGCCGACGGCCTTTCCGATCATGCCCAAACGAATTCGGAGTTGGAGCAGACACCGCCAGGACCATGCGATGTCAACAACAACCGCGTTGTTCGGCGTGTCAATGCATTGAGTTATCTGATCGAGCCGTCGGCTTCGGCTTGGCGTGATGCCGAATCGCGTTTGTTGGGGACGGGCACATTCTTTTCGGACCCATAGAACCAGCCGCCTTGTTCGCCCCGGCTGAGTTGCGACTGCGCTACTCCGGGGCGGATAAGGAATTATGTACACTCGCGGAGTACCAACAAACTGCCAACAAAATGCGGTTTTCGATGGTTTCGGGTGGTCTAGAGTGGTCTGGCCGGTTTCGCCGTAAACCTTGCTCCGATCGTAGTTTAGACCGTTTCCAGCCGGTTAACGAAGAATGGAGGCGGGGGGAATCGAACCCCCGTCCCGCGACGGTTCCAGCGATGCCTCTACGTGCGTAGTCGGTCTTTTGTTTCTCGGGGCCGGCGACGCCGATCGACAGGCTTCGACGGCCCCCAGCCGCGCTGTTGGTTCGCCGACGCGCCGCACGGCGGCACGCGCCAGCTAGCCCGCTGTCGTCGTTTCGCGGACCAGCGGGCGTCGTCCGCGAAACGCGGCTACCTGTTTTTAGGCAGCCATGGCATACGTGTAGTTGCCATGTAAGGTTTTGCCAGGTGTTTTACGAGGCCCCCTGACAACCTCGGCACGCCACAATCTCCTTCTCTCGCCCGGTCGAATCCAATTCGCCCCCGGATCACGCGCCCCCGGCCGGCATGCCCGAAACCAGGCACGGGCCTACGGGACGCCCGTGGTGGTGAGGCGGCCGCATTGCGTCGCCGGTCGAACGCCTTGCCAATCATCGCCGTCCGATCGCCCCGGGTCAAATCCAGACGGTTGCGAAGCCACATTCCGAGGCCACGGGCACCGCGACCCTACCATCGTTAAGCCCGACGGACGGGCTTGCCCGGGCACGTAGCGCCGTGGCGCCATGACGCTGGGACACCGCCGCACCGGTTGACCGCGTGCGCGGCGGAAAGGCGCCGGCATGGGTGGCGAGATCCGCCAGCCTGAGCCCGGTGTGGTGCAGCGCCCCAGGACGCGGGCGCCGGATCTCGCGCCGCGGGGGCGTTTACGTCCGTCCACGGGGCTCGTACGATCCCGGCGTCTCAGTGCGGTCGTACAGGACCGCGAGCCACGCATGGCGGCGTTGCTGCGGGCGTCGTGGCCGACGACGACTCGCCGGCCGGGGATTGGTGATCCCGAACGTTCGCTGATGACACCTGTCGTCGGTGCTGACTCGCTGTCCGCGACGGCCGCGTGAAACAGGTGGCGGGGCATCGCGCCAGACTCATCGGACGTCCGGCGGCCACGCTGACCTGGCGCGCGTCGTTGATCTCGTCGGTTCGAGCAATTGTGAGGTGTGAAATGTTGGCGTATTTGTCGGTAGCGATGATCGGCAGCCTGGCGATCGGTGCTGAAGGCGTGGAGGCAATCGAACAGGAGCTGGCGCGGATGGAGGGGGCATGGAGCTTCGCTTCGGTCGAGGTCGACGGGAACAAAGCGCCGGAGCAGCCGTTCGCTGCAAACAAGGTAATCATCTCGAAGGATGGCAACTTTGTCATCCTGCAACGCTCGCGAATAACGCACGCCCGGTTGAAGCCCGACCCGACCAAGTCCCCGAAGCAGTACGATTCGACGATCCTCGACGGACCAGCCAAGGGTTCGACCTTCAAGTGCATCTATGAGCTGGAGGGAGACAGCTTCAAGCTGTGCGGCCCGTATCGCGGTGGCGAGCGCCCGACGGAGTTCGCGACCAGCCCCGGCAGCGGGCTGGTGTTGCAGGTGCTGCACCGGGAGAAGCAGAGCGTGAAGGACGCACTGACTGAGGCGGGGCGCGTCGAGCTTGCCGGAACCTGGGAGGTTGTGCCGGTCGCGCAGGAGGGAACGTCCGCCCCCGGCAACGACACCTCGAAGATGCTGCTGACGTTCGACGCCGCGGGCAAATTGACGGAGGCCGGTCCGGCGGGCACGACAGTTGCCGCGACGACGGTGGTCGATCCCTCAGCGAGTCCCATGACCATCGACATCACCTACACCGAGGGCGAGCTGAAGGGGCGGACCGCGTTGGGCATCTACCGTTTGGAACAGGGCACGCTAACCGTTTGCCGCGCGGCGCCGGGAAAGCCGCGACCGGCCGAGTTCGCCTCCCAGCCGGGTGGCGACCATACGCTGGTGACATACAAGCGGCACACTCCGGCGACCCAGTAACGCCGCGGCCGTGCCGAGGCCGGGCAACGGACAGCGTTTGAAGAAGTCCGCGTATGTCTGAAACACCCCGAATGGAACGTGTCATGGTCACGGGCGCCACCGGCTTCGTGGGGCGCGGCGTGATTCGTGAGTTGCTGGCCCGGGGCATCACCCCGGTGTGCGTGGTGCGCTCGCCGGAGAAACTCCTGGCACAACACCGCCCCATCTCGCCGGATCGCCTGGCTTCCGTGATCGGTTCGCTGGCCGACCGGCGCTCCCTGAAGGCTGCGTCGCGCGGCTGCCAGGCGGTGATACACCTCGTTGGCATCATCATCGAACGGCATCTGAAGGGCCAGACGTTCGAGCGCGTTCACGTCCGCGGAACACAGAACGTCGTCGACGCGGCGCGCGCCGCCGGCGTGGCGCGTTTCGTCCATATGTCCGCGCTGGGAACGCGCGCGGGGGCACGTTCCGCGTATCATCGAACGAAATGGGCCGCGGAAGAGTACGTTCGCGGGGGCGGCCTCGCCTGGACCGTTTTCCGCCCGAGTCTGATTCACGGCCCGGAAGGCGAGTTCATGCGGTTGATGAGGAAGTTCATGTGCGACCTGTCCCCGCCGCTGATTCCCTACTTCGGCAGCGGCAGCGCGAGGCTGCAACCCGTGTACGTCAAGGACGTCGCTCACTGCCTCGTCGAGGCGCTGTTCCGTCCGGATACCATCGGCAAGGTGTTCCCGCTCGGCGGCCCGAGGGTCTACACCTGGGTGTCGCTGTACAACGCATGTCGCGCCCGGATGCCCGGAGCGAAGCACTGGAAGCCGTTGGTGTCGCAGCCGGTGGCGGTCGCCAAGGCGATGGCCACCCTCCTCGCGCCGGCAATGGCCGTGGGCGAATTGGTCATCCCCTCGCTGGGCCTGCTGCGCTTTGACCGCGGGCAGGTGGACATGTCGCAGGAGGATGCGGTCTGCGATCACACGCTCGCGGAGCAGGCCTTCGGATGCCGGATGCGCGACTTCGAGGAAGAGCTGGCGATCTACGCGGAGCAGATCGGTTGACGCGTTCCCTCAGTTGGCGCCCAAAGAGCGCTGTTGAACCAGCGTTTGTCGGTCACATCGGCGGCGCGAGGCACATCAGTGCCGGGGGCGTGCTACCGGTCCGCGGTGCGGACAGGGTTCGTGGAATCTCATCGAGGGTTATGAACCGCACGAAGGCAATTGGAGGGCGCCGCGTCGCGACGTCGGAGACCCCGCAGTGAGGCTACGCGCCTGGCGCGGTGAAGATTCGCAGAAAGGACCTGTAGTCTTCAAGATCCGAATCTCCGTCTCCCGAAGTATCGAACACCCCACAACACCCAGCCAGACCAAAGTCTGGGCCGCGATAGCACTTCTGAAACAGCGAAAAATCGCTGAGGTCTGTTCGCGAGTAGCCGGTGCGATAGACAGAGGCCGAGCCGGACTCACACCAGTACGGCACCGAGGGACAAGCCTCGTCGCTTCGTGGATCCCCGACAACCGCGTGTGCTCCGTCGAATGCCATCGCGCCGCCGAAAGAGGCCAGCCCGGTAGGGTTGTAGACGGACCATTTCTCCGACTGCACCCATCGTGTGCCGAACCAGGCGAACTTGTAAACAGCGCCGTTGGGGACCGAGTCCGCGAACTTGGCACCAATGAGCGCAATGTTTTCGCGGATTGCGACCGACATTCCGAACTCGTTGGAATCAGGCGGGAATGAATCGTTTGCGAATAGCGTTTGCTCCAGTACCCACGCCGAACCGTTGAATCGATAGGCGAACGCCACGCCGGGCTCTCCTGGCTCTTCGTCGGCTTGGAACTGTGGAGCGCCTACGAGAAGCCAATCATCGGAGAGGGCAATCGCGTAGCCAAACGAGTGCGAGGGCGGCGGGGGCGCGCCGATCCTTAGTTCTTGCGCCCAACCCGTTGGGCCGCATCGAAAGATGTATGCCGATTCCGAGGGCCACCCCGTGGGCTGAAGAAACGGCGTAATCGCCAGCACGTCGCGATCCAGCGCGACGTTAGAGCCGAACCAGAGCTCCGTCGTCGGGTTTGGGGCGGGAATCTTCTGCTCCTCGACCCACAAGTCCCCGGTACGGCGAAAAAGGTAGACGGCTCCGGCGTTTGTGGCGCCCTCGTCCTGCCCGATGGCTCCGACCGCAAGAGTGTCGGCGCTGAGAGCGACCGAGGACCCGAAGACGTCGTCGGCCGCGGTGTCGGAACCGTAAAGCCGCTGGATCTCGCGCCAGCCGCCGGCGTCGTGTCTAAGCACGGCGACGGCTCCCGCGTTCACGCCCAGCGTGTCGTTACCTGATGCCCCGACGATGAGCATGTCGCCGCAGATCGCCGCCGGCACTCCGTACGACTCGTCCGCGGAACCATTCGTCGGCTTCAACTCCTGTTCTAAGGTCCACGTATTGCCGTATCGCCGGCGGTAGACGAACGCGGCGCCGGATCCCTCATGGGAAGCCGAACCGACCACGATGACGTCGCCGTCTACGGCAACGTAGCGGCCGAAGTAGTCGAATCGGGCACGATCGGGTGCCAAGAGTTTGGGCAACTGGCATTGGGCCGAGGCTGACTTGCGAATCGCCGAGGCGTCGACCACCGTTATGGCGAGGCAAACTAGCAGCACGGAGCGAAACTTATTCATGTCGCCCTCCTCGCGCCGGCGGTACTTGGGCACCCACGTTCGGTCGTCCGAGTAGTGCGCGGAATGGCGGACCATTCGCGCCGAGAGGTTGCCGCCGGAGGCTGTGCCGGCCGATGTCGAGAATGCCCAGCGACGCAACACGGGCGGTTGCGAACACCGTCGACTTGCCGCGCAACAGGCGGCGTTTGCTTCCCGGCTGGCGCATGGCCGATCCCCGCTCACAACGCCCCACGAGAGTGGATAATCTACCTAACGAGTGTAGCGGCTGGACCGCGGGCGTTCAAGTCGAAGTATCGATCGCCGACCGATCGCGAGACGGCAACGGCCTCGATTCAACGCGTGCGCACAGCTGCGCATCCGGCAACACCTCGCGGCTGTATCGTCGCCAGGGCCGCCGGCGCCAAGAGTTGAGCGCACCCTCCGACCCTGCGTAGTCGATAGCGGCTGAACCGGCCGATTCGGCGCTGCGGGAGGCTCGCCCCAGGCGGCCAGACAGCCTGGTACGGACGCGCGCCGGCCAAATCGGCCGCAACCCTGTCGGGACGACCCCTCCGCGGACGGCTAGCTTCGGATCGAGTCCGCGCGAACTACGGCCCACGGTTGAGGGCCGCTTCCACCACCGCGGCGTGAAAACGATCCAGGTTCTCCGGCTCAATGCGCGCCCGACGACGCAAGTCCGTCACCAGTTGGTTGATCAGCTCGTTGTAGGCGATGCGCAGGTGCCGCTCGCGCAGCTCGTTCTGCACCTCGGCGAACGTCGGTTCGTGTCCCGGGTCGAGTTCGTCGCAGCGGACGATGAAGTAGCTTTCCGGGGACTCGACCACTTCACTGATCTGCCCGACGGGCAGGTGATAGAGCGCCTGCACCGCCGGTTCGTAGCGCTCGCGGACGCTGCCCGGCCCCACCCAACCCCAGGCGCCGCCGTCCGCCGCGTGCAGATCGCTGGAGTACTGTCGCGCCACCTCGCTGAAGGTCGCTCCGCCCATCAACTCCTGCCGTGCGGCCTCGATCTTCGCTCGAGCCTCGGCGCGAGCCGCGGCGAGCTGCTCGCGGGTGGGGCTTTCCACCTCGCGGGGCAGGAAGGTAGACACCCGCACCTCGACGAGCGACATCTTGCGCCGCGGCGGCCGTTGCCAGGAGCCGCGGTTGGCCTCGAACGCCAACACCAGTTCGTCTCGCGTGGGCTCCTGGAGCTTTGGGCGCAGCTCGGCGTCCAGGTAGTTGGCGATGATGATTTCCCGGCGGAGCCGCGCGCGAATGTCCTCCAGCGTCAGCCCGCGACGGGCGAGGTGCTTTTCGTAACGGCGCTGGATGCCGTCGAAGTCGCGGGTGATGATCTTCCGCAGTTCGACGTCCACGAATTTGCCGATGTTGGCGTCCACGTCGGATGACAACCGCAGCGATGCTTTCTGATAGAGGACCATTTCAGCGATCTTGTCCGTGATCCACTGTGCGGCGCGGCGAGCGACCAACTCCTGCCGTTCCGCCGGGGTGGCGTCGCGGGCGGCGCGCTCCAGCTCGTCGTACAGCTCGCGCCACATCTGATCCGGCGTGACCGACTCCGAGTTGACGGTCAGGCGCACGATGGTCGGGTCGGAAGGGGCGGCCGGCGCCGGCGAGGCCCTGGTGGTGGACGCCGCGCTGCCGCTGCGCCCGCCCGCCCGGGCGGCCCGCGCGCTGGGCGAGCCGCGGGATTCCAGCGGCACGGTGCAGCCCTGAACCAAAACCAGCAGGGGCAGCGCTGCGAGTCGAATAGCTCGTGACATTGCCTGACACCGCCACGCGCCGGCCGCCGCCCGGCCTGGGCCCCGCCCCGCGCGTGCCCGTATTGTCCGTGGCCTGCGGGAACTTGTCGATGGAGGGCCCCGCCACCTTCGGCGAAGACCCGCCGCCTGCCGGCCTAGATGCGCTTGAAATGCTCGAACGACTGCGAACAGGCGTTGCAGTAATGGATGGATCGGCACAGCGTCGGGCCAAACAACGACTCCAGCTGGGTCTCGACGGAGTCGCAGTACGGACAGGGAACTGCGACCATGGCCGGGATGGGCCGAGTGCCCCGCACGCCCGGCGTGCCTCGAAACTGGTCCTCATCTGCGCCCTGGGACGCCTCTGCGCCGCACGCGCGAACCGGCGGGGCCAAGCCGAATTGCTTGAGCTTCTGTCGCGCGGAGTCGGAAAGGCGATCCGTCGTCCAAGGGGGATCGTACACCACGCGGACCTCGACCTCGGTTTCTCCCGCGGCGCGCACGGCGGCCGTGATTCCATCGCGTATCACGGCCACGGCCGGACATCCTGCGAATGTCGGCGTCAGGTCCACGCGCACGCCACGCTCGCCCAGGTGCACCCCCGCGACCATCCCCATTTCGACAATGGTGACGACCGGGATCTCCGGATCGAACACGGTCTCCAGCGCGCGCCACAGGCCCGCGAGGCGGGAGCTCATTTCGGCGTCTTGGCGCTTCGGTGTTTCGACGTTTCCGTCTACCATTTTGCCTGTGGGTCCAGTTGATAGACGAGCTGCATGCGGGTCAGGAGCTCGGACAGTGCTTCGGGGTGTCGCCCGACCCGACCGCCGAACACCGGGCGCACGTTGTCACCGACCACCAGCCCCGCTTCCGCCAGCACCGGCGCCGCCGCCGACTCCCACTCGCGGCGAAGCTGCTTCTCGCGCGGCGCGATGTCCGCCTGCGCCAGGACTTCGTCCGCCTCCGTGGGCTCGAACATGCCCAGGGCGTGCGGATAGACCGCGTCCAGCGCCGCCTGTATCCTCGCCCGGCTCTCGGACGTGCCGGCGCCCAGCCGCAACACCCACGCTCGCGTATGCATGAGGTGGTACTTCTTCTCACCGCGCAGCTTCGTCGCCGCAAAGGCGAGCGGGCGCAGGGCGCTGTCGGATAGTGCGGCCAATCGCACGGACTCCGCCGCGTCGTAAAGGAACTTACGCACAATGGCCAGCGCCCAGTCGCGCTCTGCGGGCAGGCTCACCAGCGAGCAGCAGCGCCACTCCCGCGGCTTGCGGTTGAACGCCAGGGTGTCGGGGTCCGGCTGACCGAGTTCGCAGAGCATCTGGTAGAAGACATGCGCGTGGCCCATTTCATCCTGGGCCATGGAGGAAAAGGCGATGTCCTCCTCCAGGATCGGCCCCAGTCCGGTCCACTCGGAATCGCGGTGGCCGATGATCATGGCGTCGTCCGCGAGGCGGTAGAGCAGGTCCACAATGGCCTGGCGGGTGGGGGCGTCGAGTGATAGGAGGGTCTCGAAGGTTCTGGTCATGGTACGTTCACCTGTCGGTCAATGCCTGGTTGCCTCGTTGCCTGGTCCCTTCGTGCCTCCTTGCCTTCGTGCCTGCGTAGCTACGTATCTTCCGGCCTCCGTGCCTCCGTGGCTTCGTGGCTGATGGTCTTCGGCGTCTTGTATCCCCACGACTCCCGGTAGCTCTTGTCCGTCGCCTTGTCGAAGATATCGTCGTCCTGGTAGCTGGTGGCCATGATCGCCTCCGCGGGCACGACCCACAGATTCACACACGCCTGCCGGCGGGCGTATTGCTCCTTGGCGAGAACCAGCGCCATCTCCGCGTCCGGAGCGTGGACAGAACCCACGTGCACGTGCGGCTCGCCGCGCGCCTGCTGGTGAAAGACCTCGAAGACTTTCCACTGCGTGTCAGTCATAGGCACCTCTGGGACGGGCTCTCCTGTGGAACCGGCTTTCCAGCCGGTCAAAAAGCACACCGATCCGCCTCCGGCGATTGACCTCGCGACGGCCTCTCACCGACTTCTGCCGTGAGGGCCGCGGCTGCCCTGCTCGCCGTTCGCCGGCTCGATGCGTACCACGTGAAAAAGCAACACATGCGAGAATCCGGCCAATCGTCCGCGGCGCTTTTGAACCACAAGCACGGCGTTGCTCCCCGGCACGGCGGCATCCGGGTGGTTGACGCGTACCCGCTCCCCGGACGACAAGTGCATCACGAAAGGCTCAAAGGGTTTGGCCTTCAGCCAGTGCTCCAAGTCTCACACGTGCATCGCGAACTCCGCATTCTATCGCTGCCTCATACGACCATTCGACTCCCCCAGCCCCGACGCGCCGGGGATGGGCCACCGGGCCAAAGTCGTGCCAGCCAGCGCCCTGCAGGACACCGCCGCGATCCCTCACTCCGATTAGCGTTCCGCATGGCCACTTAAGCGTGAGCCAGGCCACCCGTCGGGATGACGGAATTCCTGCCAGTTCGACGTTCGTTTTAGAAGACGCTCGAGCTCCTTCGAAGCCCGCTCACTGAATCCCCTCGGTTCCACGATGCGAAAGACCGCCAAACACAGGGCTGCGCAACGCACCAATCGTTGGAAGCACACCAACCATGGGGTCGTTCCCGGCATTAGGATTCCCATACTACAAACAGACTCGCCGAAGGAGGCCGTTGTCAGGTGTCCGTCCGCATTTGGGTGTGCTCCGAAGTCAATCGTCAGCTCGTAGAATTGGGACACCGCGTCCGCGATCACAGAATCCTCGTTCTTCAATCCTTCGAGGGATGGTCGAAATTGAAGCGCCTTCCTTGCAGTTCGCCTACATTCATCACTCTCGCCTCTCTTCAACCAAATCCTAGCGGTTTGCTTGTCTTTAGTGCGATGGGCGTAGACGGCGTCTTCCAGCGCCACTCGCATTAGTGGATACACCTCGGCAACGTGCCCACCCAGGAGCAACCGAACCGCGGCCAAATGGGCGCCACGCGCGCGGCCCGCAAACAGATACCACAAGCTATCTCTCTGAACGGGGTGACAAGGCATTGCTTCATACACCTCGTCGATGGACTCCAGAGTGCGTAACTGAGTCGCGAAATTCATAAGCGTCAAGCGCTCGTTCTCCGAGGCATCGTCCAGATGCCGTCGGAACGAGGACAGTTCCGCTTGGATATTCACTGTTATCCTCTTTCTGGGCCCAGCGTCGATTGTCGCTCGCCGTCCACCGGCTGGAAGTGGACGATGTGCACCAACGAAACGTAGTGCGTGTCCATGGCCACACCGGGTCGGCGAGGATCGTGAACGCCGACATACACGGTGGAACGGTCGATCAGGCGCAAATCGGGATGGCGGACATCGTACGTCTGGCCGTCCGTCAGGCAGATGCGGAACGCCTCGAAAGGGCGCTTGTCCAGATGCTTGCGAACGTCCTCCGGTCGTATCATCGGTTAGTCCTCGCTTCGTGCCTACGTGCCTACGTGCCTACGTGCCTCGTTTGCCCCGCTCCTTCACGGTCGCGGCTCTGCTTCTGCATTCACGCCCGCCCGCCTCATTGCTTCCGTCCGCGTCCCCTGCGCGTCTCGTTTCCGTTCAGTGGCTCAAAGCGGACGATGTGCACATAAGCGCATTGGTCCATGCGCACCACCGTGCGCCGGAGTTTCGGGTCCGGCACGCCGACGTAGACGGTACTGCGGCTGGGGACACACAAATCCGGATGCCGTACCTCATACGTTCGCCCGTCGGTCATGCAGATGCGAAACGGCTCAAACGGTTGTTTCTGCAGGACCTCGATGACATCCTCACGTCGAATCATCGCTCACTCCGTCCCTTCGTGCCTGCGTGGCTAAGTGCCTTCGCGCCTCGTTTGCCTCACACCTCTACACGGTCGCGGCGCGGTTTCTGCACTCTGCCGTCCGCATTGGCCGGCTCGCATCTCTCCTTGGCCGCGCGGGCTAAAGCCCGCGGCTCGGGCTCCGCTCCCTCACCCTTGACCCTCCGTGGAAAGGGCAGGCGGTCGCGGCGCTGGTTCCGCCTTCCGCATTCACCATTCCGCATTCCTAATTCGCCGCAGGCGCCGGCATCGGGATGGGCCGCTTGGCCGCCGCGGCGGCGAGGGCCTCGCGGACCCAGCGCCCATCCTCATGCGCCATCTTGCGCACGGCGATGCGCTCGTGCGTCACCGGTCCGTGCCCGCGAACCACCCTCTTGAATTCCTCCCAGTCGGGTTCCGTGTAGTGCCATGTATCTGACTCTTTGTCGCACTGCAGGTTCGGATCGGGCACCGTCAGGCCCAGGTCGAAGATCTTGGGCACGAACTGCCGCAAAAACTGCTGGCGCTGCTCGTCGTTGGTCTTGAGTTTGACCTTCCAGCGCACCAGCATCTGCGTGTGCGTGGAGACCTTGTCCGCGGGCCCATGGAACATCATGATCGGCGCCCACCAGCGGTTCAGCGCGTCTTGGAGCATCTCGCGCTGCATCTTCGTCCCCTGCGCCAGCACTACGCACATCTCATACCCGTGCTTCATGTGAAACGCCTCTTCGTAGCAGATGCGCTTCAGCGCCCGGGCGTAGGGGCCGTAGGAGCCCTCGGCCATCATGGTCTGGTTGATGATCGCCGCGGCGTCGATGAGCCAGGCAATCACGGCCACGTCGGCCCAGGTCTCGGCTGGATAATGAAAAACGTTGGAGAACTTCGACTCCCCGGCGATCAGCGATTCGATCAGCTCCTCGCGCGACGGCCCCAGCGTTTCGCAGGCGCGATACAGAAGCTGCGCGTGGCCGACTTCGTCCTGCACCTTGGCACACAGTGCCAGCTTGCGCTTGAACGTCGGGGCGTGGGGAATCCATTTTCCCTCCGGCAGCGCGCCGCAGATCTCGCTGTTGGCGTGGACGTGGATCAGCCGGATGAGCTGATCGCGGTACGCCTGCGGCATCCAGTCGGCCGGTTCGATCTTCTCCCCGCGGTTGATCCGCGCCTCGAACTCCGCCAGGCGGCGCGGATCATCGGCCGCAACGGCGACTTCCAATCCACTGGTTCCAATAACCATCGTGCGTACTCACTTTCTGAATGCTGACTCGCGAACCTCTCGCGTCGCACCCGGCGGTCGCGGCACTGTTCTGTCACCTGTCATCACTCGCGGTCCTGGAGCGCGGTTGGGAATCTGCTTTCGCTATCCGCCGTCCCGCGAAGTTCGCCCGCTCCCTGACGGTCGCGGCTCTGTTCGACCGCTCGTTGTCATTCGCGGTACTGGAGCGCGGTCGCGGCTCTGTTTCCGCATTCCGCATTCAACATTCCGCATTCGGCCCACTACCGCCAGAGCCGTCGCGCACGCGGCCAACCGCATGCCGACCATCGACGATCCTCACGTTCCCGCGCGCTTGAGCCCGTTGAGCAGCAGGTCCGTCAGCTTCCGCGCGATCTCTTCCGCCGACATCGCCCCGTCCGGCCGGTACCACTGATAGATCCAGTTGGTTGCGGAAAGAATCACCAGCGTGGCGAACTTCTCGTCCACATCGGTGAACGTGCCCTCGCGGATGCACGCCCGCACCAGCCCGCGTACGATCTCCTCGTAGCGGTTGCGCCGTGAAGCGAATTCCCGCCGCCGGGCCTGGCTCAAGTGCCGCCACTCCGTGGAGTAAACCGCGGCTGCCGCCAGATTGCTGGTGATGACCTGCACGTGTGCCGCGATCACCCGACGCAGCTTCTCCAACGTCACCAGGTCCTGGGCCACGATCGCCTCGACGGCGGCAAAGAACCGTTCCGCCGCCGCGCACAGAATCTCCCAGAGGAGGTCATCCTTGCTGGCGATATGCGCGTACAAACTGCCGGCCTGGATATCCAAGGCCTCGGCGATGTCGCGTACGCTCGTCGCCTGGAACCCGCGTTCCGCGAAGAGCTTCTCCGCCGCCGCAAGCAGTTCCTCTCGCCTTGCTACCGTTGCCTCGGCCACGTTGACCTCCACCCCGGACCATGTCCTAACTAGCGCTTGTTCACTACCCCAACCCTACACCAAACAGGCTGGATTGTCAAACGCTCAACGATTACGGGACCGCACTCGTAGAGAGGCGGGGGTTGCCTCGGAGCAAAGGCAGCAGGTGTTCACGGAGGAACGGAACCCGCACCCAGCCGGTGTGGCCGCCGTTATGTCCCAGCCTGCGCAGCTCAGGCGTCCACCAGACCATCTGAAGTTTGGCGTAGTCGCCCTCCTCGTCCGACGACCCCGCACGCGGCGCGTATGTCGTTTCCGGTCCACTCCCTTGAGTCGTGGTTCTCGCGCTGAAGCGGTTCGTTTCTGCCCCGCTGGGGCGCATGGGGCGCCGGAACCCCTTCTGCCCGGCCGCAGGTTCAAAGCGCCGGTCGATCGTGCCGAAGAGCCGCGTCCCCAGCCCGAGAATCACGGTGTCCCGCTCGCTCACCAGCGCGTAGGCCCGGCGAACGCACGCCAGGGCGGGCGCGAGGTCGTATTCCGGCGCCAAGGCCGGACAGGCGAGGATGAGGGTCTCGACCAGGGGGCGGCGATGCAGCGACTCGAGCGCGAAAACCGCGATGCCCGTCCCCCCGCTGAAGGCGAGCAGGTGAATCGGCGTCCGCGGATGCCGGCGCCGGAACTCGAGCATCGCTCGTGCGAGACGCGCCGCCATGACGCGATTGCGGCGGTACCACATCAGATCGGTCCAGATCTCCCCAGGTACGCCGTACTGCCATCGGAAGTAGATCGTCGGCAGGTCGATGTTCCTGTCGCGCAGGGCCTTGCGGACCAGCACCGGCGCGAACTGGAAGCCGCCGACGCCGTCAAGCACAAACAGGACTTCGTCACCCGCCGTCTGCGCCGGCGCCGGCAACCCGTGCCGTGCGATCTCCAGCAAGTACGTGGCGATGGCGCTGACGCGCGTCGTGACCATTCCCATGGCGGGTTGCCTCCGGCGGGGAGTATACCGGCGCGGCGGGCGCACGGCGTCAAGCCGGCAGTGCCGGCCGGCCGACGGCTCCCGCGTCGGGCGTAGGCTGGGCAACGCCCCGTCCTCGAAAGATGCAGGAAACCGCCTGGAGTGCCGCGTTCGAGTACCGATCCGGTCGGCGCGGCTATTGAAGCGTGCCGCAGGCAAGGTCGGCGAGACTGCGCAGGTCCGGAAGTTCCGCCAGGGGGACGACCTTCGTTTTGTTGGGTTCGGAGTAGCGGTTGATCCACACGAAGGGAATGCCGAGCGCCGTGGCCGGGGCGCCGTCGTGGTAGAGGCTTTGGGCTACATGCAGCAGCGTACCGCGCTCGGCGTGCTTGGACAGGGCACGCTCGAAATGTCCCGGCGCCGGCTTGTAGCTGCGCACGTCCTGGGCCGTGACCACGAAGTCAAACGGCGCAGCGAAGTGGAGCATGGTGTGTTCGAACAGGTCGCGGTCGATGTTGGAGAGCACGCCCAGGCGGAACTTACGCTTCATGCGCAGGAGCGCCTCGTTGGTGTCCACGAAAGGGCGCCAGGTGCGAAGCGAGGTGGCGAGCTTAGCGGCCCGCCCCGGAGGCAGCTCCAGTTTGAAGCGCTTGGCCAGTCGCTCCGCGACGGCGGCCAGCACGCTGCGGTACGGTTGATAGGGCTGGGCCTCGATCTCCGCTTCCGTTTCCACGTAGGCGCGGTACAAGTCGCTCAAGCGTCGCGGCGAGGCGGATCCGAAGATCTCGCCCAACCCGGCTTGGAGTCCTGAGGCCCAGTCGATGAGGGTGCCGTAACAGTCGAACGTGATGGTGCGTGTCCGGCGCAGCGTCTCGCGAAGTGATTCCAACTCGCTAACCTCCTGAACGATTCAAATAGCGGGGCGGATTCTAAAACGTCGGCGGCCGGTTGACGACTACGGGTACCTCCCTTTTTTCAGATTTCGTCGTGCCGCGATGCTTGCGCCTCGATGCCGGGACTGCGCAAGATCAGGCGCGCGCGGGCGGCATTTGCCGAATGTGAATCGACAATCAATAACGTATCGGTCGCGCGTTACGGGGGCATGCCATGGCGGTCACGGGTATCGTTCAGGATGAACGTTTCCAACGACACAGTACGGGGCCGGGACACCCAGAACGTCCGGAGCGCCTTGCCGCGATCGCCGCCAAGTTAGCGGCCGAGGGGTTGACCGACTCATGCCGTAGAATCGAGGTGGCCGCGGTCGACCTCGAGCGCGTGTACCGGGTGCATACTCCGAGCTACGTGGAACGCCTGAACCGCGCCTGCGCCGCGGGCGAGAGTTTCATCGACGTTCTCGACAGTGCCATCTGCCCCGAGAGCTTCGACATCGCAAGGCTGGCCGCGGGCGGCGTGCTCGCCGCGGTGGACGAGGTGATGGCCGGGCGAGTCACCAACGCCTTTTGCGCCGTGCGTCCGCCCGGTCATCACGCCGAGCGTGACATGTCGATGGGTTTCTGTTTGTTCAACAACATCGCACTCGCGGCGCAGCACCTGCTTGAGGTGCACGGCCTGGAGCGCGTGCTCATCCTCGATTGGGACGTGCACCACGGCAACGGTACACAGCACGCGTTCGAATCGGATCCCCGCGTGCTCTTCATCAGCCTGCACGGTCACCCCGGGATCGTCTATCCCGGCACCGGCTACGCCGAGGAACGCGGAAAGGGCGCGGGGGAGGGCTTCACCATCAACATCCCGATCCTGCCTCCGGGATGGGATGATGTCTGGCGACGCGCTTTCGATGAAACCGTGCTGCCCGCGGCTGAGCGGTTCGCGCCGCAGTTCGTGTTCGTCTCCGCCGGGTTTGACGCTCACCGGCTCGATCCCCTGGCGCCGCTGGAGCTGGAAACGGAATCGTACGGATGGATGACCCGCGAGCTGACCGGCGTGGCGAGCCGGCACGGCGCCGGCCGACTGGTCAGCGTCCTGGAAGGGGGATATCACCTCGGCGCGCTGGCGGATTGTGTGGCCCTGCACGTCCGGCAGCTTTTATCGGCGTAGTGCCAAGCGCGCCAG
Source organism: Planctomycetota bacterium (assembly GCA_016208685.1). Lineage (GTDB taxonomy): Bacteria > Planctomycetota > Phycisphaerae > UBA1845 > UBA1845 > JACQXM01. The sequence goes on along the minus strand of JACQXM010000023.1, from coordinate 244,536 downwards.
CGGCAAGGTGGGCCGCGTACGCCTTCCGGCGGAACGGGTCGCCTCGGCCACGTCGGCACCGAGGATCACATCCGGTGCTCGTCGCGACCCAGTGCTGGAACAAAGAAAGCGGCGGCTGCGAGGCTCTCGGCCGCACAGCCGCCGCTTCGGGAACCGTTACGCCGCAACGCGTTACTCGCGCTGCTTGAGCGGCTGGACCTCGTGCGCGTCCTGAGTCTTCTGCTTTTCGAAGTCGAACGGCTTGGCCGGGTCGAACGTGGGGCCCTTGTCGTTATGGCAGTTGGTGCAGGCGCCGGCGTCCATCTTCTTGAGTCCCGCCGAGTACAGCTCCTCCACCTTGTACTTGCGCTCCGTCTTCTGAATGTCCTCGAAGATCTTCACGTACTCGCTGCCGGGACCGTGGCATGACTCGCAGCCGACACCCGCGAGCTTTTCGGCCTTCTTGGCGGCCTTGTCGTCGCCCGCCGCGGGAACGGCGTACCCGCCCTCCTCACCGTAACCGGTGGTATGGCAGGCCAGGCAGCTCGCGTCCTGGGTGTAGTCCTTCTCCGGATCGAGCTTGAACTTCTTCTTCATCTCGACGGCCTGTCCGGGCTTGAGCGTCTCGATGGCATGGGCCATCTTGGTCTTTTCCCAGCTCTTGTGCTCCTTCAGGTGGCACTTCTTGCAGGCGGTGGCGCCGACGTAGGAGAACTTGCCCCCTTTGCCGGCGGGTTCGCCGGGATCACCCGACACCCGCGCCCACGAAATGCCAATCCCGAGACTCAACCCTACGCCGGTGAGCAGCACCGTCGTCCTCCGTGCAACACCGCCTTTCATGGTGATCTCCTGAAAAAACGCTTACGAATCGCCGGGCGCCCGGAACAAGCGGTTTCGCGGGGGCGCCATCCGCAAACCGCCCGGGGGCCGCTCCTGGGAACTGTAACCGCGCCCTTGCCGCTTGCCTACACCCGTGCGGCCACGAATTGCCGTCTCTGCAACGTTCGTACCGCGCGACGGCGCGAGAAGCGGAGCGCTGCCGCTGCGCCGGCGGCGCGGCAATGGTGAACGAACCAGCCGTCCGACGGCGCGCGCCTGTCGGCTCGCCGGACTGACGGTGTGGATGAACTAAGCGAACCGGGATTCTGCGCCACGAAATCGATACGGCAGCCGCAGGGGAGGCTCAATGCTCGGCGGATGGTGCGTCTTTCGGTGGCTCGCCGAGGGCGTGCGGCCAGCCCAGCAGGTCGATGTGATAGCGCCGCCCGAACAGGGTCATGTCGGTTTCGGAAAGATGACCGAGGATCCCCAGGAACAGCGCGCCGAACAACCCTACGAGTCCAAAACCGACGGCCCAAGGCCGCTTCCGCGGGTGCCGCTCTTTCCCAAAATCGAGAAAAGGCCAGAGGATCAGTATCAAAAATGGGAAGGAGCAGGCGATCACGCCCACGACGGCGCCCCAGGGCCCCTCGAAGTACTTGAGCAACTGGTAACTGGGCAGGAAATACCACTCCGGTTTTATGTGCTCCGGCGTGGAGAGGGCGTTGGCCGGCTCGCCGATCTCCCAGGGCGCGACCACCGAAAGCGTTACCAGAACGGCGATGAGCAGCACCGCCACAACCCCTTCCTTCGCGACGTGAACCGGGAAAAAGGGGATGCCGGCCTGCGGCGGGGTCGGCTTTTCCTCGCCCACGCGCTCGAAGGTCGCCAGGTTGTTGAGCCGCATCAGGACCAGGTGAAGGGCGATCAACCCCGTCACCGCCCAAGGCAGGATGATGACGTGCACCACGAAAAACCGCGACAGAGTCTCCCCAGTGACGGCCTCCCCTCCGCGCAGAAAGTAGCGCAGCCATCCCCCGATCAGCGGCACCTTGTTCGCGGACTCCGTGCCCACGGTCGTGGCCCAGTACGCTATCTGATTCCAGGGAAGCAGGTAGCCGGTGAAACCGAAGGTGATGGTCAGGATGAAGAGCAGGACACCGGTGACCCAGGTGAGCTCCCGCGGCCGCTTGTACGCCCCGGAGAAGTACGTGCGGATCATGTGGAGCACCACAAACAGGATCATCAGCGACGCGCCCCAGGCGTGCACCTGGCGGTACAACCAGCCGAAGTTCACCTGCGCCGTGATGTACTTGATCGAACTATGAGCGGCCTCCGGCGTGGGGCGGTAGTACACCAGCAGCAGAATGCCGGTGATGGTCTGGCTGATGAACAGCAGTAGCGACAGACTGCCAAAAACGTGGAGCCAACCGGTGTGCGGCGGGAGGCGCTTGTGGAGCTGCTTGTCGAGGAAGGTGCGCACCGCCCCCATGTCAAAGCGGGCGGAAAAGAACCGTTGCAACCGACCCGATTCAGGCATCGTCCGTTGTTCCCCGGCCGCGGCCTATGAGGCCGACACGTACACCTTGCCGCCGATTTCCTTGGTCTTATACGGCGGCAGCGGCGCCGGCGCCGGACCCGACACCACCGCACCCTTGTCATCGAAAACGCCGGCATGGCAGGGGCAGAGAAACTGCCGATGCGCCGCGTCCCATTTCACAAGGCAACCCAGATGCGTGCAGGCCGCCGAGTACGCGCGAAAGCCGGAGGCGTCGCGCACCACGATCACCGCCTTGCCGCCCACCTGAACCATGCGGCTCTGCCCCGGCGGCATCGAGCCCGCCTCGGGCACTTCCACGTTCTCCGCGGTTCCGCCGCGGGCCGCCGGCCACAGGTACATCACCGCGGGAATGGCGAGCAGTGCCGCGGTCACGGTGGAGCACGCCGCCACGATCCAATCCAGGAATCCGCGGCGCGTGGGTTGATTCGCGTTTATCTGTTTCTGGTTCATTTCCCTGACGCCCCGGCCATCGGCTGAACATGAACGGCGCGCAGCCGCCGGTACGTGGCGTAGAGCGCCGCGGCGAACACCAGCGCGAAGCCCCATACCGGAATCAGCGCGCGGTAGCGCCAGCGCAGGCCGCGCTCCAGATCATCAAGCTGGGTGTTCACGGTGGTGCAGACGGTGCGGAGCTCCGCCACCTTCCCCGCCACCGCTTCGTTGCTCAGGGTGTGCTGCAGAGGGGCGAGCTCGATCAGATGGGTCTTGGCATCCTCGTAGGTGAAACGTACGTGGTCTACGAGGAGCACGCCGCGCCCCACCTCGTCCAGGCGGTGTGCCGTGCCCACGTAGAGCCGCTCGGCCGCGGAAATATCGTCGATGAGCTTGAAAAGACCCGCGAGGCTTTTGTCCTCATCCGGCTCGCTGTGGCACTCCAGGCAGCCGGGCAGAACCTGGGTCAGCAGGTTCTTGGGGTCGGGGTGGATCGCCTCCGTGACTTCCCCCGGCGTGGCCGACGGCCGGGCCGACATCAGGTGCGCGTAGCGCTGGATCATCACGCCCGTGGGCTTGGTGATGCGCTCAATCTTGTGCTGATGGCTCGACGGTCCGCCGCCGTGGCATTGCACACAACCGGCGAACGCGGGCTGCTTGGCGTGAATGCTGGTTTCGAAGTTCTTCGACGCGTGTTCGTGGCACTTGCCGCACACCGCTCCCACGGTGCGGAAGCCCGGAGGCATAGCGGAGTGGTTGCCGTGGCAGGTGGCGCACGTGGGAGCGCCCAGGTCCCCGGCCTGCAATAGAAGGTCTCCGTGGACGCTGTGCCGGTACTCGTCGACCAACCCGGCCGGCAGGTCGAACTCCGCCATCAACGCCGCATTCGCGTGGCAGCTCCCGCACATGTCGGGCACGTTCCGCGGATGCGTCTTGCTGGTGGCCTCGTGGGCCGGATGAACGTCATGAACTCCGTGGCAGTCGGTGCAGACGGCGACGCGCTCGTCGCCGCGCTGGAAGAGCGTCTTGCCGTGCCCGCTGGTGCGATAGGCGGCGAGTTGATCGGTGCGCAGCCCGTAGGGATTCATGCGCTCCACGTCAGCATGGCAGGTGCCGCAGCGCTCCGGGATTTCCCCGCGCCTGGGCTTGCCGCGGAAGGACGAACCGTGGTCGAATTTCGCCTCCGCGCCCCCAGCGCGCTCTTGGAAGCGCGGCAGGTCGGCGTCTACGACGGCGTACGCTTCGTCCCCGCCGTGGCACTCCTGGCAGGCGAGCGCCGCGTGGACCGACGCCGCGAGCGGTTTGGCTTCCCGGGTGTGGCACGTCTGGCAAGTCACGGGCGCGGCGAACGCCACACCACCGGAAACGGCGGCGAACAGTAAGGATGCGGCGATCGGCCGCGCTCCGCCGCCGCGGTCAGCGCGGGAAGGCAAGCCCACCCTGTGTTCTCTGCCTGGCATGTTGGTTCAACGCCACTCGCTTCAGCGCCCGGGCGCCATCGGAACCGGGCAACGGGTATTGCAGCGTACCCTAGCAAACGCCGTGCCAACAGGGGGCGCCGGTGAAAATCGCCGACCCTGGTTCCGCACGCCGTGGCCCTCGAAAGCCCCGGAGCCGGGCTGTCGGCAGGCCGGCGACCGGCAACGGCGTGGAAGCGCCATCGCCATGTGCGGCGTCGGGTCGCATACGCCGATTCAGGGCCGGTTTGGCGCCTTGGAGTCACCTGCCTCGGCACGCAGCCGCCCGAGCCAATAAGTGGCGGGCCCGTTGGCCGGATCGAGCTTCAGCAGGTTCTCGAACTGCGCCGCGGCCGCCTCGCGCCGCCCGACCTCGACCAGTACCGCGCCGTATTGCTCCAGCAATCGGGCCGGCGCGGCGCCGCCGCTCTTACGCACCGCGGCCTCGATCACACGCAGGCGGTCGAAAGATGCGAGCAAGGTGGCATTTGCCGCCCGCTCGCCGACCATCGCCGCAAGCGAGAGAGAATCGTCAACGCTCGCGTCCGGTTCACCCAGGCGCGATTGCAATACTTCGATGAGCAACCGGTATTGAGCGTCAAGCTCCGCGACGTGGGTCCGCACGCCCGGATGGGCGGTGACCGCCTGCTTGGCGGACTCCAGCACCGCAACCGCTTCGCGCTGCGCGTCCGCCCATCGGCGCTGCGCCAGATAGAGACGAACGAGGTAGGAACAATGCCGCGCCAGGGGGGCCGCCTCGCACGCCTTTCGCGCCAGCGTCACCGCTTCCTCAATCCGCCCGAGCTGCATAGCGCAGCGCGAAAGCCCGTGGAGCACCGACGGTTCGTCGGTAATGAGCTCCGCCGCCTTCTCATAGCTGGCCTTGGCAAGCTGCGGAAACTCCTCGACGAACAGATCACCCAGCAGGCGGTGCGCCCGCCAGTCGTTTCGGCCCTCGCGGGTGGCGAGGAACCGGCGCAGATGGGTCACGGCGTCCCCGTTTCGACCGTTGAGGGCATGGACGCGCCCCCGAAGGAACAGCAACCACGGATCGTTGGGCGTTTCGCGCTGCGCCACCTCCAGCGTGCGGTTGAGTTCGTCAAGCAGGGGCGCTCGCTCTTCGGCGTCGGACAGGCTCTCCATGCGATCGAGGAGATCCATCGCGGCGCGGATACGGTTTTCCGGCGCCGCCTCCGTACTTGCGTTTGAAGGGTCCGCCGAGGGCCGCGCGGATCCGCCGGCCGGTTCACCGCCCGAAGCGGCGATCGAGCCACAAAGCAGGAAGCAGGCCGTGCCGCCACGGAGCCATCGTCGATGCGCGCTCATGACCGGTGCTCCTGGACGCACCCGCCGCGTCTTGCCGCGGCCGCGGTGGATGGTCGCAGACTATAGTGGGGGGGATCGACCACGACAACCGCGGCGCCGGCGCCGCGGGGCGTGCGCTACGCCTCTGCGGAGAACTCCGTGGCGCCCGCGGACGGAGGATCCGCGCTCGGCATGCCGGCGGAACCGGCGTCGCGCGCGCGTGCCACTTTGTCGCATAGAATTTCCCAGGTCTCGCGCTCGACGCGCAGCACCCGCAACGCGTCGTCGACCGCCTGGGGATCGCGACGCGCGTTGGCGTCAACGAGCCGGCGGTGCAGGAACTGGTAGATCGAGGCCACGCGCCGGCACAACTCGCGATTGACCTCGTAGTTAAGGCCGGCAAGCATCTCGGTGATGATGCTCTGGGCCCGGGTGAGCTTTTCGTAGGATTGCTCGTAGTTCTTCGCGAGCAACGCCTCTTTGCCCTGGGTCGCAAAGCGGATGGCGCCGTCGTAGAGCATGAGTTGAAGCTGCTCCGGTGTGGCGGTCATCACCGCGTCGCGCAGGTAGGGATTGTCCACGGACGTCGTCATGCCGTCCGTACTATCGGACACTTCGACGGCGTGGATAAGTCCGCGGCGCCGGCCGCCGCGTTCCGCGGACCAGGCGTGCCGCCGTCCCCGCGCCGCCCCCCGGAGGCGCGTAGCCGGTGGATGGCCCGAGATGTCCGCCGCCCGCCGTGCGCGTCCCTCCCCAGGCAACGGCCGCTCGGGCCCGGCTTGCGGTGGGGCGGCGGAAGACGGAGAATGTCGGCATGATACGAGAGATCCACGGACAGCTCACCGTCGATCGGCAGCGTTTCGCCGTCCTGGTCGCCCGGTTCAATGAGTTCATCACTGCGCGACTGGTGGATGGCGCGCTGGATGCGCTTCGCCGGCACGGCTGCGCCGAGGAGCGGATCACGTGCATTTACGTTCCCGGAGCCTTCGACCTTCCGGTCGTGGCACAGAAGCTGGCACAGTCCGGGGGGTTTGACGCAGTGATCTGCCTGGGATGCGTCATCCGCGGGGAGACCCCGCATTTTGAGTTCGTGGCGGGCGAGGCAGCCAAGGGAATCGCGCACGTCGGGTTGTCCACCGGCGTCCCCACAGTGTTCGGGGTCATCACCGCGGACACGCTGGAACAGGCGGTGCAGCGTGCCGGCGGCAAGGGAGGCAACAAGGGCTTCGACGCCGCCCTCAGCGCCATTGAACTGACCAACCTCCTGAAACAACTGCCGTCCTCATCGGCGTAAGCGCGACGCCATGGCCCAGTCCGGCGACGAGTTCGTTGACGCCTCGGAGCGCAGTCCGCGCCGCCAGGCGCGAGTGCTTGCCATGCAGGCGTTGTGCCAGTGGGAGGCACAACCGGACGACCCCGCGGGGCTCTTCAGCGCCTACCTAGGGGACCTGAACCTGCCGCCCGCGACCGCCGACTACACTCGCGCGCTGGTAAACGGCTTCTGGTCCCACGCCGCCGCGGTCGACGCGCGCATCGCCGAGGCCTCGACGCGCTGGGAGTTCTCGCGGATTTCGGCGGTGGAGCGTAATATCATGCGCATTGCCGTGGTGGAGCTCGACGCGGGCGAGGTCCCATCCAAGGCGGCAATCAACGAGGCAATCGAGATCGGGCGGGAGTTCGGGGGCGAGGATTCGCCGAGGTTCATCAACGGCGTCCTGGACGAGATCCGCCGACGGATTGCCGGGGAGAAGCCCGCGCCGGCCGACCGCGCCCCGGGCGTGGACGGTTGACGGCCGGCGAGGCGGGGTCCCGCGCTCGCGGCGCGGGCGGCGGGGGCAACATCATGGGACTGTTCGATCGCTTCAAGAAGGGCCTGGCGCGAACGCGCGAGAAGCTCTCCGCGGGGCTGCGCTCCGTCCTGCGGCTGGGGCGCAAGATCGACCAGGAAACCCTCTCCCGCCTTGAGGACAGCATGCTTGCGGCCGACTTCGGCCCCGCCACCACCGCCCGGCTGATGGAACTGGTTCGCAACGGATGGAAGAAGGGAGACATCGCCGAGGAGCAGGAGGTCACCGCGTACCTCAAGCGGCAAATCGTGGAGCTTTGGCCGGAGGCGGATCGCGGTGTGCGGTTCGCGGAAAGCGGCCCGACCGTGGTGCTGGTAACCGGCATCAACGGCTCGGGAAAAACCACCAGTGTCGCCAAGCTGGGCAAGCACTTTGTCGATCACAACAAGCGTGTCATCCTGGGCGCCTGCGATACGTTCCGCGCCGCGGCCGTGGAGCAGCTTTCCATCTGGTCGGAGCGCATCGGGGTGCAGATCGTGCGTCACGACCAGGGCGCCGACCCCGGGGCCGTTGCCTATGACGCCTGCGAGGCCGCCATGGCACGGAAGGCCGACGTGCTCCTCCTGGACACCGCCGGCCGCCTCCACACCCAGGACCATCTCATGCGCGAACTCGCCAAAATCCGGAAGGTCGTGGAGCGGAGGATTCCCGGCGCCCCGCACGAGGTGCTGCTGGTCCTCGACGCCACCATCGGTCAGAACGCCGTAAACCAGGCGCGCCTGTTTTCCGAGCACGCCGGCGTTACGGGCATCTTTCTCGCCAAGCTGGACGGCAGCGCCAAAGGCGGCATCGTCGTGGGCATTCGCGATCAGCTTGGCATCCCGGTGAAGTTCGTCGGGCTGGGCGAAACCCCGTCGGATATTGAGCCCTTCGACCCGGCGACGTTCATCGAGGCGATGTTCACTGAGTAAGGGTTGCCGCGCGGCCTGCTCCGCCGGCGCGGTTCGGTCCCCCGCGGACTGCACGGAGCCTTCGGCGTGGTGCTCAGTCGTGACGAACTCAGCCGGCTGAACGAGAAGGACACCTACACCGACCGGCGCATCACCACCTCCATCTACTGCGGCAAATGCGGCTACAACCTGCGCACTTTGCCTTATGTGTACACCTGCCCGGAATGCGGAAATGCCTATAACGCTCGGCCGGTCGGGACGGAGGGAATCTACACGGCACACGAGGTAGCGCCGCCGATCGGTGGATCGCTGGGATCGATCCTCGCCTTGGCGGTCACGGCCGCCCTGGTCCACGGCGGGCTGAACCCCGTGGACGAACCGCGGCTGTACCTGGCAGGCGGGTTCCTTCTGACCGCGGCCTATTTCGGCATCCGCGCCGCGGTGGGCTGGAGGAACGTGCTTCGCCACCGCACCGTGACCCGCCGAATCGATGGCGAGGACGGGTGATCATCACCACGCCCTCCGCAGGCGCGCCCTTACGCGTGCGGGACCAGATGGTCCCTGAATTCGGCGGCCGACGCGAAGTTCCGCATGAATCGCCCTAACTGGGCAAAGGCAGCGTCGATCTCCGGCGGCGCCCCTACATCGTTGAGAATCGCCGCCAGCGCGTTCAGGTAGAGGTACTCGGCCTCGGCCGGGAAAGACTCGTTCTCGTCGTCGGGGGTCGGCGACACGACGTCATGCCCGGCCGTGGCAGCGGACCGAACATGTGCCTCAACGGCCGTCCCCAGCAGCGGATGCGGAGCCTCGCCATGGGCAAAGCACCACTCTCGCGCCCTCTGCTGCAGTTTGTCCACCATCAATTCGATGGCGCCCGTGTCGTCGTCGTCGTCATCATCGTCATCAAGGTAGGCGTCGTCGTCGAGGTCGCCATTTGAATCCGGCCCGTAGGAACGTCCCACTTCGACGGTGTAGCTCACGTCTGGGCGGCTGAGGAACTGCTCAACCGTGCAACCCACCAGTCGTTGCTCGAGATCGCTCTGCTGGCCCACGAAAATGATCCTGCCGTCCTTGCGGAACAGCCCGCGGTCGATGGTCTCACCGCTGCGAAGAGGGCCCAGGATACCGGTCCAGCGCTCATAGTGACGCGGAAGACGGAACCCCAGCTCCTTCGACAGATCGATCCCGCCAAACACCAGTTGCCGCGCCGTGGCGATATCCACTGAGGCGACCGGCACGTTCTCGTCGCGCCGGCCCAGACGTTCCTCGAAACTGCTGATGCTGACGCCGGTTCGCCCCCAGGCGTCCTTCAGGCCCATCGCCCAGCGATCCACGAGGAACGCCGCGAAGCTCAGCAGGCCGGCGTCGACCCGGCGTGCGACGATCAAACTCGCCATACCGAGTTCCTGCCAGTTCGCGTTGATCCGGCAGCAGTACAGGGGCAGCTCGTGGCTCTGCAGTCGGCGTTCGTACCGCGCCGACACCACCTGTTGTTTGCGTTGCACCTCGCGGCGGCGCTGGCGGTGCTTTTCAAGTTTACGCTGGCGATTTGACATGTGGGCACTCCGTAGCCGGGGAACCTCCTCCTTGATGCTCGTACGATACGACTGAAGCGCCGCGTTTTCAACAAAAAAACCTACGCGCTGTGAGTTTCCGGGTGCGGCGCGCCAGCGAGTGAATCGGTAAGCGCCAGGCCGCACTCCGGACAGGCCGCGGACTCCAGGCGATACAGCGAGTAGCCGCAACGGGGACAGAGATCCTCCTCGATCTCCACGTTGATGAGCAGCCGGCATTTCGCGCACCTCGAACGCCCCACGGGCAGCACCTGGGTGGTGGAGCATCGCGGACAGGTGAGCGAGAGCTTCAACTCCACGCTCCGCGCCGCCTCCCGCTTGTGGAGCATCGAGACGCGATCGAGGATGGGGAGTGCGATGAATCCACAGGCACACAGGACGCCCAACACGCCGAATGCGCACTCGTTGATGCGAAAGTGCCCCCCCAGGATCTCGAAGGTCTCAAGGGCGGCGAGCAGCACTGTGGCCACGATAGTGGCCGTCCGAACCCAGCGATAGCCGCGCTCCAGGCGGGCCAGCGCCGTCAACCCGATCAGCGGAAGCGCCACCGCCCACACCCATGCCGCGCCGCCGCCCTTCTCCAGGAATCGGCGCGTCGGCAGGGTAGCGCCCCACGCGGCGTGATCCACCCACACCAGGGGCAGCACGAACACCAGCGCCATGGCGGCTGCCGCGAGCCCCACGGGGCCGATGGGCTGCCACCGCTTGCGCTCCCACACCAGCGCGCTTGCCAGACCCAGAATGGCGCTCGCCACGAAAAGCACCGTCGTGACCAGGATGCGCTCCTCCAGTGGGCCGAAAAGCCCGGCGACGAGGCAGTAGATGCCGACCAGCCCGCAAAGAAAGTAGCCGCAACCGGGACAGAGCTCCTCCTCGATCTCCACGTTGATGAGCAGCCGGCATTTCGCGCACCTCGAACGACCCACCGGCAGCACCTGGGTGGTGGAGCATCGCGGACAGATGAGCGAGAGCTTCAACTCCACGCTCCGCGCCGCCTCCCGCTTGTGTAGCATCGAGACGCGATCGAGGATGGGGAGTGCGATGAATCCACAGGCACACAGGATGCCCAACACGCCGAATGCGCGCTCATAGATGCGAACGGGCCCCCACACGATCTCGTAACTCGCAAGGGCGGCGAGCAGCACCGCGGCCTCCACCGTAGCAGTCCTGACCAGGAGGTAAGCGCGCTCCAGGCGGGCCAGCGCCGTCAACCCGATCAGCGGAAGCGCCACCGCCCACACCCATGCCACGCCACCGGCCTTCTCCAGGAATCGTCGCGTCGGAAGGGTAGCGCCCCACGCGGCGCGATCCACCCACACCAGGGGCAGCACGAACACCAGCGCCATGGCGGCCGCCGCGATCCCCACGGGACCGATGGGCTGCCAACGCTTGCGCTCCCACACCAGCGCGCTTGCCAGACCCAGAATGGCGCTCGCCGCGAACAGCGCCGTCGTAACCAGGATGCGCTCCTCCAGTCGGCCGAAACGCCCGGCGACGAGACAGTAGATGCCGACCAGCCCGCAACCCGTGATCGAGAGAACCAGCGTGAGCAGGAGCCCCGACTGTGTCCTCGTCTTCATCGCCATGATCGAGTGATGCTACCTTGCCGTGTACCCCCCGGCCACGCGGGATCATCGGGCTCCTGACTGGTGACCGGCGGCGGCCCACGCAGGCGTGAGAAGACGGCGACGATGAATGGAACCCCAGGTCGCAGCGCGTGACGGTTGCCACGACGTGCTTTGATCGCCGCGGCGCGGATTGGCGCCCCAACGACTACTCCTCGCCCGGGCGCTCGGTTCCGGTCAAGTACACGTCGTAGCGCACCGATCGGCCCGTGTACCGGATGGACACGTCGTCGGCGAGCGCCGGGGCGAGGCGGTGTCGCTTGAGCACCACGCGCCGCCGGGCGACCGAGCGAGCCAGCCGCAAGAGCTCGCCCGCATCGGCGTCGTCGCCGACCAGCATGCGACAGACCCTCATCTCCTTCTTCGCCAACGCGGACCGTTCCTCGTGTGGATACATGGGATCCAGGTACACGACGTCGGGACGGTCCGCCGGCGGCAGGCACGCCAGCAATGATCGGGCGTCCCCAACCCTCAGAGAAATCCGGTCCACGACGGCCGTCAGGGCGGCATCCCCCGAGGCACGGGCGCGACCTAGCCCGTCCTCCAACAGGGCCGCCAGCACCGGTGACCGTTCGACCGCTACGACGGTGCACCCCAGGCAGGCGAGCAGGAACGCGTCCCGCCCCAGGCCCGCCGTAGCATCCACAAGCGTCGGCGGTCCGTGCCTGAAACCCACTGCCCGACCGATCGGCTGCGAACGGGACAAGCCCGATCGCCGTCGATGGCCGGTGGCACCACGGACCAAATCGACGTGGACGCCGGCGGATGGACGGCTCGCGGGGTCGACCAGTTCCAGTCCTCTTGCCCCTATGCAGAGCACCAGATCCGCGGCCACAGAGCCCTCGATCCCGCGGGCCAGCAAAGGCAGGCCCAGTCTCGCCGCGAGGGCGGCGGCTACGGACTCTGTGAGTTCTGTCCCGTTTCCGGAGACCACGATCCGCGGGCCACCCGACTTTTCCTGTGGAGCGGGCATCCCGCCATTGTACGCCATCCCGGATGGGCGTGCCCCGGCCTTTGATCTCGGCGAGAAATGCCGTTCTCAATGCTATTCCGGGCGGTTGGCGCCGTTTCCTCGACACCTGGCGACGTGCATAATGGGCCCGAGCAGACGCCATGCGCAGGGGCGGAAGCACCCCTTGGTCAGAGTGGGCCGCGACGTGATGAGTCGAGAGCTATCGGACGGTACCCGGGACGGCTTCTATCGAGGCACGGCTCGCACCGCGGCAGCGTTTTCGCTTGCCGAGTTGGTCATCGTGGTGGGGTTGGTTGCGTTGATGCTCACCCTCGCAGGCCAGGTCATGACCATGACCGTCTCCGCCACCAGCCAGGCGACCGCGTTCACGGAAGTCAACCAGACGCTCCGTGCGCTCGAGCAAACTCTCCGCGAGGACCTGCGACACGTTCGGCCGGGCGGCTCGCTCCTGTTGATCCAGGGCAACCCCATCAACGCCTATTGGACGCAGGCCGGCAAGGACGCCGACCCGGATGGCGATCCTGCCCCGCAAACGCCGAAGGACACCGGTTACCCTCACGCGCGGGACCCGGAACGCGAGGATCCCGGAAACCCGCTGGTGCTTCAGCGCCCGCGCGCGGACATCCTCATGTTCTTCACCACCCGCAAGGCGACCAGCTTCGTCCAATACGCCTACAACCAGGGCGGAGCGGTGTCCGGCGGGGTGACGTCGCAGGTACAACAGGTGGTTTACGGACACGCCAACCTGGGGGAGTACGAGCCCTCGCCGACAGGCGGCGCGCCGGTATTCCGAAGGCGGGTTCCACCGCCGGACGAGGAATTCCCGGCCGACCCTAAACGCAAGCCGTTGGCCAATTCACTACCCGCCCAGGAGTGGCACTTGGCGCGTCGCGTCGTGCATCTGCTTGCCACCGAGCCGCCGCCGAGCACGCCGGCGTGGGCGGACTACTCGCAGGACCGGCTCGATCTCGACACGGACGACCTCAGCATTCTGCGCGGACAGACGGATGTCGTGGGGCTGTTCTCGTTCGAGGACAACGTGCTGCGAGCCAGTCCGTTGAGCGGCCCGCCGTTGTTCCTCCCGGAGATCTTCGACGGCGGTACCAAGCCGTTCGCGCGCAGCCTCCTGGACCTCACGCCGCCCCCCCAGCTCGCCGATCGCCTGGGGCATTACTTCGTCCCGCACTGCGCGTCCTTTAAGGTGGAGTGGACGCTCGACCCCATGGGTGTTCTTGTGGGCGGGCGCTTGAACGAGGAGAAAGATATCTACTGGATCGACCCCGGTGACCTGGGAAAGGACCCGAACGATCCACTTGACGAGGACCCCTTGGCGTCACTGGAGGAGGCCTACAAGGCGGCCAGCGAGGACGTGGCTCAGGAAGGCCGCGCCGCGGCGCTGCTTGCCCTGCTGCAAGAGCCGCTGGGGGGGATCGACGCGAATACGAGCTACTCGCTTCGTGGGCGATTCCGCGAGGACCCGGACTGGAGGTCTACGGCGTATTCGCCGAACCCCTCCCGGCCCAACCTTCATGTGTTCACGGCCAACCGCGGGGGTCCGCCGGCCGCGCCGATCGTCGACGAGGCGTTTCCCAAGGCGCTCCGCATCACGGTCGATGTCTGGGACAACGACGGCCGGCTGGACTACCCGATCCGGCATGTCATGGTCTTACCGGTGGGGGAATAGCGGGGCGCGGAACACAAATTCCGTATTACCAGACAGATAGCGTCAGCTACGATGGGTAGGGAGCAGCCCGCGGGAACCGCCGGCGGGCAGGGTACAGGATGGTTTATGAGCTGGGGACGGCATAACCAGAGCGGTTTCATGCGGGTGGACGCGAGGTCGCACCGGCGCCCGGGGTCCATCCTCGTGATGGTGATGGCGGTTCTCGGACTGCTGTTCCTGGTGGGCGTGGCCTTCATGACCACCATGCGCTTCGAGGCGGGCATGATCACTGCGGACAAGAACCGCGTGGCCACTCGCCCCGGAGTAGTCAAGATGATGGAAGGTCTTGAGGACGTCATGCGTACCACCATGATGCAGGCGACCGACGTCCCCACGACCGGTGAGCTGTTCGGGTCGGCGCCCATGACCTTCGCCGAGCTTCCGGGGGTGCACAACTTCTTTGCTCCGATCGAGCCCGTCGCTGATGCAAACGGCGACTACGTTTTCCCCTGGGCGACGGACATCCTGGCGTTAACGCAGGCGGACCCCGACAACGCGGCACAGATGGACTTCCGCGGTTCGGCACTGAAGCTGACCTGGCCCCCCGACGGCAAGTACATGCCGCCGGTCAACACCCGGTGGCGCCCCGGCCTGCGGCCGCAGAAGTGGGCGCAGCCGCCCGCCGGCACCGCGGCGGAGCTTGTGACCTACACCCCGCTCGACGCCGACGGGGACGGCATCTCCGACTCCTTCGCCGTTCCACTTTCCAAAATGCCGGGCGTGGATCGCAAGCAAATGGTCGAGCTTTCTCGAGTGCTCAACCCCGCGACAAAACCGGATGGCGAGGTCTTCCTCGGGTTGCGGGTCATCGCCCACGGGGCGATGGTAGACCTCGGCGCTTCGCACCCTTTGCTGATCAGGAACGTTACCGGCCCGAACGTGACCATCGCCCCGCCTTACTCGGCGCTCGTCGAGGAGGGGTCGTTGCGGCGGCGGAACCTGTTGGCGCCGTACGAGCTGCCGCCGACGCTGATTCAAGGCAATCCCTTGGGCAAGGACCCGGACTTAGGCGGCGGACACTTCGCCGCTGAGCTCTTTCCGCCCAACGAATCGTTGCGGCTGCATCGCTACTGGCCGTTTAAGCCCGACGAACCCGGGCCTGATCCGGATGTGCCGCTCTGGGCGTCGCGCATGGACCCGGCGTACCTGTCCGACCTTCCGAGTCAGGATCATTACGACCGGCGGCACCTGGTCACCTCGGTGAGTTACGACCATCAGCTTCGCCGCATGACGTACTACCCCCGGCCGGGCGACCCGAATTATTCCACAGGCCCTGATGCGCATGTCGACGAGGTGCTGGAGGCGATGGTCGCCGCGAATACCCAGCCCGACGTGGCAAAGACCTGTTTGTGGGATCCCGCCGCGCCGCCGCCCTTGCTGCCCTTCGAATATGCGAACTATCCCTACGGCAGCGAGAACACGATCACGGTCAAGGGTTCCCAGGCGCCGCCATACGGATCCCAGGACTGGTGCAGTTGCGCCGCCGATCCCGGCCGCTGTGAGATCAACCCGCTCAAGGGGCGGTTGCGCCTGAGTCTGCCGTGGCTGGACGGAATCGCTGGGGTGCACAAGGACCGGGTGATCCGCCTGATTCAGGACGTGTTCACGATCATGCTGCTCAACGCCCGACACGGCACCCAGGATCCGGTGGACAACACGTTCACCTGGCAGAATCCCACGCTGCACGATATTTCGCTCACGGCGGCGTCGCTTACGGCCAACCTGATCGACTTCGCCGACGCGGACCAGACGCCGACCATGGTCGAGCTCCGCAGCGCCGACCTCGGCACTCCCGGTAAGGCCGGCCGGCCGCTCGACACGCCGGAGTTTGTCTTCGGCATCGAGCGGCAGCCGTTCATCACCGAGGTGGTGGCCGTGGTGAAGGAAAACCCACCCGGGACGCTCGACCTTACCCAGTCCTTCTTCGGGGTCGAGCTGTACAACCCCTTCCCGGCCGAGGTGAGCCTGGGCTACAACGAATACGAGCTCCGCGCGACCTACGGGGGTTCCGCGGTTACCGTCGCCCTGCCCACCATGAAGCTGGCGCCGCGCGCATTCGTCGGGTTTTACGACGGCGAGAAGTCGGTGCCGACGCCGCAGGTGCAGGGCGGAACCACGGTGGCGGGCTTGAAGTTCGATAAGAATGCGACCATACAGTTGGTGCGTCTTGTCGGCGGCAAGGCGGTCGTGCTCGACGAGGTGTCCCTCTCGGGCAGCAGCGTGGGCGAGCTCAACGCCGGACTCTGGTCGGTCGAGAAGCCGGTCAAACAGGATTCGACATCCGTCTGGTTCGCGCCGCTGCCGATGGCCGACGTGACGAGCATCCAGCAGTCTTCACACACCTTCGGGGGCCCGGCAACACGATCGGATCCGCAATACGTGGGGTACCTACCGGTTCAAGTGGTGACCGCGGACAAAGGAACGTTTGCCGACTCCTTCCCCACCACCGGCACGCTGCTGCTGCTCATGAGGCATGCGAACTCGGAGCGCAAACCGTTCACCTCGTACCTGACGGACAAGGAGACGAAGACCGGGAACGACTACTTCGCCATCGACAACGGCCGCATGCCGGTGTTCGACCCCACGGGCGTGCACCACGTGGACCCCAAGTATGATCCGTTGAACACAACGGGCGAGAGCCGCGCCGGTGACGTGATGCACCTTCCCTGGGGGCAACTGGTGTTCGACTACTTCACGGCGCTTCCGCCGGCGAGTGTCGGCCCCTACAAAACCGGCCCCAACGGCCCGACCATCGACCTCAACGCCGGCCCGAAGGTGGATTTGGACGGCCTGCGCGTCCAGGGACGCATCAACATCAACGCCGCGCCGTGGAAGGTTCTGGAAGGGCTGCCGTTCGTGGCCCTGAGCCGAATTCCGGGGGCAGACGTGCAATCGGTGTTCAGCCTCATCCCGGCGTTCGACGCCGCGGTGACGAATCCCTCCACGCCGACGCCCATCGGACCGGCGCTGGCGAAGGCGATCGTTGCATACCGTGAACTGCGGGAACTGAACCACCGCGAGCCCGGCGAACAGCCGGCCTACTCGGGAAACTATGACGACGGCAGCCTCAACGGCGGCGCCCGCAACGACGCCGCGGGCGCCCGCGGCTGGGCGGCGGCGAGTCCGCAGTTCCGTCGCGGCGGAGGTTTCCTCACCGTCGGCGAACTGGCCAACGTCCGGTTCGCCGGTGCGCGGGGCACGATGCGCATCGACAGCCTCAACGTAGGCCAGGGGCAAGCGGGCGGGGAGAACTACCTTAGCGCCATTGCGGTACTAGTGGCCCTCGGTGATTGGGTTACCGTGCGTTCCGACGTCTTCACCGTCTACGGCGTGCTGCGCGGGGAGGAAGACGAGAGCATCGTCAACGACGTCGATGCCAAACAAGAGATCGACATGCGCCTGCGGGACGTTGACTCCCGCGCCTTGCGCTTCCAGGAAACGGTGAATCGTCTACCGCTGCTGCGCGGGGAACGGGCGCCCGAGCGATTGGGGGATCGGGTGTTGGGCAAATACACCGACTGTCGGGGGAACTGATCGCGCCGAGGCAGCCGCTGGGCTACGAGTCAAACGGCAGCCACCGTTGCCGTCATGCCCTCCGTGTGGCGGTCGCGGCGGGCCTTCGGGCTTCGTGAGGCCGCGCGGGCTGAAGCCCGCGGCTCGATACGGTCAGGTACCAATGCGGCGCTACACGCCCGGGGGGTCAGGGATTCGGCGCCCGTAAGTATCGGCCACGCCAACCGATTGCCTCCCACGCGCTTACGTTTGCCCTCGCAGGGGCGCCCTGCCGAAGCCCGACGCCACGGGGCTTGGGAATAAACTCCGGAGCGGCGCCCCCTTCTTTTTGTCGTGCAGCAGGCCCACGCGGCGGAAGTGAGATATGGGACTTTCCGGGCCGTGCCGTCCCGCGTCGAGGATGGGCGGACGTTGGACGGTGGCGTAGCGTTCGGCGCGGTGACGGCGTTGGTATCGCCGCCGCGAGGTGGATATAATCCGGGGAACCTCCCAGGGGGGGCGGGCGTGATCAGCAAGCGGATTGGGGGCGCTGGTGCCTTCACGCCGTCAAGCGTACGGAAGTTCCACCCTCCCGCAGCGACAGTATGGAGTTGAGGAAATGCGCGCTCACCGCATGCGTTGGCGTATAGGTTCTTGTGCGCTGGTTTTGGGCTGTGTGGCCCCGCTGTATGCGGCCAGCGACACCGCGCTTGACGGACTGGGTTCGGGCCCGGACCCCGATGCCCGGCACACGACTCACCTGAAGGCGTCGGCAGTATCCGAGCCGGCAGCGGTCTCCGGCGGCGACCGTGCCAGCGGGTGCCAGCTTTTCGGCGGCACCGACCTGGGGCTGGCCGGCACCTTCCGCTATCGCGGCAACGTGATCCGCGTCGCCGATGCCGCGGAGGCAACGGAGTTTTCCATCTACCTCGACATTCCCTCCGCGACGGTTGCCCAACTGTCGTTCTCATTGCATCGCGCTCCGTCCAACAGCGGCACGTTCTCGCCCATCTGGGTCGGGCCGGTCCGGGACGTGGCCGGCCTCGGCGCCGGGCTGTACTCCAGCGGGTCGATTCCCATAGGGTCACGCCAGCTCGCCCCCGGGTTTGATTACGCCTTGGGCGTGACCTGGGGCAGCAGCAGCATCACCTACGCGCGCGACAACCTGCAATACCCGCGGGTCTTCCCCGACTTCACCGTCCTCGGCGCCGTGGGAGCCACGATCGCCAGCGGTCCGCCGGTGGACACGCAGAACCCGCTGTTCTTCACGCCCTTCTCCGGAGGCGCCTACAACATGGAAATCTGCATCGCGCCGCGCAGCGGGGCGTGCTGCAAGGGCGGGACCTGCACCGAGATCACGGAAAGTGCGTGTCTGGCGCAGGGCGGCGCCTTCAGCGCCGAAACGGTCACCTGCCTGGAGCTCGCCTCCCTGAACCTGGGTTGTCCGCTGGTTCAGGGCGCATGCTGCGTGGGCGAGGGGTGCTTCCGCACCGACAAGTTCACCTGCGACACGCAGAACGGCAATTGGAACCGCGGGCTAACCTGTTCGCCGAACCCCTGCATCCCCAAAGGCGGCTGCTGCCTGTCGAACGGCACCTGCGTGGACCGCACCGAAGAGGATTGCCTCCTGGCCGGCGGCTTGTTCCGGGGGGACAACACCACCTGCGCCGAGATCGACCCCATCTGCCGCTTCGGTGCCTGTTGCGTGGATAATAATGGTACCAGCTTCTGCATCGACGTCACGCAACTGAACTGCGCCAACAATCAGGGGTATTGGCAGGGCTTCGGCACTACCTGCGCGCCGGAAACCTGCGAGCCACCGGGCGCCTGCTGCGACCTGAACTTCTGCACTGACGGTCTGGACGGCGAAACCGCAACGACCTGCGCCGCCGCCGGCGGCAGTTTCCAGGGAGATTGGACCACGTGCTCCACCGAGCCGAGCTGCGGCAACGGTGCTTGCTGCGCTCCGGGCATCGGCTGCGTGGACAATGTCGACCAGGCTTTCTGCGAGTCGCTGACCGGGCCCAACAACACGCGAGGGATCTTCCGCGGGGCGGGCTCAACATGCACGACACTCAACCCTCCCTGCCCCGGCTCCTGCTGCTTCAAGCTTACGCAAACGCAAAACGGCTGCGTAGACAACCGCACTCCGGCGCAATGCATGGCGCTGACGAGCGGTGTGTTCCTCGGTTACACGTCGCCGTGTTCGGGCAGCCCCTGCACGGTCACGCCGGCCTCGGGGGCATGCTGCCTGCCCAACGGCTCGTGCTTCCGAACCACCAGCGGCGGGTGTGACGCGCTACAGGGCACGTTCACGGCCGGTGCCGCCTCGTGCACCGGCATTACCTGCCCGCTGCCCGGCGCCTGCTGCCTGACGGATGGGCAGTGTGCCGAACTGACCGCCCTCGACTGCGCGACGGCCGGCGGCGCCTTTCAGGGCTCCGGTGAGCTGTGCGCTCCGGGGCTGTGCGTCGGCGGGGCCTGCTGTCCGTTTGACGGCAGCTCCTGCGACGATTCCGCGGCCGCCCTGGAAAATTGCCGCATCGACGGAGGGGCGTTCTTTTCCGGCGAAAGCTGTGCCACGACCACCTGTCCGCCGGTCGGCGGCTGCTGCATGACGGACGAGAGTTGCTTCGCGTTCCCGATCTCGGAGTTCGGATGCCAGAGCCGCGGCGGCGATTACACCGGTGACAACACCACGTGCCTGGCCACGGGCGTTTGCGATCGCGGAGCGTGCTGTCTGGACGACGGAACCTGCATTGTGACGGCGCGCGGGCGCTGCGCGCTGCTGTCGGGCATCTACCACGACGGGTTGACCTGCGACGCGGTCACCTGTCCTCCGGCCGGGGCGTGCTGCAAAAACAACTCCTGCCGCCAGTTGACCAGCGCCGCCTGCTACACGGACGGCGGCAACTACCTGGGGGACGGCACCGCGTGCGCGTCCGACATCTGCGTGGTGGCCGCCTGCTGCCACATTGATGGCACGTGTTCCGATCGCCCGGCCGGGGAGTGTCAAAACGCTGGTGGAACGGTGATTGCAGGTGCGGATTGTTCTCCCAGCCCCTGCCCGCCCGCCGGCGCCTGCTGCCTCCCGAACGCCACGTGCAGCATGCTGCTTCCCTCGGCCTGCACGGCCCAGAACGGTACTTACCTGGGCGACGGAACGCTGTGCACGGGAGGCAACCAGTGCGTCGTGGGCGCTTGCTGCCCGCCGGTGGGATCCTGCGAGGACCGACTGGGAGCCCTGTGTCCTCCACCGCTGAATCAATTCAGCGCCACGGCGCGCTGCGCGAACTTCACCTGCCCGCCGGCCGGCGCCTGCTGCATGGACGGCGAATGCACCGTGCAACGCCAGGCCGCGTGCATCGCCGAAGGCGGTGAATATGAAGGCGACGGCGTCACCTGTTCGTTCAGCATCTGCGTGACGGGTGCCTGCTGCATGCGCGACGGCACCTGCGCCATTACCACCAGCACCACCTGCGTGGCGGCCGACGGCGACTTCAACGCCAACCTCACCTGCGCCCAGGCCGGCTGCGACCCGGGCGGAGCCTGCTGCAAGGCGAGCGGGGTGTGCGAAGTGCTCACCGCCAACGCCTGCGCCGAGGACGGCGGCGCGTATGGCGGCGACGGAACCGCCTGCACCACCGGGCTTTGTGCTGCCGGTGCCTGCTGCGGCGATGACGGAAGCTGCACGCAAACGGACCGCTTTGCCTGCGCCCGCACCAGCGGCACGTTCCTGGACGGAACCGCCTGTACTCCCGACCTGTGTACCGTAGGGTCCTGCTGCGCCCCCGATTCCACTTGCGTGTCTCCGGCCATTGCAGCGCAGTGCGACGATCCCGCCGACTTCCGCGCCGGGCAAACCTGCTTCACGGCGCCGTGCGAGAAATCGGGACCGTGCTGCAACGGCGGGGCGTGCTCGATCATGACGGAATTCGCCTGTGGACAGGCCGGTGGAGTGTTCCAGGGGGCGGGGCGCGCGTGCGCGACGGATCAGTGCGTGCTCGGTGCGTGCTGCAACGCAACGACATGCAGTGAGAAGACCTCAGCGTTCTGTGCCGCGGGCGGCGGCGTCTTCCAGGGTGCGGGTAGCGCCTGCGATGCCTCGACCTGCGCCCTGGGGGCGTGCTGCGCCCAGGGTGGTTGCGGCGACGACGCCACGCGCGATGACTGCCTGAGTTCCGGCGGGTACTTCGGCGGTCCGGGAAGCGTCTGTGCCAATCTCGCCTGCTCGCGCGGCGCCTGCTGCAAGGCGGGGGAAATCTGCGACGAACTCCCCGAGGCACAATGCCTGGCGGAGTCGGGAACCTTCGAGGGCGGCGGAAGCGGGTGCACCGCGGACCGCTGCACCTTCGGCGCCTGCTGTACGGGCGGCGATTGCGGCCTGGCGATCCGCAGCGCGTGCGACGTCGGCGGCGGGTTCTACCTCGGCGCCTCGTCGAACTGCTCCGCCAACCCCTGCGTCCTGGGCGCCTGTTGCCAATCCGACGAAACCTGCGCCGAGCTTTCGGCTCCCGAGTGCACGCTTGCGGCCGGCACCTACGAGGGTGCGGACTCGGTTTGCAGCCCCGGACTGTGCAACCTCGGAGCCTGCTGCATCACAGGTTCCGGTTGCAGCGTCCAGACCGCGGCGCACTGCGCCAACGCCGGCGGAACCTACCGCGGCGACGGCAGCGTGTGCAGCCCCGACCCCTGCGCCGTGCAGATTGCCATCATCGGCGCTGCCCCGCCCAAGAACGCCATTGACGCCCGGCAGCCGCATTCCATTACCAACGCCGGGCAGCTCTTCGGCTGGAACCAGGTGGACCTGACCTTCGACGGACCGGTGGCGGGACTTGCGATGACGGACCTCGTGACCACGGAGACCGGCGGGAACGGCATCGCGCCGAATGTGGTGAGCGTCACGCCCATCGGCGTCGACACCGTCACCGTGGGCTTCGATGCCATCATCGAACCGAAGGCGTGGACCCGGATCACCCACACGCCCAGCGGTACCAGCACCTGCATCGGTTACCTGCCCGGCGACGTGAACGCCAGCCGCGCGACTAACGCCCAGGACATCACGGCGCTGGTCAACGCCCTCAACGGTGCCGTCCCGCGCCCACTGTACGCCACGGACGCCAACCGCAGCGGCGCCGCCAACGCCCAGGACATCACCATGCTGGTGAACCTGCTGAACGGAGCCGGCGCCTTTGATCCGTGGCTGAACGCGACGATCCCCGTCTCGCCCTGTCCGTAGCGCAGGGCGGAGATTCGTGCGAAGGGCGTCAGCGTGAGGCCACCGAGACCGACGGCGGGTCGCCGTCGGGCGCCGCGGTGAGAACGACGATGCAGCTTCCGCCCCGCGGCGCGAAGGTGAAGTACCACCGCGGCCCCCAGGTGCGCATGACGTCGGCCCCGATGATCACGTCCGGCAACGCCTGGTTCGCGTACAACCCGGCGCTGACGGCGACGGCTCCGAGCTGAGGGTTGGCCAGCGTCACCGTCGCCTGTTTGGCCAGCGGCAGCACCGCCGCATCGGGCACCAGCGCGCGGTGAATCAACGTCCTGGCGGCCCCGGTGTCCAGAAGCGCCAGCGCCGGTGTGGCGCTGCCGCCGAATTCCACGTCCACGCGAACAAACGAGCTGTCGAAACCGGCGAGGCGCGGCGGCGGGGGGTCGAAGGCGAAGGCGGCCCCGACCTCCGGGACGTCGGCGCGAAACGCGGCGGTCCCGGCGTCGAAGTCCAGTGCCAGTACCGTGCCCGTCTTCCGCAGGAACGGGAATCCCACGCCGTTACAGGCGCAAATGGGAGTGGAGATGATCGCCGCGTCGGTTGCGGCGCTGACGCCGCCCGCTACGTAGCGAAACCCCGCGGTCACGTCCACCTGGGCGCGGCCGCCAAAGGCGAACACCTCGATCCGATCCACGAGCGGCAGACCGAAGTCGTCGCGCAGCATGATCTCGTACCCGCCGCCGGTGTCCACAATGGCGTCCCCCACGGCCTGTCCTTCGACCGCCAGCGGAACCGTGAACAGCCCGTCGGTGCCGCCCGGCAGGCGAGTGCCGCAACCGGCCGCCAGCAGGACGGCCAGCCCCAGGCCCGCGGCGAACATTCCGGTTTGCTTGGGGGAGGTGACGCCCACGCACGCTCGCTCCATCGAGTCAGGAAAGCCGGCCTGATGCCGATAAGGTAAGCAAGCGTCACTGTCCGGGCCAGGGATCGGCTTCCGCCATCGGAGCGATTGGCTCCGCCGGTCGCGCCTAACCAGCGTACGACGCGGCGGTCTATTGGTGGGTGGGCACGTGGACGGGGTGCCTCGCCGCGCGCGTGGGTCGTTTCCAACGGGCACTCCGCCGGCGCAGCGTGTCGAGCTACGCAGGACGCGGCAATGGTCCGTACGCCCGCCGGGGCGGCGCGCTCGCGATCCGTTCCGTGCGCACGGGCGGCGCCGATTCGTACGGCGGCGGAATGGAGCGGTCCTTCCCGGCATTGCGGTGGCGACGCAAAGGCGCCTGGCCGCGAACCGCCAGAAGGCGTTCGTGGTCGCTCGAGCGCGCGGACGTCATGTTGCGAATGATGGAGACCCTGCGTTTGCACGCCGCCCCGATTCCCCTTGACCCGGCGGCCGGGCCGCGGACAATCGTGCCGCACCTTCAAAGGAGAAGATCGATGAGCCGGATGTTCACCACCGTCAGCGCCGTCACCTTTGCGTGGGTTGCCGTCGCGGCAGCGCAGGAGTCCACCACGCCCCCTCCACCGCAGGAGATCGTGGAGGTGGAGGTCACCGGCGAGGCGTTCTATGAGGACGCGGCGCTCAACGACGCGCTGCGCCGGGCCATGGAGGCGGCGGCGGGCGCGGAAATCGAAAAGCACCGCGCCGAGGGCAACTTCGAGCTCATCCGCGACACCCTGTTCGCCGGCGCCGCGGGCATCATCACCGACTACGAGATTCTCGACAAAGGCGACGCCGCGGGGGGGACCAAGTTCTGCCGCGTGCGCGCCCGAGTGAGCCGCAACGTGATTGCCTCCACGTGGATGGAGGTGCAGAACGTGCTCAAGCAGATTGGCCGGCCGGGCGTGGCAGTCTATATCCTTGAGCGCATCGACGGCGTCATCCAGGACAGCAGCATCCTCGAGTCGCAAATCGAAAACCGCCTGCTGGCGCGGGGGTTCAAGGTCTACGCCGGCGAGCACCTGCGGGTGCTGCGCGAGCGGGCCATCGAGGACGCCAAGTTCGAGGCCGATACCACCCGCATGCAGGCGCTGTCGCTGGAATGGGGCACGCAGATCTTCATCACCGGCACGGCGCAGGCCAACGCCGCGGGCGTCAAGGAGCTCGCGGGGCAGCCGACGGCCATGTACAACGGCGACGGCATGATCAAGATGTACTACACCGACACCGCGGAGATGATGGCCAGTGAGTCGCTCGCCAATTGGCGCGGGGGGGCGGCGGGCCTGCACACCCACTCGCCGCAGGGGGGCAAGAAGGCGCTGGAGAACGCCTCCGCGGAACTCGCCGAACGCTGCTATCAGAGCGTCATGCGACAATGGTCGCGGCGGCTTTCCACGGGCGGCGAGCTGTCGCTGGAAATCCAGGGCATGGCCGTGGGCGAGGCGCTGAAGATCAAGAACAAGCTTAAGGACATCGACCGCGAGCGCATTATGAGCGTCGACGGCCCCTCCTCCACCAAGGGACTGGTCACCTTCCGTATCAAAGCCAAGATGAGCGCGGAGGACCTCGCGGGGCACTTGGTCGAGGGCGAATGGCCCAGCCTCATCGAGATCGTCGACCTTAAGCCCATGCGCATTCAGGCCAAGAAGGTGGGGGGGTAGGAGGGTCGACGTCGCGCGCAACCCCCAACGGCCTTGGCGCCGATCGACAATCGTCGATCGTCAATCGCCAATTGGGTTGCGAATCGGCTCCCACACCGCTACAGCGATGGGCCACGCTGTCGTCGGCGGTGGTTGGCGAGCCGCGGGCTTTAGCCCGCGCGGCCTGGGGTTCTTGCGCGAGCGGCGCATCGAAGGAATCGGCTCCCCCACCGCTGAAGCGATGGGCCACCCAGCCGCTCACGTGCGTTGAACGGAAGATCACTGCTCGCAGAGCAGTGGCACCTGCGCACTCGCGGTACAGATAGCGCGCCAGCCGTTCCCCAGCGGCGAAGGCCCGCTTCGTCATCTCGGTTTCATCGGGACGGCTCTGGATGCAGCACGCCGTTCGCCCGCTCCCCGGCGCTCGACGTTCTTCAGGCACGACGCCGTTCGCCGGGAAGGCTCGCCGCTATGCAGGCAGCGCGCCTCCCGCCGGGATGGTTCGCCGCGAGGTTCAGGCTGTAAGCCTGACAGACAGTAGCCGGTGGCCAGCGCAGCGCCGCCACCGGATACGACGCCCCCCGAGCCTGGCCGACCCTGTAGGGGTCCGCCAGGAGGCCGTGAGACAACCCTCACACGATTGTGGATACCCTCGCATCGCCGCACCTGCAGCGCGTAAGACAACCCTTACGGGGTTGAGGATGTTCTCACATCAATGCACCGTGGGCGGCGCTGCGCTTGCCCACGGCTACTATCGAGCAGCCCTACAGGCTGCGGGCGCGGTCGGGAGGCGTTGGGTAATCCGCCTCCAACGCATGCGGCAGCGACCCCCAATGGCGATCGGCGATCGACAATCGGCGTTCGAATCGCCGCCCGCACCGCTGACGCGGCGAGCCGCCCGCCGGTGTGGTTGCGGGGAATCACGCCCAGGGATACGCAAAAAGACGCGGAACTGCGACTGCCAGGGTGTCCTTTCGGTGTCCCCGGTTTTCGAGACTTGTGGGGCATAGAATGTGCTGGGGCTTCTATCGGGCGAGCGTTGGCTGAAAGGACGACCGTCATGACAGCACGCCGAAGCTGGGCTCCAGGAGCCTTGGCGGGGTTGGTTCTGGGCTTGGTCGGCAGCCCGGCGGGCGCGGAGACCATCTGCGTCGACGCCGACGCCGTGGGCCCGGTGCATGACGGCGCAAGCTGGTGCACCGCGTTCACCGATTTGCAGGATGCGTTGCGCGCTGCGGCGGAAAGCGGCGGCGCGATCACGGAGGTGCGCGTCGCGAATGGCGTCTACCGCCCGGACTGCGGGAGCGGCGATCGTACCGCGTCGTTTCAGTTGCTCAGCGGCGTGGCCATCCGCGGCGGTTACGCCGGCTGCGGGGCTCGCGATCCCGATTGGCGGGAGTACGAGTGCCTCGAAACAGTTTCCAGTGGCCCTCTGGCTGGTGCACACCCTCCCCGTGCATGCTGCCGTTCCGGAGGTTGCACCGCGCGACCTCTTCCCGGAATGCATCTTCACTGGACCTCTCGCCCACCATCGTTCCCCAAAAACCACAACTGAAGGCGCCTATTGAGCCACTCTACCATACCTGTCCTTACGTCCGAGACAGTTGTTCCCTTGATCGACCCACAGGCTGACAGCACAATCGCGACGATTCCTACCGCCAGCGACATGATCCCCTTGAGACTACCGAAGCCAGCATTGGATGGGACGCCGTAAAACGTCACATACAATACTAGCATTGTAAGCAAGCAAAAGGTACCATTCCCAACCCACGACGCAATCGCGCGTACGCGAGAATTTACGCGCAGTTCTTGCTGCCTTCGCTGCTCCTTCTCACCAATGGCCGCTTCTTCCGCAAGTCTTACTCGTCGAGCCGCCTCTTCGCTGTACTTCGCTCTCACTCTGTCCACCACCTCCCGCAACGTATGCGAGTCAGCTTCTCCGCCGTCCGGCACCTCGCTCAAGTAGTGGTCAGTTAGCTCGCTGGCGACCATCGCGACTGCTTCGTCCGAACTCAGCTCGCCTGATGTCTGCAACCGTCCGAGATGCGCCAGGAACGCTCTCCAGATCCTTTCCGATGGTCGTAATGCGGCCGCGCATAATGCGACGAGTTGGTGGAGATGAAGCTGGGTCGACTGTTTCGGGTTTTTCAGCCACGCAAGGCATTGCAGTGTGTGGACGTGAATAATTGGCGGGATTCCGCGCTCGCCGGAATCTGAATACCACAGCCGCACGTTCTTCACTACAAGTCGGCTGGTTGTGGCAAAGACCGCCATCGCGCGATCCCATGTATCTGCCACATTCCCACCGCGCAACGTCAAGACACCAGCCACGCAGTCGACATCATGCATTACTCGATCGGTGATGGCCTCCTGATCCGTATCCGCACGAAGGCGCTCAGCCAATGCCCGCTCGTTCAACGTGAGCCTTGCTACGCGATCTGGAGTCGGGCGGGATACGACACCGAGAGCCCTCAGGTTCTTTTCTAGAAGCGCAATACACTGTTCAACGTCGGCCGGAGTATAGCGACTCGTGAGGAAGAAACGGGTAAGCGGCGTCGGTCGCAGACTTCGCGCTCCATCAGCCGATTTCAGCGCGTTGCTATAAACTTTCAACACGCGACGGACCTCGCGGATCGTGACGTCAAAAACGGCGAGCTTTGCCTTCGCGGTCTGAAGAACCTCAAGCGTTTCACGCGCTGCGGTCGTTCCCGGAGCGTCGCCGAGCCCCAGCGCATCGAAAAGGAAGGGCGTGTCGAAAAAAACTGTCAGGTTAGCAAATCGGCGTTGGGCCGAACTGACGTCGCGCAGTAATAGGGCGTTGTAGAGTACGAACCCTTGGAGCATTCTCTGCAGTGTCGCTCGCAGCGCTTCATCTTGCGCACATGCATTGCAGATGAAACTGGCCACCAGCCGCGTATCTCTGGGGGTAAGGCGGTCGGATGCATCGGAACCGTCAACTTGGATTCCTCCGAGCAGCAGGCGCACATGGTTGTTGTCAAGGAAGTCGACGAGCAGGCGCAGGGCCTCGTCGGTACCCTGGATCTCCTGGCCGACCGTGCGCGCGTATGCGACGAAGGCGGCGGCTATCGCGCCTTGGTCGAGTTCGAGCTGCTTCCTGTCTTTTCGTAGGTCTTCGGGCGGCGGGGCAGCGTTCTTTTGGAAGAAGAGTCCGGCTTCGTGTGTCAGGTAGTCAGTTCCAACCGCCCGGTGAAGGAGCACCCGCACAACCGCTTCGGGAATGTCGAGACCATGTTCGAGTAGGAGGTCAGCTTTCGTGTGAACAGCGGTAAACCCGTCTTTGTACCGAGTAACAACGTCGAGGACAAATGGCATGAGCATCGAGAGGTGGTCCTGCCCGGCGTCGAAGTATGCCTTCAGGAGGGAGATCGTCGCGAGGCCAGGGCGAGTCGGAGGCGGTTCAGCGTGTGTCATACGGGTCACTCCACGCAAGTACTTTCCAGGGGCCAAACTGCACGCTCGAAGCGTCGGCAGCGGATGGACAAGCGTAGCCACAGAGTGCGAACGTGCATCGCCTGGACCTCACGCCAGGCGAATCAGCAACTCTCGGCGTTAGAACGACTAGTTTCGACCCTGTCAAGATGTCGAGACGCCAGGGTCTCGATCTGAACTCCGTTTGGACTGCGGTAGCCGCTGTATACGTGCTCTTTGAGGTCTTCGGGCAGCGTCCCCGGAGCGGAATCACCGACGGACCGAAGTTGGAACAAACCGCCCACATGGGTTCGGTCGTTGTGGCGAGGCGAGGCCCCCTGGCTTCGTGGCGCCTTGGCGATAGCGGGCACACGAGGCCGCGGCCCCGGCTCAACCGTTGGATTGGCGTGTCAAGATGCCGCATACAACTCTGACGAAAATGCCGCTTCTTATGCGCACACCGGGCGGACTACATCGCGGGCAACGAAGACGACGACTTCCGCCTCCGCGCCGGCTCACCGGGCATCAACGCCGGCGACCCCGACTATGTACCGCAGCCCGGCGACGTCGACCTCGACGGTCACCCGCGCCTGCTGTGCGGCCGGGTGGACCTCGGCGCCTACGAATTCGGCATCGGCGACTTCGACTGCGACGGAAGCGTCGGCCCGTCGGACCTCGCCGACTGGGCCGGCTGCTGCAACGGCCCCGGGAAAAAGTCCGTCGCCCCCGGCTGCGAAGCTTTCGACTTCAACGCCGACACCGACGTCGACCTCGCCGACTTTGCGGGGTTCGTTCGCGCGTTCCTCGCGCCGTAGGCCGGCGCCTCAAACGACAATCGTCAATCGGGTGACCGAGCGAGGTGACCGCTCGTTGGCACTCGCGGTACGGATCGTACACGCCGGTTCTTGCGCCATCATCGCCTCCCCCACCGCTGAAGCGGTGGGCCACCCGCCCGAAGCGGTGGCCGCCCGCCACTCCTGCGGCGTAGCTCCTTCCGCATTCAGCATTCCTCCTTCCGCATTCGTCGTTTCTTCGCCTCCCCCGCCGCTGAAGCGATGGGCCACCCACTGCGCCACTGATGCACTGGGCCACTAGCCGGAAGGTCAGCCATCTTCGTGGCCTTCGTGCCCTTCGTGGTAAACACCATTACCACGAAGGACACAGAGTACACGAAGGAGGACTGCGCTGAGGAGTCAGGCTGCGCATGACTGCCGCGGGCATATCATCGGTCCGTCGGCCACGCGACAATCGACAATCGCCAGTCGACAATCGGCGTTCAAATCGCCCCCCCCCCCCCACCGCTGAAGCGGTGGGCCACCCAATCCGCTCCCTCATCCCGGTTTCATCGGGACGGCCCGGTTTCCGCATTCCGCATTCACCATTCTTCATTCGCGAAGCGTTCGCCGCCCCCACCGCTGAAGCGGTGGGCCACCCGCGTCCTGCCGGTGAAACGCGAGCTACCCGGGCATGGAAAACGGACGCCGGCCCTACCCGATGATCCCCCCGCCGGTGACCGAGATGCCCTTCAGGCGCATCTTCAGCTCATCGGGGTTGGGGGCCGCGGCGTAGGCGGTCTTGACGGAAATCAGCTCCTGCTCCGTTAGCAGCCGTAGCGACTCGGTAAAGTCGATCATCCCGTCGTGGTAGGAGCTGCGGATCACCGTTCCGATCTGGGCGTCGCGTTCCTCGGCGATCATCTTCCGGATGGTGCCGTTGGCCAGCATGATCTCGCAACTGGGCACGCGGGGGATGTCGGCCCGCAGGCCGGGCAAGAGCTTCATGCACACGATGGCCTGGAGGTTGAAGGCCAGCGACATGCGAATCTGCTGGTGCAGCTCCTCGGGGAACAGATCGACGATACGCCCGATGGTGGCCGCGGAGCTGGAGGAGTGGATGGTGCCGAACACCAGGTGCCCGGTCTCGGCGGCGGCGAGGGCGGCGGCCAGGGTCTCCTGATCGCGCAGCTCGCCGATGAGGATGACGTCCGGGTCCTCGCGCATCATGTACTTCAGCGCTTCGTCGAAGCTCTCCACGTCCAGGCCGATCTCCCGCTGGTTGACGAAGGCCTTCTTGTCCTCGTAGAGGAACTCGATGGGATCCTCGAGTGTCATAATATGGCACGCGCGGGTGCGGTTGATGTGTTCCAGGATGGCGGCGATGCTGGTGCTCTTGCCGCTGCCGGTGATGCCCGCGAAGAGCACCAGCCCCTGGTGCAGCTCACCGAGTTTGGCCAGAGATTCGGGCAGATGCAGCTCCGCGAAGTTCAGGATGTCGCGCGGCACGCGCCGCGCGGCGACCGAGGTCTTGCCGCGCTGGCGGAAGACGTTGATGCGGAAGCGGTCCGCCCCCGGGAGCTGGTAGGCAAAGTCCACCGAACCCTTCTCGCGGTAGAGCTCAAGCTGCGGGCCGTCCATGATCTCGAACATCATGGCCTCGATATCGCGGTTGCTCAGGGGGTTGGCATCGATGTTGCGAATGGCACCCTTGAGGCGGAACTTGGCAGGCGTGTTGGCCTTCAGGTGCAGGTCCGACGCCTGATGTTTGGTCATGGCGCGGAAATACTTGTCGATCCTGCGGGCCCCGCCGCCCGCGGTAGATTCCAGGCCGCCGGCTTCCAGCACCCGCCCGTCGTCGGAGGCCGATCCCGGCGCGGGCGTCGAAATCTCGGTCATCTCCACTCTCCCCGAAGAGCACCCACCCGGCCTGCGGCGCGACGCGCGTCGCTACCGCGTGGGCGTGCGAACCCGCGGGTGTGTGCCGTCGTCGATCGCACGACCCCGTCTCGAGAACCCACACCTGCATGCCGCCACCCCCGGCAGCCTGTCGGTGTACCTTGCTTGGTGTCCACTGGCCCGGGTCCCGCCGGGCGATGCAGGTACCGGAACCCGGTCACGCTGGCCGCCCGCCCGGCCCGGGGCTTCGATGCGACGGAGCTCGCGGCGTTACGCGGGCTGGAGCGCTACGGCACCTCCGCACACGCGGAAACCCGCGCGCCGAAAACACCGCACCCGCGGGGCACCGCCCGGCGCCCGCCTGCTGCCGTAGGCCTCGCCTCAGCCCGACAGGGGCGTGCGCACCAGCGGGGCACGTTCAGATCCCGGGCGATTCACCAGAGCAGTCGCGGAATTCTAGCCCCGGTTTCCGGGCGTTCAAGGGAATATCTAGCGGCGGGCGGCTCGGGAAACGGGGCGGCGCTTCTGCGGAACGGGGATTTCCTCGTCGCGCCGCAGGTACCGGCCGGTGATGGAACGCGGCTCGGCGGCGACGGCGGCAAGGCTGCCGTGGGCGACGACCTCTCCGCCTCGTACCCCGGGTCCGGGGCCGAAGTCTACGATCTCGTCCGCGGCGCGCATCGTCTGTTCGTCATGTTCGACGACCACGACGGTGTTGCCCAGGTCACGCAGGCGGCGGAGGGAATCCAGCAGCCGCCGGTTGTCGCGGTGGTGCAGGCCGATGCTGGGCTCGTCCAGGACGTAGAGCACGCCCACCAGTCCGGCGCCGATCTGACTCGCCAGCCGGATGCGCTGCGATTCACCCCCGGACAGTGTGGGAGCGGAACGGTCCAGCGTGAGGTACTCCAATCCCACGTCCGTCAGGAAACGCAAGCGCCCGCGGATCTCCTTGAGGACCTCGGCGGCGATCCTGGACTCGGTGGGCGACAGCGACAGTTGGGCGAAGAACGCCTCCGCCTCGTTGACGGGTAGAGCGCATACCTCGTTGATGTTGCGATCCCCGACGCGGACGGCGAGCGCCTGGGCGTTGAGGCGGCCGCCGCGGCAGGCGCCGCAAACCGACTGCCGCATGTACTTCTCGTAGTAAGCACGAACGAAGGAGGATTGCGCCTTGCGGTGTTTGTCGCGCAGCTCGGCGACGACGCCCGCGAACGTGCCGCCATGGCGCCACACGCCCCCCGACCAGCGCCATTCGTAGGTCACATGCGTGTCACCCAGGCCGTAGAGCAGGGCGCGGCGCGCCTTCTCGGGGAGCTTGCCCCAGGGCGTGCCGAGGTCGAAGCCCACGTGCTCCGCCACGCCGCGGTAGATATGCCGCCGCCAGCGGCCGATTCGCGTGCGCATGGGCTCAACCGCCAGGTGCAGGAAGCTCTTCCGCGGATCGGGCACCAGCAGATCGGGGTCGAAGTCGAAGCTGGTGCCCAGGCCGTCGCAGGCTGTGCACATGCCGGTCGGCGAGTTAAAGCTGAAAAGCTGCGGTGAGGGCGGCTCGAAGCTCAGGTCGCACTCCGGGCAGGCGTAGTGGGAGGAAAGCAGCAGGTCGCTGCCGGGTACGGCGGAACGGGCGGCAGCGCCGCGCCCCCTCGCGCCGCGCCCGCTCGCGGCGGCGGACTGGCGCGACAGGCCGCGCGTCGGTCGGGCGCCGCCGGCAGGGGCTAGGTTCGCCGCTTTCGCTCCGGAGTCGGCGAGTATGTGAACGATGAGAGTCCCGTCGCCCAGCTCCAGCGCCGTTTCGACTGCCTCCGCCAGGCGCGGGCGGACGGCCGGG
Source organism: Planctomycetota bacterium (assembly GCA_016208685.1). GTDB lineage: Bacteria > Planctomycetota > Phycisphaerae > UBA1845 > UBA1845 > JACQXM01. The sequence goes on along the minus strand of JACQXM010000023.1, from coordinate 211,135 downwards.
GCGATGGTCAGGCGATCCACCACGATCTCGATGTTGTGGCGGACATGACGGGCGAGCATGGGCGCCTCGGCAAGGGACAACACCTCACCGTCGACCCGGGCACGGGCAAACCCGCGTTTGATCATGTCCGCGAAGAGGTCACGGTATTCGCCCTTCTGCCCGCGGACCACGGGGCCGAGGATCAACACTTTCGCCTCGGCCAGAACTTCCAGAATCCGCGCCAGAATCTGTTCGCGGGTTTGTGCCGCGATGGGGCGGGCGCAGCGCGGGCAGTGCTGCCGACCGGCGCGCGCGAACAACACGCGGAGGTAATCGTGTATCTGCGTGATCGTCCCCACGGTGCTGCGCGGGTTCCATCCGCTGGTTTTCTGCTGAATGGCGATGGCCGGTCCGAGTCCCGTGATCTGATCCACATCGGGCTTGGAAAGCTGGCCCAGGAACTGTCGCGCGTACGAGCTCAGTGATTCCAGGTACCGGCGTTGCCCCTCGGCAAAAAGCGTATCGAAGGCGAAACTGCTCTTGCCGCTGCCCGAAACCCCGGTAAAGCACACCAACTTCCCGCGCGGGATGGAGAGCGTGACGTTGCGCAGGTTGTGCTCACGCGCCCCTTTGACGACGATCAAGTCCGGGTCCACGGTCGGTTCACTCAGTCCGGAGTCTGGTTCGGTTCGCTCCGGCGCGCTATGGGTCGGTCGCGCCGTTGCAAATGCTGCACGCTCCATTTCGGTCGCGGCTCCGATGGTTGTCGCGGCGCGGGTTACGACCGCAACCCTATTACGTTCGCGGTTCGGACTCGACGGCCGGCTGGGCGCGGATGCTTCGTCGACTGGGAGCGAAAGCCAACGCCTTCACCCGCCAGTGGTTACGCTCGCGTACCATCCCCATGACAAGTACGACGCGGGCGTTGGCGTCCGCGGTGGGGTCGGCAAGCTCGGTAAGGACCTGGACCTCTTCCGCCTCCGCCTTGCCGGACTTCGTGGTCTGCGAGCGCGTACGGAGCAGCCGCGGCCGCGCCTTCTCCCAATCCTCCTCCAGATCGCGGGCGTAATACGCCACCGTTGGCGTCCACTGGTGAATGACCTGATAGAGCGTTTCCAAACGCGTTAGACCCTTGCCCCCCAGCCCGCCGATGGCGTCGGCGGCCGCTACGTCGTAGAGCCGGGCGACGGCTTCCTCGCGCTGCGCTTCGCTGGTCGCGAGAAAATCATCCCGGATGGCCCGCAGCAGCACGAAGGCCACCTGTTCCGGCGCCGCCTGTTCGTCGAGAGTGACGCCGTAGTGGCTGACGGTGTGCACAGTGACGTCACGAAGCGTCTCACCCGTCAGCCGCACATCCCGCCCGCAGCTCCCGCTAAGCACCATGACGCAACAGGCCCATTTTCCGACGGCCGATGCCCCGCCGCCACGCGGGCGGCGCCCGAATGCTCCATGCGGAACCGCCTGGCCGGCGCTGCAACGATGGGAGCACGCTTCACGCGGCGCCCGGCGGCACAGGGGAGGGCGCGATTCCGCTTCGGTATCGGTTCTCGTTAGAACGACCATGGGCGGAAGTCTACAGCGACGCGGCGAGCCCGCCAAATGGCGCGGACGCGGTTGGTTTACGGCGCGCAGACAGGCCGTGTGGCCGTGTCCGAGGAGGGGGACGGCGAGGGGCGGCGTCGGGCAGGCGAGTCTACCACGTGTGAGCGGCGCGCCGTGTATGCGGTGCGCGGCATGCGCATCGACCCGACGACCGTCCAATCAGGTGAGTTCCGGTCGCCGCTAAGCCTGTCGAGTGATAACGGTAGCCGGCGGGTGTCCGCAGCAGGGGATGCACGTCCCTTGGGGCGAGGCCGCGGGCGCGGGGTGGCGCAACGGAGCGCCCGCGAGATACGTCTCCACGCATTGCCGGCAGGCCCCGGCCTGGGGGTTCCAATCGGGCCGCTGCTGCAGGATGACGCCCACGACGCCGGGCGCGGGAAACGGGTACCAGTCGAAGGTGGGGAATCCGCAGAGCGGACAGAGGGCACGAACCTGTCCATCGTCGGCGGGGGATGCTGGGGCCGGGGCGGCGAGCACGCTGCGGGGACTCACGGCCCAGTCCCGGAGTTGCCGGTGAGAGAGGCGACCGGCGCTGACGATGCGGTCGAAGTCCGCCGGCGATGCCTGCCCGCCACGAACCGAGAAGGCGTGCAGAAAGTGCGTTCGAAGCTTCGGCACCCCGTTGCCGTCCAGCCGTCCGGCGCGCACCAGGCGGCCTTCCACATAGACGTCCCAGAGCACGCGGTAGCGTTCCCGGATGAGTGTCTGTTGCGCGGGAATCCCCGGAAGCGGCTCTTCGACGAAGCCGAAGTCCGGATCGACGATGTCGGACGCATGCAGCAGTTCGCGGCGCATCAAGGGTGTCAGACTTACGACATCCAGCAGCGACGCCGGGCACAACTGGATCATCAGGGTGTATGCCACCGAATTCTCGACCGGTTTTCCGAGCAGCTCAGCGGATTGGGCCTTGCCTCGGGGCGCCTCGCGCACCACGCACGTACCGACCGCCTGCGTCAACCGCGGGAATTCATCGACGAGCCGGGGCAGAACGGCAGCCAGGCCCATCCGCGTAAAGAGCGACGAGTAGGCTTCCTCGAACGCCCGCTGTCGCAACTCGGGATCAGGAATGGCGTACAACGGATCCACGGCGAGGTGCAGGTCGCACTCCAGCGCCGGGTCCCGCCGGGCGGCGAGGAACGCCGCCTGCTCCACCAGTGCCGGCTCGTACTCGAACTCCATCGTGGGCATCTCTCAGCGGTCACGCGGTCCGTCGGGGCGCGGAGGTGGGGGTCGGGCTCGCCGCCTCGGTGTCGCAACCGGTGCTTAATCCGTCCCGACTGCCAGCCCGAGCTGCACCAGCGGTTCGCCGCCGCCCGCACCGCAGGTCTCGGCGCCGTCGCAGTTGATCTCCACGTCCTTGACCGGATCGACAGCGCGCAGTTGCAGCAACGGCGGCCCCAGGGGGATCTCGAATCGCCGACACTCGCCGTCGATGAAGGCTGAGGCGAACGCCGCCAGCGTGGCGTAAAAGCCGTCGGCATCGGCCTGTTGAACGCGATGCGCGAAGGCCGGAAGCCAGCGGCCGAGGTGGTCACGCAGGAACGTGCGCTGAGCATCGGCACAGGTGTCGCTGCCGTTGCCGTTACCCGTCGCGCGGGCGTTCGACTCCTTGGCGCAGAGCACGGCCATGAACTCGCACTGCACCGACACGTGATCGGCGCGCTCCGCGGCGCCCCGCGCCAACTCCAGTCCGAAGGCGGCATAGAAGCCGCCAAGGTCCGCCAGTCCGGCGGCCTGCTGGTAAATTTCGCCGCGGTCATATTCCAGCTCGTAGGGCGGACAGGTGCCGCGGACGGCGTGCCCCACCAAAGTGACATACGTATGACGTAACAGGTCGAGATGCGCGCTGCCGGCATGGCCGGCACCGCCGGCGCCGTGCAGCCAGTAGGAAGCCACGGTCTCCAGTGCGCGGGCGGCGGCGGGGTCGAGGGTCGCCAGCGTCGCCGGCCAGTCGTCCCAACGCGCCGGTTCGCCCAGCAACGTGAGCAGCTCGGCGTCGGGGTAGCGCCAGCCTGCGGCCAGCAGCCCGTACGCCGCGCCGCGCGCCGCCGCCAGAAGGGCCTCAGGGGCCCCGTTGTCGCTCATGGTCATCCTCTTCTGCGCCTACCCGCGGCGCTCGTCAGCACAGGACGCACAGCGGCTCAGATGGAGTTCGCGTGCGCCGCGGCCCGCACGTGCACCGGCTCTTCGACGGTGGTGCGAAACATCTCTTTGCCCTTGCGGTTGTAGGCAATCACGGTGTCGTTGTACATCTCGAACTTCTTGCCGTGCTGCATGACCTCATATACTTTGGGCCCTTCCTTGATCTCATAGCGGGAGATGATCTGATTGGAGCGGCGGAAGAGCTGAAGCACGGCGAGCAGTTCGCGGTCCGGGTTCCGATAGCGTTCGACGGCCTGCTCCACGCCGGGGCCGAACATCTGCTCCAGGTATTTCGTGGGGACCCAGCGCGGCGGAATGTAGTAGCCGTTGGGCTCGGTGCCGAATTGTGGATAGAGCGGCAGGGCCACCTTCGCCACGTGCACCAGGAAATACAGGGGGTTCTGGCGATCCTCAACCCAGGTACTGTCCGCCGCGACTTTGACCAGTCCCTGCATGCGCACCTGGCCGATGCAGGCGGCCATGCAGCGCGTTTCCAGGGGCACGCCGTCGCTCTCCGGATCCTGCCCCTCGATGCGCGGGTAGCAGGCGATGCACTTCTCGCTGGTACGGGTGGTGCCGCGATACATCGATTTCTTGTAGGGACAAGCCTCCACGCACTTGCGGTAGCCGCGGCACTCGCTCTGATCAATGAGCACGATGCCGTCCTCCGGTCGCTTGTAGATGGCCGTGCGGGGGCAGGCAGCCAGGCACGCGGGGTAGGAACAATGGTTGCACAGGCGGGCGAGATAGTAGAACCACGCGCGGTGCTTCTTGCTTCCGGAAGCGTCCTCGCCCTGCCCGAAGTCCATGGGTTTGCTCTGCCCGGCCGGCGGAATATCTTCATGGATGTTGGGGAATCGCCATTCCTCGTCCGTGGGGAGATAGCCCAGTACCTGGTTGGGCTGTCCGGTGCGGGCCACGAACTCCGGTGACTCGTACACCGTCTTTCCCGCGAAAGTCCCATAGGAGCTCCGGGGGTTTCCATTAGGAGACCCGCTCCATTTCTGCTTGCCGGGATTGGCCTGTTCCAGAAGGTCGAGGATCTTTACATCCCAGTGCTGCGGGTAGCCGCCATAGGGCTTGGTCTCGACGTTCGTCCACCACATGTGCTCCTGGCCCTTGGAGAAGGTCCAGGTGCTCTTGCAGGCCATGGTGCACGTCTGGCAGCCAATGCAGCGGTTGATATTGATGACGAAGGCAAACTGCTCCTGGGACGCCGCTTGCTCGTAGGGGTAACGCATCGCGCGCCCGAGCTGCCAGTTGAACACGGTAGGCATGAGTCGCCTCCTCTAGTGTACGCGCCGGCGGCCACCGCCGTGCGGTGCGCCGGGAGATCCTCGTTTCAGGTACGGTACGTCCATGAGCCGCCGCAACGATCCACGCTTCGCCCGGCACGGTCGCGGCACCGCGCCGATGTCCGGGCCCCGCCGTCGGGGCGCCTGATTCAGCCTGTCGGCAAGCTACAGCTTGCGGCCGCGGGTGTTCACCCCCCGCCGTTGGACTTGCGGACAAGCTCCTGCGCCAGGGCCAGGTAGTGTTCATGCTTGCCGGCATTGCCGTTGGCTTGCTCGGTACGATCGAAGGCGTCGGACATCAGCGCCTGCTCCTGCGGGCCCAGCGCCTGGTCAGCCATGACGAACAGAACGTTGTCTTCCTTCTGGATGTGCTGCCGAAGCAGAGCGATGTACTCGCCCGCGGCCCAGCGGACCGTCTTGGCCGCCAGGGCATCGGTCGCCGCGGCGCCTAAATTCTCGGCCACCGTCCGCAGCAGGGCCCGGCCGCGCTCGTGCTCGAAGAGCATGCACCCGATGGGGCCGTTGTCCCGTGGTATCCCGGCGCTCTCCAGCACCGGGAAAAGTTCGTCCTCCTCCTTGGCATGATGACAGCCGTCGGCGAAGTTGCGGAAGAAGTCCAGCGACTTTTCCAGGAACTCCTTGTCCACCCGGCCGGCACGGATGTGCCGTTCCAGGGCATCGAGAACCGTCTCAATCACCCGATGCTCGTCTTTGAGCACCTGAGTGGGGCTCTTCTTGGTGCCATGCAGGGTACAGGTTCCGGGCATTGTTCTCTCCTTTGCACAGTCCGCTTCAGAGCTGCATCGCGGGTCCGCGTTTCGCCCGCGACGCGCCGTGACTCCTGGTCATCAACCTCTGAAGCCGTCTACACCGCCTGGCCGGACGATCCGTCCAGCACTGTCAGTCTGATGACTCCGTCCTCCTCCGCGGCGCCGGGTTCGGCGCTCCGCCGCGGTCCCCAGCGGGCCAGGCACTCGCCGATCAGTTCCGAGATCACCGGTTCGCCGAGCGCGTGAAGCGCCATATTCGGCCCGGCGTAGCCCGGAGTGCGGAAGAGCCGCAGAATCCGCGAAGCCTCGAACCCCAGCCGCGCGTACTCCTCGATGAAGCACTCGGCCATGGTTCGCATCGCCTGGTCGTCCTCGGTTTCGACGACCACGCCGTGCAGCGTCATGGGGTCCGTGAAGTCCGGATCGTCAAAAGGCACGTCAACGTCCCGCCGCTTTGCGGCTCTTGCTCTTCTTGGTTTTCTTTCCCGCGGCGGCGCGCTTGACCTTCTTGCCCATGCCACCGCAACCGCTACCGCACGCCTTCCTGGAACAACTCATAGACAATCGAACCTTTCACATAGGGCAGCGTCGCCGCTACCTTGCCGTACTCCGCGTCGAGGCGTTCGGCCGCCAGTTCCCCTTCCCACGCCGCGCTGCCCGCATAGCGGAACAGCATCACAACGGTGTTCATGGGACCGGCCAGACCGTAAAGGATTTCGGGAACGGACCAGTGGTGCGCCCTGCGGTATTCGCAGAACGCTCCGACGTTGTCCGCGAATTCCTTGAGCCGGCCCTGCTCGATCACGCCGCGAACGAGCAACACCGCACCCATGGTCGCCACCTCACCCGTCCGCCCGCGCCGCTCGCGGAGCCTACTCCTCGAACACTTCCTGCTTGCCCTCGCCATAGTCTCCGATGAAGCCGCCGGCGAGATAGCGCTTCATGACCTCGTTTTCATTGGCCGGGGAAAGCCCGGTGGCGGCAGGCGCCCAGATACCCTTGCCACCGAGCCCCCCGTCTTCAGCCTTCACCACCCGAACCAGCGTCTCCTTCGGGACGGTGTTGACTGCGTGGTTATCCGCCTCTCCGCCGAAGATGAAGCCCATCATGACTTTCGCCTTATGAAACAGCGTGTCCGTCTGGTGCATGGGCATGTGCCAATTGCGGGTCACACTCTGCTGCGACCCGTAGCGGACATTGGCCTGATAACCGTCCTCACACAGTGCGCGCCCGTCTTTGCGCGTTTCGTGCGCCTTAACGCTCTTCTCCGTGGCAATGTAAGGCGCGTGTTTCATCATGACCGTGCTGTAGGGATAGCCCGGGTTGTACACCGCCCGCAGCATCAGCCGCGCGACCTTGTAGTAGGCGTCGTCGGGCTTGGCCCCCACATAGGGCCGATCCGCGGGATTGGCATCCACGTAGACGTAATCGCCCTCGTTGATACCCAGATCCCTTGCAGCCTGGGGATTCATATGCAATTGGTGTTCCCCGACGTAGGGAGACCGCCGATCCATACGCAACGGGTCGCCGAAGCTGCTGTCGTAAATCATGTGCCAGTCGACGTTGCTCCAGGAAGAGTGTACGCGGTGACGGGTCTTGGGCGTCAGACAGTAGAATCGGAAGCCGCGCTCCCACAGGAAATTGCGCGTCTGTCTCACTTCCGCCCAGGGCTTCTTGATGTTCCGGACCGTGCGTTCATCCCAGTGCTCGGCGTCGGGAGAGATCCCGTAGTCGTCGGGGCGGACGAAGGGGTTGCTGCTGACGATCACGTTGGGCAGGTAGGGCGTGGCCTCCGGCCCCTCGCGGTGCACAATGAAGTTCTCGCCGTACTCGATGGCCTCCGGCACGTCGGCGTAGGCATGCAGGCGACCAGTGTCGGTCAGGAACGGTTCGTCGGTGTTGACCTGCTCCCAGAAGGGAATCCGGGGATAGGTACGGAACAGCATCAGGGCGCCGCCCGGCGTCCCGTACTTGCCGGCCATGATGTCGTCGAGCTTGTAACCGGCAGTCGTTGTGCAGGTATCGAGCAGCCGCTGAATGTAGACGCGCCGCTTGCCCTCATGTTCGAACTTGAAGTAGTCGTAGAAGCGTTTGTCGCCCGTCTCCTCGCCCAGCGCCTTGGCGATGTTGGCGAGAATCCACAGGTCGTCGCGGGAATCGAACACCGGCTTGATGCCGCCCTTCCAGATCTGCAGGAAGGGATTGGAGCAGGACGCCGTGATTTCCAGATCTTCGAACTCCACCCAACTGTTGGCCGGCAACCCGAAATCGGCATACTGCACGGACGACGTCATGACGATGTCCTGTGCAATAATCATCTCAATGTTCGGGTTGACGTTCTTGAACATGTCATAGGCATGTTTGGCGTTGTTGAACAGATTGACGTTGGTGAAGTGCAGGGCCTTGGTGGGGGTGGGCATGTGGGTCTTGCCGGTGAAGACGCGCCGCCCGGCCCTGGGGGTGTCCACGATCAGCGGCCGGTCGCCGTGGTTCCAGTACGCGGGCTCCTCGTCCTTGGTGTAGGCGTGGGCGTGAACCTCCTTGCCGTGGGCGTTTTCATTGAGGTTGGGCTCGAAGGGATCCTCCGCCACCCAGCCCTTGAACCCCGGACCGGTCGCCTTGCTCCCCTGGAAGAGCGCCGCCTTGTAGTTGCCCGCCCAGCCGTGGACGCCGGTCCCGGGCTTGCCGATGTTGCCGGTGAGCATCATGGGCAGGTACGCCGCCCGGTTCGACTCCGTGGCGTGGAACCAGTGATTGATGCCCTCGCCCTGGTGGATGGCCACGGCGCCGCCGTTCTTCGTCGTGTCCCAAATGTCCTTGGCCAGTTGCTCGATCATCACCTTCGGCGAATGGGTGATTTCGGCCACGCTGTCCAGGTCGTAGTCACGCAGGTGAGTGAGGTACATGGACCAGAGGGTCTTCACTTCCACCTGTTTGCCGTCGGTGAGGGTGACCGTCCAGGTGCCGTCGAGAACGGGATCGACGCCCCTGGCCGCCAGATGCTTGCCCACGTCGTCGCGAGTGACCGCCGCGGGCTTGTTGGTCTTCGCGTCCCATACCACGCGGTCGCCGAGCTTGGCGTACTGCTCCTCGGTCAGACCCTGGACCTTGAAACTCGCGCCCTCCTTATCGAGGCCGTTCTTGTAGCCGGGAATCACCTCGTCGGCGCGCAGACGCTTGAGGGTGTCGGTCCGCACCAGCAGCGGAAAGTCGGTAAACTGCTTGATGAAACCCTCGTCGTACCAGTGGTTGTCGATCATCAGCCGCGTCACGCCCAGCCAGAGCGCCGCATCGGTTTCCGGCCGGATGGGAATCCAGTAGTCAGCCTTGGTGGCCGGCGGGCCGTATTCCGGAGCGATTACCACGATGCGCCCGCCGCGCTCCATGCACTCAATGAACCAGTGGGAATCCGGCAGCTTGTTTTCCACCAGATTCTTGCCGTTCATGATGATGAGCTTGCTGAAGCGCAGATCATTGAAATCGCAATCGGAGTTCTGGAGGCCGTGCACCCAGGGCTGCCCCGGCGTCTGGTCGCCGTGCCAGGTGTAGTTGCTCCAGTTGCGGCCGGCACGCGCCTGGTCCGGCTTGACGCCGCGGACGTGCGCGTCAAGGAGCGCCATGGAGTTATTGAGCCGGTACATCCCGTACTTGCCGATGACGCCCAGCAGGCCCATGCCGCCGCGCATCTTGAAGGTGCGGGTCCCTGCACCGCCCATCTCCGCGATCATTTCCTCGGGATAGCCCTGCTCGCGCAGTCGTTTGGCGCCCTCCTCGCCGCTGTAGCGCCGGGCAATGCTGACGTACGCCTTGGCGATGTACTTCAGGGCACTGTCCCAGTCGATGCGCAGGTGAACGTCAGTGCCGCGGCTGTCGAATTTGTATTTGGTTTTGTTCTGCGGCGTCAGTTCCGGGAAGCCGTCGTCCGCCCACTCCTTCCATCCCTTGCGAACGATGGGGTACTTCAGGCGATAGGGGCCGTACACGATGCGGTGGAAGGTATAGCCCTTGGCGCACTGCCGCGGGTTCCAGTTGGGCGTGGCCTTGTTGCCGTAGAGGTCGGCGTATTCCTGGTAGTTATACTGAGCTCCGAGCCGGGTGATGATGCCGTTGCGGGTGTACGCCATCACGCGACAAGCATGAGTGTCGTTGGGGGAACAGACCCAGGCGAAAGAGGCATCGTACCGATACTGGTCGCGGTAGATCTTCTCCCAGTCCCGTGCCGGGTAATGGGCCAGCGGGTTGAGAATGTCGGGGCGAAACGCCAGGGAGCGCAGCGGCCAGCCGAGCAGGCCGCCGGCGCCGAGGACGACGCCGCTGGTCTTCAGAAAGTCGCGCCGGGTTGTCGCCAGTGTGCCCTGCACCATGCTCCTGCTCCGTATGGTTCGATGCGCCGCTCGCGGCGCCGGCCGCATACCGTCAGCTTCGCCGCCTTGACCCGCGCCGCGCGACGGCGGGAAGCCTACTCAATCACCAGTTTCTGCCAGATGCTGATGTTCTTCTTGCCGTCACGGTCGCCGCTGCTGCCGTTCCAGATGGCGAACGACACCGGCAGATAGTCCCCCGGCTGGAACACGCGTTCGTCGGGGTGGCCTTGTTCGTCATGCCCGCAGGGCAGCTTGAGTGTCCGCTGCATCTGCACGTACCACACGCCGCGTTCGTACACCGCCTGTCCTTGAACCAGTTGAACACCCGCGGGCTTGGCGGAGAGCGTCCCGGGCCCTCGGGCCACCAGGCACTCCACCGGAGTCTTCACCTGCGGATTGGCGACGAGATTCCCCGCGCCCCATGCGGTCACGAACTCGGCGTTGTGCTGCTCGATCGACCCGTGTGGGCGGTCCACTGCCAGCGGGTCGGGGGCGGTAAACGCGGGCGGTGGATAGGCATCGACGGCGGCATCGGGGAAGGCGGCATCCACGTCCTGGTATCCGCCCGCGATGTTCTTCTGCCGATCCGCCTTCCACATCCAGATGTTCACGCCGCCGTGCTCGCCGGTGCCGCCCATGTAGAAGGGCGGATCGCTGGACAGGGAGAACTGCACGGCGACCGCATCACGAAACTCCGCATGACGAACCGCCTGCTCGTCCACCGTGGGGTCAAGCCAGGAAATCCGCAGCGCCAGCTCCTCCTGGTTGTGCAGCGCCTGCACCACCAGCCCGTCAATCCGATCTTCCGTCCACCACAGCGGCGTCAACGCCACATAGAGGGCGCGGGCCTGGTTCCACGCGGCGTCCATGGGCCCCGAAGGCAGCGGACCGTTTATGTTCGGCGCCGCGAACGTACCCTGGCGGAGCTGGGCGCGCTCCTGGGCTCCCGCGCGGGACAGCGACTGCACGAAGTGGATCAGGTCCCACATCTCATCGGCGCTATAGTTGCCTTCGGAGGCGGGCATGGGCGTGCCCTTGAGCCCCTTGAGCACACGGGCGTAGACCTGGTGACCTTCGCTGCCACCCTTGAAGATGCCGGCCACGAACGACCGCGGCGGAACCGGATACCCTTCAGAATCGAACTTCACCGCGTCCGCCACCGGCTGCCCGTCGGCGCCGTGGCAGCTGGCGCAGGCCTCAAGGTAGGTTCGTCGCCCGCGGAACCAGCGGATGTCGTCCGTCGCCGGCTCCGGCGGAACCACAATGGCCGGCCCCGGTTCCGTCCGCCTGGCGCGAAGTTCGGCTCCCTCCTGCGGCGTGCACTTGCCGGCGGCGAGCTCCCGGTCTATCTCCGCGCCCACCGCATCGGCATGCAGCTTGCGCACGAACTTCACCAGAGCCTGGAGATCGGTGAGCGGCAGGTGTCCCCAGGGCGGCATGGCCGATCCCGGCATGCCGCGACTGACGGTACGCAACAGGTCGTCGTCGCTGGGAATTTGATTCTGCGTCGTCGAAAGCTTGAAGTTGCCCTGCTGGAAGTTACGCGGGCGGGGGTTCATCAGATACGCGAACTTGCCGGCGCCGTCGCCGGCCTCGCCGTGACAGATGGCGCATTGCTTGAGGAACAGGTCCTGGCCCCGGGCGAGAACGGCGTCGCTCCCCGAGTCAGCCTTGGTCGGCGGCTGCGAGGCGGCCGCGGTATCCGCCGCCGATTTCGACGGCTTGCCGCCATCCGGCGCCTTCGTTGACGGCGCGGGCGCCGGTTCTCCCCGCGTTGCGGCCCGCGGCTCATCGCTTACGCCGGCCACGGGCGGCACCTTCGCGGCGCAAGCGACCAGAACCACGCACCCGCAAACCGCCGTGCCGGCGGCACTCCGCACCGCCTTGGGCCACCACGTTACTCCAGGGCTGGGTCGCATCAGAGAGTCCTCTTTCTGGAACCGCCGCGGGCTGAGCCGTTGCGCCGCACCGCGACTTCTTGAACCGACGTATCCTGAAGAAACTGCTGGAACGTGATCCGCACCTTCTGCCAGCGGTCGTGTCCCGCACACGGGTCGGCATCACTGCAAACCGCGTTCCCGAAGGGGCAGGGACGACGATTTGCCAGCGCCGGCTCGAACGGGGTGAGCACGGTGAGCAAGCTGATCTGCCGCGCCGGGCGCACCAGGCGGAAGCCTCCGCACTTTCCGCGCGCGGCCTCGAGCACGCCGGCGCGCACCAGATCGCCCAGGATTTTGCCCAGATACTTGCGCGGCACGCCGATACTCTCCGCAATTTGCTTGCCGGGAACGGGCCAATCGTCGGTGTGAGTCGCCAGATAGATCATGGATCGCAGGGCGTATTCGCTACTCAGCGTAAGCATGACCGCGTCCCATTGGACTATTTGACCATAAACATATAGTCATATCGGTAATCTGTCAAGGGCCCGCGCGCACTTTTTTTCGGCCGCCGACCCGCGTGGGACTGCGCGAGGTTCCGCACCCCCTGCGCGGAATCCCGCAATCACCGCGAGCGGTTGTCGCAAGTCCGCGGCGCCGCCGGCGGCTCGCAGGCCGCGCCACTCGCGCCGGCGCCACCGTCAGAACCCGAATCGGCGGCGCCGCGACCGACGCTGCTCCTGGTTTGGGCCCGGCACGCCCGCGCGCCGACGCGCTGGCCCCGCTTCGGACCGGCGTGTAGGTTGCCCGGCATGAATTCCGTCGAACGCTTCTCCGACCGCGCCGACGACTACGCAAGGTTCCGACCCGGCTACCCGGATGGCGTGGTGCGGGAACTGGAATCGGCCGGCAGTTTGCGCGCCCCGGCGATCATCGCCGACGTAGGCTTCGGAACCGGCAAGTTAGCGGAGGTGTTCCTGAAAGCGGGGCACGTCGTCATCGGCGTGGAGCCCAACGAAGCCATGCGCGGCGCGGCCCGCCAGGCACTGGCCGGCTTCCCCTCCCTGCGCCTGCTCGGCGGCACGGCCGAACATCTGCCGCTGCGCACCGGCAGCGTTGATGCCATTGTCGTGGGCCAGGCGTTCCACTGGTTCAACCCGGAACGAACCCGGACCGAGTTCCAGCGTGTGCTGCGTTCGGCTGGCTGGGTGGCGCTATTCTGGAACGATCGGCGCTACGACCGCTCCGCCTTCCTCGGCGAGTACGAGGCGCTGCTCCGCCGGTTCTGCGCTACCTATGCCGAGTGTCACCACCAGGACCACGACGCCGCCGGGCTGCAACCATTTTTCGGCCGCGCGCCGCTGCGCACCGCCGAATTCCCCAACCACCACGGACTTTCCTTCCCGGAGCTTCGTGGGCGGCTGCTCTCGGCGTCGTACGTGCCCACCTCCGGCCCGGATCACGAGGCGCTGATGCAACACATGCGCGAACTCTTCGACCGCTTTCAAGTGGCCGGACGCGTGGAGATGTTGTGCACGACCAGAATGTACTACGGGCAACTGACGTAGGGCCCGCGGGAGCGGTGGCCGGCCAGGACTCGTTCCACCCCATCAGGGCTACGCCGACAGTGCGGCGCGGGCCGCGTTAACCGTATGGCGGATCGCCTCGTCGTCGTGGGCGAGCGACACGAACCAGGTCTCGTAGCTGCTGGGCGGCAGGTGCACGCCGCTCGCCAGCATCCCGTGGAAAAACGACGCGAAGCGTCCGAGAGCGGCGGCCCGCACCTCCGTGAAATTGGCGGGGGCGGCGGGCGAGAAGAAAAGCGTGAGCATGGAACCGACACGTTGCACCGTCGCCGGTGTACTGGTTTCCGACAGCACCTGTGCCAGGCCGCGCTCGAGCGCTGCGGACTGCCGCTCCAGGACATCGTACGCCTCGGCATCGAGCAGGTGCAGCGTGGCCAAACCCGCCGCCATCGCCAGGGGGTTGCCGGATAACGTGCCGGCCTGGTAGATCGGTCCGCGCGGCGCCACCCGCTCCATGAGTTCCGCGCTTCCGCCATAGGCCCCCACCGGAAGTCCGCCGCCGATGACTTTCCCGAAGGTGGTGATATCCGGGTGCAATCCGTACCGTTCCTGGGCTCCGCCCGGCGCGACGCGGAAGCCGGTCATCACTTCATCCACGATCAACAACGCGCCGCAGCGCGCCGTCTCCTCGCGCAGCGCTGTGAGGAACTCCGGTCTGGGCGGCACAACCCCCATGTTGCCCGCCACCGGCTCCACGATCACCGCCGCAACCTGTCCGCCGCAACGGCGCAGCAGGGCCGTGAGGGCGTCTGCATCGTTGTACTCAAGTGTCAGTGTGTCTTGCGCGGCGCCGGGGGTGACGCCGGGCGAATCGGGCAAACCCAGTGTGGCCACACCCGAGCCCGCCTGGACCAGCAGTGCATCGCAGTGCCCGTGGTAACAGCCCCGGAACTTGACGATCGTGGAGCGTCCGGTCGCGCCGCGGGCCAATCGGATGGCACTCATGGTGGCCTCGGTGCCGGAATTAACGAAACGCACCCGCTCTACCGAAGGTACGCGGCGCACGATCTCCTCGGCCAGCTCCACCTCCGGCCGCGACGGCGTGCCGAAGCTGGTGCCGTGGCGGGCGGCTCGCTGGATCGCTTCGACCACCTGCGGGTGCGCATGCCCCGCGATCATCGCCCCCCACGACCCGATGAGGTCGATGTAGCGCCGCCCCTCGACGTCGTACAGGTGACAGCCGTCCGCCCGCGCGATCACCCGCGGCGTCCCGCCCACGGCGCGAAACGCGCGCACCGGCGAGCTGACGCCGCCGGCCATCACGCGCTGCGCTCGCGCAAACCACTCCGCTGAGGAATCAGACATGTGCGTAAACGTCCGGGCCTGCGTCGCGGTTTGGGTGGCTCGTCGCGGCACGTCGCGCCCGGCCGCCCTACATGTACATGCCGCCGTTGACCCCGATTACCTGCCCGGTGATAAACGACGCCAGCGGCGAGGCGAGGAAGCGCACGGCGATCGCCACTTCCTCGGGCTTGCCCAGGCGCCCGACGGGCGTGAGCTTCCTGACCATCTCCAGCGTTTCGGCGGGTACCACGGCCGTCATGTCGGTCTCGATGAACCCCGGTGACACGGCGTTGACGGTCACGCCCTTCTGCGCCACTTCCCGGGCCAGTGTCTTGGTGAAGGCGTTCAACCCGCCCTTGGACACGGCGTAGTTCGCCTGACCGAAGTTGCCCATCTCACCGACGATGGAGGTGATGTTAATCACCCGTCCCCACCGTCGCTCGACCATGTGCGGCAGCAGCTTGCCCGTCAGGTTGAATGGCCCGTCCAGGTTGACCGTCAGTACCTCGTTCCACTGTTCCGGACTGAGCTTGAGGAAGGAACGGTCGCGGGTGATACCCGCGTTATTCACCAGGATCTGAACCGGGCCGAAGGCATCGAGCGCCTGTCGAACCAGCGCGTCGCATTCCTCGCGCTTGGAAACGTCTCCCCGCACGGCGATGGCCCGCCGCCCCAAGGCCCTAATCGCGTCGACGGCCTCTCCGGCAGCACTGTGGTTGGAGACGTAGTTGACCACCACGTCGCTGCCGGCCTCCGCCAGGATCAAGGCGATGGCGCGCCCGATCCCGCGCGAGGAACCGGACACCAGACTGACCTTACCTTCGAGTTCCATGCGGCTGTCCACGAACCATGTGTGCCGGGCGCGGTGGGGAACCGGAATCACCCCCGACCGGCGGGGCATCGTCACCGGCCCGAGTTCGAAAGTCAATCAAACACGAGGCGGACGCGCCTGCCCCATACGCATGGGCTCGTGAGGGCGGGGCGGCAGGGTACGACCCGTTGCGGCCGTTCCCGACTGCGCGCACGCGCAGCGGGCGGCGCGTGATGGGAGGCGCGACGGTCCTTTCGAGACTTGACAATCTCACTCGCACCCTCGGAAATCACCGCTCGAAAGGTCCACAAGAAGGATCGCTGCAACGCTTCAATGGTGGCCGAGCGTGACGAAGCTGCCGGCCGCAACCCGCCGCTTCGCACTTGTGGAAAAGCGGCGACTCCCGCATACGCCGGAACCTCGGAGCGGCGCCTGCCGGGACGCCGCTCATTCGTGCTTGCCGTCGTAGCCGCTGACACCCCTACCAGACGAGGCTACATCATTCAGGTTTGATAGATTGCATACGGGGCGTATACTCTTGCAGGTCGCACGGCGGGTGTTCAAGGCGCTCGGGGGCGGTGGTGACCGTCCGCGCCACCGCGCCAGGATTGCTCCGCATGATCAGTGAAACCTCACCGACCCTGGCCAACCAGGAGCAGAACGCGCGAACCAGCCTGGTCTTTCTCATTGGCCTGCGGGTGGCGTTCGTGCTGGCGTTGATGGCCGTGGGCTGGAGCCTGGCCTCCGACGAGCAGCGCCTGACGGGGACGCTCTCCAGCCACCGGGACCTGATCTTCCTGGGGTTCTTCGGCGTCGCCCTTATCATCATCGCCCTGGACATCTTCCTGCCCCGAAAGTCGCTTTCGGTGATTGCCGGGCTCTTTTTCGGGCTGGTGGTGGGCATGGTGATCGCGTACGGGCTGTCGCTGATCATCGACCTGCTGATGCAAGCCAACGACCCGGGCGGAGCGATGGCCGACCCCACTACTGCTTCCTTCGTCAGCGCCATGAAACTGGCCCTGGGTGTGATCTGCTGCTACCTCGCGGTCAGCTTCATCCTCCAGACCAAGGACGACGTGCGCTTCGTTATCCCCTACGTGCAGTTCGCCAAGCAGACCAAGGGTGCCAAGCCGCTGGTGCTCGATACGTCTGTCATCGTCGATGGCCGCATCGCCGACATCGCCAATACGCGCATCCTCGATGCCGAGGTGGTGGTCCCGCGCTTCGTGCTCCAGGAGTTGCAGACCATCGCCGACAGCAACGACAAGCTGAAGCGCGCCCGGGGGCGACGGGGGTTGGATATTCTCAATAAGCTCCAGACCAACGAGAAGGTGGACATCCACATCCTGGAGGTTAAACCGGAGCGCAGCGCGGAAGGCGCGGGTGTCGACGAGATGCTCGTGGACCTCGCCAAGCAGCTCGACGGCAAAGTGGTCACCAACGATTACAACCTCAACAAGGTGGCCCAGCTTCGCGGGGTGTCGGTGATCAACATCAACGATTTGGCGAACGCGCTGAAGCCCGTGGTCCTGCCGGGCGAGACGATGTCGGTGAAGGTGATCAAGCCCGGCGAGGAATTGGGCCAGGGCGTGGGATACCTGGAGGACGGCACGATGGTGGTCGCGGAGGGCGGGCGCGATCGCATCGGCGAAACGGTGGACCTCACGGTTACGAGCGTGTTGCAGACTTCGGCGGGACGCATGATCTTCGGCCGCCTCGACGGCGTGCCGATTCCCGAGCGCCGCCGGCCAAAACAGCAGCCGAACAAGGCTCAAGGCATCTGACCGGCCCACCCGAAACCAAGGTACGCGAGCCGCTTCCCGCAGGTCGACGGCGAGGCATGCGGTGCCGCGGCCGTTCATTCGGCATGATGGGCCCGGTCGGCGCGACGAGAATGGCGCCGGTGATCGCAAAAGGAGTGGCGAAACACAGGTGGGCAAGGTATGTGTCATCATTCCGGCCGCGGGGAAGGGCGAGCGGTTCGGTGGGGCGGAGAAAAAGGCCTTCGCCAAACTCGACGGCCGGCCGTTGTTTCTCCGTACCCTCGAGCATTTCATACGCCGTGAAGATGTCTGCCAGACCATTCTCGCGGTGGCGCCGGAGGACCTGTCCGGAACCAAGGCCATGTACGGGCCGAACCTTGCGTTCATGGGCGTGCAGGTGGTCGAGGGGGGAGCCCAGCGCTGGCAGACGGTAAGCGCGGCCCTGAAGGCCATCAAAGAGGGAACGGAGTACATCGCCATCCACGATGCCGCCCGTCCCTGTGTGTCCGACGAACAGATCAATGCCGTTTTCACCGAGGCCATGAAGACCGGCGCCGCGATCCTCGCCGTGCCGCTCACCGGGACCATCAAGCACGTCGCGGCCTCGATGGTGGTGGAAAAGACGATCTCCCGCGAGCGGCTTTACGAGGCGCAGACACCGCAGGTCTTCCGTCGCGACATCCTGCTGGGGGCCTACGCGCGGCTGGGCTCGACGCCGGAGGAGGCGACGGACGATGCCCAGGTCGTGGAGCGCTCCGGCCATCCGGTTTCGATCGTCCTTTCCGATTCGACGAACCTGAAAGTGACCACGCGCGGAGACCTGACGCTGGCGGCCGCTATTCTCAAGGCCCGTCCCGCCCGCACCGGTCCGCGGCTCGGGGCGTTCGAAGAGGCGCAGTGGTAGGCGACTCGTCCCGTTTATCCATCTTGACAGGATTGACCAGGGCCGCTCTAATCCCATTTCCGTAAACGTACGGTAGGGAATCGCTCACCGCACAGCCTAAGGAGAGGCCATGTACGCCAAGAACACCAGAACCACCCGGCGGGCACTGAAAATCAGCGCGACTATCGTCGTCCTCGGCGGCGGGCTGCTGGTCGCAACCGGCTGCAAAACGGATGGGATTTTCGCGGACCGGCACAAGGTACCCAAGACGCTTCTGGTCGACCGACCGAGCGACCCTCCGCACGTCAAGGCCATGCGCGCGCCGCTGGATAGCCATCTGGCAGGGGCGCAGGAGGCCGATTACGTCGAAGAAGTGCTCACCAACCGCGCCAGGTACCACCGCAGCCTGGAGCAACTCCGCGCCTACTACGAATCGCGCGGATACGCCACCAAGGAGCAGTGGGCGCGCTACGAGCTCGATGGGCTCAAGAACGTGAAGGCGTTCCGCTATATGGCCGACGCCGAGGTGCCCACGAAGGCCCTGCGCGCGAGCGAGTCCATCTCGGAGGCCGACGCGCTGTACGACAAGGGTCTGGAGCTCATGCGTCGCGGCGGTCACGGCGTTCCCATCCTCTACCGCGAGAACCTCATGGTTCAGGCGAGCAAGGTCTTTCAGGAGCTTGTGGAGCGTTTCCCCAGCAGTGACAAGATCGACGACGCCGCCTTCATGCTGGGCGAGATTCATAAGGAGTACCTGCCCGACCAGGAGCCCATCGCGGTCAAGTGGTATGAGCGTGCCTGGACCTGGAACCCGGATTCGCCGCACCCGGCGCGGTTCCAGGCGGCCGTCGTCTACGACTATCGCCTGCACAACCGCGACCGCGCCCTGGAGCTGTACCAGGAAGTGGTGCAAAAGGAGACCGCCGTCCAGAGCAACGTCCGCTTCGCGATGCGCCGCATCGGTGAGCTTACTGAGGGGAACAAGACGGAGGCGGCCACCACTCGAGTCAGTCGGGCTACCGAGCCCTGAGCGCTGGGCTCGATGCGCAAGTGACCCGATACTGTTCGAGCGGTTCGCGCTGCTTACTGAGTGCGGCGGGCATGGCGGTTCGCGGCGCGCTTGCAGCCCGCCGCATCGCACCTGAATCCGGCGGGGCCCGCAACCCGATTCGATCATGCCACGTACGTTCCTCTGTCTCGTCTCCGGCAACCTGATCGTGGTGGTGGGCGCCGGCGTCCTGGGTTTTCTCGCCCCTGACTTGGGGCGCGAACGACACATCGCCCTGGCGATGTTTGCGCTGCTGGTGAGCTGCCTGATCCAGGTGGTCACGTTCACTTACTTCTCCGTCGGCGGGAAGATGTTGGCCCAGGCCCTGCACCTGGGGCACCTGGAGTTGACGCCGCTTATGGAAGCCAAGGATCTGAAGCGTTCCGCCATGCGCTCGCTGGCGGTCGTGTTCGCCGCGGTCGTCATCGTCACCGCCACCGGCGCTGCGCACTGGCGCAGCTCCTCGTCGGCCAACCTCCATCTGGCCGCCGCCGGCGCGGCAATCCTCGCCCATCTGGCGGCCTGGTATCGGCAGTACGCATTGATCGTTCGGCACTCGGAGCTGCTCGCCCTGACCCTGACGGCGTACGCCGCAGCCCGCGAGACGCGGCGTGCCGCGGCCGCTCCGCACACGGCGCCGCCCGAGCTCGTCGCAGGCCGCCGGCGGTAACCAAGTCCCGGATCGGCCCGCCCGTTGCGGAACGTGCAAAACCCTACAATCGCCGCATCGCGTCGCCGATTCGCCCGGGCTATGATGTGTCGGAGCCTGGGGCGTCGTTGGGGACCTGCCCTCATTGCCGGCGCCGTCCCGAGGCGGGGAGTGCAACATGGCCCGAATCTTGATCGCCGAGGACGAGGCGGATATCGCCGCCGGTTTGCGGGATAACTTCGAGTTCGAAGGCTTTGAGGTCATCGTCGCCGCCGATGGTCAGGCAGCCCTTCAGGCGGCTGCCGCCAAGAGCCCCGACCTGATTCTGCTGGACTTGATGCTCCCGAAGGTGGACGGGCTGGAGGTCTGCCGCCGCGTCCGGGAAGCGGGCTACCGCATCCCCATCCTCATGCTCACCGCCAAGAGCCAGGAGATCGACGTGGTCCGCGGACTGGAGGCGGGGGCGGACGACTACATCACCAAGCCCTTCAGCATCCGCGAGCTGATCGCGCGGGTGCGCGCGGCGCTCCGCCGCACGGCGGCGGGCAAGGGCCTCTCTCGCGTCCTGCGCATCGGCGAGGCAACCGTCGATCTGGTCAAGGGCAAGGTGGAACGCGGCAAGGAAGTCTTCACGCTGGGCCACTTCGAGCTGGAGATTCTCAAGATGCTCGTGGAAAGCGCCGAGGCGCCCGTGGAGCGCAACCGCCTGCTGGACGTGATCTGGGGCTTGGAGGGGTTCCCCGCCACGCGGACCGTGGACAATCACATCGTCAGCCTGCGTCGCAAGTTGGAACCGGACCCCAAGCACCCACGGCACATCATCACGGTGCACAGCATCGGCTATAAGTTCGTGCCCTAGCGGTTTGTGGCGACGTTCGTGCGGCGCCGAATGGCGCGCGATCCCCTCGGCCGGGGCGCTTCGCCGGCATTCACCTCATGTTTGCAACGAGCCATCGGCGAGGCGAAACCGCTCGCCAACACCCGGCACCGGGCTACGGTCCCGTTACGCCGCCCAGCAACGTGTTGAGCACCAGCGATTCGGCCAAGCTGAGGGCCAGCGGCAGCAGCCCCGATCCACAGCCGACCAACTGGCAGAGGAACCCGCCCGTGGCAAACAGGGCAGCCACGCGAAAGATGGAGTGACGTCGACGCATACCGTCTCCTTTGCAGGCAGGAATGGCGCACGGCCCGCGCCGGCCGCGCGGGTTGAAGCTTACGGACAGATGTCGCGGATGGTCCCCAGCGGCTGCTGCCCCGTGCCGCAACCGCCCGGCACCGTGCATTCCGGATCGACGCAGTAATCGCCGATCTCCGCTCGGTTGGCGATGAAGCTGCCGGGCGTACAGTTGGCCAGGAAGGTGCCGCAGGGGTCAAAGTACTGTGTCAGGCCGACCAGGCGATTATCGCACGACTCGACAAAGCCGAGCTGCGCCACGGCCCCGGCGACCACCGCGCCCGCCGTCGCCCAGCGCCGAACACGTGCTACTCGGGTTCCACTCATGGTTGCGCTCCCCAAATCTCGTTGACGCCGTACCGCGCCGCGTCCGCAGAGTCTAACCGCTCGTTCGCCCGCCGGTCACGGACCGGCCGTAACGTCCGGACAATCGGTGAACAGCGGCGGAGCCGTATCCCCTTCCGGCGTCTGGTTGCCGCTGCCGATTCCGCTGCACGGATCCAACGTGCCGCCCAGCAGACCGTTCTGGCAATCAAAGATGAAACAGAAGTCGGCGGCGATCAACGCCGATCGCCCCGTGAAACTCGTGCAGGAGGTTGCCGGACCGCTCAGCAGGTAGCCCGAGGCCGTTACCATGGCGGCAACCGTTGCTGCTTTCCGGAAGCGTCCACTCATCGCATGGCTCCGTGAAACCGGGATCGAACGTCCGTTGCGTCCTGCGGGGTGATACATTCCGCCGCCACCCCCGGGGCTCGAGACCGCCACGAGCACCGTCAGCGTGGAAGTGTAGGCAGGGCGCCCCCCGCCCGCAACCCCCGCCGCCGCGGCATTCTGGCATCGCGACACTGTCCGGGCAAGGGGGCGGCGGCGGATGGCCCCGGCTTCTCGGCTTGCTTGTGATGCCCCCACGCTCCTATCGCAGGCCGAATTCGCGCAGCTTGCGGTAGAGCGTCCGAGCCCCGATGCCCAACGCCGCCGCCGTCTTCTCACGGTTTCCACCAAACATGCGCAGGGTGTTCATGATGTGCAGCCGCTCCACGTCCGCCATGCTCATGCCCGCCAGGTTCGGTGGTCCGGCCGGGACGATGTCGGTCGAGGGGCGCAAGGTCTCGGGCAGATCATCGACCTGAAGCGTGGGCCCCTCCGCCTCCAGGCACATGCGCATGATGACGTTCCGCAGCTCGCGCACGTTGCCCGGCCAGGCGTAGTTGACCAGCTTTCGCATTACCTCCGGCGCCACGCCGATGAAGCTCGTCCCGTGCTCCTGGTTGGCCTGTTGCAGGAAGTGGTGCACCAGCACGGGGATGTCCTCGCGGCGCTGGCGCAGCGGGGGCAGGCGGATGGCGCCGTGGGCGTGCAGGCGGTAGAAGAGGTCCTCGCGGAAGGTCCCCTGCCGCACCAGTTCCGCCAGGTCGTGATTGGTGGCGGCGACGAAGCGCACGTCATAATACTGCGGGTCATTGGTGCCGACGCGCATCACTTCGCCGGTTTCCAGGGTGCGCAGCAGTTTGGCCTGCATGCTGAGCGGCATGTCGCCGATTTCGTCGAGGAACAGCGTGCCGCCGTCGGCGGCGGCGATCAGCCCCTTGCGATCCGCCACGGCGCCGGTGAAAGCGCCTTTCACGTGCCCGAAGAGCTCGCTTTCCAGCAGTGTCTCGCTCACCGCGGCGCAGTTGAGAACCTTGAAGGGCTTGCCCGCGCGGGGCGAGTTTTCATGCAGCGCCAGGGCGAAGAGCTCCTTGCCCGTTCCCGTTTCGCCGACGATGAGCATGGTACTCTTGCTGCGCGCGATCTTTCGGAGCCGTTTGATCTCGCGGTGCAGCGCTTCGGAACTGCCGATGATGCCGTTGAACTCAAAGGCGCTTTCGATGCGTTCGCGCAACGCCCGCGCCTCTCGCGCCGCGGTCGCCTGCCGCGCGGCGCGCTTCACCTTCTCGCGCAGGACGTCGATGTCGATGGGCTTGATGAGGTAGTCGTAGGCGCGGTGGGGGTTGTCCTGGCTCAGGGCGTCGCGGGCAAGCTGCTCGCTGCCGTAGGCGGTGATGAGCAGCACTTCCGTGTCCGGCGAGATCTTCTTCGCCTCGCGAAGCACGTCCATCCCGTTGAGGGTCCCGCCCAGCTTGAAGTCGGTGATCACCACGTCCGGCGGGCGCTGTCGCAGGCTTTCCACGGCCTCCTTGCCCGTGCGCACCACGCGGCAGGCAAAGTGGGCGCGCTGCATCGCCTCGGCGATGGCTTCGCCATGCGCGGCGTCGTCCTCCACAATCAGCACAAACGCGGTACCGGTCATAGCTCCCGCCGTCCGGCGGCGGCGCGGGCCATTGTCCGACGCTTGCGCCGCGTTTTCAACGTACATCGTGGGCGCGGTCATCTGGTTCTGAAACCCGGGGCCACCGACCCCGCGCCGCCGCGGCGCCCGCGGCTTAACCCGGACCGCGGAAGGGGAAGGCCAGCGGAGTAACCAGCGTGGCGGTGACCCACATCAGTATATCCAGCGGAATGCCGATGCGGAGAAAATCAGAGAAACGGTACCCGCCCGGGCCGTACACCATCATGTGCGTCTGGTAGCCCAGGGGCGTGGCGAAGCCGCAGGAAGCCGCGATCATCACCACCATGATGAAGGGCATGGTGCTGACACCCAGGTCCTGTGCCGCGGCCATGGCGATGGGGAACACCAGAACCGCCGCGGCATTGTTGGTGATCAGCTCGGTCAGCAGCAGCGTGACTCCGTAGACGACCGCCAGCGTCACCCAGGGCTCTCCTTGCGCCATGCCGATGAGCTGGTGTGCGCAGTAGGCGGCGGCGCCGGTGCTCTGCAGCGCCCGGCCGATCCCGAAGGAGGCGGCGATGGCCAGCAGCACCTGCCAGTCCACGGAGCGCCGGGCGATGGAGGTGGTGCAGCAGCGGGAGATGATCATCAACCCCGCGGCCAGCATCGCCGCCTGGAGCATGCTCATCCATTCCACGGTGACCACCACGATCATCGCCAGCATGATGAGCACTGCGACCACCGTCCGTTCATGCAGGGGCGGGTTGGAGTTCTCCACGCGGCTGACCAGGTAGAAATCCCGCGAGTTACGCTGCTGTTCCACGAACGAGGGATGGGCCTCGAGCAGCAGCGTATCGCCGGCCTGCAGCACGATGTCGCCGATCTTCTTGCGGATGCGCTCCCCGGACCGCCCCACGGCGATGACCACGGCGTTGTAGTTCGTTCGAAAACGCCCGTCGCGGATCGTCTGCCCGTTGACCGGGCAACTGCCCGAGACCACCGCCTCAATGAGGCAGCGCCGCGCGCGAGGGGCATCGAGCTTAAACACCTGGTCCGTCGCCGGCTTGAGCCCGCGTATCTTCTGGAGATCGACGATGGACTCGACGATGCCCACGAACACCAGCCGGTCGTCGGCGCGCAGGCGTTCCTGGGGCGACACCGCCGGTAGAATCTGCCCCTCGCGATCGATCTCCGCCAGGTACACTCCTGGAAGCTGGCGAAGCCCGGCCTGCTCGATGGTCTTGCCCACCAGCGGGCTGCCCGTTTCGATCAGCATTTCCACGGTGTATTCCCGCGGGTCGCCCATCTGGCTGATCGCCGGTCGGCGATCGGGGAGGAGCCGTCCGCTGAGCAGCACCATGAACGCGGCTCCCACCAGAGCGCAGGGCAACCCCACCCAGGCGATGTCGAACATCCCCAGGGCGGGGCGGTCGAGTTGGTCCTGAACCAGGCCGTTGACCACCAGGTTGGTGCTGGTGCCGATCAGCGAACAGACGCCGCCGAAAATGGCGGCGTAGCTGAGCGGGATCATCAGCTTGGAAACGGGAATGCGGTGTTGTTTCGCCCAATCGTTAACCGCGGGCAGGAACATGGCCACCACCGGCGTGTTGTTCAGGAAGGCGCTGACGGCGGCGACCGGCGCCATCATGCTCACCAGCGCCTGGAGCACGGTGCGCGGGCGGCCCAACAGCCGCTGCACGATCCACGCGGTTCCGCCCGTGGTTTCCAGACCGGCGACCACCACGTAGAGCACGCCGACGGTCACCATGCCTTCGTTGGCCAGTCCCGCCAGGGCGCCTTCCGGCGTAAGCACTCCTGCTACCAGAAGCAGCGTCACGCCACCCACCATGGCCACGTCCGGGCTGACGCGCGTAAACACCAGCACGCCCAGGATGATGGCGACCACGCCCAACGTGAACCATGCGTCCCAGCCCATCAGACCAACTCCGAACCGCGGCGGCCGACGTCGACGCGCGCCCCGCGTCCGATCCGCAATTACGCCTGATCGTATTTCAAGATGGAGTGGATCGGGTATTGGCCCAGCTTGCTGCGGCCGTCAAGAAAGGTCAGCTCGATCAGGAAGGCGGCGCCGACGATCACCCCGCCCAGCGATTCCACGAGGCGACAGCACGCCGCCATCGTACCGCCGGTCGCCAGCACGTCGTCGACCATGAGCACGCGATCCCCCCGCCCGATGGCGTCCTCATGAATCTCCACGCTGTCGGTGCCGTACTCCAGCGCGTACTCCTCCGAGCGCGTGCGGTGCGGCAGGCGCCCCGGTTTGCGGATGGGCACGAAGCCCGCCGAGAGGTTCCGCGCCACGGCAGTGGCGAAGATGAATCCGCGCGACTCGGCGCCCACCACCACATCCACGCGCACGCGCCGGAAAGGCTGCGTAAGGTACTCCACCGCCAGCGAAAGGCCGGCCTCGTCCCGCAGCAGCGGCGTGATGTCCTTGAACATCACGCCCGGCTTGGGAAAGTCCGCCACGTCGCGGATAAGCTCGCGCAGCTTTACGATTCTGATCGGATCGTCCGCGTCCATGACTGGCCCACACTCGTCACCGCTTCCGAAAGCCGCGGGACCACCCGTCCCGCCCTTGGCGCCGGGCATCTTACCCGGCGTCGCGCGGAATGTCGCCCGGCGCGCGGGACAGGACCGCGCGCGGCGCCGCCGCAGGGTTCATCGGCCGTTTCTGTGCGGGGATTCGGGAATCGTCAGCCGCGGATGTCGTGGTCGTCGCTGAGGGCCGGTACCTCACCCTCCCAGGGGTCATCGCCAGGCCCGCGGTCGGCGACTTCTTCGTCCGCGGCATAGCCGGCTTGCAGATCCGCGCTCATGTCGGCCCGCATCGCCTCCCATTCCGGAAGGGTGAGGAGCACCTCACGCGCCTGGGAACCCTTGTATTCACCGACGATGCCGGCAAGGGCCATCTGGTCAATCAAACGCGAGGCGCGGGAGTAACCGATGGTGAGCCGCCGCTGGAGGAGGCTGACGCTGCCGCGTTTGGATTCCAGGATGATGCGCACCGCCTCGTCAAAGAGCGGGTCGCGCATGCCGGCGTCGGCCTCTGCGTCCGCGGTGCGCAGTTGGACCAGCTCGGGGTGGAACTCCGGCTTGGCTCGACTGCCGAGATCCTCGAGTACGGCGTGCACCTCGGTGTCCTCGAGGAATGTGCCCTGGGCGCGCACCAGCTTGTGCGAGCCGGGGGGCAGGAACAGCATATCGCCCTGGCCCATGAGCACTTCGCCGCCGTTCTGGTCGAGCACGATGCGCGAGTCCATGCGCGACGCCACCCGGAAGGCAATGCGGCAGGGCAGGTTCGATTTGATCAGCCCGGTGACCACCTTGGCCTCCGGCCGCTGCGTGGCGACGATGATGTGGATGCCCACGGCGCGGGACTTCTGTGCCAGGCGCGACAAGTGGTGTTCTACCTCCTTGGCGGAGGTCATCATCAGGTCCGCCAGCTCGTCGATGATGATCACGATGTAGGGAAGGAAGACGGCGATCTGTGCCTTCTCCTCGTCGCTTTCCGGTTTGAACCGCGCGTAGAGTTCCTCGGCCCCGAGGTTGTTGTAGCCCTCGATGTTCTTGACCCGGGCCTCGGCGAGAATCTCGTAGCGTTCATCCATCTTGGTGACCGCCCATTCGAGGATCTTCTCCGCCCGCGGCATGTCCGTGACGATGGGGCACATGAGGTGCGGGATTTCCTTGAACTGGCTCATCTCCACCATCTTGGGATCCACGAGAATCATCTTCACGTGGTCGGGACGCTTGGTCATCAGCAGACTGAGGATGAGCGAGTTGATGCACACGCTCTTGCCTGACCCCGTGGTGCCGGCAATAAGCAGATGCGGCATTTTGGCGAGGTCGGCCACCAGCGCGGCGCCGCTGGCGTCCTTGCCCATGAAAAGGGGCAGGGCCATCGCCGCCGCCGACCGCCCGGCGAGGGACATCAGCTCCTTGAGCCGAACCTTCTCCTTCTGCGTATTAGGCACTTCAATGCCGATGGTGTTCTTGCCGGAAATCGGCGCCACCACTCGGATGGCGTGCGATTTCAACGCCCGCGCGATGTCGTTGGAGAGCGTGGCGATCTGCGAGACCTTGATGCCCGCGCCGAGTTTGAGCTCGAACATGGTAATGACCGGGCCGGTGTCGATCTCCACCACGCGGGCGTCGATGCGAAACTCCTCCAGCGTACGCTCCAGCACTCTGGCCTGTTCACGAACCACCATCTCCTGCTGCGCGGTGAAGCCGTACTCCGGGTCCTGCAAGAGCTCCAGCGAGGGCAGACGCCAGTTTTCGATCTGCCGCGGGTAAGGCTCGACCCGCGCCGCCCGCGGGGGCATGGGAAAATTCACTTTGGGCCCGCCGGTCGGACGTGCCACCGCCGGCGGTTTCGCGCGGTCCGCCGCAATGGAGGGCTCAGCAACCGCGCTGGGCGGAGGAGAGGGTACCTCCAGCGCCGCCGGTTTCGACGGCTCCTCGGCACTGTCCCCCCGTGCCGGCCCGGCGCGCTTCGCCGCCGGTTCCGGTTCCTCGGCCACCGCGGAGACCTCGCTTGCGGCGCCGGAGCGCGGTTCCTCGACCGCCGCCTCTTCATTCCGCGGCGCCGAACGCGCGCGCCTGGGCGATAACAACGCAGCGCTTTCCTCGCGGCTGACCCCCGGCATCACCGACGCCGGGCGGGGAATGGCCGCCGTGGCCGCAGCCGTCGCACGCACCGCCACCTTTCCCGACGCCTGCCCCACGCGCACCAGCAGCGACGGGACCGTGAGCACCCAACCCTCGGTCGTGAAGAGCAAGCCCACAACCAGACTGGAGACCAGCACCATAATGGTGCCGACGCTGTCGAGGTGGTCTGTCAGCAGGCGCCCCAGGGCGAACCCCAGAAGCCCGCCGTGCCCCACGGGAATCGCGGCCACCCATCGCGCGGTGATCAGGTGCGACGAGGCGGCCGTGCAACCAACCAGCAGCAGCAAGCCGAACGCCCGCTCCCAGAACTGGCCGATGCCCCCCCGCGTCAACTTCATCAGCGCCGCAAGCGTGGCGAACAGCAGCAGCGGGTGCGCTCCGTCGCCCAGGTAGTAGCGCAGTTGGTAGGCCACCCAGGCACCCGCGACGCCGCAGGCGTTGGCTGCCGGAGCGTTGTGGGGATACCCGTTGGGGCTGGGCCAGTCGCCGGCATCGAAGGTCAGGAACGCCGTCCAGGTGAAGAGCGCCGTGACCAGGGCGCAGAATGGGAGCGCTACGGAGCGAGGCCTGAGTTGCGCTGGCGAAACTCCCATCCCTGGGCCTTACACCCCTCTACGCATCCTGCGTTTCAGCCACGGAATGCTTGTGGCACTACTGGAAACCGCGATTTCCAACTATCGGCGCGCCGGCGAAGCGGGCTTCAGCGATTCTCCCAACAGTAGCCGTGCGGCGCTGGGATCCACTTCCGGCCGCGCAGCGAGCGTCGCCCGGACGGCTCGCCGGCCACAGGCGGCCGTCGCTACTTGCCCGGCTGCGGTGGAGCGCCGCGGAGGAGCCGCCAGTTTTCCTCGGCCTTGCGAATCGACTCGCTGGGGTCGCTATCGAAGCGATTCTTGCTCTCCTCATTCACGAAGAGGTAAGTCTTGCCCTCGTAGACGCTGAAGTATTGCGGATCGGCACGGTTACGGCTGTTGGCGGCCAGGCTGGCGGCACAAAAGCCCGCATACTGGGGCAGGAACTTGTCCGGATCCTTGACGAACGCTGCCTTGGCCTCCGCCGACGCCAGGTGATACACGGCGCGCCGTACGACCGCGGTGTAGCGCGCGTCGCCACGCACCGCCTTGCCGCTCAGCGCCGGAGACGCCGGGCAGTACCCCAGGAGTTGCACCACGTTGAACCGTTCCGCGGCACGCTCCAGCACCCCTTCGGGCGCTTCCAGGTAGGCGTTGCGCGCCCGCACCGACGAGAACAGGTAGACCTTCCCGTCATGCAGGAAAAAGACCTCCGGTTCGCCGTCCTTACGGTTGCCATAAGGTCCGCCGAGCGCCATCGTACACCACCCGCCGAATTGCGGCAGGAAACGTTCCGGGCTGGCGTCGAATGCCTGCTTGGCCTTCTCGCTCGAGAGGTAGTAGAGCTCGCCGGCGTAACGTGATTGGAACGTGGGATCGCCCTTGACGGCCTCCTGCCGAAGCAAGTACGCCGCCGGGCAGTAGCCATTTAGTGCCGGCCTGACGGGCCGCTCCGCAACGCCCGCCGCGTCCGGTTCCGCAGCCCACAGCGTCATCAGCACCACAGGAACGAGCGATAGCAACATTTCGGATTATCTCCTCAGCGACGGGCCGAGCTCGACCCAACTGCGGGTCGCTCGACTCGGCCTGCCCCTATTATTCCGCCCGGAATCCGGCGGGCCAGCCGCGGTAGGAGACTTTGCCCGCGGGCGACTCCGAGCGCCTGCCGCGACCCGCGACTTCCTGACCGTACGGGGATACTACCGTGTCATCACCGCGCCTGCACCCGTGGCGGCGGGCGCCGTGGCCACCGGGCACGAAGGCACTTCCCCCGTCTCATCCGCCCTGGCGCAGAGCGCCAGCCCAGCGACGAACAGCGCGCCACCGAACAAGAGCACTTCTACCGGAAGGTGTGTCGCCTCGGAATCGGCCGTAATTCCCAAAGCTCGGTACCATCGATCGTCAACGGCACTGAGCGTTCCGAGGCCGTTGTGCAGAAAATGCGCCACCATTCCCGGAACCAAGGAGCGCGACTGCCAACAGACGTACGCAAGCACCACGCCCAGGGTTCCCGTCACGGCAAAGCGGAACAGCACGAAGTGGAAGACGGCGAAGACCGCCGCGGACGCCAGAATCGCCGGCCAGCGTCCCATTGAGGCCCGGAGTCCGCCGAGCAGAAAGCCCCGGAACAGCCATTCTTCGCTGACGGCCGGGACAACCGCTATGAACAGAAGCGCCAGCGGCAGAGGCAGCGCGCGGAGCGTACGCACCAGGATTTCCGCGCTCTGCACCACCGATTGCGGCGCTCCCAGCAGGGCGTGTTGCAGCACCATAAGCTCCTGCGTGGGGACCCAGGCGGAGCATCCGATGAGCACGCCCGCCAGAACGTAACGCAGTCGAGGTCGGCGCAGGGATAGGGCGTTTACCAGGTCCACCTTCCAATACGTCAGGACGGCCAGGGGCAGCACGATGAAACACACGGGCATGAGCCACCCGGTGGACATGAGCAGCCGCCGCGCGTCCTCCTGGGGAAGCGGCGACAGCGCGGACTGGATGAAAAACCACAGGGGGAAGAGGAGCGCCACGAACAGCAGGCTCATCGACACCGACGGCGCAGCCGCAGGCTTGATCAGCGAACGCTTGAACGCCGCCTGGAGCGATCCCGCGTCCGCAAAGACGACCGATTCCTGACCGAACACTTTGGTGGCAATGGCCACCGCCGCGACGGCATACAGCGTGGTCGAGAAAAGCACCAGCACCACGTGCCACAAGGGCACGGCGGCCCCCAGGAGCAGGTCGCGCGCCAGCAGCACCATGTTCCCCACCGGCATTACCAGCATGACGCCCTCCATGCGCGTGGCGGGCAGGGCCGCGATGCCGCCGGGGATTAAGACCGCCAGAATGACGGGTGTGACGTAGTTCTGCGCCTCCTTGAAGGTGCGGGCGTAACTGCACACCGCGATCATGATCGCTGACATGAGCACGGCAAACGGGATCAGGCAGAGCAGGATGAAGAGCATCTTGCCCACGGGTAGAGAATCGCCCGAGGTGGAGATGACTTTGTCGAAGCCACCGAAGTACACCGTGGCGCTGACGCTCGCCAGGTTGAGCATTGCCCCCATGATCGCCACCGTAGTGACCACCAGGAACTTGCCCACGATCAGCTCGATTACGGGCACGGGGCAGACCATCAAAGACTCCAGCGTGCCGCGTTCCCGCTCTCCGGCGGTCAGGTCGATGGCGGGATAAATGGCGCCGGTGATGGTCATGAGTATCAGGATCAGCGGGAGGATCTGCCCCAAGATGGATGACGGAGCCGCGAGGTCGTTGTACTTAACGGTAAAGGGCTCGTCGAAGGCGGCTGGCAAACCGGCGCGCTGTTTCCGCGCCTCGACCCAGCGGTACGCGATGCGGGCGAACATGCCCTCCAGCCGGTCGGCGATGTACGCGCTGCGTACCTCCTCCTTGTCGCAGAGAATCTCGACGTCGTTCCGGGCGTTGAGGGCGTCCACCACCGCGTCCGCCGCGAACACCACGCCGGCGTGCAGCACCCGATCGCGGATCCGCTGCTGGAGCACCTCGCGGGACGGCATGGCCAGGACGGTGACGGCCTCGGTGAGTGGTTCGTCGATCCGGCCTTCGGCCTCCTCCGTAGGGCCGCCGTCGGCTCGGTTCCGCTTGGCGTCCAGCGCCCGGCCGTCGGCGTCGATCAGGTCGCGCAGCGACCGCCCCTGCCCCTCGTTGACCACCCCCACGAGGAACTTCTCCTTCTCCATCGACTCCTTTTGATAGCTGACCGCCTGCACCGAACCCAGCATCAGCAGCGGATAGAGCACGATGGGCACCAGGATCATCGCCACCAGGGTGCGGTGGTCGCGCAGGATGTCGATGAGTTCCTTGCGGTAGATGGTGCCGATGCGCCGCGCGAGGTTCATGCGGCGGCCTCCGCCGGCGGCTCAGGCTGCACCAGCGCCAGGAAGATGCTGCTCAGGCGTTCGCGACCCGTCAGGGCACGCAGCTCTTCGAGGTTGCCTTCCGCCACCAGCCGCCCTTCGTGCAGCAGCCCGATGCGGTCGCAGAGCGACTCCGCTTCGTCGAGGTAGTGCGTGGAGAGGATGAGGGTCTTTCCGGCGTCCCGCTCCCGACGGATGTACTCCAGAATGATGCGGTTGCTGAGCACGTCCAGGCCCAGGGTCGGCTCGTCCATGATGAGAATGGGCGGGTCGGCGATCAGCGCGCGGGCGATGTTCACGCGCTGCTTCTGGCCCGTGGAGAGGGCCCCGCAACGCAGGTCGGCGAAGTCGCGGATGCCCAGCCACTCGATGAGTTCCTCGGCGCGGCCGGCCGCCCGCTGCGGCTCCATGCGGTGTAACTGCCCGAAGTACACGAGCATCTCCCGCGCCGTAAGCCGCTGGTACAGCCCGGTGTTCGCGGTCAGGAACCCCAGCACGCTTTTGACCTGGTTGGGCTGGCGGGCGACGTCGAACCCGGCCAGCAGTGCCGTCCCGCTGCTGGGGGCCATCAGCCCGCTGAGCATGCGCAGCGTCGTGGTCTTCCCCGCGCCGTTGGGGCCCAGCAACCCGTAAATGCTCCCCTGCGCCACGCGAAAACTGAGCCCGTCGACGGCGCGCTTCTCCTGCCCCGTGGGGGTCGGGAACAGCTTCACCAGGTTGTCGGCCACTACCATGTTCACGGGGCGGGATTCTACCGCCGCCGGCGCCATTGGGCAGCGTGCGGAACCGCGTGAACCCGGCGTCGTGGGGTTTGCGGCCCGCTGGAGTTTATCCCCATACCGCGAGGGCTCGGTCGTCGGGCGTCACGCCGCGAAGCGTGGAAGCTGGAGAGATGGTTCTGTCGGATGGAGTCTCCAGGCGACTAACGGCGTGACATCGTTGCTGTCGTTTCCTGGCCACGATTGTAGATCGCGCTGACGAACCACGGGGCACCGGTAGGTCGGGCCGCCCGAGCGGCCGGCAGGCGTTGTGGGGAGTGGTGAATCGCCCCGAACGAAGCACCAGCGTATGCGGGCCGCGGGTCAATGAGTGGCCGGGAACCTCGAACAATTTGGAGTGGTGAAGAGCCTGCCGTTCGAGGATTTCCCGCCGGAGTGGGTCGTAGCGCTGCGCCATGCCTCTGCTCGGCCCGCCCGGCACGGTGAAGCGCCGTCGGCTCTCATGGCGGCTGGTACATGAATCAGCGGCAGGTCAAGGGGGTTGAAAGGTGCAAGCCCCGTCGTTAGAATCGCCCCTATCAAGTGGGTTGAGCCCCGCCGCATTTTGGAGGACAGTGTATGAAGCGCCACGTCACGCTCCATGATGGAATCGTCGGTCGGTTCGAGCCGGGCAACCATTCGAGGCAGGCGCAACGCGGCCTGTCGGCGTCGCCCGTTGGCCCGCCAGGCCGCGGCGTTGCTTCGGGCTCCATTGGCCTGATCGCCCTGACCCTCTCCCTGGCGACCGGCCCGGCATGGGGCGGAACGCTCTTTTGGACCGATCCGGGGAACGCCAGAATCCAGAAGGCTCGATCCGACGGATCGAACATCCGCGAATTGACGCCCGACAGAGGGGACCCGATGGCGGTCTCGGTAGACCCACAAACCGGCATGATCTACTGGGTTGAGTACCTGTCTCCCACTCAGTACGTGTTCCGCCGGGCGGACAACGCCTTCTCGGTTGTCGAAGACCTTTTTGGAACATCCATTCCACCGAACGGCATCGCCTTCGCCTTCACTCAAAGCCAATACTACTTCATCTCCAATAGCATCGAACGTGCCGATCTTACCGGGGGCAATCCCCAACCCGCCGTGACCCCAGAACCCGGCGAGGTCATTGCCGGCATCGCCCTCGATGAGCTCAACGGCAAGATCTACTGGACTGACACCGGTCTCAAGAGGATCCGCCGCGCCAACCTGGACGGCAGTGGCGCTGAAACCGTGATCTCCCGATCCCCAACACAAAAGCGCCTCGGAGTGATCGCCCTCGATCTCGCGGCCAATCGGGTCTACTGGGCAGAGCACCTTAATGACAGCACTATTCTGCGCGCTAATACGGATGGTACATCGATTCAGACGCTCCTGTACCGGCAGTGGGACGACTCTCTACCCGCCCTGGCGCTCGATTCGGCAGCCGGGGTCATGTACTGGTTTGACGGTTCAAGTTACCGGGGCGAGCACGATCTGGGACGGGCGAATTTGGACGGAACCGCGATGGTTCAGGTCCGGTACATTTGGGACATCTCGGGGTATCCCAGCATCGCGATAGACGTGTCGCCGGGCAAGGTGCTCTGGACCGGTACCAGAAGAGAGGGATTGCCGCAACTGGCGCGAGTGAACTCTGATGGTAGCGAAGCAACGACGCTCTGGGAGACTATGCGTCTTCGGGCCTGGCGCATCGCCGCCGATGTCAATCGGCAACGCTTGTATTTCGCCGATCTCGATAGGATCGCCACAGCGGGTTTCGACGGCTCCGACGTCACCATCATCTTTAATCAAATTAGCGGTACGGTCTACGATCTGGCAGTGCATTCTTTCACCGGTGACCTGTACGTGCTCCAGTCGACGCCAGGCTCCTGTACCAATGGTTACAGCGAGTATTTGGTGGTCCGTGCCACGCCGGATGACGCAACGTACTGGCCGATCGTGTGGGACGCCTGCGGAGCGAAGTCGCTTGCGTTGGATGAACTCACCGGCACCCTTTACTGGTCGGAGGCTCCGAACCACCGCGTAGAAAGGGTGAAGCTCGATGGGTCGTCGAGACAAACGTTCGTGGACCTCGGAAGCGAGACCCCCGTGGGTATAGCGATTGATCCGGTCGCTCGGCGACTCTATTGGATCGGGGGGAGTGCGATCCGGCGCAGGGCACTGGACGGTGGAGTAATCCAGAACGTAGTAACCATCCCCTCGTCGCCCTACGGCGCCCCGGAGTCCCTTTCCGTCGACGGGGAGCAGGGACGGTTGTTCATCTCCACCTCTGCGGGACACATTCTTCAGGTCGATACGGACGGAAGCAATCTAATCCCGTTGGTGCAGGACCCCAGCATCGCGGCCACCGATGTGGTGTTCGTGCCTTCGTACGTCGACTCGCCACGGAACCGGTACATCTCGTTCGAACCCCAGCTCGGCCCCGCGGTCGCCTACCAGGTTTCGATGTCAGCGAGCGAGACCTTTCCCCAGTCGGTGGGAGTACTGGGTTGGGTTGGTGCTCCGGAGGCCAATGGCGTTTCCGCGATCGTCCCTGCGCCGGTCTTTCGCGCCTGGACCGAGGACGTCATCGACATCGGCGATTGCCGGGTGGTTCCCGCGTCGGTTTACGAGCTGCGGGCCACGCAGGATGGTGTGACCTTCGACCCGCCGACCACGGTGGCAACGGCGGGCAAGCCCGCTGGCAAGTTCTGGGGGGACACGGTGGGGGCGTTCACGGGGTTCGAATGGTCGCCGCCCAACGGCGAGGTCAACGTCAACGACTTCCTGGCCGCCGCCCGCACCTTTCAGGCGGCGCCCGGGGCGCCGCATCGGACCTGGGTGGACGTGCACGACCAGACACCCAACGGCGTCGTGAACCTGACCGACGTCTTTCTGCTCATCAAGGCGTTCCAGGGCGACCCCTATCCGTTTGCGGACCCGGCCGAGTGCCCGTGAACCGGCCGGCGGCGCCGATCCGCGTCGTCGTCGCCCGGCTCACGTTACGCCGTTCGTCCTCCGTCGCTGACCCCGCGATCGGTGGGGGGTATTGCTGGTCCGGTTCACCGCGGATTCGCACGGTCCTGTAGGAGCGGCCTCCCGGTTCACACCTCTCGCCGCCGTACCAACCCATCCCGGCTGAAAGACCGGGCGCTGCGTGATCCCGCTACCCTGTCGCGATGCGCAATTGCGGGAGCCGGCTTGTTGGCGATACAATCGACCTGCCGTTGGCGCGGACCAGGCGTGCGAGCAAACCGGCGTGCGGACCGGGTGTCCTCACGTTCCGCTTGAACGCCTGTTGCGGCGGGGATCCGGAAGGCAGACGAACTTGAGACGATCCGAACGATGGCGTGACGGGTGGCGCGGGGATGCCATGCGTGCAGCCGGCCTGCGCTCACGGACGCCCCGTGTGCTGGCAGTCGTTGTCGCGCTCGGAGTCGCCGCGGCAACCACAACCGGCGCCGAGCCGCCGCGTGCTCGTGTGCTCACCTACGACGCCGCCACGCAGCAGTGGGTCGAGCAGCCGCCACCTCCGCCCGGCACCGCGGAAGGCGACCTGTACGAAGTCCGCGAACGCATCACGGAGGGCGAGTACGGTAAGGCGCTCGCGGAGGCGGTACGGTTCGTCAAGAACTACGGGAAATTCGACGCCTGGTACCCCGAGGTGCTCACGGCACGAGCCCAGGCGCTCATCGGCAAACGCGATTACCAGAAGGCGCACAAGGTGCTCCAGGAGTTCCTCAACGAGTTCGGGGGCATGGCGCACACACCGGAGGCGCTGCGTCTGGAGTTCGTGGTCGCCGAGGCTTTCCTTAAGGGCGTGAAGCGTCGCTTTCTGGGGATTCCCATGCTCTCCGGCGTGGACCTGGCGTACGGCATCCTCGACCAGATCGCCGCGGACTACCCGCAGGAGCGCATCGCGGAATACGCCATCAAGACCAAGGCGGATCACCTGTTCAGCGAAGGCGAGCACGCCCTGGCGGAGCTTGAGTATTCGCGACTGCTCAAGGACTATCCACTGAGCCAGTACGGGCAATTCGCGCTGCGCCGCTCGGCGGACGCCGCCCTGGCCAGTTTCCGTGGCGTGGAGTACGACGATTCGGCGCTGGTCGAGGCCGAGGAGCGTTATCGCGACTATCGCACCCGCTACACCGTGCTCGCGGATCGCGAAGGCGTGGGGCTGATTCTGGACGACATCCGCGAGAAGCGCGCCGAGAAGGAGTTCACCATCGGCGCGTACTATGAGCGCACCGGTCACTTGAGTTCGGCGGTCTTCTACTACCGGCTGGTGCTCAAGGACTGGCCCACTAGCATCGCGGCGTCCAAGGCAACGAACCGACTGGAACTGCTCGGGGCGTCGGAAACGGTGGCCGACGCGTCGCGCGAGCCGACCATAGGAACGCGATAAGCCATGAACGCAACAGCATCACGATCCTCCGCCGTCAACGCGCATCGCGACCCCGTCGCGCCGGCTCTCGCGCACGGTGCAGGCGGTCGGGGTGGGGAAGCGATCCTGCGCGGCGCCCGGCGTGGCCGCGGGTCGCCCGGGTGCCGGTTGCTGCGGCGAACGCTGCTTACGGCGCTTTTGCTGGCGGCCGCCCTGGGCAGCACGGGCTGCGGTTACTCCACCAAGCGGCCGTTTCCGACCGATATTCGCACCGTACACGTCGAAATGTTCCATTCCAAGGAGTTTCGACGCGAGTTGGAGTTCCGGCTGACCGAAGCGCTGGTGAAGCGCATCGAGATGGACACGCCCTACCGCATTGCTCCGCGGGAGACGGCCGATGCCGTGCTGACGGGAGAGATCCTCCATGTCGACAACCGCACCTTCGGCGACGACCTCGATACCGACCTGCCGCGCGAGATCGCGTCGACCATCGTGGTCCGCTTTCGCTTTCAGGATATCCGCAGCGGGGACGTGCTGGTGGAACGGCCGCGGTTCGTGTATCAGGCGAGTTATATCCCCCCCGTGGGCGAGACCTTCAGCAAGGGGATGGTTCGCGGGCTGGACGGCCTCGCCGAGCAGATCGTCGAGTCGTTGGAAACGGACTGGTAGCCCAGCTATCATATAGTCACGAGGGTGCGCGGCACACCGGGCAAAGTGGCACTGCAATCGAGGTCAGGGAATGTCGGACGGTAACGGCTCAGCGAAACCACCCACTACGGATCCCAAGCGACCCGTCGGACCGGGTGTGCGCATGTCGCGGAACCTGGTGAGTTGGCTGGTGCTCCTGGGCCTGGCCACGCTCCTGGTGGCGCTGCTGAAAAGCTCGCTGCAGTCGTCGCAGAAGATCAGTATCAGCGAGTTCGAAACGCTGGTAGCCAACAAGCAGGTCAAGAAGGTCATCATCAAGGAAGACGGCTTGATCGAGGGGGAACGGCTGCCCACCGAGGGCAACGCTCCCGGCCAGGTTCTGCGCTTCACCGTGACCTATCCGCGCGAAGCGATTGACAGCGAGTTCATCAAGCGCATCGAGCGCGACGTTCGTCCTATCGGCGAGGTCGACAGCGAGAAGCCCAACCAGTTCGTGCTGGTGCTGGTGAACATGCTGCCCTGGTTCCTCATCTTCGCCTTCGTGTACTTCGTGATCTTCCGGCAGATTCGCGCCGCCGGCGGCGGAGCCGGCATGCTCGGGAACTTCGGACGCTCGCGGCATCGCGTCACCGCCAAAGAGCACACGAACATCACCTTCGCCGACGTGGCGGGCATTCAGGAGGCCAAGGAGGAGGTCCTGGAGATCGTCGAGTTCCTCAAGTCGCCCAAGAAGTTCCAGAGGCTCGGGGCGCGCATCCCGCGCGGCATCCTGCTGGTCGGCGCTCCCGGCTGCGGCAAGACGCTGCTGGCGAAGGCCATCGCCGGCGAGGCGGAGGTGCCGTTCTTCTCCATCAGCGGCTCTGACTTCGTGGAGATGTTCGTGGGCGTGGGCGCCTCGCGCGTGCGCGACCTGTTCAAGCAGGCCAAGGAGAACTCGCCCTGCATCATCTTCCTGGATGAGATTGACGCCGTCGGCCGTCGCCGCGGCGCCAGCTTCGGCGGCGGCGGGCACGACGAGCGCGAACAGACGCTCAACGCCATCCTGGTGGAGATGGACGGCTTCGATACCAACTCGCAGGTGATCGTCATCGCCGCCACCAACCGTGCCGACGTGCTCGACCCGGCGCTCATCCGTCCGGGGCGGTTCGACCGCCAAGTGTACGTCCCGCTGCCGGATTTGCAGGGTCGGTACGACATCCTCAAGGTGCACATGCGCAAGGTGAAACTCGGGCCGACGGTGGACATCCGCCGCTCCGCCCGGGGCACGCCCATGTTCAGCGGCGCGGAGCTGGCCGCCATGGTCAACGAGGCGGCCATCATCGCCACGCTCCAGAACAAGGAATTCGTGGAGCAGGACGACCTGGAGGAGGCGCGGGACAAGATCCGCTGGGGCCGGGCGAAGAAGAGCGCCGTGGTCGACGAGCGCGACCGCAAGATCACCGCCTACCACGAGGCCGGGCACGCCCTGCTGCAAGCGCTGGAAAAGGACGCCGATCCGCTGCACAAGGTCAGCATCATCCCCCGCGGGCCGGCGGGCGGCGTCACCTTCTCGCTCCCCGAGAAGGACCGCATGGTCTATACCAAGAAGTACCTGCTGGCGACCATGCGCGTTCTGTTCGGCGGGCGCATCGCGGAACAGGTGTTCTTCAACGAAGTGAGCAGCGGCGCCTCTTCCGACATTAAGCAGGCGACGGACATCGCCCGCCGCATGGTCCGCGAATGGGGCATGGGCGAAGACACCGGCTTCATCTACTACGGCGACGAAGAATCCCGTGGCAGCCTATTCGACCTGGGCGCCGGGCGCGACTATTCCGACAAGACCGCGGAAACGCTGGACGTCGAAATCAAGCGCATCCTCGACGGCGCCTTCCAGGAGTCGCTGCGCATCATCAACGAGAACCGCGAGAAGGTGGAAGCGATCGCGCAGGCCCTGCTGAGGTTCGAAACCCTCAGCGGCGAGGAGGTCAACGCCCTCATCCGCGGTGAGTCGCTGGAGCGCTCCAGCGTGTCGGATCTGCTCGACAGCGCCGATGCCGCCCCCACCGGACACGTGGGCGTCGCCCGCCCGGTGCAGGCCGACCCGCACCGCAAGCCGACCCTCGGCGAAGGCCCGCTTCCGCAGCCATCCTAGCGCGGGATCCCGGTACGCCCTGCGGACCCTGCACGCCGCCCCGGGGGCCGCCCGGAATCGGCGTCCTCCTTCCAGGGCCGCAAGCCCCAGCAAACGCCGCCGCCCCCGCACTCGTCGCGTGCCGGTGAAATGCCGGTCGTGCCACATCCTCGACCCGTACCACGTTCGGGTATGATCGAGCCATGCCCGCGCGACGCATCCACCTGATTGGCCCGGCCGGACCATGCCGTCCGTTTCTGTCCCAGCTTCGGCTTGCCGGCAGCGCCGAGCTGATCGCGCTGGTGCAGGAGTGCGTCGGCGGTGCGTATGAGGTGAGCGGCGACGCGGCGTTGCTGGATGCGGTCGAAGACGAGGCACACGGCGGGCGAACGGACGACGCGCGCCGTGCCTCGGACATCGAGGAAGCGCTCGCCGACTCCAACGTGGCGGCCATTGTCGCTCTGCGTGGTGGTGCCTGGTTTACCCGCGTGCTGCCG
Organism: Planctomycetota bacterium; assembly: GCA_016208685.1. GTDB lineage: Bacteria > Planctomycetota > Phycisphaerae > UBA1845 > UBA1845 > JACQXM01. The sequence goes on along the minus strand of JACQXM010000023.1, from coordinate 170,613 downwards.
GGGATCGACTTTTCCGTTCTGGACGGCCGGCGCGGACCGGTGGCGGTTTTCGGCTTCAGCGAGCTGACCACGCTGGTGAACATCGTGGCCGCGCACCCCCGCGGGCGCGGTGTGTACGACATGGGCCCGGCGTTCCTGCCCTACGGGCTGCGGCGCTACGCGGCGCTGCGGTGCGGGGCGGCGGAGGTCGGAGGCCTCGCCCCGGACGACTGGATGCAACGGGCGCTGCTGCCGCACTTCCGTGCTTACGTTGCCGACCTGGTGGCCATGATCGAAGGGCGCGGCAGCGAGAGGCACCTTGCCGCAGAAGTGGTGCGCGGAGCGGTGACGCCCGGCGGTGCGGTACGCTTCGTGGGCGGGAACCTGACCGTACTTTCGACGCTGATCGGTGCGCCTTCTGAACACTGCCTGACGGCCCCCGGCCCGGCGCCCTGGCTGGTGCTCGAGGACTTCAACGATAAGCTCGAGCGCTTCGACCGTTTCCTGGCGCACATCACCCTGGCGCGAATGTGGGAGCGGTTCACCGGCGTGCTGCTGGGGGACTTTCACCTTGCGGACCAGGACCTGTTCCCTCAAGTGCTGGAGCTGCTGCCATACCACCTGCCGCAAGGCACGACCATGCCCATACTTCGCGCCCCCCGCGTCGGCCACACCTGGCCCATGGCCCCGCTGCCGCTGCACGTCACCTGCACGCTGGACCCCGGCGGCGCGGATGGCGACCTGACTATCCGCTGGCCGGCGTCAGCGCTGCGCGTCACGTAGCGCCGCGGACGGCACGGGTACTGCATCATCACCGCCGACCGACCATACCCTGCCCGCCGGCCTCCACCTTCGGCATCCACGAGGTCGAAGTGTCTACACAAACGGCGTCCCCCGCCGCCGTCTGCGAAGGGCTCGCGGCCCCGGAGACGGACTTCCGTCATCGGCGCGGGGTTCGCGTCGCCCAGACATCCCGGGCCGCTGCTTGCGTGGGCGGTGCTGCGCAGGGCGGCGACGCGTCATCGCGCCGCGGGTTCGCGGCCGATGCCCGGGGTCGGGATCGCCGGACTGGGCGGCCGCACCCCGATACCGCCACTGGGGTTCCGGCGGCTCGCCCCCACCGTGGCTTGTAGTGTTCGCCAGGGCGGCATGCGGCGCCGGCCGGGGCGATGGCGGGCGGCAACGTCCCCCGCAAAAAAACTGATTTTTCTCTTGCCTTCCCGTTAGTTTGGTTGCTACCTTAATCATCCTGCGGTCGGGTTGGCGCTCGGAACGGCGTGGTAACGGAGCCACTCCATGTCCGGCGGCGGAAAGAGGACGGGTTGGGGCCGGGCGGCCGGCGCGGCGCTGGTCAGCTTGGCGGCGGCGCTGCCCGCCGTGGCTGACGACATAGTCTACGAGCACATCTTCTCCGGGCTTTCGGGACCCAATGAAGTCGGCGGCGTGCAGGCGTGCGAGGTGCGCATCAGCACCGACGACCAACGCGTACGAGTGGAAGCGCCGGCGCAGGGGGTTACCACGGAAGCCGTGGTCTCCTTCGTCCAGATCGGCGATCGTATCGTGTTCATCCTGGAGAACCCGTTGGCCAACACCATCGTCTACGGCGACGTCCTGGTCGGCGACTACAACCGCGGGGTGCTTGACGTGGCGCTGACGACGGAGGGGGCTCAGTCGGCCATCCGATACCTGCTGTTTGTCGTAGACCTCGATGTGGACAGCGACAACACCGTCAGCGCCCCGGATTTCGCGCCGGAACGAACGAAAGAGGAAGAGCACATTGAGGACGCCTCCACCAAGCCGGGCCGCAGCATCTGCGTGAATGCAGACGATGACGATGCGGACGGCGTTCCCGACGCCGTAGACGGCTGGGGCAGTAACCCGACGTCACCCGATTTTCGCAACTTGCTGGAGGACGATTTTGTGCGGGCCCGCTTTGAGCTCGGTGCGCCAATCAACCTGACCAAGGCGAAGATCAAAGTCAGCACGAACGGCACGGGAGACGTGAGGATTTGGACCAAGAGCGGTGCCGCGAAGCGGAACATCGCAGGCGTAAATGCCGGGGGCGATCTCGTGCTCTCCGGTACCTATACGGCGTCCGAGCTCGGGTTTAAGGACCAGCAACGCACCGTAGACTTGTGGTTGGAGGGACTCGGCGAAAGCGCAGCGGCGGGTGATCTGCGTCTCTTAGTGGAGCTCGATCGCGATGGCGATGGGCCCGAGGCCCTGCTGACCAAGGATGCCGCGCGCACGACAGTTCTTGGCGTCAGGGTCTTGGACAACTCCGCGGGCGCGATTGCGGAACATGTCCAGGTAGCGCGATGGGAGAATGCGTTTACGGGCACGGCCGGTAGCCGCAGCGTCCTCCCGGGGTTTCAGGCACTTGATCCGGAGCGCTACTATGTCCGCGTTCGGGATGCGACGGCCACGAGCACCGAAACCCTCAAAGGGCAGTTATCATCGTACGCCCGTGGTGCCAATCCGAACTTCGCCTCATCACTTGACACGGTGGCCGACTATGAACTCAAGCATTTCCCGGCGGAGAATCAGATTGTACCTGCAACGCCACCGTAAGTGTGTGTGGCAAGTATCCCACAAGCGAGACTGTGGTCAAGCAACTCCGGATGCACATACTGCGCACAACACCTGGGGGGGCGGCGGTAGTTCCAACCGCTGCCGTTCAACAGGATCTCGATCTAATGAACGCGGCGTGGGCGCAGTGTTGCCTACGGTTCGAGGCTATGATCGCTGTCGCCGACCCTCCGCCGGCCGAACCGTTCACAGATAGCGGGTACGATCATGATGCCGACCCGGCTACACCCGCGATAGGCTCGGGAGACGGAACGTTTAGTTTCACCGATACCGACGCGGACTCGCTCCATACTCCTGGAGAACCCTCGGAACCATTTACGGACGCGAACGGGAACGGGGGGTACGATTTCGCCGTAAACCTCGTTGACGGGAGTCTCGATGAGTTTACTAATCCGTCTTTCCCCACTAGGGAAGAGCGCAATCTGCTCGATTCGCTGTCTGACGGAAGCGGCAGTACCATCGAGTATTTTGCTGTCAACGCGCTTTCAAGGGGAAACCGCGGAGAGTCCTTCATACGGAGCTCACCCCGCTTGAAAACTGGGAGCGCAATAATCGTTGTCGCAGGCTCCATCGGGATGGGACCCGGCGGACCGCGTGATTTCGTCAATGCTGCGCATGAGGCCGGTCATGTGCTCTTGAATAATGGTCACGAGGCTCCAACGACTCTTGTAGGTCGCGTCAATGTTATGGTTGGTAAAGGTACCGATCGTACTGATGGTGTCGTTAATTCGAAACGGCTGACGTTGCATCAGTGTTCCACCGCACGGGGTTTTTAGAATGATCTGCATCAGTCCGCTTTGGGTATTCGTCGTGCCGATGGCGCTTGGGGAGGCCGCTGAGCTCCGCGAGGAGAGCATGGCACGGTTCGACGCAGTGATTCTGCAAGCGCAGCGAATGTCGAAGCCGGAGGCTTTGTTTGCGGATCGAGTGGCCGTACTTGCGTCTTGCGGAAGGGAGATACTGCCTTACCTGACGAGGCGGGTGCAGACTGGGGAGGGAGACGCGCTTTCCATAACGGCGATAGGGTTCCTCGCGGAGGAACGCGACAGTGACGTGATGGATGTGCTTGCCTCGCTGGCGTTTGTTGATGGAGCACCGCACCGTCGCGACGCTATTATGGCACTACTGCGCATCGGCGGCGAGGGAGTTTCCAGAACGGTTGCAAAACTGGAGGAGGGCAGGTTCGAGCCAGAGCTTGCGTCGTGGCTTTTGGACACGATCTGGCTGCTTCCGGATGTTGAGGACCTGGAGAAGACGTTGGAAGCGCTGGAGCGGATCAGTGCTCGTGACAAGCCGGGACCGTTGCGTGTGCTGGCCGCCGCGGGCGGCGTTCCGCGCTTGCGGGCCGTGCTCGATATTCGGAGAAACGGCGCAACCGCGCGGAACGTTGAGCGCGTCAAGAGCATTCTGCATCAGCGAGAGGCTGCTTTCGCCACCATTGCCGGCGGCGTAGCCGAGAGGTGGGCGGCGGATCGCATGGTGGAAAGCAAAATTGCTGGCACGGCCGAGGAGCTTCGGTCGTTCATGCGCCACGCCGCGCGGGACAGCCTCGCTCCCGGCGTACGTAGAACGCTACTGGTGGCCGTTGAACGGACGGGTTCGCCTCTGACGGTGGAGGAGCGGAAATGGTTGGATGCTCACCGCAGTCCCGATGTCGGGCAACAGATGCCGTTGGGGCTTTCGCTTGACGAGCTGCTGGCCGCCCACGGGCCGGGAAGACTCATGGATCCGGAGCGCTGAGCGGGCAAAGGAGGAATTCGAAAGGCGATTCGCCCATGCGATGCATCAGCACAAAACGTTATGGCGTGGTCTTGATCGCCCTCGGAGTAACCCTTGGAGTATCGGTACGTCCGGCCGTGCCGCAAACGCTCATCTTCTCCGTCGACCCGGCATCGCCGACGCCGCTTTGCGGGGACGCCTTCGTCGCCGGCCCGCAGCTCGTCGTTCCGGCGGTGCAATTCGGACTGCTCCCGGCCGGTGACAATGTCGACGCCCTTTCCGGCGGCAACGACCTCTTCGACGACAACACGCCGCTCCTGTTCTCCGTCGACCGCGTAACCATCGGTGCCCCTGGGACGCCGATTAACGCTGACGCGGCGCCCGAGATGCACGATGCCCACGGAACGATCTACGAGACCCGGCCGCCGAACAGCCACGCCCCAGTGGTTACCGGCCTGACGTTGGGACTTGCGCCGGGCTTCTTCGGCGACGATGTGGATGCCGTCGGCGAGCCGGTGTTCTTCTCCATCGACCGCACCAGCGTCACGTCGCTGGTCCGCGGCGCGGACTTCGCGGGGCACGTGCTTGTGACCGACGGCACCAACTTGAGCGTTTGGGCGGCGGGGTTCCAGATGGGTCTCCAGCCCGGCGACGACATCGATGCCCTGCTGCTCCTGAATGTCAAGAACTCCGAGATGGACGCCGGCGGCGACGTCGCCCTTTTTTCCCTGGACCCATTCTCACCCTCCACCACGACGGGCGGACAGGGTGGGCAGGTCAGCCCCGCGGACGTTCTGATGACGCGTTTCGATGGCACCTTCCACGTCTACCGGCACGCGAGCCAGCTCGGGCTGCAATCGGACGACAATGTCGACGCGCTGCACGTTCTGGCAGGCGCCATCCCGACCGCCTCGGGCTGGGGTCTGGTCATACTCGCGCTGACGCTGCTCACAGGAGCGAAGGTCTTTTTTGCCCGGCGTACTGTGACGACAACGTCGGCGTCGTGAGCCGCTCTACCCGCCCGCCGCACGATCGCGCGGGTGCGACCCGGCGAAGTCCTCGGCGGCTTGGGCTTCCGCTGGCCGGCGTCGGCGCTGCGCGTGGTATCGTAGCTCCTGCTTCCGGGCGCCGAACGCCGTCCTGCGTCCCACCCCGAACTCCGCATTTCGGACACCTCGCCTCCGCACGTCCCGGCCGGCCGTAGGCAAGGGCGAACCGCTTACGCGGGCCGGCGTCGTAGCATGGCTTCCGGCGTTGGTGCGGCGCCTCGCATTTGGTATAATCGCCCGGCGAACAGGGGCTTCCACGATTGGTCACCAAAGTGCTTGCGGTTCTGGCGTTGCTGTTGCTGCCCATGAGCGTGTCGCTCTGGTATCGCTCGCGCAGCCTGCCGCAGCAGTATCGCTACGACATTACGCTGTACAAGTCCCTCTGGGTGTACCTGCGTGATGGCACGTGCGGCATGCAGGTGCTCAGTATGCCCACCAAGGTGGCCTCCGCGTCGGAGGACTATCGCACGCTGCCCTATGACCCCATCCCCGACGGACAGTCGTTGATGCTCTCCTCGTCGCGGCATGGCCCCTACCGCACGACCTGGATTGTCTTTCCCCTGTGGCTGCCCACCGTGCTGCTGGGGCTCGCCGTCTGCACTCCGGTGGTTTCCGGGCCGGGGCGGCGCTGCGTGCGCCGCTGGCGCGGGCTCTGTGCTGAATGCGGCTATAACCTCACCGGCAGTCCCAGCGGTCGCTGCCCGGAGTGCGGCACGATGCGCGACGGAACCCGGCGACGGCGTACCGCGCGAAGGGGCGGCAAGCGACTTCATACCTGAGGAGCGTCCCATGCGAGACCTACTGAAGAGACTGGACATCGAAAGCACCAACCCCGGCGGGTTCTGCGGAGCCTGGCTGGGCAGCGGCGAGCGGCTGGATTCCGTCTCGCCCATCGACGGCAAGACCGTCGCCTCCGTCACCCAGGTGACGGTGGAGGAGTACCAGCGGATCGTCGCCCGGACCCAGGAGGCGTTTCTCGCGTGGCGCAGCGTGCCGGCGCCGGTCCGCGGCGAAACCGTGCGCCGGCTCGGCAACGCCCTGCGCGAACGCAAGGACGACCTTGGAGCCCTGGTCACCTGGGAGATGGGCAAGATTCGGGCCGAAGGTCAGGGCGAAGTGCAGGAGATGATCGACATCTGCGACTTCGCCGTCGGGCTGTCGCGCCAGCTTTACGGCCTGACCATCGCCTCGGAGCGGCCCGGCCACCGCATGTTCGAGCAGTGGCACCCCCTGGGTGTGGTGGGGATCATTAGCGCGTTTAACTTTCCCGTCGCCGTCTGGTCCTGGAACGCCGCCCTGGCGGCGGTGTGCGGCGACGCCTGCCTGTGGAAGCCCTCGTCGCAGACGCCGCTGTGCGCCATCGCCTGCACGAAAATCGCCGAGCGCGTGTGCCGCACGTGCGGCGTGGACCCCGCGATCTTCAGCCTGGTGATCGGCCGCGGCGGCACCGTCGGCGAGCAGCTCATTCGCGACCGGCGGATTCCCCTGGTCTCGGCCACCGGGAGCTGCGCCGTGGGTCGGCACGTGGGGGCAGTGGTCGGCGAGCGCCTGGGGCGCACGATCCTGGAGCTGGGTGGAAACAACGCCATCATCGTGACACCGGAGGCGGATCTGAACCTCGCCGTCCGCGCCATCCTCTTCGGGGCCGTGGGGACCGCCGGGCAGCGGTGCACGTCTACTCGACGGATCATCGTGCAGGATTCGGTCCGCGACGAACTGGTGAACCGCCTGACGGCCGCCTACAAGCAGGTGGCCATCGGCAATCCGCTGGAACCGGGCACGCTTATGGGGCCGCTGATCGACACCGCGGCCGTGGAGACCATGATGGCGGCCCTGGACACGCTGAAGCGCGAGGGCGGCGAAGTTCTGTGCGGCGGGCAGAGGTTGGAGGGCTCGAAGCATGCGGGCGGCTGCTACGTGACGCCCTGCATTGCCTCGGCACGAAACGAGTTCAGAATCGTCCAGGAGGAGACCTTCGCACCGATCCTCTACATCATCGGGTACAAGACCCTGGACGAGGCGATCGCCCTGCACAACGCCGTGCCTCAGGGCCTGAGCTCGGCGATCTTCACCCGCAACCTGCTGGAGGCGGAGCGGTTCCTCTCCGCATGCGGCAGTGATTGCGGCATCGCCAACGTCAACATCGGCACCAGCGGGGCGGAAATCGGCGGCGCCTTCGGCGGCGAGAAGGAGACCGGCGGCGGACGCGAGTCGGGCTCGGATTCCTGGAAGGCCTACATGCGGCGGCAGACGAACACCATTAACTACTCGACGGAGCTGCCGCTGGCGCAGGGGATTAGGTTCGGGGACTGAATCCGGCTTGTCCGCTCACAGGGCTTGGTCTACCATCCCCTCCGTGGATGCGCCTGACCCGAAGCGAGCCGCGTCCCTCAACTTCCTGGCGCGAGCGGACCAGGCCTACCGGCCGTTCGCGCCCATTGATCTGCCCGAGTTCTTCGCGGGTCGGAGGGAGCACGTCCGGCGACTAGAATCTGAACTGGCAGCCCCGGGTCGGCAGGTAGCGCTTTACGGGGAACGGGGCGTCGGCAAAACATCACTGGCAAGGCTCGCCTATTTCTTCCTGAAACGCGACGAAGAACAGACGCATTTCGTGCGCTGCGAGAAGTCGAGCACGTTCGACACCATCTTCCGCGACATCCTGGCGAGTGCCGGCGTCGAGGTGGTTCTAAACGGAGTCGAAGCGGAGGGGGAGCGACATGGAACGCTCGGGTACGGTGCATTCGGCCTGGGAGGCACGCGGCGTGTCCGCCGCTCATTTCGCCGGATCGTCGGCGAGCAGCAGATAACCCCGCGCATGCTTCTCGAACAGTTCGCTGAGCGGGAGGGCCTTCTGGTTATCGACGAATACGATCGTGTCCGGGAGGAGCAGACTCACACGCGAACGGCCGAGCTCCTGAAGCACTTCTCCGACGCGGCCTCGAGGACCAAGATCATGCTCGTCGGAGTCGCCGACACGGTCTCGCAGTTGATCCGGGGGCACGAGTCATTGGGGCGTTCGCTGGCGCAAATCAAGCTCGATCGCATGTCGGACGAGGAGCTCGCCGAGATCATCGATCGGGGTGATTCACACCTGAGCGCCAGAACCAAGAACACCGTCGCCAAACGGATTGTTCGTCTGGCGGACGGCTTACCTTATTTCGTGCACCTCATTTGCCGTCATGCGGCTCACTTTGCTGCGGAACAGCTCCTCGGACCCTCGGACCCTCACGTCGTGATTGCCGAGGATGAGTACGTCCGAGGATTGAGCGCCGCACTCAGCAATGCGGAGCACACGCTTGCCGAGCAATATTCGCAAGCTGTCATCACCACGCGCAGGCCGAGCGAGAAGTTCATGCTCGTGCTCTGGGCGATCGCCCTCAGCGACGAGCGCGAGGTTCAAGTCAAGGACATCGCCAAAAACATGGCTTTCTTTGCAGGCGACGAGCGAAAGCCCGCGACGTTCAGTTGGAACCTCGGCGAGCTTTCCAGCGAAAGCCGGGCGAACGTACTTACCAAGGTTCGAGAGGGCTACTACAAGTTCACGAATCCGCTGATGCGCCCGTACGTTCGCTCGCAGATGGAGCTTGAGAACATCCTGTACCGTGACAAGCAGTGGGAATTCCCATTCATGCGCTGAAGGCGCTGCTTTCGCGCTTGGCGCAAGCAGCGGGCCGAAGGTGGTTAGCCTTCGGCCCGGTCCGCACCCCAGACGGGAGCGGCCCCCCGTGCCGCTCCGCGTCTTCAGCCTGTGTCGCTTACCGCAGCAGCGACAGTATTTGCGATGTCTGCTGGTTCACGACCCCCAGCAGCGAAATGCCCGACTGGATCAGCACCTGCGAGCGGTTCAGCGCCGCGGTGGCGACGGCGAAGTCCGTGTCTCCGATGCCGCCGGCGGCCTCGGTGAGCCCCGTCTGCGCCGCCTGTAGCGAGTTGATCGCACTGCCCACCTGGAACTTCTGGAATCCGCCCAGCCGTCCGCGCGAGGTCGCTACCTCGGTGATCGCGGCGCGGACCGCGGTCAGGGCGCTGGCCACGTCCCGCGTGAGCGAGGCGCTTCCGCCGGACTTGAGCTCCGACAGCCGCTTGGTGCCGTTCGCTCCGCCAAGCTGGTAGGTTGCCAGCGAGTTGATGCCGATGGTGGCGCGGGTGCTGGCCTCCGTTCCGAGCTGGAAGGTCGCCCCGCCCGTGGCCTTCGCGGTGAACGTGGTGGAGGTGGTGCCGCCGGTATTGCCCGACCCGAACGCCTGTGAGAGGGTGAAGGTCAGGTTCAGACCGTTGGCACTGTAGGTCACGTCCAGACCGTCGGTGCCGGCCGTCTGGCCGTTGACGGTGATGTTGGGGTTCACGCCGAACGTCTTGCTGATGCTCGCGAAGTCGTTCGCCGTGCTGCCGTCCGTCGTCGCCGTTCCGTAGCTGGAATTGACCTTTCCTCCGGAAAGCACCTCGACGCTGACGAAGGCACTGGCTCCATAGGTGGTGGAGTTGAGTTTGATGTCCGAGGCGGTTCCGTAGGCGGAAGCGCCGGTTTGTGCCTTGGCGGCGTTGATGGTGCTGATCACCTGCGCCTGCGTCAGGCCGCTGGTGAGCGTGATGGAAGCCGTTCCCAGGGTTCCGGCGATGGTCAGCTGCGTGGTGCCGGAGGTTCGCGTGGTCGAAGCGCTGCCCAGGGTGGCGAGCGAAACCGTGGCCAGTTGCGCCGAGGCCACGCGCGACACCGTGAGCACGGTATCGGTGGTGGCCTGGCTGCGGCCGTACACGTTGACGCTGTCGATGTAGGTGTTGCTGACGCCGGTAACGTCCACCGCCAGCGACCCGTCAATCAGCTTCTTGCCGTTGAAGTTGGTGGTGGTCACGATGCGGTCGATAGCCGACAGGGCGTCGTCGATCTGCGACTGGTTGGCCGCCACTTCCGCCGCCGTGAGGTTGGCGTTGCTGGCCGTGGATTGCACCAGGGTCTGGATCTCGCCCAGGAGCTTGGAGATCTCGTCGAAGGACTTGTCCGCCACGGTGAGCATGGCGTCGGTGCGCTGGTTGTTGCTCAACGAGGAGTCCACGGCGCGGGGCTCGGCGTTCAGTCCGGACAGGGCGATGAGCCCCGCGGGATCGTCACGCCCGGAGTTGATGCGTTTGCCGGTGGAAAGCTGGCGGAGCAACGACGTCTGCTCCGCGCGGTTGGCGTCGAGAATGTTCAGAAGGATGCTGGTGTTGGTGTTGGTTACGGTAATCGCCATCGTTCGTTTACCTCATCAACGCGCACCGGTGGGGGTTCCAAGGCACCGGTTGTCGCTCGCCCAAACCTAGGATATAAAAATCCTACGAGCCAAACGGCTTGACGATTTTTCTTGGCGAACCCCGCTTTCTGCCGGGGAAATCGCGATCCAAGTCAAGCGCCGCGCCCCCCGGATCACGTCCGCTTTCTACGGAATCACCCGTACGCCCCATAGAGAGAACCTGCGCCGCGAGGGCAGGATCCGGCGCGCGCCGAATCGGACCTGCCTCGCGGGCAGTCGCGAAGGCCGCGGAGGCGCGCGGGGGACCGCGGCGGATTCTCGGAGCTGCCCCCACCGGACCCCTTCGCTTCGCGGATCGTGCCGCCACATGCCGGTAACCTGCGGCGGGGCGGCCCGAAGCGGGGATCACGACTGGCACGGCGGCATGACCCCGGTGGCACGCGGCTGCCGTGCGGCCGGGGCGATTGACGTTTGCCCGCGCTTGTGGATGCTATCGGTCTGTAGGGTGCGTGGAGCGGTGTCCGAGTGGCTGAAGGGACCGCACTGGAAATGCGGTGTGCGGGCAACTGCACCGAGGGTTCGAATCCCTCCCGCTCCGATCAACAGCCGGGCTGCGGGGCGGGCCGGTTTCGCCGGCGCCAGCCGCGGCCGGCCGCCGGAGCCTTCCGTTCGCCGCTGCGGACTACACGAACGGATCGTGCACTACGGCCTGCCCGCAGTACATGCACTTGGGAAACCGGCGCGCGATGGCCCGCCCGCATTTTGGACAGGAAACGGCGCTCTTCCGCACTTTGCCGTCCAGCCGCCCATCGCTCAGGTCCAGTTCGTTGATTCGCTGCACGAGCTCCACGTCGCTTACGCCGAACTTGTCGCGCAGCAGCGTCCACAGCGCCTCACAGGTGAGCAGAGCGCGATCGAGCTTCAGTTCGAGCTCGTCCACCTTGTTCCGCGCCGCCGTCGCGTCACCGGAGGTCGGAACGACGCGACCCACATCCATCGGCTCGAGCCCGGACCAACCGAAAACGTTCATCGCACGGGTCTCCGCACTCTTCCTGAAGCCCACACCCTGCCATGCCGCGAAGGGCGATGGCCTGTGACGCTCTGCCGTCAGGCCGTCACGCCCCGGTCGGACCCTCGAAATACCGGCCCACAAGCAGGTCCAGGCGCCGGCGGAGATCGGGGTTAATACTCTTCTTGTCGGACCAGATCGCCAGCCGGAGCGCGTCGTGGCAGCCGCAAGCCCCCTGCCGGCTCGGCAGGATCGTCAGGGCCTCGCGCATCAGGGCTACGGCATTGTCGGTCGCGCGCTTCAGGTTGCCCAGAATCTCCCGCAGCAAGTCGTCGTGCCGTCGGTGCGGATCTGGCGGGCGCCAGCAATCATAATCCGTCGGCAGGGCGATCAGGGTGTAACATATCTCTGCCTCGCGCGCCAGCTTCGCCTCCGGCATGCACGTCATGCCGATGACATCTCCGCCCCAGGCACGATGCATCTGCGACTCGGCGCGGGTGGAGAACTGCGGGCCCTCCATGCACACGTAGGTCCCCGCATGATGGACGGTGGTTTGCGTCTTGCCTCCCGCCTCTGCCAGCACCGCCCGCAGGCGCGGGCAGAAAGGCTCGGCGAATTCAACGTGCGTCACCGGCCCGGCGTCAAAGAAAGTACTTTCGCGGCGGAATGTCTTGTCGATCACCTGGTCGCAGAGCACCAGATGGCCGGGTTCGATGTCCTCACGCAGGCTGCCGGTGGCTCCACTGGCGAGAATGGCGCTCACCCCGAGCTGCTTCATGGCCCAGATGTTGGCGCGGTAGGGGACGGCCGAAGGGTTAAAGCGATGCCCCGGGCCGTGCCGGGAGATGAAGACCACCTCCGCCCCGTCCCACGCCGCCACGATGGGCGCGCTGCTGGGCGACCCAAACGGCGTGTCAACCGAGACCGCTTCGCCGCCGCGACGTGCCAGTTCATCGCCCAGCCCGGTCCCGCCGATGATGCCGATGCGAGGGCTCATGCGTATCCACCCCTTTATCGCCGCGGCGCAACCCCGGAGGCTACGGTAGCGGACCATCGGGCCATGGCGCGCTGCGCTACCTCGGCGCGGCGTTACGCCCGGCCGGCCCCTGCGCCGCGAACACAGGGAGCGAATCCTCGTGACCTCCACGAACCACGCCAACCACGGCGGCCGCACTTTAGGCGACCATCCTACCATCCCGACGCGCCGTGTTGCACCCGCAGTGCCATCGTGAACCACGCGTGTCCCGTCGGGTGCGTGCCGCGTCCATCGGAGCTCGCACGAAGGCCTGCACGAACCCGCGATGTCGCACGCCGAACCCGTCAGTTCCTCCGCGCCGCGGGAACATCGATGTAGGCCTTGCACCAGGGGCAGGTTTGCACCGTGCGCGCCTGCGAAGCGGGGAACGTCGAGGCCTTGCTGCAATCCTCGCACACTGCGGTGATAGGCGCGTCGGCGTTGGAAGCCGACTTGCCCTGCCGGAGTTCGGCTCGATGCCTGCTCAGGAGTGACCGCGCCTCGTCGGCACGATCCGGCGCCACGCAGACCTCGATACCCTTCGGCGCGGCGATGAAAGGGGTGGCCAGCCCCTGTGCCGCCGCGGCGTCCTTCACGAACGCCGGGATGCTCTTCTCCTCCAGCCAGGCGGCAACAATGTCGGCTTCGCCCAGGCTACCGGCACGATAGACGCAGGGAAGGTCGCGAGGCATGTCGTCAAGGATACCTTCATCGGAACCGAAGGTCACCTCGCCGGCGCCGCCGAGGCGGCCCCATCCCGCGCCCGCGCGGGGCGGCTCACACGCGGTACAATGCGACGCGACGGAATCGAGGATGCGGAAATGTCGACGCCCACCGGGTTCATTCGACCAGTCAACGAGCACGCGGCGCGGGCGCTGCGGGCCATCCAGGAGCGTCGCTTCGAGGACGCACGACAGAACCTCGGCGCCGCTCCCCGCCAATCGCTGATGGATCGCCTTTGGCAAGGGACGCTTGCCGGACTGTTGGCCACGGAGCAGGGTGCGTTCGCGTCGGCCGAGCCGTTGCTTCTAGAGGCAGCGGGCCTGGGCTCCATCCTCCTGCACACGGACAATGCGGCCGATACCGCAGCATGGCGCGTGCTGGCCCTGGTGCTCGAACCGCTCGGTCGCATCTACCGCCGCCGCGAGCTGCCCGATGATGCCCGCACCATCCATGCCGCCGCGTACCGTCTGCGGTGTGCCCACGGCTCGCCCGAGGAGATGTGGGAAAGCGCGTGCAGTCTGGGCCTGGATTCCGACCTGGCACGGCGATTCGACGAAGCACAGCAGTGGTACCGCTCGGCGCTGGGTCACGCCGATGCCTGCGTCGAGCAGCCCGACGCCAAACGCGGCGTGGCCTGGCGACACCTGGCGGAATCGCTTCTGGAATGCGGCAACCCGGGCCCCGCGGTCGACGCGGCGCGGAACTCCCGCCAGTGCTGGCGACGCCACGACCTCGCGGCCTCCACCGTGCCGCTGGCGGACCTCACCCTCGCCCGCGCGCTGCTCCGCCGCGGCGAACGGCTCTGCGGTGGGGCCGACGCGAACGCCCGCCACTGGTTGGACGAAGCGATGCAGCTTCTCTCGGCCGCCCACGATGCACTGCTCGCCTTCGGACCGGCGCACGCGGCCGACGCCAGGACCTGTGCCGAGCTTCATGAGTTTGGCGAGCGGCTACGGGCCCAACAAGTGACGCCTTGACGGGCGAGGATCAGGCGCTGCCCGCCAACCAAGTTCGACACTGCTGCGGGGGAGGCTTCGGAACAACCCGGGTCGCACTCATCCATGAAACGGCTCGCTGACCACCGGCACGTGGCCGGAGGCCTGCGCTACTCCTACTCCTGGTCCGGAAGCAGCTTCGCCAGTCGCTCCAGGACTGCGGGCCCGCGCAGCCACGCCGCCGCCACCGTGCCGTCGGGAGCGATGATGAAAATCGCCGGGATCATGTGGGCACCGAATCGATCGACGGCCGCCCGGGCACCGCCCGCCTCTCCAAAGACCTGCGGCCAGGCAACTTTGCGGCGGGCGACAAACCCACGCAGCGTCGGTTCGTCGAAGTCCAGACTGATGCCCAGCATCACCAAGTCCTTCCGCCCCCCGAATTTCTCGTAAACGGCGAGAAGCTCCGGCAACTCCGCCACGCATGGCGCGCACCATGTCGCCCAGAAATCCAGAAGCACCGTTTTGCCACGCAGTTCGCCTAGGTCCAGCTTCTGACCGTCGAGCGTGGTGAGCGCCAAGGGTTCGACGCGATCTCCTACTTTCAGACCCACGCTGCCGGGGGGCGGCAACGCCGGCGCCTCGCTCAGTACCAGTTCTACCGGCGCCCCATTCCCAGGGGTGACCTTCGTGTTTGCGACACCGCCCCGCGTCACGGCGCGGATTTCGAACTCATCGCGCGGCGCGTTGTGCATCTCGAAGCGTCCCGCGGCGTCGGTCATGGCACGCAGACCGAGGGTCGCATAGCCGCGCCAGCCCTCCGCCTCCACCTCAACATAAGGCGCCGGTTCACCGCCGGCCGCGCGAACCACGCCCGTCAGCACAACCGGGGCGCTGAGCTCGACATCCAGCGGCGCCGTCTCACCCGCCCGAACCTCCACGGTCTTCAGTTCCGGTGCGTAACCGGAAAGATGTACGGTGATGACCGCCGTGCCCGACGCCACGCCCTCGAGCTGGAACCGCCCCTCGTGGTCCGTGAACGCGCGCGAGCCGGAGGTCGCGTAATCGGCGCCACTCATCACCCGCGCCCCGCCCAGCGGCCGCCCGGTACCATCCATTACCCGCCCGGCAACCGCCCCGGCGCGGGCCATGGTCAAGTCGTGCGAGGAATCCGCGGTGTCGACGGGAAGCAGGAGCTCCCGGTCGAAATCAGATCCCGAGACATGCTGAGCCTGTGTCAAACGCAGCATCAGCCGCGTGGCGTCGAAGTGCAATCCGTGGAGCGTGGCGCCCCCGGCATCGTCCGTGACCACGGCGCGCAAATCGTCGCGCCCCCGGTCGTAGGCCTCGATGGTCGCGCCGGCAATCGGCTCACCACGATCATCCCGCACGCGCAACCTCACCACGCGCTGCGGCTTGAGCCGGACGACAACAACACTGAGGGCTCCTACCGGCCCCAATTCCTGCCGCTCCCGACCGAACCCCAGCGCCTCGGCGACCAGCCACCCCTCCCCCGGCGGGACCCCTCTGAGAACGAATACGCCCAGATCATCGGAAACGGCATTCCACGTGCGGTAGGATACCTCCAGCGTCAGCGCCGCACGGCGGACCGGCCGATCGCCCGGGACGCTGAGCACCCGCCCCACAACGCGAAGACTGCCCTCCAGCGTAATCGCCAGGAATGGAGCCGGTTCGCCCTCGGCCAGTTCAACAGTTTCCACGGCGCGAGCGTACGACGGCCGTTCGAAGGCAACCGCCATCTTCCCGTACACCGGTTCCAGGCGACGAAGTGCGAAGTCACCCAACTCGTCCGTCGTCGTCTCCGCGAGGACCTCCCCCTCGGCGCCTTCCTCGGCGGCGCGACGGAGCACGACGCGGGTTCCCCGTTGCCCGACACCCATGTCGTCGGTCACCTGCCCCTCGACCAGCAACACCGAGTCGGAGGCCGGGGGCGTGTCTGCGGTCGCATCGGGAAGCTGCGGCTCGCCCGCCATGCCGCCGGCCACGGCGAAGCCCGACGCCTGCGCCGGCAGCAACAGCGGCAGCATGAGGAGGCAGAGGCTTAACGCATGGAAGCGCCCCGCCCCGCATTTCGATGGCCGGTTGGGAACCGTAACGCGGTTTCGCATGTCAAAGGCTCTGCAAAGACCTGGCCGCGCTTGTCGCGGCGGCGTGCGCGGCGTACGATAATACTATAGGTGCAGAGCCGGCCGCCGGCGAGCCGGGTAAAACCAACCGGCTGTGCTCGGATGCTGCGCGTACCTGGTGCGCGCCTGTCACGGCGCACGGGGCGGGGTAGCGCGGCGCGGGTGCCGGCCAGCCAACCGCGGAGGTGCACCATGACCCATCTGGAACGTGGTATTCAGGCGGCGCAGCGGCGCTTGTGGCTGAATCGGTGGCTGCATTGCCTTTCGACATGCCTTGGTGTGGCCGCCGGGGCGTTTGCCGCCGTGGTGCTCTATCAACGGTTATACGATGTTCCGATGCCGCTTCTGTGGGTGGGGGGGTCCCTGGCATTCGCGGGGTTCGCCGTGGCCGGCGCGATGTTCCTCGCCAAGCGCGAAGATCGGGCGCTCGCTGCCGCCCGGCTCGACGAGGCCGCCGGACTTCGCGAACGAATCAGCAGCGGCCAGTACTGCGTCGCCGAGGACGATCCCTTTGCCCAAGCCGTCGTTTCCGACGCGGAGCGGGTCTGCGCCGCACTCACGCCCAGCCGGCATTTGCCTTTGACCCTTCCCCGCCGGGTCGGCTGGACGGCGAGCGCGCTGTTGCTCGCGGTCGGGACGTTCCTGGTGCCCGCGGGCCTGCTCAAAAACACGCAGGCGAAACAGGCCGACGCCCAGACTGCGGCCGTGGAGCAAGCCAAAGTCGCGGTCAAACAGCAGTTGGCGGAGGTCCGCCGCCTGGCGGAGAACACTCCTGCCTTGCAGGAGCTTACGGAAGAGCTCGACAAGCCGGACGAACAGACCGGCGCCGAGTTGCTCAAGCCTGCCGACATCCGCCATGAGGCGCTCAAGAAAATCGACCGTCTCGAGGACGCCGCGCGCCAGAAGCGCGAAAGCGGAGACTACGACGCGGTTCGCGAAATGAAGAAGCTGCTCCGCCGCGTGGACGAGGAACCGGAGGCGGATGCGCCTACCCGTAAGCTCACCCAGGCGCTGCAAAAGGGCGAGTTGCAAACCGCCAAGGAGGAAATCCAATCGCTGCGGGAGCAGCTCGCCACGCTCAAAGCCGACGAAGACAAGGAAATGGTTGCCAAGGTGAGTCAGCAGTTGGACCGCCTGGCCAAGCAGATCGAGCAGGCGGCGAGCGATAAGCAGGTCCAACAAGCGCTGGACCAGGCCGGCCTCACCCCGGAGGAGAAGGAACGCCTCCTGGAAAACCTCAAGAAGCAGGACCTCGAGCAGGTCCAGAAGCAGTTGCAGGAGAAAGGGCTCGGCGAGCAACAGGCGCAGAAGCTGGCGCAGCAGCTCGGCAAGCAGCAGAAGGCCGGGGCCCTGGCCCGCAAGCTTGCGGAGTCCATGAGCCGTTCCGCCCGTGCGGGCGAGCAGGGACAGATCGGCGACTCCATGACCGGGCTATCGCAGGCGGCCGACCAGCTTGGCGAACTGGAGATGCTCGAGCAGGAGATGAACCAACTCGACGGCGCCATTGCCGACTTGCAGGGCGCGCGCGAGGCGACGGACAAGCCCTGCGGTAGCTGCGGCGGCAGCGGCAGCAAGGGCGGAAAAACCTGCGGCTCCTGCCGGGGTCGAGGGCAGGGCCAGGGCAACGGCGACCGGGGCGGCGGCATTGGCGGACTGGGGCAGGGCCGCGGCGGACTGGCCCCGGAGCAGTCGACGGACGTGGCCTTCAAGACGGAGCGCGAGAAGGTCCACACCGGCAAGGGCGCCATCATCGGGCAGGTGCTCTTCGAGGGGGAGCAGGTGGCCGGTGAAGTAAACCCGCAGTTCGCGGAAATGGTCACCGCCGCCGAGCGCGACGCCAGCGAACGCATCAACCGCGACCGCATCCCGCGGCAATATCAGAAGGTCGTCAAATCGTATTTCTCCACGATCCGCGGCTCGGACGAGGAGAAGGCCGACACGCCCGCCGACGCCAAACCGGCGGAGGTAACGGAGCGGGCGGAGGAAGACAAGTAGGGCTCTCGGACCGGCCAGGCGCGTTTGTGCCGCGAACCCTTCAGTGGTGCTCGTGGATCCACTGCCCGGCCTGTAAGGCGTTGTCTCGAAGCGCGCCGCTGAGGCGGAGCCGTCGAAGCAGTCTGGCGAGCACGGCGGGTTCTCGGCGACCCGTTCCGTCCTGTTTGTCCGTGGTTTGAGCGGGGCCCGTCGCCCCATCGCGCCTCACCGTGCGTTGCGCACGTACGCCTTGTATTCCTTGGCGTCCATGAGGTTGCTGGCCGGTTCGAGCGACGAGGCGCGGAGCTTGACCATCCAGCCTTCCTCGAAAGCGTCTTCGTTGACGCGCTCGGGATGCTCCGCCAGCGCGGTGTTCACGTCCAGCACCGTGCCGGGCAGGGCGGTGAAGATCTCAGAGGTGGCCTTGACCGATTCCACTTCGCCGATGACGTCGCCGGCGTGATAGGTCTTGCCCACCTCGGGCAGCTCCACGAAGGTGATATCCGTCAGTTCGTCGGCGGCGTGCTGCGTGATGCCCAGGGTGACCACGTCGCCCTCGATAAGATACCACTCATGCGTTTCGGAGTATTTGCGATCAGTCGGAAGTGCCATGAATCCTCCCCGCATCCTGGCAACAGCGCCGGGGGCGCCGGAATCATCTCTTGACTCAAAACCGCCGGGCGGCGGCCACCCGCTCTACGACCCCGCCGGGCGCTTGTAAAACGGGAGCTTCACCACCTTCGCCGCGGCCCGCTTGCTGCCGATTTCGACCTCCAGCGCCGTCCCCGGCGCGCTGACGCCGGCTTCCACGTATGCCATGGCGATGCTTCTGTCCAACGTCGGGCTGAGCGTTCCGCTAGTGACCGTGCCCATGGCTCGCCCGTCAGCGTATACGGCTGCATGTTGCCGGGCAATCCGCCGCCCCTCAACCTCCAGCCCTACCCGGCGGCGTGGCAAACCGCGCGCCGCAAGCTGCCGCATGGGCTCGGCACCGATGAAATCCTTGGACAAATCCACGCACCATGCCAGGTCCGCGGTGAGGGAATCGACCTCCTCACTGAGCTCGTGCCCGTACAGGGGCATGGCGGCCTCGAGCCGTAGCGTGTCCCGCGCCCCCAGCCCCGCCGGGCGAACCACTGCATGGGGTTTGTCCTTAGTTCCCAGCAGCCGCGGCAGGAGCATCCGCACCGCGCCCGCCGGCAGCACCACCTCCAACCCGTCCTCGCCGGTATACCCGCTACGATAGACGATGATCCTCAACCCCATGAACTCGAAGCTGCGGAAGTGGTAGCGTTTGAGCGTCGAAAAATCCTGGTTCGCCACCTCGCGGGCGGCGTCGATCGCGCGCGGGCCCTGGACGGCGAGCATGGCCGTCGCCGCCGTCTCGTCCCGCAGCGTTACGTCCGTGCCCTGTCGATGCCTGTCCAGCCAGGCGACGATTTTGTCGCGGTTCGAGGCGTTGCAGACGAGACCCCAGGAATCCTCGAAGCGCGAGACGATCACATCGTCGAGTATGCCGCCGTCCTCGCGGCAGATGTTGGAGTAGAACGACCGGCCCGGCTCCGCGCCCGAAAGGTTCCGGGTACAGACGCGGTTGAGAAGCGGACCGGCGCCGCTCCCCGTGAGCACCAGCCGCCCCATGTGGGAAACGTCAAAAACGCTGCAGGCGCTGCGCGTGTGCTGATGCTCCTCAATGATACCGGCGAAGGAAATGGGCATCGACCAGCCCGCGAACTCCACCATGCGGGCGCCGAACTCCAGGTGCGTGTCGTAGAGCGGCGTCCTCTGCGGGGCGGCGCCGTCGACGGTTGCAGTCATGGGGTTCCTCCCGGCCTCCGCCGCGGAAGGCGGCCGTTTGAGGCTCCACGGCGCCCGGCGCCGCGAAGCACGAGCGTCCGGCTACCTTAAGCCGCCGCGCGCCACGCGTCAACGCGATAGCGCCTCAGGAATGCGTCCGCCCCGGCGACGCAGGCACGGCGCGCAGGGAAAAGTCCGACGGCGGCGTAACGTAGCGCGCGTAGCGCGTTGTTTCGAAGGGTCGGGTCATGCGCTGCTCACCGAGTACCAGCACGGCAAGCGTGCGCAGCAGAATGCCGAGGTCCATCACCAGGCCGCACCGGCGCACGTAGGCGATGTCGTACAAAATGCGTTCATCCCAGGCGGTCATGGAGTTTCCGTTCACCTGCGCCAGACCCGTGACCCCGGGCCGGACAAGCAGTCGTTGCCGGCGGAGGGCATCATAGGCTGCCGCCTGGTCCGGCAAGGTCGGACGCGGGCCCACCAGCGACATGTCCCCGCGCAGCACGTTGTAGAGCTGCGGCAGTTCATCGATCTTCGTCCGCCGGAGAACCCTGCCCAGGGGCGTGATCTCGGGATGGTCCAGCGGCACTAGCTCCTTGGGGTCGGGCCGGCGACCGCCGAGCATGGTTCGGAACTTGTAGACGCGGAACAGTTTCCCGTCGCGCCCCGCACGACCTTGCGAAAAAAACACCGGGCCGCGGCTGGTGGCCTTCACCAGCGCCGCGATCAGCAGAAGAAACGGCGAAAGCACGAGGAGCAGGGCCAGCGACACGAGCACGTCGAAGGCGCGCTTGCCCCCCAGCGCCCACAGGCCCCGAGACGCGGCGGTTGCAAGCCGACGTGCCGGCAGGTTCGCCCGTTCCCTAATCTCCGGAGGGCACACGGACTGGTTCGACCTCCGGGCGCGCCGCTCACGGGGAGCGTGGGGGCCGCGGGTACCCGCCCCGGCCGCGAGGCCCTGCGGGGATGCGATGCCGCGCCGCGACCCGCCGGTTTGCGCGCCACTGCCGGAGTACCCTACTGGAAACCCGCCGTGCCGTCAGGATGTCGCCGCACGGTGCCGCTGGTGTCACCAGCAGAACCTACACTGCCGAGTCTACGTGCGCGCATCTACGCGCCACTATGTAGACCGTAAAACTTACACCGGTCTATGTAAACCACAAGCAGGACTTTACCGTGGCCCGACCAAACGGGTAAAAAAACGTGAATCCCGGCTGACCACGGTTCGGCCTGTCTGGGGACTTCGGGTCGGCTTCGGGACGCAGGCAAGGCACGTCTCTCAGCCACGGAGGGGGAGAACCTGCCACGCGGCGGAGCGCCGGGGCGGCGCTTTCGCGCGTCCGATCCTGTAGTGCCACATCATGGCACCGCCAGCGACACGGCGGCGCCTCGGGCGCGTGAGCCTGCCGGCCGGCGGCCGGCTGGTGCCCACGGCACCACCGCGCCGACGCACGCCGCCTCCGGAACGTCCTGACACGGTCGTGATACCGGCTCGGTGCCGGTGACGAACCGCGCTTCTTTTGCGGGAGATCATCGTATGACAGCGCAGCGAAATCAGTCGTGGGGCAGCGAGTCGGACCCCATGGGCGACTCCGGCGAGTTCGGGGGCGGGGAGTTCGAGAACATCGAGCTTCCCGGCGAGGAACCCTCCGCGCCGGCGGAGGTGCAGGGCCTGGGGGCCGGGGCGGAGTCCATGGCCGCGGCACCGGAACCGCTGCTCGCGGCCCGGGATGAACTGGCGCGCCGCCTCCTGCTCGACGTGGCCGTCGAGGCCCTGTCCGCCGAAAGCGGCACCAGTACGCACGGTTTCGAGAACATCGTGGGCGTGGGCGTAGGCGAGAAGATGGTGGGCGGCGAGTACACGGACGAGGAGTGTGTCACCGTGTACGTGGCGGCCAAAACGGGCAAGGACGAGGTCGCGTCCGACGCCCGCGTGCCGGCAAGCGTCGGCGGGTTCGCCACCGACGTGGTCGCCACGGGTGAGTTCCACGCCCAGCCCTACCGGGGGCGCTATCGACCCGTTCCCGCCGGGGTCTCCATCGCCCACACGCGGGTGACGGCGGGCACCGTCGGCTGCCTGGTCCGGCGCGGCCGACAGTTGTACATCCTGAGCAACAACCATGTGCTCGCCAACAGCAACCATGCGGCGCAGGGCGATCTGATCGTACAACCGGGGCCTGCCGACGGCGGCCGCGCCCCGCGCGACGCAGTCGCCCGGCTGTCGAAGTGGGTTCCGATCAACTTCGCGCCCGCAGCGCTCAATTTCGTCGACTGCGCCATCGCGCAGACCAACCCGGACCTGGTGACGCGCCGTAACATCTGTTACGGCAACATCAGCCCCACGCCTGCCGCCGCCACGCGGCTCATGCTGGTCAAGAAGGGCGGGCGGACCACGCAATGCACGCGCGGCATCATCACCGACGTCAACGCCGTGGTGCGGGTCAACTACGGCGTGGGTGTGGCGACCTTCGCCAACCAGATCATCATCCGCTCCTTGACCGGCGGTTCCTTCAGCCAGGGCGGTGACTCCGGGTCGCTGATCCTCTCACTCGTCGGGAGCCAACCCGTGGCGCTGCTGTTCGCGGGGAGTGCGTCGCACACCATCGCCAACCCCATCGGCCGGGTGCTCGGGGCGCTGGGCGTGTCCATCGTGGCGTAGTCGGCCTGTGGCAGAACTCGTGGCATGGGCTTCCAGCCCGTGGTTTCACGGGCAGGATGCCCGTGCTCCATCGCGGAGGCCGCTTTTCGCCACCGGCTGCCAGTGCTTCACGGCAGCCTATTCTTGGGATGGCATCGCCAAGCTCAGCGCCGCGATGTCCAGGAAGCCATGCCGGCGCACGGCTGTGCCGTGCTCGGGCACGCCACCCAACATGCAGAATTGGGTGCGTCGGAGCACCAGTCGACCCGGACGGAGCGAGGGGCCGCGCGATCGCGATCCGGATTTCACAGGTTCGCCGACCGCGATGCTGGAGCCGCCGCCGCAATGCGCCGGACGCGAGAGTTTTACTACACGATCGGTCGGGGTTACGAAGCGGCGTGGTCGCAAATCGAGTTGCGGCCACGCCGTTTTCGGTTATACTCTCCCTTGTGTCACGGCGGATCGGAACCCCAACCCATTGCGGAGCGGAACGGTGACCCTGGCCCTGAATCGAATCTACGCGGGCGATTGCATTCGCGGCATGGAACGCATCGAGCCCGGCTCGGTGGACCTGGTGTTCGCGGATCCGCCCTTCAACATCGGATACGACTACGACGTTTACGACGACCGGCGGGCCGCTGACGATTACCTGACGTGGTCGCGGAAGTGGATCGACGGCGTAAAGCGCGTGCTCAAGCCCGACGGGGCCTTCTGGCTGGCGATCGGGGACGAGTTCGCGGCCGAGCTGAAGGTGTTGGCCACGCGCGACGTGGGCTTTCACTGCCGGAGTTGGGTGATCTGGTTCTACACCTTCGGCGTGCACTGCAAGACCAAGTTCACCCGCAGCCACGCCCATCTGTTCCATTTCGTTAAGGACCCGAAGAAGTTCACCTTCAACTCGCTGGCGGTGCGCGTGCCCTCGGCGCGGGAGCTGGTGTACGGCGACAAGC
This sequence comes from Planctomycetota bacterium, assembly GCA_016208685.1. Lineage (GTDB taxonomy): Bacteria > Planctomycetota > Phycisphaerae > UBA1845 > UBA1845 > JACQXM01. The sequence goes on along the minus strand of JACQXM010000023.1, from coordinate 146,855 downwards.
GTGCCGACCCGGACGGCCGGGTGCCCGACGACACCTGGATGATGGCCCCCGTGCTGCCGCCGGAGGTGCCCACGCGCGACGGATTCATCCTCCGCCCGCAGGACATCCCGGAGCGCTTTCCGCCGGATAGCGACACGTGGTTTTTCTCGCGCGTGGCGGGCACCTTCCGCCAGCGCAGCGGCTGGCACGGCTGCCAGATGCCCGAGCAGCTCCTAGGCCGGATCATCCGCGCGTGCTCGAACGAGGGTGAGGTGGTGCTGGATCCGTTCGGCGGCAGCGGCACGACGCCCGCGGCGGCCAGGAAGCTGGGCCGGCGTTATGTCGCGTTCGAATTGTCGAAGGAATACGCGAAGAAGATCGAGGCCCGGCTGGCGCGTATCACCCCCGGAGACCCACTGGAGGGCCCGGAAGACGCACTTCGCAGCGCGCCGAAGACCAATAACGGGAGGAAGTTGAAGCGGGCGTCGGCTTGAGCGGACGATGTGGCCTGGACCGTACTGCCGGTGCTGGCGACGACCGTGCGAGTCTGAACCGCATCCGCAAGCGCCCGAATGCGTCCCCTGCGACGGTCGGGGTGGGCCTGGAGCTCGGACCTGCGTGGAGCGCACGGGAGCCTCCTCGGCGAAAGCCGACGCTTGCGGGCGGCACTTCCTGCCACGTGCGACGGCGGCAGGAGCGAGGCCTGCACAGCCTCCACCCGCACTGACACAATCCAACGTTCGCGCTTGAGATCAGGCGTTGTGGGGATTACGCTTAGTGTGCTACAGGGTGGAAAGGACGGCGGCAGGTGAAAGTGCTCACGGCAGCGGACTTCGTTCTGGCCTCGTGCCAAGCCACGGCCTTTACGCCCGACGGCGATTTCTCTGTCACGCGGGCGATGACGGAGTTCTACCCGGCGTTCAAATCTCTGTTTGACGGCGATCCAACCGTCCTGCCGCCGGTGCCCGAGGGCGCTCCTCCTGATTTTCCACGCGTGATCCTCGAAAGCAGTGCCCATGAGTGGCGCTGCGAATTGGCGCCGGCGCGGGCGAACGTCTTTTGGCGCCGTACGCAGACAGCGGGCGCCGGTGTCGAGCTGGCAGCCTTCTTCCATAAGGCGGCGGAGGTGTTGCAGAGCTACACGCGCGCCGTGGGGGCGCGTGTCGGACGTCTCGCAGCCCTAACCACGAGGTTCGCGGCGCACGAAGCACCTGCCCTGTTCCTCGCGCGACATTTCTGCCAGGACCGCTGGGACCAGGCGCCGCTCAACCGCCCCGAGAACTTCGAGCTGCATGCGCATAAGAGCTTCGCGCTTACCGGCGAGTTTCGAGTCAACTCATGGGCAAGATCCAAGACTGGCAAGATGTCCTCGGACGCAGAGCACAAGCCGATCGTCCTTTTTGAGCAGGATCTGAATACCGTTATCGAGGAAACGGCTGCTAGGACATTCACAATGGAGGAGGTCCGCCGATATTTCCGGGCCGTTGGCGCGGAACTAGACGCGATCCTGAAGCTATATTTTCCCGTAGAATAGCTCGGAACCACGGATCATGACGAGCAGTACTGTTCAGCCCGGCGAATCCACGGAGACGGCCGCGTCAAAGCGCGTGCCGTCAGGAACAGAGACTCCTGGCCCAATCGCAGCTTCCATCGTGTGTGATTCCACCGGGCGAAAGTCGACACGGCTGCGCATACGTAGCGCGTCAGATGAACTAGCAGCCTGGTCGTCCCAGGTTCTGGCGTGGTTCGTTCGATCTTCGCAGGATGAAGAGCCTACTTCATGCAGACCTCAGGAAGCCGATCTTGTCGACGAATTGACTCGTGCTGCGACATTCGCTTCCGTGGGGATGTCCATGGTTCATTCGGGGAGCCCGTCATTCGCGGGGGCAGGGTTCTCCGAACGCGTGACTTGGGTGGCGAGCCGATGTCATGGGATAGACAATGGCCGTCGTCGCTCCGATAGGAATCATGAATTCGCCTCATTCAAGGCTCGGTTGTTCTCGATGCTGCTTGACGAGCCCGTTGAGGATTGCGTGGCTCATCCCGCCGAGCAGCTGTTGTCCCAGGCCATGGGCATGAATCGATCGGGAGCCCAGGATTGGCTGTCGCGCCTGCTCGTAGAGACCTACGCGAGCCGCCCATCATTGGCGGCGTCCATCCTCCGGTGCGTCGGCCGGTTGGACTTTGGAGAGGTTGGCGGCTGGGGGCTACACGTTGCCGACGACGCACTTCACCATTCCGTTGCCGAAGTGCGCGAAGCGGCCGTCCGGGCTCTTGAGGCCTGGGGCGATGCGCAGGGCGTGCGGATCCTGAGGCAACACCAGGAGAAGGAGCGCTGGTTACGGGCCTACATCCAGCAGGTAATCGTTGACCTATCAAGCCCGGCTCGATGAACATGCTCGCGAGAAAGATCAGTCGCGCCAAGTGGGAGCGCAAGCCCCACCTGGCGCCCAACGAGATAGGCGCCGACGCGATCACGGCGTGCCTCCGGACATCCGGCGACGCGCTATCCTGGTGGCGTTGCGCTGACGAAGAAGAAGACGTCGCGCGCGTTGCGCTCGCCGTCGCACTTCCCGTTGACAAAGACAAACAGAAGCTCGAGACGATTGATGTGGCGCTAGTTCCGGCAGTCGAGCTTGAATCCATCGGACTCTCACTGCGCGACAGCGAAGGCAACACGCTGGTCAACGACGTTAGGGCTCGCCACGTTGATGTGGTCTACTTCGATGTTGATCGCCTCGCCGCCGTCGCACGCATGTTGGCGCCGCGGATTCGGTCAGGGACACAGGTGTTTACGTTCACGTCGGCGAGGGTGAAGCGGCTCTTTCGGGAGGCGATCGGCGACAATCGTGTCGATCCAAGCGCGCTCAGCGACAAGATTCTCGCCAAGCTGGACATTGAGGCTTCCCACTGACCAGGAGTCGGTTGGACGGCTGCACGGTCTCTCGCGTACGTTCGGCGCGCACATCCAGGGTATTGTTCAGGGCGCGTTCATTTTGATGGTGAGTTCTTCGTTCCGGACGAATTCACGAGAGTCGCCGTCGGCGCACAGGTACTGCTTAAGGTGGTGGACGAATCCAGCCGGGCTCGCCCGCCCTGCCAGTTGGAATGCGCCCTGCAAGGACTTTCAGACAATCGCACATGGCGCGTGGACGGTGCGACCGCGCATGATTACTACCTGCACCGCGCACCGAAGCGATCGCCGTGTTTCCCCTTGACACGCCCCACCTGGTGGCGTTGGCGATACCCGCAGGCGCGCTCCGGGCGTCAGTGGCCGCGTGGGGCACCGCCGGGAACGGCGCGATTCCCGGACGCTCGGGACGCACCGGTCCGCTGGGTGGCGCGACGTAGCAGACGCGGCGGGGGCGTTGTTACCGGGGGCGTAATCCGCTAGAATCGCTGTTTCTACGGAAGGGGGGCGCCGAGCATCCGGAACCCACCTGTTAGGTTGACGTCCCGCCGCACGGGTAAGGCCGTCGGCGAGCGTCGTAGGGGAGAAGGGAATGAGGTCAAACAGCAGCCTGAGGCGGTGCGGCGCCCTGGTCGTCAGCTCTTTCTTGGCAGCATCGATTTCGGCGTTCGCCACAGAGCCACCGGCGATTCCCGACGGCCCGTCGGACCCAGCGCCTTATCAACCCGAAGTTCCGGACGACCCGTATGTTCCGCCGTCCCCGACGCGACTGAAGTCGATACCCGTGCCGGTGGTTCGCGGGTCGTACGTCAGCGTCCAGGTGAACGTGGACGCCGGGGGGAACAACATCGCCGGCGACGCGGCCAACGAGCCGTCGATCGCGGTGGATCCGACCAACCCCAGCCGGATGGTCATCGGCTGGCGGCAGTTCGACACCATTACGTCCAACTTTCGGCAGGCTGGCCGGGCGTACAGCCATGACGGCGGTCAGACGTGGACCTTCCCCGGAGTGTTCACCCCCGGCACCTTCCGCAGCGATCCCGTGCTCGAGGCCGACAGCGCCGGGAACTTCTACTACAACACGCTCCGCAACACGTTCCAGTGCGAGGTCTTCAAGTCCGTGGACGGCGGCGTTACCTGGCTGCCGCAGGTCTTCGCCTACGGTGGCGACAAGCAGTGGATGGCCATCGACCGCACCGGGGGAATGGGCGCGGGCCACCTGTATCAGATTTGGAACCCACAGTTCGGCTGTTGCGGCGCCGGCTCGTTTAACCGCTCGGTAGATGGCAACGCCTCGTGGGGTTCGCCGCTCATTCCTCCGGAGGATTTGCGCTGGGGCACGGTGACCGTGGGGCCGGACGGCGAGGTGTACGTCATCGGCACGAGCAACTTCACCGGGCAAGTCACCGTGATGCGCTCCGACGATGCGCAGAACGCGGGCACCACGCCGAGCTTCTCGCAGGTCACGGCGGTTGATCTGGGCGGGACCCAGAGCTTCTCCGGCAGCAGCCCCAATCCCGCGGGACTGCTGGGACAAATCTGGATTGCCACCGATCATTCCGCCGGTCCGCGGCGCGGCTTCGTCTACGCCTTGGCGTCGATGAACCCCCCCGGCGCCGACCCCATGAACGTGTACTTCATACGCAGCGAAGACGGCGGGCTCACCTGGAGCGCCCCGCAGCGCATCAACGACGACGCCGCGGCGTCGAACACCTGGCAGTGGTTCGGAACCATGGACGTGGCGCCCAACGGGCGGATCGACGCGGTGTGGAACGACACGCGCAACAGCCCCAGCGATTTCCGGATCTCCGAGCTTTATTACAGCTACTCCGTCGACGGCGGCCTCACCTGGGCGCCGAACATTCCCATCAGCCCGGCGTTCAACAGCCACCTGGGCTGGCCACAGCAGAACAAGATCGGCGATTACTACGACATGGTCTCCGAGAACCTCTGGGCCAACGTAGCCTATTCCGCCACCTTCAACGGCGGGCAGGACGTCTATTACGTGCGCATTCCCGCCGACTGCAACTCAAACGGCGTCCCCGATGAGACTGATCTTGCGAACGCGACCAGCACGGACTGCAACGGCAACGACACGCCGGACGAGTGCGACCTGGCGGCGGGGATTCTGCCCGATTGCGACGGCGATCTGGTGGCCGACGTCTGCGAGCCGGACACCGACGGCGACACGCTGATCGACGATTGCGACAACTGCCCGGGCGCTGCCAACCTGGACCAGACGGACGTTGACGGCGACGGCGTGGGCGATGTCTGCGACCCCTGCCCCGTGGACAACCCCGACGACACGGACGGCGACGGCGTGTGCGACTCTCAGGACGGCTGCCCGTTCGATCCCGACAAAGTCGCCCCCGGCCCCTGCGGCTGCGGAAACCCGGAGGTCGACTCCGACGGTGACGCCGTGCCCGACTGCGTTGACCAGTGCCCCGGCGTTGATGATGCAGTGTTCGCTCCGGAATGCGTCGGCGCCATTCCCGCCGTTTCGCAATGGGGGCTGGTGGTGCTGGCGCTTTCACTGCTTTCGGCCGCCAAAGTGCGCTTCGGCCGGCGCGGACGGGCGCGACGGTAGAGCGCTCAACTCCGTCGTGACGCGCACGTCAACCGACGTGGTGGTTGGCCTGCGTGCCCTCAGCGCCTCCCGCCCGCAAGCGCACGGGCGGGAGTGAAAGGCGACCACAAGCGCCGTGTTTCCGACGCTGCTGGCGAAACATCCCCCCAAGTCGGCGTACGCGAGGGCATGATCGGCGCGAAGCCGAACGATCTCCGGCGCCGCTCTGCCCGTTGCTGATTCCCGGGCGTCTGCCGCACAATGCCGGCGTCTGCGGATGCTGGCCATGATGAGCGAGAACCCCAACGCCATGCCCTCCGGTGTACCCGCCCCGCGGCGGCGGCGGGCGCGCTACTCCGGCACACACCCGCAGCGCTTCGAGCAGCGTTACAAGGAGTTGGACTCGGCGAACTTCCCGGGGGTTCACCAACACGTCCGCGCCCAGGGCCGCACGCCCGCGGGCACGCACGTGCCGGTGATGGTTGACGAGGTTCTGGCGGCGCTGCGGCCACAACCCGGCGACGTGGTTGCCGACTGCACGCTCGGCTTCGGCGGGCATGCACTGGCGCTGGCGCGGCGCGTCGGAGCCGGCGGCAGGCTCATCGGGCTTGACGTGGACGCGGTCGAACTGAAGCGCGCCGCGGCGCGGCTGGCGGCAGCGTTTGAAGACGATGCGCGGGAGTCGGCCGGGCCGGCGCTGGGGCGGCCGGCGATGAGCTTCCACCACAGCCACTTTGCCGGGCTGGGCAAGGTGCTGGCGCGCGAGAAACTCGAAGGCGTGGACGTACTCCTCGCCGACCTGGGCGTGTCCAGCATGCAGATCGACGATCCGCGGCGCGGCTTCAGCTATAAGTCGGACGGGCCGCTGGACATGCGCATGGACGAGCGCCTCCGACGAACCGCCGCGGACGTGCTCGCCGAGATCTCGCTGGAGGAGCTGACGGCCCACCTCACCGACCTTGCCGACGAGCCCGACGCCGCCGCCATCGCCCGCGGCATCGTACGCCGCCGCGCGGTTGGCACGATCACCCGCACCGCGCACCTGGTGGATGTGGTGTTCGCGGCCAAGGGGCTTACGCGGCGCCAGTGGCGGCACCGGCCCGCGGAGCAGCAAGGGGATTTGCATCCCGCGGCGCGGACGTTCCAGGCGCTGCGCATGCTGGTCAACGACGAACTCGCCGGGCTGGCGCAGTTCCTCCGCATCGCCCCGCATTGTCTTCGCCCCGGTGGCCGCATCGGCGTGATCAGCTTTCATAGCGGCGAGGATGGAAGGGTCGCGGAGGCGTTTCGCGCCGGACAGGCAGCGGGCGTATACACTGAGATCGCCGAGGCGGCGATTCGCCCGGCGCCCGCCGAAGTGGCAGGCAACTCCCGCAGCCGCTCGGCGCTTCTCCGCTGGGCGGTGCGCGGCGTGGCGTGAAACGGCGGGCTCGGTGCCTGCCGCCGCAAGGGCGCATGCCCGCCGCAACCGTCCCGGCGCTTGCAGGTACAAGGGGCATCGGGCAACATGCCGGGCGAGGCGGCAGCGCTTGCCGCGGGAGACATTGCATGAAGCATCACTACCAGTCGCTACGGTCGGCGGCGCTACTGCTGCTGGGCGCCGGGCTGTTCTCCGGAGCCGGCTGCCTTCCCAAAAACTTCCTTTCCGACCTGGCGGGCACGACGGCGCAGGGATTGCTCGAATTCGTACTGCTCGACCAGGTTCTGGGCGCCGCCACCGACGCCACCACGGACACGACAAACACCACAAACACGACGAACACGCCGTAGCGGCGTCGCGTGCGACGGGGAGCGAGCGATCATCGTGCCCCGACAGGGGCCGCGCTGACACCGACGGCCCGCTCCCGCACGGTCGGGGCTCTGTTCGACCGCTCGTTGCACTCGTGGTACGGACCGCAGGTCGCTTCACGAAACGGGCGCACGACCGAGGTGCGGCCGCTCACCGCGGTGTCTGGAACACGGCGCGGAAATACACCGCCGGATCCTGAATGACGGAGGTGAACACTTCGCCCACCCGTTCGCTTCCCCGCCGGCGTTCGAGCTGAACCTGTCCGCGGCCGAAGGGCAGCTCGCGGAGGAAGGCCAGGGTGGCGGTGCGGTTCATCACGTCGATCTGCTCCACGTGAAACAGCCCCACCAGGTGGCCGATCTCGTGCGCCGCAGTCTGTGAAAGCGTCAGCACCACGCTGCTGACGGAGTTGATCGCCGAGGTCCAGCACTCCTTCCCGCGGCCCTGAAAACTCCCCACGTACACCACCGCCTCGTCGTCCGGCACGCGGTTCCCCACGTCCACCGCCGCGCCGCGGGGAAGGACCTCGCCGAAAATGACACGCACCTGACACTGCGGGCGAGACGGGTCGGGCACCGGCAGCGCCGCATCCACGGCGTCCTGATCCTCCGCGGGCACGCGATCCGGGAGGAAGGTCACGCGCGACACCGGCCCGGCGGGCAAGGCCTCCTCCTCCGACAGGATGTCGATGGGAGTCTCGGCGAACAGAGCGCGAAGCTCGATGAGAATCTCCTCCCGCACCAGGTCGGACAGCGAGGCCAGCAGCGCGCGGTTCTCCTCACCGGCGTCGATGGGGTCCCACAGGCCGGGATGGGTCAGGTAGTCCGGCGCGAACGACACCAGCACCGCTTGCCGCCGCGGCGAGGCCGGCGCTTGCCCCGGCGGCCCCACAAGGAGCTGCACGTCACCGCCCCCAGAAGGATCGGAATGCACGAACACGAAGTAGGAACCGGCCTCCGCGGCGCGGAACTCGAACTCCGTTCCCACCGGTCCGCCGCCCACCACCACTCCAGCGGCATCCTCCCGCTCGTCCCCAAGCAGGATCAGCACGTTGGTCACCGACGCTCCGCGCACCAGCAGCCTCAGCGTCTGGCCCTCCATCAATGTTCCGAGCGGCGCGAGGTTCGCCCGCAGGGAGTGAAGCCGCCCGTCGCGCGGTACCGGCGGCAGGTCGCGAAAGGGGTTCTCGGCGCCCGGAAGATCAAGGGACAGATTGCACCCTGGCGAGGGAACGCTCGCCAGCACGGCGCAGAGTGCCACGCACACGGCACGATCGCACACCCGGCGGGCAGGTCGGAGTGTTGTGCGTCTCATGGTGCGGGCTCCGCAATGATGGTGATGGCGTCGTTGGGGGTCTCAACATCCACCAGCGCCGGGCGGAAGGCGAAGCCGCCGGAAACGAACTCCACGCGATACGCGCCGCCCGGGCGGGCGAAGGCGAACGTCCCGTCGCCGTCCGTTTCCGTAGTGGCGATCGCGGCTCCGAAGCCGGCGTCCGGGTCATTGGCCGGGTCGGCATCGTCGAGGCGAACCCGGAAGCGGGTGCGAAGCAGTACGGTGATGCCTTCCAGTGCCGCACCGTCCCGAGACAGCACACGGCCGGCGATCGGTTCGGCGGCCGCCGCCTGCGGCGGGAGGACTCCCGCCAGTTCCGCGGCTACGCCCGCGAACTCCCAGGCGGCGTCGCGATTGGGAAACAGTCCCAGCCCGCGGATCGCGTCGTCAATCGGCGTTTCCTGTGCCAGCTTTACGCGCGCCGTCCCTTCCGGCGCATCCCAGTTGACGATGGTGTAGGTCTCGACGGTCGCCGCGTTGCAGGCGGGCACGGCCAGCACTTCGCCGGCGAACACAGGTGCCGGATCGACCGCTTCGTCGCCCATCCCCAACGGCAGGCTTTCGTCGCTGCGCCGATAGAGCAGGACGCGCAGGTCGAGCGCTGCCGGGCATCCGTCGGCCAGCGCGTCCAGAAACCGCTGCCGCTGCGTCGCGCCCGGCGGCAGGAGCGCCGTCGAGAAGTAGTCGGCTTCCGGCGTGTCTGCGGCGCGGATCTGCAAGGCGGCATAGAAGCGCGTCGAAAGATTGGTGAACGCGAAGCTGGTCTCGATGGGCGGCTCCACAAAAACGGGAACACACCCCACTACCGCAGTGACAGCCGCGGCAACTCCGGTGAGCCATGTGCACACGTGCCGGCTCATGGGTCGGAGAACTCCATGACGATACGGAAGCCGGTGTAATCGGTGGCCACGCCCGTTCCGTAGTTCCTCTGGGCACAGCGACATCGCGCGGCGGGGGAATGGTACGCGCCGCCGCGATACACCCAGAGTTGCTGGCCCGCGGGCAGCGGCTCGGTCACCAGTTCGGAGGGGTAGCGGGTGTCGGTCCACTCCCAAAGGCTGCCATGCATGTCGAACAGGCCGCCGGCGCTGGGCATGCGCTGGGCGGCGATCGGCCAGGTTCCCACCGCGCCCTCGCTGTTGGCGAAGTAACGGAGATAGCGGGCGTCGTCGCCATAGGCGAAGCGACCCGTGCCGCCCGCACGGCAGGCGACCTCCCACTCCTGCTCGGTGGGCAAGCGATAGCGGCGCCGCGGCTGAGCCGTCGCCCCGTGCTCGCTGAGCCACTCGGCGTAGCGCCGCGCCGCCCCGAGTGTCACATACCCGACCGCCGCAAGGTCACGCTTCGCCTCCGGGACCGCCGCCAGCGCCGTTGTCAGCCAGTTCCGGGCCTGATCGCCGTAGGCGGCGGCACCGGCCGGATCGGCCAGGAACCCTGCGAAGGCGGCCCAGGTGACCTCCGTTTCCGCCAGGAAAAACGACTCCACCACCGCCGGTCCGGCAGGAAGCCCCTCGTCGGCGAAACGGTCGGGATCGTGCGGGTCGGGGCCGCTGCGTTCCCCCTGCCACGCGGGAACACGGACGAACGTCAAGCGCGAAAGGTCGTCATGGAAGGTCAACTCCCCTTTCGCGGCGCCGGCCTGGCGGCCCAGGCGCTGCGCGGCCCAGCGGGCGGCGGCCGCCACTCCGGGATCCGGTTCGTGTGCCGCGGCGTAGGTACACAACGCCGCGACCGCCTCATCCGGTTCGACCAGTTGGCCGATCAGGCAAAACGCCACGTATTTCTGCCGATCCGTGCCCCGTTGCCCGCGGTCCGTCAGTTGCGGCAGAATCTCGTTCACCATCCCCCGCGGCAGGGCGCAGAGTTCCAGCCATTCTCCGCCGGCCCACAGCGGCCCGCCGTCCACGGAGTGCCAGAATGCGTCACTGTCGAGCAGGATGGCGCCCCGAGCGCCGGCGATCCGCTCTGTATAGGCCGCCGATTGTGCGTAACGTCCCACGGACTCCGCCAGCGCCCTCCGCGCTGCCCCGGGCGCCTTCGCCAGTTGCGCCTGCGCTGCGGGGAAGTCGCGCACCAGCGCCGCCAGCATCGCGCCGACTTCGGCGCGGATGGCCGTCGCGCGCTGCCGCAGTCCCATGGTTAGCGCCAGAAATCCCAGCACCAGCATCACCGTCGCCGACGCGGTTGCGAAGCGGTGACGGGAGATGAACTTCCTCAGCACATACGGCAGGTTGTCGCGCCGCGCCGCGATGGGCCGACAGGCCAGGTAACTCTCGATGTCTTCAACCAGGGCGTCCGCCGAGGCATAACGGCGGTCGCGCTCCTTGGCCAAAGCGCGAAGCACGATGGTCTCGGCATCGCCATCGATGTCGCGGCGGATCCGCGACGGCCGCGCCGGCGGCGTGGACACGATCGCCTCGACTGTGCGGCGGACGTCCTTGGACACTTCATACGGCATGCGCCCGGTCAGCAGGCGGAAGAGGATGACGCCCAGGGAATAAACATCCGATCGCGTGCCGACTTCCTGGTACGCTCCGACGGCCTGCTCCGGCGACATGAACGGCACCGTGCCCAGGACCTGCCCGGGGAGCGAAACCGCGGGCTTGCCGTCCGGCGCATCCTGCTTGGCCAGACCGAAGTCGAGCACGTGCGGCTCACCGGCGTCGTCGACGAGGATGTTGGATGGCTTAAGGTCGCGATGGATCACGCCGCGCTGATGCGCGAAGCTGACGGCGCGGCAGACCTTGGCGAACAGCCGCAGCACCTGCGGGACGCCCAGGCGGTGGCAGGCTACGAAATGGTCCAGGCGCTGGCCCTCGACATATTGCATGGCGAAGTAGTACCGGCCACGGGCAAGTCCGCTTTCCAGAATGGTGACGATGTTGGGGTGCGCGAGCTGGGCCGCCAACTCCACCTCGCGCTCGAAGCGACGCTTGGCGGTGGTGGAGGCGAACGGACCCTCGAGCAGCACCTTCAGCGCCACCTCGCGTTTGGTCGAAGCCTGGTGCGCGAGGTAGACCACACCCATGCCGCCGCGTCCCAGCTCGCGGAGGATGGTGTAACCCTCAATGGCACCGATGTCCGTCTCGCCGGAAACGGCGGCGGAGGGGTTCGTCGTCACGCAGGGGTCAATGAGCGTCGGCGCGCTGGAGTCGAGCACCTCGCGGATCGCCGAGAGGAGCTCCTCGTCCGAGGAAGCCTTGAGGCAGTAGTCGCAACAGGAGGGACAGTCCGCGATGTGAGCCTCGATGCGCGAGGACTCCTCCGCGGCACAGGTACCGGCCAGGAACTCGCTGAGCCGTTCTATCGGCGGACACCCGATCATGCTCACACCCTGACCACCCGGCCGCGGGCACATGCCCTGCCCGACATTGGGCGGCGACCGGCGCGACCTTTCGCGCCGACGATTCGGGTTCCCCGATCAGCCGTGCCGCCCCCTGTCGGCGTCTCGATCCAGGGTGCCGGCCATCCACCGTCAGAAGATGTCTTCCATGACGGGCAGCAGCTCTTTGATGCGCTTCATGATGCGATGTTTGGCGATGAACACGGCGTTGGGAGTCATGCCCAGTTGCCGGGCCACCTCCTGTGCCGGCTGCCCCTTCCAGGCGAAACGCTCGAATGCCTCCAGCGAACGGGGGTCGAACTCGCGGCGGATTTCTTCCAGACACTGCCGCAGAACCGCCTGCTGCCATTCCTCCTCCCACTGTTGCTCCATGTCCGCCTCGTCGGGAAGCCGGTCGAAGAAAGCGGTTGCGCCCGAGTCTTCGACCGCCTGGACCTCCCGATGCCGATCGCGTTTGCGGGCGTTGCGGATTTGATTGCGCGCGATGCCGAAAAGCCAGAAGCGCAGCCGCCCCTGTTGCCGCTCATACTTGCCTTGTTGGTATGCCCCGCAGAAGGCGATCAACGTTTGCTGGGCAGCATCCTGGGCGTCCTCCTCGCTTAGGCCGCGACGCTGCGCGAATTTGACAATCATCGGGCGGTAGCGGGCGACAAAGTCCTGCCATACCGAGCGGTTGCCGGGGTCCTTCAGGCCGTTGAGCAACGAAGTGTGGGTCACGGTGCGAAAGACGCTTGAGGGCTCGTGTTCGCTCATGGCGTGTTCCCCAACCGCTAACGTCTCCCGGCGGGACGGGCCCGGCTGCCCAGGCCGGGCGACCCTCCGCGCACCGGCCCGCGCCCGCGGCCACCCCCGCCCGGCGGCGGGTTGACGCGCGGGGTGAACAGATTGTCCGTGGCCGCAAAGCCCAGGCCGGTGGCCGGCCCGCGGACGGAGCCGGGCCGTCCGACAATGGCTCCCGCCACACGCGTTGGGGGAGCCGTCGCTCCCAGTCGCCCGGCCACGCCCTGCGCCGAGAAAACCAGCGATTCCGCCTGATCCGCTGCCGTTCCCCCCGCTTGCCTGGACGTGGCCTCGACGACCGCGGCGGTCGCCACAACCGCAAGCTGCCGAAACGCCGGACCCGGCGCTGTATACGGTGGCGCGGGGGCGGCGGGCGCGGTCTTCACTGCCCGCTCGGGAGTCACGCCAGGCGACTCGCGGCCTCTGCCTTCGCCTCCTGTTCCCACGGGAGGTTGTGTCTGCGCTTTCGCGGCCGGGGCTCCATCCGATTCCGCCGCAGGGCGCGCCTCGGGCGGCGACGTAACGGCGCTCCGGAATTCAGGAACCGACGCCTGGTCTGCGACTTGCGGACCCGGCACCGCATCGTCGGCGGAGTGGGTCGTGCGGGTCGGCGGCGGACGATGTACAGCGCAACCCAGCGGGGCCGCAGCCGCGCCGACAAGGAGGACAGCGATGTTCAGCGGTGTTTTGTTGCCCATACCGCACCAACGCGACATTGCCGCGGCCCGGCCGGTTGCGACGATGCCGCGAGTGGTCGGCACCGCCCGCCTCCCGGAGTTTGTAGTCCGGTTCCGCTGGCCCGCCCGCCCACGTGCGACGACGGCGAGCCGGCGGCCGGCTAGCTTGTCATTGGCCGCGGCCGCTTATAACCTTTCGCGGAATTGTCCGCCACGGCCGGGTCGGACACGCCGCGACCCTGCCTGTTCTGCTGCGCGCTCCGGCGCGCGAACGCGGATGGATTCGTACTTCGGTCCGGAAATGCAAATGAGAATACCCGTGGAATGCCCAGCACTTCGACCGTTCCGCCACCTCGTATTCCTCGCCGCGATCGGGCTCTGTGCCGGAGGATGCCCGAACACGACGGGCGGACCCACGGGCGCGCTGCCGTCAGAAACGGCGCGGGTGGCGATTCAAAGCCAGTGCGCCCAGAACGTCATCACCTGCACGCGCTCCTTCCCCACGGCCGTGGCGTCGGTTACCGCGCGCCAGAGCCAAACAGTAACACCGACCGACGAGGGGTTTGTGGTGAACACCGGTGTCTACGGCCCCGCCGTCGTGCAGCTCCGCGGCAGCGACAGCGAGCCGGGTCTGAATGCCACGCGTTTGGCCTTCAGTTGGAGCTCCGGCGCCACCGACACAGACCCGTGCACGGTGATGCCGGGCACGGAGTTCTCCACCGAGGCGGACCCGGCGGTGCTCCTGGAGCCGGGGCTGCACTACATCCGGCTGACGGTTACCAACGACAACATCCTGGGCCGCCTGGAGTCCGAGCAGTGCGGCGTTCTGGGTGAGAACATCCCCGCGTTTCACTTCGTGGAGGTGGAAGTCGACGTGCGGTATTGAGAGAGCCGCCGACCGCGCTTCGGACGCGAGCGGCGTGCCACGGGTACGGATCGCACGGATCGTGCCGCTCGGTTATCGCGTGCCCGCTGGCTTCGTCGCTTTCAGCCCCCGCGTCGGCATGGCGGCGCGGGGCTCGGCCGCCACCCTGGCGCTGTTTCGTTGCTTCCTGTTCCCTTCCCCTTCGTCGCTCATCAGCCCGCTCCCTGACGGTCGCGGCTCTGTTTCCTTCTGCGACCGTGACTTCGTAGCTTGTCGCCGCGATGCTGCCGCCCACCGGTTGAAACCGGTGGCTCGGGGTGGCGGCGCTGGGACGTTCACGCTTCCGCCGGCGCCCGCTCGGACAGGCATCGCTCCAAGCGAGTGAGGGTTCGCTCGCGGCCGAGGAGCAGCAGCGTCTCCACGATGGCGGGGCTGATGGTGCCGCCGCTGACCGCCACGCGCATGGGCTGTGCCACGCTGCCCATGGCGGCGCCGCGGCTGCGGCAGACTTCATCGATGAGTTCCTGCAGGGCAGCGGGGCTCCACTCCGGCAGGCGGCGCAGGGCCTCGAGCACCTGTTCCAGCGTCGCATATCCGTCACCGCCGTTTTTCGCCAGCACTTTCCTCACCGCCTTGGGGTCGTACACCAGCGCCGCGTCGTCGACGAAGAGAAAGCCCGCCTTGGTGAGAACATCGGCGAAGGTACGGAAACCGGCACAGGCGGCCAGCACGGCGTCCAGCTCCGCATCGTCCCGTGCCGCGATCGGCGAGTGGTTGACCGCCAGGAAGTCCCTGAACGCCGCCAGCAGCCGCCGCGAGGTAACCCGCGTCGCCCAGTGGGTGTTGAAGGCCAGCAGCTTCTCCCGGTCAAAGCGGGCGTTGGTCTTGCCCACGCGCTCGATGCGGAAGCACTCGATCAGCTCCGCGGCGCTGAAGTATTCGCGATTGTCGCCGGGCGACCAGCCCAGCAGGGCGATGAAGTTGACGATCGCCTCGGGAAGGTAGCCCGCAAGCCGGAAGTCATGAACCTCGATCTCCGGCGGGCGGCGGCCCTCGGCCAGCGCCTTCTCTTTGTCGCGTTTGCTCATCTTGCTGCCGTCCATGTTGAAAATCACGGGCAGGTGGGCGTAGCGCGGCGTGGGGAACCCCAGGGCGCGCTGCAAGGCGAGGTGCTTCGGAGTGTTCATCAGATGCTCCTGACCGCGGAGCACGTGCGTGATCTGCATGAGCGCGTCGTCCACCACGCAGGCAAAGTGATAGGTAGGGAATCCGTCGCTCTTCTGGATGACGAAATCCTCGAGCTGGTCGGCGGTGAGGGTTACATTGCCCAGGATATCATCCGTGACTGTGATGTCGCGGTCCGGCATTTTGAAGCGCACCACGATCAGCCTGCCCGCGGCACGGGCGGCGCGCCCCTCGGCGACCGTGGGCGGCGGATCAGGGCGGCGGTACTTATACGACTGTCGCGCCGCCTTGGCCGCGGCCCGCGCCGCCTCCAGCTCCTCCGTCGACTCCAGCGCGTAGTACGCGGCGCCGCACTCGAGGAGCTGGTCAAGATAGCGGTCGTAGATCGGCAGCCGCTGGCTCTGAAAGTAGGGGCCGTGCGGGCCGGCGCTGGACGGCAGGGCGGCGGGTGCCGGGGCGCCGGATCCTCCGCCTGCCACCGCCAGCTCGGGGGCGGCGCGGGCGGGCGCTGCGCGGGCGGGCGCTGCGACCGGACCCTCGTCCCACGCCAGCCCCAGCCAGGTCAGGTCGTCGAGTATCTTCTGCACCGAATCCGCCACGTTGCGCTGCTGATCCGTGTCTTCGATGCGCAGAACGAACGCTCCGCCCGTCCGGCGGGCGATCAGCCAGTTAAACAGCACGGTCCGCGCCCCGCCGATGTGCAGATAGCCCGTGGGCGAGGGAGCGAACCGCACACGCACCTGGGTGGGCGGGTTGGCACTCATGCGGCCGATGTTATCGCCGGAACCGCCCGGCGGCGAGTTTGCGGCGGCGCGGCAGTGGCGGAGCGTCGCGCGGCGCGGTATAAGCGAGCGGCCAGAATGAACAGCACCGGCTTGCAGCGGTGCGATAGCCCGGAAGGTTGGACATGTCCCGTAGGTTCCCCGAGTCGGCCTGAGCGCTCCCCCATGTCCCGAAGCGAAATCCAGGACACCGACCGCGACGAAGTCGCCGCGTTCATCGAGAAACACTGGGGAAGCCGCATTGTGATGAGCCGCGGACAGGTGTTCTACCCCCACCTGGAGCGCGGGTTCATCGAACGGCGAAACGCCCTCATCGTGGGCCTGCTGACCTACCACGTCGACGACGACGGCATGGAGATCCTCACGCTCAACAGCGTTCTGGAGGGCACGGGGATCGGTTCCTCACTGATGATCATCGCCATCGAGGAGGCGCGGCGGCAGGGGTGCCATCGTGTCTGGCTGACCACCACCAACGACAAGCTGCGCGTCATCGGGTTCTATCAGCGGCTGGGGTTCCGCATGATCGCCATCAATCTCGGCGTGGTCGATGAGGCGCGGAGGATCAAGCCGCAGATTCCCGAGCACGGCGAGCGCGGCGTGCGCATCCGCGATGAGATCGTGATGGAGCTCCTCATCGAACCGTATATCGAGTCCGGTGCGGTGGCCTCCGGCTGACGGTTCCGCCGCCAAACACCCGCCGCGCCCACCCGCGCTCGCTGGAGCCCTTGATTCGTATGCCGCTGCTGGTTCGCAACATCCCCCTGGCGCTCGAGGAGCCGGAAGAGAATCTACCGGCGCTGGTCGCCCGCCGATTGCGGGTTCCGGTGACCGCGATCCGCCACTGGGCGATCCATTCGCGGGCCATAGACGCCCGGAACAAGGAGGTCCATTTTTCCTACCACATCGGGGTGGCGCTCGACGAACCGCCCAAGGCGGAGCGGGCGCGGCTGCGGCGCTTCCGCCCGGCGGAGGTGGCGTGGATCGACGTGCCGGTGGCAACGGCCGTGAATCCCGGTGAGGAGCCGTTGGGAGCGCGACCCGTGGTGGTGGGCTTCGGCCCGGGGGGTATGTTCGCGGCGCTGCGCCTGGCGGAGATGGGCTACCGCCCGGTGGTGCTGGAGCGCGGGCGCGAAGTGCGGAGACGGCACCGCGATATCATGCAGCGCTTCTACCGCGAGCGGCAGTTCGACCCCGGCTCCAACCTGCTCTTCGGCGAGGGCGGCGCGGGCACGTACAGCGACGGCAAGCTCTACACCCGCGTGCACGATCCCCTTTGCCGCCGGGTGCTGGAGATTCTCTACCAGCACGGCGCCGACCCGGACATTCTCATCAACACCCGCCCGCACATCGGCAGTGACAGACTGCCGACACTCTGCACCCGTATCCGCCGCCACATCGAAACCCTGGGAGGCGAGATCCGCTTCGAGACCCGGCTGGACGACGTGCGCATCACCGACGGGCGACTTGACGCTCTGCGCTGCGGCGGCGCTGCCGAGGGGTGGCTGGCTGCCGGACCGGTGATCCTGAGCATCGGGCACTCGGCCCGGGACACGGTGCGCATGCTCGCGGCGCGGGGCGTCCGGCTGGAGGCCAAGCCCTTCCAGATCGGCGTGCGCATCGAGCATCCCCAGGCGCTGGTCGACCACTGGCAGTTCGGCGCCGCGGCGGGCCACGCCCGGCTCGGTGCCGCCGAGTACCACCTCGTAGCCCGTGCCGCCGCCGGAGCGTGGGGCGATGTGTTCAGCTTCTGCATGTGCCCGGGGGGCACCATCCTGCCTTCGATCGAGTCGCCCGGACTGCTCGCCACCAACGGTGCCAGTCGCGCGCGGCGCAGCGGCGCCTTCGCCAATGCCGGACTGGTGCTCACCGTCGACCCCGCGCGGCTGGGGCAATCGCCGCTCGAGGCGCTGGCCTGGCAGGAGCAATGGGAGCGCCGGGCCTTTGCCGCCACGCACGGCACGTACCGCCTTCCCTGCCAGCGGGCGGCGGACTTCATGCGCCAAGCCGCCTCGCGCGGCCAACTGGAGACGAGCTACCCGCTGGGTGGGGAGTGGTGCGATCTGCAGGCGCTGCTCCCCGATTTCGTGACCGACGCCCTGGCTCGAGCCCTACCCCTGCTGGAGGGGAAGTTCCCGGGTTTCGCCGGTGCCGACGCGCTGCTGACCGCCCCCGAGACGCGGGCCAGCGCCCCGGTGCGCGTGGTGCGGGATCCTGAAACACGCGAGGCGCTGGGCACGGCCGGGCTGTATCCCGTCGGCGAGGGCGCAGGATACGCCGGGGGCATCATCAGCGCCGCCATCGACGGCATCAAAACCGCGGAGACCATCATCCGCCGCTACGCGCCGCCCCGTTGACGGCCTATGATAGAGGCATGCCTGAGGATTTCGTCATCGGCCCCAAGCTCGGGGTGCTCGTAGAGTCCGTGGTCGCCAGCTATCGCGCCGACGCCCGGACGCAGCATATTGACCGTACGTTTCTGCCCAACCGCGCCGAGATCATCCAACTGGTCAATGACCTGCTGGAATTGCTGTACCCGGGTTTCATCGGCCGGCAGCATCTCACGCAGCACAACGTGGCCTTCCACGTCGGCGACCTGATGCCGCGTATCGGCGAGACCCTGTTCCGCCAGATTTACCTCTGCCTGTGCTACGTCGAGGAAGGGCGCGCGCCGGGGCTCAACAAGCACGACACCAAGGAGTGTGAGGACAAGGCGCGGGGCTACACGCTGTCCTTCCTGGACGACCTGCGGCTCTTCCGCGAGATGCTGGCGGGGGACGTGCAGGCCGCCTATGACGGCGACCCGGCGGCGCTCAACACCGACGAAGTCATCCTCGCCTATCCCGGTCTGCTGTGCATCAGTGTGCAGCGCTTGGCGCACAAGCTCTACCAGCTCGACGTGCCGCTCATGCCGCGCATCATGTCCGAATGGGCCCACCTGCAGACGGGCATCGACATCCACCCCGGCGCCAACATCGGACGAAACTTCTTCATCGACCATGGCACCGGCGTGGTCATCGGTGAGACCACGGACATCGGCAACAACGTCAAAATCTACCAGGGAGTAACGCTGGGTGCCCTTTCCTTCCCCAAGGATGAGCGGGGCCGGGTGATCCGCAAGACCAAGCGGCACCCCACGGTTCGCGACAACGTCACCATCTACGCCAACGCCATCATCCTGGGCGGCGACACGGTGATTGGCGAGAATTCCGTCATCGGCGGATCGGTGTTCGTCACCTCCAGCGTGCCGCCCAATTCGGTGGTTACCTTCAAGCCGCCGGAGCTGCGGCTCAAATCGCGCAACGGTGAATCGCCGGGCAGGTCAGACGCCCGGCCGAGCTCCGCGCCGGAGCGGCAGCCGGAGGCAGCGTACCTGCCGGACTATATGATCTAACGGGACTTCGGCGCCGGCCAGGGTCGCGCCGGCGCCGCGGTTCGCGGGGCGCCGGAGAGCCGCCCTCCGCCAGGCACGCGTTGATCGAATCATGACCGAGCTCGATGAACCCCTAAGCGGCGAGGAGCCGCTCGACACCCTCGAGGACTCGGCGTCGCAGGCGGACGAGGACGCGCCGCCGCAGAACGAGCGCGTGCGGCACCGCGTCAGCAAGCGCTTGCCCGGGCGGCGGCTGGACAAGTACCTGCACTCGAAATACCCCCGCATTTCGCGCACGGTTCTGCAGCGGTACATCAAGCAGGGCAATGTGACGGTCAACGGCTTGCCGACCAAGGCCAGCTACGAGCCGGCCTTGGGCGACGTGGTGGAGATCGTACTGCCGCCGCCGCCCCCCAGCGAAGTCGTCCCGGAAGATCTGCCGCTGGACATCCTCTACGAGGACGAGTGGTTTCTGGCGATCAACAAAGCGGCCGGCATCGTCTGCCACCCGGCGCACGGCGAGCAGCGCGGCACGGTGGCCAACGCCGTCGCGTTCCACGCCGCCACGCTCAGCCACGGCGACGACCCCTTCCGCCCCGGCATCATGCACCGCCTGGACAAGAACACCACCGGCGTGATGCTCATCGCCAAATGCGACGAGGCCCATTGGCGCATCTCCCTGCAATTCGAACGCCGCACGCTGCGCAAGGAGTACTTCGCCATCTGCGAGGGCCGCCTGGCGCTTGACGCGGATGTCATCAACAAACCGCTAGCGCCGCACCCGGAAACCACGCAGCGCATGGTTCTGCCGGGTGCCGACGCTCCGCCGATGCTCCGCGCCGCCGGCGGCGGGCTCATCCAGCCGCCGCGGCAGGCGATGTTCAAGGAGGCGATCACCGAGTACCAGGTGGAGAAGCGCTACCGCGGCTATACCACGGTGCGGCTCTTTCCCAAGACCGGCCGCACGCACCAGCTACGTGTGCACCTGGCCTCGATCGGGCATCCCATCGTCGGCGACCGGCTCTACGGCGGGCGATGGGTCAGCGAGCTCGACCTTTCCGGCGAAGGCAGCGCGCTTCCGCTTATCGAGCACCAGGCGCTGCACGCCCGGCGCATCTCCTTCACCCACCCGATCCTGGAGAAGCCCATGCAGATCGAGGCGCCTCTCCCCCCGAACATGCAGCACATCCTCGAGTTGTTGGAGCGCTTCCGCCGTCTTTGAGGTGTCGGAAACCGGCAGAAGTTCGAGGTTCCGCCGCTGCCCGATTGCCCCGGCGGGGCCCGAGCCGCGGCGGGCTACGGGACCGTCTGGATGTCCACGACTCCGTTCAGGTCGTAGTCGCGCGCCAGCTCCGAACGCAAGCGCGGGTCCCAATTGGCGTGCAGGTCCTGGAAGAGGAAGTTCGTCCCGCCGTAATGGCGGTCGGAGAAGCGGTTACCGTTGTTCCGGCCGTTGGAGCCCGCGATGTCCGCCTCGCCGGCGTCGATGTAGCTGCAATCGTCGTTTCCCAGACCGTCGCCCCGTTCCGAAAGTTCGTTGGCGTCACCGATCAGAGGCATCTTGGGGCGGATGCGGTCGCGGTGGGTCGAGCGCAGAGGTTCTGCGCGCGTGGTATCGCCGTAGATGCCGCCGCGCTCCAGTACATACGAGCCGCCGCTCCAGATGGGCAAGTACACGCGGTAGTGCCCGCTGCTGACACCGGCTTCCAGGGCCGACTTGCACTGGAAGTAATCCCCCCAGGTGCGGGCATCCACGTTCCGTTGCACGGGGAAGTTCTGGGGAACGCGCACTTCCTCGAGGTACACGTAGGCGAACAGAAGCTCCGTCCAGCCGTACGCCACCTGCGGGGCCCCCGTGCCCACGCGACTGCGCAGCGGGGAAACACCCGGCGCAGCGGGGTCGAGTCGCTTGTCGTCCGGGTACCACAGGGGCGGCGGCATGAAGCCGGCGTTGACGTTCTCGTAGGCGGCCAGGGCGTTTCCGAACTCTTTCAGCCGGGCGACGCAGTGCACGCCCTTGGCCTGTTCTCGCGCCCGCCCCAGTGAGGGCATCAGGATGGAGATGAGGAGGGAGATGATGGAAATGACCACCAACAGCTCGATCAGGGTAAACGCCGCGTACCGGCGGCGGCCTGTTCGTGCGGTCGGCGACATGGCTATGCTCCGATAATCCCGTTCCCGAAGAGTCGCTGCGCGGAGGCTCACTACAAACACCCGTTGGATTCTACCGGGATCGGAGCGCGAATCAAATGGCCCGAACGCCGGCCAGGCAACGCAAGTACTACCGCGTCGCCTCGTCGGCTCAGGGCTGGGTGTCCCCGAGGGGCGGGAGCAGATCGGCGAAATCGTGTGCCACGAGGATCCAATCCCCGCCTCCGGTATAGACACGCACCGCGTCGCCCGTAGCCAGCGGGACCTTCTGCACCGCCTCGGCGGGCGTAAAGCAGCGGATGGTGCCGCCGGGCGCCTCCAGATAGCCGTCCTCGGTCACGAACATGCCTTCCAGAACATGATCCAGCCCGACGAGTTGTGCCATCGCCGTCCGGCGTTGCTGCAAGGCCTTGGACGACTCCCAACCGTAGTAGGCAATGTACTGGGTCATGAACACGGCGTCGGGGACGCCGGCCGCCATCGCGGACACCAACTCGGTGCTCCGCAGGCCGCGGTCCGGAAAGGCCACGAGGTCGTCGGACATGATCCACGGCAACCACCACCAGGGTGTCACGCCGGCGGCATCGAACGCCGCCAGCGCCGTCGGCAGCGCTGTGGTATCAATGGGCGCCAGCCCTGCGACAAAGGGTTCGAGGGAGGTCTCATTGTCGAGCACCACGACGTCCTGATTCGTCCATTGCGCAATGCGTGCCGCCTGTTGCGCGATCGTGGCCCAGGTAGCGGCGTCCGCGAACTGGTAGGGACGGGTGTCGCCCGCCGACACTCCCGGCAGGTTGTAGGTCTTGGTGCCGCCGATGATACGCACGTGCGCCGGCTTGCGACGCATCAGCTCCGGATACAGCCTGTCGATCTGGGTCGGCGCCGTGGTCACGATGACGGTGTCCGTGACGTCGGCCCAAGACTCGATGCCCCGCAGGCAGTAATCCAGGCGCGTCATGCCCGGCTCGGCCCCCTGGGCGGTGGTGTACAGCGAAAGGGCGTCGGCAGTGGGTGTGTTGACCTCGTGCCAGGGAATCAACCGCTTGCGCACCGCGAGGTGCACTGTCGCCGGTGGCGAAGTCCACCCCGACGCGGCGGCAACGACGGTGAAGCTGTCGTCGCCCTCGTAGCCGGGCGTGGGGGTGTAGACCACCACCGCTCCCGCCGGCGCGCTGTTATCGATCGTGCCCAGCGTCCCGTGCCGCGGCGGGGTAACCACGGCGAACGTCAGGTCGCCTCCCGTCCCGCTGCCGTTTCCGCCGGCGGTGCCGCTTACGGTCAGGCCGGTTGCCGTCCCCACGGGGACCAGGAACGTGTGATCGGGGACGACCGGCGCCGTCCCCGTGGCGGTCACGGTTACCGTGGCGGTTGCGACGTTCGAGGTGGTGGATCCGTCGGAGGCAGAGAATCGGAACGAATCCGTGCCCGTGTACGCCGTGTTGGAAGTATAGGCAACGCTGGCCGTAAGCGCCCCGGTCTTGGCCACCGAGCCCAGCCGCCCGTGCAAAGGGCCGGAGACGACGTGGAACGTAAGGTCGTCACCATCGGCGTCGCTTCCGCGTAGCTCCAGCTGCACCGCCTCCGCGGGGCGGGCGTTTGCGCTCAGATCGCCCACCACCGGGGCGTGATTCTGCGGTGTCTGGTCCGGCGGTGGTGGCGGTGGCGGCGGCGCCCCGCCGGCCGGTGACACAACCACGCGCACATCGTCGAGCGCCAGTGATTGTCCGTCCGTGGCGCTGACGCGGAAGGTGAGCGTCTGTGCCAGCGTGTCCGACGCCGGTGCCACGAAGCTGACGCTCTCCGCATCTCCTGCCGTCAGCGTCACGTTCGGCCCGAAAAGCTGGACCCACGAGAGCGCCACATCGGCGGCAGCGTTGGAAACGGTCGCACGCAGGGTCACGGATGCCCCGGCGCCCACGAACTGGTCTTCTCCTGCGTCCACGTTGAACGCCGCATCGTCCGCGGGCGGCGCGTCGGCGCCGTCGGAAGGGGCCTGTGCCGGCGGCGACAGCACTACGTCGGTTTGTCCGTCGTCGATCGAAAGCTCGAGCACCCGGTAATCCTGCAAACCCACGCCGCCCGGCAGCGCTGCCATGAGCACGACGTAGTACGTTCCCGGCCAGGCGTAGGTATGCTCGACGGATGGCCCCGCCCCCGTGCGGCGGTCGCCAAAATCCCACTCGAACTGCGCGCCGCGAAGCAGCGCCGGATCGGAAATCTCCGCGGTGAAAGTGAGTGACAAGGGGTTGCAGCAAAACACCGGCGCGGCGCCGATGGTCATCGCGGGAGGGTCGTCTGCCCCGGCCGGGTCGATCGGATCCTCGCCGTCGTTGTCGGATGGCGGATCCTCGCTTGACGGCGTGTCATCCGTGACTTCCTCGGGCAGTGTCGGTCGATCGTCCGGCCCGCCCGCGTTCAGCCCCGCTCCGCTGCCGCATCCCGGAACTGTGGACGTCAGCGTTGCGACGCACCCAAGCAGAAGCACGACCCGGGCGGCCATCAAGGCCCGGCCGACCACCGATAAGCAAATACGCGCCGGCCCGGTGAGTCCCCAAGGTATGGGTTGATTCGTTACCACGCTGCTGCCGATGCCTGGAGTGAAGCCCTGGACGCAGGGGGCGCAAACCCGGCGTGCGAAGCTCCTTGGGCCTTACGCCCGGGAGTACGCGGCCACGCCGGACGGCTGATTGCGGGAAGTCGCTGAAGCTGCGCGAGCGGCGGATGTCGCCCCCATGCGATACCGCCGTCGCACACTCCCCCGAGAACAGCCTAGAATACGCGCGGCCGTCGCGGCAAACGTGTTCGACGGCGGTCGGACCTATAGGACGCGGAATCCTTGGTGGAAGAACACAAAGCAGGGGCGGGCAGTAGCGACCTCGCCGTACGTCGCCGGATGTGGCTCGCGGCGCTGCCGGGCGCCCTGGCGCTGTACCTTTCCACGATGGCGCCAGGACTGCTGTGGGGCGACTCCGGCTATGCGCAGCTCCACGTAGCCCTGCGCGGATGGGTCGTGGACAACGAGATCGTCCGCTCGCACGTGGTCTACTACGCGCTGGCGCGAGGACTGGCGTGGGCTTCGCCGCTCGGGCCGGCGCAAGCGGCGAACCTGGTCTCGGCGGTGTGCGGCGCTGTCACCGTGGCCAACCTGGCGTGGCTCTGCGCCAGGTTCTGTCGCGCGTACGCGGCGGTGTTCTGCGGGACGATGCTGCTGATGTTCTCGCACACCCTGTGGCGCCTGAGCACCTCGGCGGAAGTGGTCACGCTGACCACCGCCCTGTTGACGGCGGAGTTGATCTGCTGCGTGCGGTTCGTGGATGGGCGGCGGCTGCGCTGGCTGGCGGCGGCGATGCTGGTCAACGGCATCGGCGTCTCCAACCACAACTTCGCGCTGCTGATGTGGCCGGTGTATATCGCCGCGGCGGTGGTCTGGAGACGGCACCTTCCCCGGCCGCTGGGTCGCACCGCCCTCGCGGCGTGCGGACCGCTACTGCTCGGCCTGATCCCCATCCTCGTCTTGTGCGTCGATGACCTGCTCGCCCACGGCAGCCTGCGCCACACGCTCAGTTCGCTGCTGCTGGGGACCTTCCGCGAGAAACTGGCCAACGTGCGGAACCTGGGCACGTACACGCTGCGATCGGCCGGCAGCCTGCTGTTGAACTTCCCCACGCCGTTGCTGTTCCTGGCGGTGCCCGGCGTCGCCGCCCTGCGCCGAAACGCGCCCGGGCCTATCTTCGTACTCCTCGCCGGCGGCGCGGCGATCTACGCCGCTTTCGGTATACGCTACCGCGTTCCGGACCAGCACATGTTCCTGGTTCCGGCGTACTTGTTCGTCGCGCTCTTCATGGCGGCGGGGGTGGAGTGGCTGCTGGCGCACGTTGGGGCGGGGCGGCACGGCGCAGCGGCCCGACTGGCTGCCTGCGTGCTCGCCCTGCCCGGGCCGCTGGTCTATGCCGTGGTGCCGCCCCTGCTGCGCACGTATGCTCCCTACCGTGCACCGATACCCACGCGCAGCGTTCCCTATCGCGATCGCTTCAACTGGTTCCTGCGCCCGTGGATGACCGGTTACGATGGAGCGGAGCGGTTCGCGCGCGAGGTGCTTGCGTCCCTGCCGCAGGATGCGTGGCTGGTGGTGGATTCGACGCTCCTGCCGCCGATCAACTTCCTTCAGGTGGCGGAGGGCGTGAGGAAGGACGTTCGGCTGGACTGCTGGGTCACGCGGCAGGACTGGTTCCCCGCCGACGAACTCCCTGCGGCACGAGCGGAGAAGCTCCGCGCCGGGTTGCTTTTCACGGCCAGCGATGATCCGAGCTATCTCCCGCCGTGGCTGCGCGAGACGCCTTCCCGGCTGGAGCCCGCGGGGCACGTGTTTCGCGTGCTGCCGCGAGAATAAGCCCGGTTCGGGCGCGGAGTTTCGCGGTGGCCACGAACTGTAAGAACCTGTACGATCGTGTTCCCACGGCGCAATGCGTAGAACATGATTCACGAATCGTTAGGTGGCGAACCTCACGTTGACCGCCGCCGCAGCTAATTCGCTGGTCCGGCGCAGTAGGAGACAAACATGCCCCGCGTACTTTGGCAGACACTGCCGGTCGGCATTAGCGCGATGCTCTCTGCTTCGTGTCTCTGCGGGTGTGCTTCGGCGCCGCAGCGAAACACCAGGGAGTCGATCGTCATCTCGGCGCCTCGCGAACCCACGATGGAGCAAGTGTCCTGTGTCCTGGAGCTCCGGAACGGGCGCGAGGAGTTAGCGCTGACCCAGACCGCGGCCTTCCTCGCGTCCGAGCGAGGTGCGAAGCTCGCCCGACGAATCCAATCGGAGTTGCGGCGAAGGGAGCACGCGGTTCGGGAGACCATCGCCCAGGCGCGCGCGGAACTCGGCGGCGGTGTCGCCGTGCTGCGACCGGACTCGAAGCGGCCGTACGCCGACGGCAACCTGGTAGTGTACCTTGCGGGAAAGACGAACACACGGCTGCTGTTCTCTCGCGAAGAAATGGCCCAACTGCTCGCCTTCCATCAAGTGGGCGACGACCTGACCACAATCCACTACACGCATCCTGAGTTCACGTCCGAACGGCTCGCTGCCTTGTGCAATCGGCTTGCGGACCTGGGTCTGAGTGTCAAGAACGCCACATTGTCCGCCGCGGACCTGGAACGCATGAAGACGGAGGCAGCGGCGCGGATCCTGGAACGTCACCTGCGCCGCGGCGGCGCCAACCTCTCGGAGCGTCTGCCTCTCGTGACCTACGGGTTGCTGTCCCCGCCGACGTGCCCCAAGCTGTCGGCGGCGCTGAAGGACGCGGCCGCCGTGGACCGGCTCGTACGATCCAACGATCCGGATTGTACGCGGGCGCTGCTGCGCCTTGTTCGCCTGCGCGCGGTGGAGCTCGCCTGTCCGTGATCGGCGTGATCTTCGACATGGACGGAGTTCTGGTGGACTCCGCCGAGGCGCACCTGCGAAGCTGGCGGCAGCTTGCGGCGGAGCACGGCGGGAGCGTAACCGACCAGCAGTTCGCCGCCACGTTCGGTCAGCAGAACAGCGACATCGTGCCGCTCCTTTTCGGGCCGGTTTCGCCGGAGCGGCTTGCCGCGCTGGCGGATCGCAAGGAGGCGATCTATCGCGAGCTGGTGCGGGATGAGCCGCCGGTGGTGGCGGGGGCGGTGGAGCTGATTCGTGCCCTCGATGCCGCGGGGGCGGCGCTGGCGGTCGGGTCCTCCGGACCACTGGCGAACATCGAGTTGATCCTGCGCGGCATGGGCGTACGCAGTCTGATCCGTCACATTGTGAGCGGCGACGACGTGACGCGGGGCAAGCCGGACCCGCAGGTGTTCCGCCTGGCGTGCGAACGGCTGGGACTGCCGCCCGGCGCGTGCGTGGTGATCGAAGATGCCCCGGTGGGCGTGCAGGCCGCGCATGGCGCCGGGGCGAAGGCCGTCGCGGTGCTGATGCATCATCCGGCGAGCGCGTTTCCGCGGGCCGATCTCGTGGTGCCGCGACTGGCGGATCTGTCGGCCGCCCGGCTGCTTGCCCTCGCCCGGCGCGATGGGAAGGCGGAATCGAACGGGCGACCGTGAGGCCCCGCGGCGGCCTAACAGCCCATGCCACGAGTTTTGCCACAGGCTGCTACGCCAAAGCCGCGCCGATCTCCGGGGCGCCGCCTGATGATCGGGGACCGGGGGCGAGCGTCGGCTCAGCGCCCGCCGGCCGCGCAAACCGCAGAAAGAGCGCCGGAACCACGATCATGTTCAGGAACGTCGCCGACAGAAGCCCGAACAGGATGACGACGGCCATAGGGCTGAGGATCTCCCGGCCCGGCTGATCGTGCCCGATCACCAGGGGGATCAGCGCCAATCCGGCAGCCAACGCCGTCATGAGAATGGGCGCGAGCCGTTCCATCGCTCCGCGGCGGACGGCCTCACGAAAGTTCGCGACGCCCTCGAAGCGCTGGAGGTGCCTGATGTGCGAGACCATCATGATGCCGTTGCGGGCGGCGATTCCGAATACGCTGATGAAACCGATGAGGGAGGCGACGGAGAGGATCCCGTCGGAGAGGTAGACGCCGGCGACTCCGCCGATCAGCGCCAGCGGCAGGTTGGCCATGATGAGCATGGCATCGCGGATGGAGTGGAAAACGACGTGCAACAGGAAGCCGATACCCAGGATGACGACCAACCCCAGAACGCCCAGCGTCCGCCGCGTCTGCTCTGCGCTCTCGAACTGCCCGCCGAACTCCACGTAGTACCCGCGTGGGAGCGGCACACGCCGGCCGACGGCGGCACGTATGTCGCCCACGACGCCGCCAAGGTCCCGCCCGGCCACGTTGCACTGCACGACGATTCGGCGCTGCCCGTTCTCGCGCATGATGAGATTCGGTCCGCGCTCCTCGCTGATACGTGCAAAGACTCTGAGCGGAATCTTGACGCCGCCGGGGGTGTCCACCAGGACCTCTCCAACCTCTTGCGGAGTCGCTCGCGTCCATGATCGGGCGGCGTCGTTCCTGCCCACGCGCAGGGCCAAGTCGAAGGCGTTGTTGCCCTCCAGGATCTGCGTGACCACGGTGCCACGGAACGCCGTTTCCACGGCGGCTGCCACCTCGGCGACCTTCAGTCCGAACCGGCTGATGGCGGAGCGATCGAAGTCGATGCGCAAAATCGGTATCTGGGTCTGCTGCTCGGCCGAAAGGTCCACGATGCCGGGAATCTCGCGCATGACCGATTCCACCTGCTTGGCGAGTTCCCGGAGTTTCTCGAGATCATTGCCGTAGACTTTTACCGCGATGTTGGCCCGAGTGCCGGAGAGCATGTGGTCGATGCGGTGACCGATGGGCTGCCCCAGGGTCGCCTGCACCCCGGGGATGGTGGCCAGGTCGCGCCGAAGTGCATCCAGAAGCTCGCTCTTGGAGCGTTTCGGAAGGCCCAACCGCGCCGGGGCCTCGAGGTCGAGGGTCAGGTCAATCTCGCTGGCTTCGACGCCCTGGACGTGCTCGTCCTCCTCCGCGCGACCCGTGCGACGCCCGATGGCCACGATCTCCGGGTGCTGCATGAGCGTTCGCTCGACGGCGTTGGCCAGGGCGTCACTCTCATCGAGAGATGTGCCCGGAAGTGTCACCAGCCCGACCACCAACGCTCCTTCATTGAATTCCGGGAGGAAGCTGCGGCCGGCGCAGGCTACGCCCACGCCCGAGGCGATCAGAAGAACGCCGGTCGGTGCGATCACCAACCAGGGGTGGGAAAGCGCCCATTCGAGCGGTCGCGAGTACCAGGTTCTCAGTATCCGGACCAGCCCGGGCTCCTGCCCGCGCCCGACCGTGCGGCTCCTGGGCAGGAGAAACGCACTCAGCGCCGGTGTGAGCGTCAGCGCGACGATCAGTGAGGCCGCGAGTGACACGACAAACGCCAGGCCCAGCGGTTGCAGCAGGCGTCCCTCGACTCCGCTCAGGAAGAAGAGGGGGACGAACACCAGCAGGATGATCGACGTGGCAAAGACGATGGACCCGCGGACCTCGACGCTGGCCCGATAAATCACCTCGAGAGGGTGGTTGCGCGCGGTTTCCGGCAGCGCGAGGTTTTCCCGCAGTCGGCGAATGATGTTCTCCACGTCAATGATGGCGTCATCCACCAGGGCCCCAATGGCGATCGCCATACCACCCAATGTCATGGTGTTGATGCTGAACCCAAACGCCTTAAGGGTCAGAACGGCGACGACCAGGGAGACCGGTATCGCCAGCAGTGTGATGATGCTGGCTCGCAAACTTGCCAGGAACGCCAGCACGACCAGGATGACCATGAGCCCGCCGTCGCGAAGTGCATCAAGCGTATTGTCTACCGACGTCTCAATGAAGCTCGCCTGGCGGAAAAGGTTCTTGTTGATGACCATGCCCTCGGGAAGTGTCCCGCGAATCTCATCCAGAACGATCTCTAATTCCCGGGTCAGCGCCAGCGTGTTCGCGCCCGGCTGCTTTTGAATGGCGATGATGACTGCCGGTGCGATGATCGGCTCCCAGTTCGGCCCGCGCCGCGAGGCCGAGCCGGTTCCGCGTTTGATGGCCGCTCCGATGGCCACTACGCCGAGGTCCGACACCTTAATGGAGGTGTCGTTGCGCACCGCGACGACGGTGCTGGAGATGTCGCTGACCTGGCGAATGCGGCCGATGCCTTGAATGACGCTTTCCTGTCCGCCCTGGACCAGGAACCCGGCGGACACGTTCTCGTTCGTGGACCGCAGCGCTTCCGCGACCTCGGCCGTGCTGATTCCGTAGGCTCGGAGTCTCTGCGGCGAGAGAACCACCTGATATTGTTTCTCGTCGCCGCCAATGGGCGTGGCCTGTGAGACGCCGGCGACCGACAGCAGGCGCCGCCGAATGTCCGTGGTGGCCACGGTTCGCAGGTCGAGCAGCGTGTGTCGGTCCGAGGTGAGCGACACGAAGAGGATTTCCCCCATAATCGATGAAATCGGGGCGAGTGTGGGCGGTTCGACCTGCGCCGGGAGCTTCCCCGCAATCGCGGTCAGTCGTTCCGTGACGGTTTGGCGTGCACGGTAGATATCCGTGCCCCATTCGAACTCGACCCACGCGACCGCAATGCCGACCGCCGTCGCCGTGCGCACGCGACGCACGTTGGCGGCGCCGTTCACCGCCGTCTCGATCGGGAAGGTGACCAGGGTCTCCATTTCCTCGGGAGCCATGCCGTGGCCCTCGACAAGAACCGTGACCGTGGGCGCCGTCAGATCCGGGAACACGTCAACCGGAACCGTCGTGGTCACATATCCGCCGATCAGCACCAGCAATGCCGAGAGAATGACGACCGCAAGCCGGTTGGAAAGGGACCATCGGATCAGTGCGTTGATCATGCCGTCCCTCCTTAATGAACGTGACCGGCGCCGAAGGACGCGGGCGACTGTGACGCGAGCCTTACGGCGTAGGCCCCCCTGATGACCACCCGCTCCCCGGAAGCGACCCCGCTGCATGCCTCGATGAAGCCGGCATCCCGCAGGCCGAGCTCCAGGTCCCGTCGCTGGAACCGTTCGCCGTCGAGCAGCACGAAGGCAACGGGCCGGCCGTTGTCCATAACGACCGCTTCCTCCGGCAAGGCCAGGGCATCGACGGCCTTGCGTGACTCAACGTGTACATCCGCGAACATCCCAATGCGCAGCAACCCCTCGCGGTTGGGCAGCTCGTAGATCACGGAGACCGTTCGCGTCCGGGGGTCCACGACTTTGCCGATGTTCACCAGCCGGCCGCCGTCGCGGTGGATGTCGAAGCGGCGGTCCGCGAACGCGGGCAACACCACCGAGGCGCCGGGCGCGTCGGCCAACCGGGCGAGATCGAATTCCGAGATGTTACCCGCCACCCAGACATGCTCGGCATTGACGATGCGAAACACCTCCTGGTGTTCCGCGTCAAGATGCTCGCCTTCGATGTGGGCCACGGAGACAACCTCGCCGGAGCCTCGTGCTCGGCCTCCGCGAGCCGCAGGTTCTGAACCGCTTCGTCATACTGTTGCTGCGTGCCCACGCCCTGCTGGCGAAGGCTGGCCACGCGATCGTTGGCGCGGCGCGCGTACTCCAGCCGCGCCTGCGACTGGATCAGCGACCGCTCCACCTCCAGCGCCTTGGTATCCAGATCCAACTCCCGCAGGGCCAGTTCCGTTTCCAGCGCCTGCACCTGCGCCCGGTTGGCGCTGAGCTGAAAGACTTCCGTCACCGGAAGTGCCGGTTCGATCTGTGCCAGAACCTGCCCCGCGGTCACCTGGTCGCCTACGCGCGGCAGTCGTCCGTTGGCAGGAGGGAGGAGTCGGCCCGCGATCGGCGGACTGACCACGGCGGACGCGCCTTGCGGCGGCTCGATGCGTGCAGGAATGACGAGATGTTCGACGAGCGTGCGCCGCTCCACTCGACCCAGCAGCATTTGCACCTTCCATTGCTGCTCCATCAGAAAGGGAACCACGTCTCGTGGTTCCTCGCCGGGCGTTGACTCGGCGGCGTGCTGAGCCTCGTGCTCGTCGGCGTGCACGTGGACGAGGCCCACATCAATCACCTCCGTGACCTGGGGGCCGTCGAGCGTCAGGCGCAATCGATGCGTGCCCGCGCTTTGGAAGGTCCACTCGGGCACGAACAGCCCGTCGCGCTTCGGCGCTTGCAGGGTGCGGCTCTGCGCGGCGCCGCCCGGCGGCGTGACCTCGACGGTCAAGGTGCCGGATCGGATCGGCTCCCCGGTTTCCAAGACCGAGAAGTGGGCCAGGAACTCCGCGGGGATCCCGCTTACGAGGGGCGGATACTCCATGAACAGCTCCATTTTCTCCGTGAACAGCGTCAAACGGATCGGCTCTTCTTCCTCGCCTTCGACGGAATGTGCGTGTTCGGAACCGGCGCCGTGCGCGTGAGAATCGCGGCCTTGTCCGCCGTCACCATCGCCGTCGCAGCCGGCGGCGGCACAAACCAACAGCAACCAGATCACGCGCCGCGGTGACGTCAGGATCAGACGCATCGTGGTTGAGGCCACCTCCTGTGGCCGGGAATCGACTGGTACCCTCGGTGGGCGCTCGGCGCCCGGGTACGAGAGTTCTACCGTGTTTGCAGACATAGGGTTCTTGCTCCTTCTCCAGGGTGGAACGGACGCCGCGATCGGAGGCATGGGCGCGCGGCAACACCCCGCCAATCAAACAACCGTGTGAAGTTGGAGTTGGTTCAGATCAGCAGCGCATGGTTGGTGCGCAGGAGCGACGCGATGGCGCTTGAGGGTCCTCCGCCGTACGCGCCTGGCGGCAGGTGCAACGCCCAACGTCCGGCGACCGGCCGGGTTTGCGGATCGACCCCGACGGGGATGGGGCGACAGGCAGCCTTCGCGGTGGTGCGCGCTCCGCCGTCCCAGCGCCCTCCGACGGCTACGCCGGATTTGATGACCAGCACGATGCCCTCGTCGGCCGGGCAATCCCGGGCCGGTGCATCGTGGCGGTGATCGTCGTCGCTCGAGTGGTCGCCGTACCCCGGTGGCGTGAACTCCGGCTGTTGGAGCGCGTGGCCGTGCCACGCGTGATCGTCGTGTGCGTGCACTAGCCAACCCTGTCCGTTGCCGGAGGTGGCGACGATCGCCAATGCAAGCAGTGAACTCAAAAGTCGTCGGACCATGGCTGCTCTGCGACTCAGAGGCTACCCCTGGGCAACCCCACAGGTAGCGGCGTGCTTTCGTGCACTGCCGGTGCAAAGGACCGTAGGCTTTGCGGGCGCCGGTGTCAAGCCGGCGAGAGGGGCGGCTGCGTGGAAAACCCGAGAGGTGAGGACGTGCGGAGCGCCCCTCGCGGCGACCGGCGCCCGATCGTCCAGCCTACCGGCGATGGTCCCGACAGGTTGGCGCCCCGCGGGCCCGCGCTGCGCTGCTACCACCACCACAGCAGGCCGTTGACCGTACGCAGCGGGGTGATCATCTTCCCGTTGTATCGCCGCACCACTTCGCTCAGGGCGTTGGTGAACCCCACGTGGTCGAAGCGCTGAGGCAGGAGCACCACGAACTTCTGGCCGGATTGCGCCCCGCCGCGCGGGCCGGGCACAACGCGTCGCTCGCCGGTGTGCCCAACAATCAGCAGACCGAAGTCGGCAACCACCTTGGTCAGTTCCGCCAGCAGCCCCACGGCGTCGTCGGTGACGATGTCGAAACCGTACAGATCCTCCTGGAATCCGTAAGGGACGGTGGGTTGCTGCATGGGCTGAAAGACCACGCCGCAGCCGGTGGCGTCCTTCAGCGACGCCTTGTCACGGTCCATGCGCGCGATGTCCTCGGGCTTGGCAGTGATACTCATGAACACCACCGCCTTCTCGCCGAACTTGTCGGCGATGTCCTTGTCGATGTTGCCGCCGCGCTTGGTTACGTACTCAGCGCCGATGCGCAACAACCCGGGCATGTCCGGGCCGATGAGCCACAGGGCGGCGTGCTGCGCGCCCTGTCTGGTTTCCAAGGTGTTTGTGGGCATCGCGCGCTCCTGATCGACGGTCCGCCTCGTTCGCCCAGCCGCCGGAAAGGAGCCGTATTATAGACTGACGTCGCCGCTGCTCAAGGTGTGGCCGCGGAAGGCCGCGAGTGGCACTGGCCCGAGTGCCAAAGCCCTGCGGCCAAACGCCCCGGACCGGGATTTCGCCTGCATTCATCACCTCGCACGCAAGGACCGTGCCCGGCGCCTTCCCGCCGGCTTGGCAGCCCGGACCGGCGAACGCGGCGTGCCGCGGGGCGGTGTCCGCGCCGCGCCGCTCCCCGGGGTCCTCGGAGCAGTCACCATGGTTCCCGAGCCGTACACGTCGCGCATGTCCTGCGCTGAGGGGCGACACCCCGCCGGGCACGAGCCCCGGACGTCCCTGCCGCCCCTCAACTTCTCATCGGGCCCGCGTCGATACCGTCGCGAGATAGGCATGGTCATCGATTGGGAGGATCCCGATGAGGACAGCGAGAACAAGGTGTTCAAGTGCTGTGGCGTTGGTCGTGGCGGGCATCATGGGATGCTCGGGGTTCGGATGCGTCTTGGGCACGGACTTTCGCCGCGTGGCCACACCCGCCGTGCATACCGGTGTTTCGTCGATCCTGAACGGGCTGGTGGATGGCCTCTTTGCGGCTATCGAACTGGAATCCGACGGCGACGGCAGCGACGACACCACGACGGCCGCTACTCAGTGAACACGGCGCCAATGGGGCCGCGGTAGGCGCGCCTTGGCGGGCTCATGTGCGCAATTCACGTTCGCGGTTTCCCAGGGCTGCGGCGTGGGCGCCCGCCCGGCGGTGCAGCAGTTTCTTTCGGATTCGCAGAAATAGCGCGTTTACGCGCGACGATTGCGCCGGTCACCGCGCGGTGCCGGGGGCGCCGTCGCGTCTCGCCTCAAGGCGCAGCAGGCGCAGGTAGGGGCTTTCCTCCGAGAACCGGTGGTACTCCTCGCCGATGGCGGTGAATCCGGCGCGGCGGTAGCACGCGATGGCAATACGGTTCTCGGGGAACACCACCAGGGACACACGTGAAGCGAGTAGCTCCGTGAACGCCTCATTCAACAGGGCGCGGACGAAGGCCGTCCCCATGCCTCGGCCACGGAGCTGCGGGCTTACGATGACGTGGCCCATCCACCAGTGATCCGGCGCGTCACGCATGGGGTTCAGCTCGGCGTAGGCCGCCGGAACTTCGGCGGTATCGCGTGTCCACACCATGGCATGACCCCCGGGTTTCCGCCAGGCCACGACCTTCTCGGCCGTGAGCGGCAGTGCGGAACTCGGCGCCAGCCAGCGGAGTTCCGGAGCGGTGCCGACCCAGGCGGCGATCACCGACGCGTGGTGCGGCTGAAACCGGCAGAGCGTGAAGACGCGAGGGCGGTCGAGCGATTCCGCCCCGCCGGGCGCAAGTTGCGGCGCGGCCGAAGAAGTTGCCTCCGACTGCCCGGGACTGGATTTGAACCAGCACGTCCTTTGATCGGACACAAGCACCTCAAGCTTGCGCGTCTGCCAATTCCGCCACCCGGGCTGCTCGCTTCCGGAGTCTACCGCGGCTCCGCGTGCCGTCAATCGGCGCAGCGCCGCCGTTGGCGGTGCAAGACGGGACTCGTATTTGCCGGAGCGATTGATCGTGGGGGACAGTCCGATGGAGGCAGATCAGGCGGGGACCTTCCGTAGGCGAGGAAGAGAGCTAATTCCCGCCGCGATATTGCGCGGCCAGGGCCGCGGGAACGGCTGGCGCAAAGACGCGGGTATCAAGGTCACGGCCGCAGCGTGGTACCGGACGATCGAGGGCCGCCGCCGGGCTCGGTTTTACATGCGCGGGAGCCCGGGAGGCCCGACTGCTAGCGCCTTGTCGGAACGCCCGGCCATCCGCGGCGGCGTTGCCGACTGCTCGGTAACCGGGAGGCGCCCGGCGCGCCGTCTGATAGCTACGACCGCTTCTTTTTCGTCGGGCGCTTGGGGCGCGCGGACGGGGCCGCCTTCTTCCTGGCGGGCTTCGGTTCGGACTTGGTGGCGACGACGCTGGCTTTGGCGGGGGCGGCGGGCACCGGCTTGCGAGCTTTGGCGGCGCGTTCTTCGGCCGCGGCCCGTGCCCGGTCGCGTTCTGCCTTCTTTTCTTCGCGCTCCTGCTTGGATTGCCCCTTCCCCTTCATGGCATTGTCACGGACCGCCTTGCCGAGCTTGGATTGCTCCACCTTGGCGTCGGCCTCGACGATGCGCAGGTCCTTGTAGTACCCCTCCTTTTGCAACCGTTCCAGTTGCGCGTCGGAGTCCTCGCGCTCCACGGACTTAAAGAGCGTCAAGGTCAGACCGTCCGCCGCTCCGAGCAGCTTCCAGCGGAAGGGTATGACCTCCTTAACGCCCAGAGACTTCTTCCCCGGGGCGGCTGCCGTGACTTCGATGTCGGGGATGTCCGCCAACTCCGCGGTTGGCTCCTCCTTCTCCTCCGGCAAGGCCGCTTCTTCCGGTTCTGTGCTAGCCGTTTTCTTGCTTGGTGCCACGATTGCGTTCCCTGGTAACCTTCATCCCGACCCGCCGTAGCTTAGCTACTTGCGCTGCTCCTGCACGCGCCGTGCCGCGCCCGCGATCGATATCCTGTGCGTTAACGCCCTCCGCCCGCTCCTCGAATCGCTGGACGGTCCACCCTCGCGGACTATAATACGGCCGCGAAGCCCTGATCGCCGCGTTGGCGGCCTTTGCGTTGATAAGCCGATGGCGATCGTCACCGCGCCCGTAGCTCAATGGATAGAGTGCCTGGCTTCGAACCAGAAGGTTGGAGGTTCGAGTCCTCCCGGGCGCATTGTCAACGCCTGTGCGACGAACGCAAGAGCGCGCTGCACGCTCGCGGCCGCGGACCCTCCCGCGGCCGTCCCCGCCCTACCGCGGGGCTATTCCTCAACGATGGTTTCTTTGACGACTTCGTCGAGCGTGGTGATGCCTTCGTAGATAGCGAGCAGGCCGGTCTCCCGCAGGGTACGCATCCCGTTCTTGATCGCCTCGCGGCGCAGCACGCCGGTGGACGCGCGCTCCATGATCAGCTCGCGCATGGGCTCGGTGAGCACCATGGTCTCGAAGAGCCCTAGACGCCCGGAATACCCGGTGTTCTTGCAGTAGTCGCACCCCTTGCCGTAGTGGAAGACGCGGTCACCGACCTCTTCCGGCCGCAGGCTGAGCTCCATGAGCTGCTGGTCGGTGGGGCGGTACTCCGTCTTGCAGTGCTTGCAAATTCGCCGCACGAGCCGCTGCGCCACGACCGCTTCGAGCACGGCGGTGATGAGGAACGGCTCCAGACCCAGGTCCATCAGACGCGCAATCGCGGAAGGCGCGTCGTTGGTGTGCAGGGTGGTGAAGACCAGGTGCCCGGTGAGCGAGGCCTGTACGCTGATCTGCGCCGTCTCGAGGTCGCGGATTTCGCCCACCAGGATGATGTCCGGGTCCTGGCGCAGGAAGCTGCGCAGGCAGCGGGCGAAGGTCAGGCCGACGTCGGCGCGGACCTGCGTCTGGACCAGTCCGTCGATGTCGTATTCCACGGGATCCTCGGCCGTCAGGATCTTCACTTCCGGGCTGTTGAGCTCCTGGAGCGCGGCGTAGAGCGTTGTGGTTTTTCCCGAGCCCGTCGGGCCGGTGTTGATGATCACGCCGTTGGGCTTGTGGATGAGCTGGCGGAACACCGCAAGGTCGTCGGCGCGCATGCCGACCTTGTCCAGGCTGAGCTGGACGTTGGAGCGGTCCAGCACGCGGAGCACCACGCTTTCGCCGAACATGGTGGGCAACACGCTGACACGCAGGTCGATGGGCACGCGCTTGAGCTGCAATTCGATGCGGCCGTCCTGCGGCAGTCGCCGCTCCGCGATGTCGAGATTGGCCATGACCTTGATGCGCGAGGAGATGGCCATGGCGATGTAGCGCGGCGGCGGCACCATCTCATAGAGCACGCCGTCGATGCGGTAGCGCATCTTGTATTCGTCCTCGAAGGGCTCGAAGTGGATGTCGCTGGCCTTCTCCTTGATCGCCTGGAGCAGGACCAGGTTCAGCAGCTTCTTGACCGGGTTCAGGTCCGCCAGTTCGCGCAGGTCCGCCAGGTCGATGCTCTCGCCGCGGCCCTTGAACTTCGCCAGGTCTTCATCGTCGCTCAGTTCGTCGATCAGCCCGGTGATCGACTCCTGCTCGCCCTCCGGGTAGTAGCGGTTCAGGGCTTTCTGCAGATCCGGGGTCGAGGCGATGAAGGGCTTGATGCGAAAGCCCAGCAGCGTGGTCAGGTCGTCGGTGGCCACGAAGTTGTCGGGGTTGTCCATGGCCAGGGAGAGCAGTTTGCGATCGCTGTCGAACTCGAAGGGGACGGCGCGGTAGGTATTGGCCATCTGCACGGTCATCAGCGATATGACCTCGGCCGGGATGTCGACTTTGGTAAGGTCGACGGGCTCCATGCCGCTCTGCGCCGCGATGGCCAGCGCCAGGTCTTCCTCGGTGATGTAGCCAAGCTCGACGAGGATGGCGCCGATGGGGCCGCGCCGCTCTTTTTGAATGTCCAGCGCTTCTTCCACCTGCTGGCGGCGGAGCTTGCCCATCTTGATGAGCACGCGGCCAAGCTGCCGCCCGCGGAGCTGCTCCACGGGGAGGGTCTTGCCGGGGCGGGGCGCCGACTTCGCGGGGGCGGCCGCGGCGCCGCTTTTCGTGGGGAGCGATTCGTTCATGAGCGCAGCACCGGCACCTCGTCCTCATCTTCCTTCTTCGGACCCATTTTGCTGACGTCCATGCCGCGGCGGTGGGCGTCGATTTTGTCCTGCATGGAGCCGGGGTGCCGCGAGCGGTCCACGCAGTCTTCCGCGGAGATCATGCCTTGCTCGTACAGGGACCACAGGTGCTCGTCGAGGAGCTGCATGCCGTACTTTTTGCCCGTCTGGATCGCGGAGTCGATGCGGTAGGTCTTGTTCTCGCGGATCAGGTTGGCGATGGCGGGCGTCACTACCATGAACTCGTACGCCGCGACCATGCCCTTGGGGATGCGTGGCAGCAGAGCCTGTGACAGCGTGGCGATGAGGTTGGTGGAAAGCTGCACGCGGATCTGCTCCTGCTGCTGCTGGGGGAAGGCGTCCACGATACGGTTGATGGTGCCTTGGCAGCCGGTGGTGTGCAGCGTGGCGAACACCAGGTGGCCGGTCTCCGCAGCGCGGATGCCGGACTCGATGGTCTCCAGATCGCGGAACTCTCCGACCAGGATCACGTCGGGATCCTGCCGCAGCACGCGCCGCAGCGCCTCGGCGAAGCTCGGCACGTCGATGCCGATGGCGCGCTGGTTGAGCACCGACTTCTTGTGGTTGTGGTAATACTCGATCGGGTCCTCCATGGTGACGATGTGCCGATCAAGGTTGGTGTTCACATAATCGATCATCGTCGCCAGGGTGGTGGTCTTCCCGGAACCGGTGGGGCCGGTCACCAGAAACAGCCCGCGCGGGCGGCGGCACAGGCCGCGGCAGATGTTGGGCAGCCCGATCTCGTCGAACGTCAGCAGGCGGGAGGGGATGAGCCGCAGCACCATGGCCACGTTACCCTTCTGCTTGAACACCGCCACGCGGAAGCGCCCGGCATCGCCGAAGGCAAAGCCGAAGTCGGTACCGCCCTCCTCCTGCAATTCCTGTTGGTTGCGCTCCGGCGTGATGGCCTTCATCAGCCCCACGGTGTCCTCGGGGCCGAGGACCTTGGTCTCCAGGGAGCGCATGTGTCCGTGCAAGCGAATGACCGGCGGGCGTCCGACGGTGAGGTGCAGATCGGAAGCGCCGGACTTGATTACCGTTTCCAGCAGACGATCGATGTGTAGCGTCGCCATCTAGTCCTCCACCACTCCCTCGGCCTGCGTCACGCGCAGCAGATCCTCCGGCGTGGTGACGCCGCGAAGGATCTTCAGCTTGCCGTCCTCCAGCAGGGTCCGCATGCCGGCGGCGCGGGCCGCTGCCCGGAGCTGGCTGGCCGGCGCCGAATTGAACGCCAGTTCGCGGAGCTGGCTGTTCATCAGCACCATCTCGAACGCGCCCACCCGGCCGCGATACCCGGTGCCGTTGCAGCGCTTGCACCCCGCGCCCTTCCAGATGGTCTTCCCTGCAAGCTCCGCTTCGGTGAACCCCAGCAGGCGCAAGGTTCGCGGGCTGGGATTCTTATCTTCCACCTTGCATTCCGTGCAGATGACGCGGATGAGTCGCTGCGCCATGATTGCCTGGATGGCACTGGCCACCAGGAACGGCTTAATGCCCATGTCGATGAGTCGGGTAATGGCCGACGGCGCATCGTTGGTGTGCAGCGTGCTGAAAACCAGGTGCCCGGTGAGTGCCGCCTGAATGGCTACGTCGCCTACCTCGCGGTCGCGGATCTCGCCCACCAGAATGATGTTCGGCGCCTGGCGCAACATGGCGCGGAGGATCTTGGCGAAGTTAAGCCCGATCTCCTCTTTCACCTGGCATTGGTTCATGCCCGTGAAGTTGTATTCCACCGGGTCCTCCGCCGTGATGATCTTGCGATCCGGGCGGTTGAGCTCCTGCAAGGCGGCGTAGAGCGTCGTGGTCTTGCCCGAGCCGGTGGGCCCGGTCACCAGGAAGATGCCGTTGGGCCGCTGGATGATCTGGAGGAACTTGCGGTAGTCGTCCTCCGCGAAGCCCAGGGCCGGAATGCCGATCTTGACCGAGTCCGGGCGCAGAATTCGGAGCACCACGCTTTCCCCGTGGTATGCGGGCAGGGCGCTGACGCGGAAGTCGATTTGTCCGCCGCCGATCTTCATCTTGATACGCCCGTCCTGCGGAACGCGGCGCTCGGCGATGTCCATACCGGCCATGATCTTGAAGCGGGTGATGACGGACGCCTGCATGCTCTTGGGGATGTCGTCGCGAATGTGACACACGCCGTCGACGCGGTAGCGGACGCGCACGCGATCACTCATGGGCTCAATGTGGATATCGCTTGCCCGCGTGTGGACGGCCTCGGTGATGATCAGATTCACCAGGCGGATGATGGGGGCATCGGCGTCCTCACCCGGCTGTAGCTTGAGCGGGTCGTCCTTGCCATCCTCCGGGGCTTCCTGGTCGATGCTGGCCATGGTCTGAGAGAGCACGTCGCCGTCGGGATTCACGAACTTGTCGATGAAACGGCGCACCTTGCTCACCGGAGCCAGCACCGGCACGATCTCGCGGTTCAGCTGGAAGCGCAACAGATCGAGCGTTTCCAGGTCCAGAGGGTCGGTCATGACCACCTTCAGACGATCGCCTTCGAGCCCGAGCGGAAGGACGCAACAATCTTCAATCACCTTGGCGCGGATGAGACCCAGCGCATCCTTGTTCACCGGCTGCTTGTCCATATCGATGAACTCCCAGCCGAACTGGGCGGCGAGGGCTTTGCAAATGTCATCCTCACTGCAAAGCTGCATCTCCACCAAGGCCTCCCCGATCCGCTTGCCGTGTTCCATGCCGTACTGGAGCGCCTCGGAGAGCGACGACTCTTTGATGATGCCCCAGCCAACGAGGATTTCGCCGAGTTTCTTACGTTTCTTCACCATCGTAATTCGTTGGCCCGCCGTCTGGTCCGCCCACGCCGCATGCCGCGATCCCACGTTGTTCTCACGGCGGGCGATGCCGATCGATGCCCGTCGCGAACGCCTCCTCCCCCCCGGCGGCCGAGCGGCGTTTCCGGCTCCCGATTGTAGTGAGCCGCCCGCACCGGTTCAACCGGGCACGGGCCCCGACTTCGCGGGCGGCGTGAGCGGTACGCCGCCGCCACGGGCCCGCACCTACGCAGCGCTTCGTCTCCCCCGTACAATCCCCTGCCATGTTCCACCTGCGGATTGCACTGACGGCCCTGCGTGGGCTGCGGCAGAACCTGCTGCGGTCCATGCTGGCCACGCTCGGCGTCATCATCGGCGTGGGCGCGGTGGTATCGGCGGTGTCCATTCTGGAGGGTACGCAACGGGACATCCTCGAACGGTTTGAATCGCTGGGTGCGGACCAACTGCTGGTGTTCAACGGAAGCCGGCAGCGATCGGGACGGAGCATGTCCGTGGCCGCGCTCCAGCCGGAGGACGCGGAGCGCATCCGCGCGGAGAACGCCCAGCTCGTGCTTCGCGTCGCGCCCCAGTATCAGGGGGCGGGACAGATCAAGTATCTCGCCCGCAACGTCGTCGCCACCGTGCTCGGAACCACCGAGGAGTACGCTCCGCTCAACAACTACCATGTCGCCCAGGGGCGGTTCCTCACCCGCGAGAACGTGCGCGGAAGCGCGATGGTGGCGGTTCTCGGGCATAAGATCGCCGCGGACCTCTTCGGTGCCCTGCCCGCCGTGGGACGGTCGATCAAGGTCAACGGCAAGAGCTTTATCGTTGTAGGCGTCATGGAAGAGAAGGGAAGCCTGGGGTTCTTCGAAGTGGACAAGCAGGTGATCGTCCCGCTCCCGACCGCCATGGGGCGGCTGTTCGGCAGCCGCTACCTGACCAATCTCACGGTGCAATGCACCGCGGCGGGGCGCATCCAG
The DNA here is from genome assembly GCA_016208685.1 of Planctomycetota bacterium. GTDB lineage: Bacteria > Planctomycetota > Phycisphaerae > UBA1845 > UBA1845 > JACQXM01. The sequence goes on along the minus strand of JACQXM010000023.1, from coordinate 104,153 downwards.
GCATGCGTGGACGGGGTAAACAAGACCCTGCGCGGCAGCCACCGCATCCGTGCCGGAGCCGAGGACGACTTCCAGGTCTACACGCAGGAGCAGATCAAACAGCAGTTCAGCCAGGTGGCTATCGTGTTCCAGCTTGTCCTGTACAGCATCGCCGGGATCTCGGTGGTCGTCGGGGCGATCGGCATCATGAACATCATGCTCGTTTCCGTCACCGAGCGGACGCGTGAGATCGGCGTGCGCATCGCGGTGGGGGCGAGGCGCATGGACATCCTGAAGCAGTTCCTCACCGAGGCGGGTCTGATCAGCGTCTTCGGCGGGGCGTTCGGCTTGGTCTTCGGATGGGCCGTCGCCAACTTCCTCGGCGAGTTTACCCAGATGCTGGAGACCTACACGCCGCCAAGCGTGATCATCGTGGGCATGGTTATGGCCGTGGTCGTGGGTATCGCGAGCGGCATCTACCCGGCGATCCGAGCCGCGCGGCTGGATCCGGTGCAGGCGCTGCGATACGAGTGACTGTGGTCGGGCCGGCGCGGCCTGACCCTCCGGGCGGCACGACCGTTCCGCCGGTGTCGGTCTCACGGCGACGCCCGATGCCGCCCGGTTTCCCCGTTGACTACGCCCACGTACGGCGCCGTTCCCCCGCATGATGGGGCTGGGTTCTCGATCCGGCGGGCCCGTTTTATGCCGCGCGCGGCGCTCGCCGGCCGAAGGTCACTGTGCCGACGATGAGAACCAGCAGCAGGAGGACGGCGAGACCCCATTCGGAAACCGCGGGAACGGCGGCGTTGGCATCGCCCACGAGCTCGATCATGGCCGTCTGCTCGGAGGTAGGGTTCTGCGGCGGGAAGTCGCTGATGGGCAAGTCGCTCTCGCCCCAGCTCTGGTTACACCGATCATCGACATTGTCCAGGTAAAAGTGGATGGAGATGGTCACGGCGTTGGCCTCCACCATGCCGAAGTAGAGCCTCAGCACGCCGCACGATGGGTAGGCGATCTGCCGTGTGGTCGCGGCTCCGACGAATGGCAACGCCGCCCACTTCATTCCTGCCGGGCCGTCGACGGCGACGAACGCCAGCGCCGCCGGGGGCGGGGGCGGGGTCAGTCGATAGGTGAACTTGATGTAGCAAGTGTCCGTCGGGCCGCCTTCACAGTCGAACGTCTGCATGATGATGCTGCCGCGAAAGCCGCCACCCAGGGGGATGCCGTTGACCATGGTCCCGCCGAACCAGGCGCTGTTCGCCCCGGCGCCTCCGCCGCCCGCGCCCTCTGGCGGCAGTTGCACGACGCCGCCGAGTTCCACCCATCCCGGTACCGGCGGCGGCGGTGCGGCCTCGAAATCGCCGTTGACGATTGCGGCTACCGCCGGGGTGCCGCATACCAGCATCGCAATAACGAGCCCGGGCATGCCGGATTTGCAGGCGGTCAGTTGCATGGTAGTTCTCATCCTTTCTCTTTGGGCCGTCCGCGCCGGAAGTCGGGCGGCGGTTGGTCAATCGCTAACACCGCCGGTGGGAGCCGCCGGCCCCGTCATGCGTGCTGCACGCAGGGCCGATGCGGCTCCCACCGACGCGACGAGTTTCCTGTTCCGCGATTCGCGCTGCGACTGCTAGCGCGAGCGTATCAGGCCACGGACGTCCGCCGGTTTCGCAGCACGATGGTGGCGGCCGCCAGGATCAGGATCGTCATCACCGCCAGACCCCACTCTGACAGCGTCGGAACGCACTCGAAGTCGTCGCTGCACGTCGTCCCGTTGCCCCTGTACTCTCCGCCTAAGCCGACGCACTTACTTTGCGTTGTGTACGCGCATGTCGCGCCATCGAAGCAACACGCGCCAGTGACTTCCAGGAGGCGGTCCTCGTAGTCTTCGACCTCCCCGTAGCTGACATCGCCGCCGGCTACGTCGCCGTCCGCATTGCCACCGGGTGCAGCGGTATGTGCACTGGTTCGATGCCAGTCGATGCGAAGTCGAATGCTGTAAGTTCCGGGCTCTCCTCCGGCGCCGCCGGCTACGGATCCGACCGTCCGGTCCGGTCCGAGCATGCCACTGAATGGCGGCAACCCGCTCCACTCGCCGACATACTCCGCAGGGTGCTCGAAGGTCCCGTTGTTGTTCCAGTCGATCCAGGCGTTGACGTAGGTCCGCGATCCCGCCGGGAAATCCGAGACGTGGGCGCTGTAGTTGGTTGTGACAACAAACGACAACTTGACACTTCCGCCGACCCACGCCACCCCGATCAACCCGTCATCATCCGCTCTCGGGGGGCTAGCGTTGTCGTCAGGGGGTGCGGCCGCCTCCTCATCGACCAGTTCTCCCAGCCATTCCAGGTGTTGAACTGCGTGCGTTGCCGCAGGACCCAACGTCGAGTCGTTATTATCTGGATTACCGGGGGTTAGGTTCGAGTCCGACTCGGTGCGAGGGTCGGCGTGACGAAAACTGTCTCCACCGCGTGCCGGAGGCTTTGCGCTCGACTCAATCGGAAAACCGACTAGAGCCAAGACCAGGGTAGCTGCGAGCAGCCATCGAAAGGATCGTGGAATCGCGTTGCGACACAATGTAGATTGCCTATTCATCAGTAATCTCCTTTGAGCCAGGACGGGATCGCCCGTGTTCCTGTCGTGACAGCCGCGGTCGACTCATCGACTCCGCGGCAGTGGTGTATGGGATGAATCACCCGATGGAGGGCACCTGCGCCACACGCGGTACGGCACGACCCCCCTTCTTCGTCTGGGGGCTGCGTGCGCACTGCCGGAATGGCGCCGGCTGGGCTGCCTCACTCCTGAATGCCTGCGAGTCCGCTCACTGTTGAGATACATGGCCGACAGTACGAACGGTCAGCGGCAGGCGGCCAGAGTTCTTGCGACTGAAGGCCCTGGTTTTGCCGGCGTACAACTGCCGTTACCTGGGGCGGGCGGTGCGCGCGGTTGGGCCGGGCTTGGGACCGGGCTCCGTTCGTCCTGGCTCGGAGAGTTGCACCATCCTGCGGCCACTCCAGCCCCACGGCGTGGCGTCACCCGCCCCGAGTCTGTCTGCGCGAGGCGATGCAAGACGACCACAACGACGCCGTTGATTCCAACAACGACGAACCCTACGAACACCGACCCCAGCGCGCTTCCCACGACGGTCGCAAGCCAGCCGTTTCCCTGAGTGCTTGCGAGTAAGCCTTGTCGAACGCCAAGCGCCGCCAACGCCAGCTCCACGCCGAACCACCCAACGCCGAGCACCAAAGGGTGAAAACCGACGAGGCGAGTCGCGATCGCGCCAAGCGCAGCGTAGACCGCTGCAAGCGGAACCAACGCTGCCAGAACGGCGGCGCTCGAGGGGACGCTCGTAGTAAGCGCGTACACCGCGGCCGTGTAGAGCGAGAATCCCCACAAGGCACCGGCCGCCGCCGCCCGCATCGGCGAAAGCACCCGAATGGCCCACAACAGCGGCAGCAGGCTGATCCACGCCACGTTGCGACAGCTTGAAGAGGCCATCGCCGCCGCGGTCAGGTAGCCGCTGGCTGCAAGTAGCGCGGCACGCGCGCACCACGAGACGGTTAAGCGGCTTATCACCGACCTGGAGGCGGCCGCCGACATGTGCAGCCCCTTCGGGCGGCGTAGGTCCGCCTTCAAGGTGCCTGGTCGAATTCCGAGAACGACGCGATTACGACTTCACTGCGGCGTGCCGGTCCGGAGGAGGTCCCGGACTTGCCCATCCCCTCCGGTTTCCGTCCCGCAATACTGCCACCACCCTAGCAAGTGAAGGGGAGGAAAGAAAGTCGGCTGCCTGGTCTACGCGCCTCAGTGTCAGTTAGGAAGCTTACACATGCCGGTGTAGTTAATTTTATGTAGATGCTGCGGTGTAGACAGTGGAGTCTACGTGCGACCACTGAGCGCGGCCGGGTCCCGCCAGGGACGGAGGACCGATGCGCCCCGACGTTTGGCCGCGCCCCGGCGGCCGCAGACGGTCCGTGTTCGATGGTCTTACCGCCGGCGCCCCAGCCGGGCGCGCGTGCAGAGCCGAATCACGGTGTGCGATCCCGCTCCGCCCCGCGCCGGCCCGCACGCCCTTTGGCAGCGCAGCCCTATCACCGCCGCGCCGAAGCGGCCAGGCTGATTCAGCCTAATCTCGAAGCACGGGCCGGGCGATCACCACGCAATCGCCGGCTCGGAAACTGCTTCCGTCCCGCAGTTTACCCGTCACGACGAGATCCACGCTCGTCCCCGCCGCCAACCGTCCGAGCCGCAACTGCTGCACCAGCTCCTCGACGTCGAACTTCAGGGTCAGGTCGGGGAGTCCATCCGGCGCCACCGGGCCGCAGGCGCAGCCGCCGGCACCGGGCGAGGTGACATCCGCTACCACCGGGCGTGGACCAGGCGGTCCCAACTGCGGCACAACGGGCAGCCCCACGCCATCGGCCCGTTCCAGGCGGATGGAGCGGACCTCGATGGTACGAACCTCGAAGGCCCCTACAGCCACCAGCGAGACCGGCAGTTGGCCCGGAACGCCGGTTCTAAGCGGATTGGGACATTGCCCCGGCCTCACATCGAGAACCACTCCGCCGGCTTGAACGCATTCCCCGGTTTCGGGGTCGCACTGTGCGTCCGCTCCGCACGGCGGCGCTCCGGGCCGGCACTGCCCGGACGGGTCGCAGGTTTCGAGTCCATTGCAGAGGTCGCCATCGCCGCAGTCCGTGTCCGCGAGGCAGTCCACGCATTGCGCGTCACTTTCGCGACACTGCCGGTTGGGACATGGATCGGCGCCGGCCTGACAACCGGCCTGCGGGTCACAAACCTCCTGCCCGTTACAGAAGGTCCCGTCGTCGCAAGCCGCGTCGTCGGTAGCGTGCAGGCAGCTCAGCGTCGCCTCGTCGCACGAATCACGGGTACACGCGACGCCGTCGTCACAATTCGGCGGGGTGCCCGCCCGACAGTCGCCCACGGCGTCGCAGGTTTCGGTTCCGTCGCAGAACCGGCCGTTATCGCACCGGGAATCGTCCGGCTGATGAACACAGGTATCGCCGGTCTCGTCGCAGCCGTCCGCCGTGCAGCCCACGCCGTCATCGCAATCGGGAGCCGGGCCGCCCAGGCACCCGGCCGACGCGTCGCACGTTTCAATGCCGTTGCAGAAGAGCCCGTCGTCGCACGCGGAGTCATCGCTGCGATGCAGACAGCGGGCGGTTGATTCGTCGCAGGTGTCGGCGGTGCACGTAAGGCCGTCGTCACACGTCGGCGGCGGGCCGGCGACGCAGTTCTGCGACGGATCGCAGCGCTCCGCGCCGTCGCAGAAGAGACCGTTGTCGCAAAGCGAATCATCCGGCTGGTGGACGCAGCCGGCGATTGCGTCATCGCAGGAGTCGCGCGTGCACGCGACCCCGTCGCCGCAGTCCGGCGGGGAGACGGAAACGCACCCCTGGCTGGGGTGGCAGGCCTCTGCGCCGTCGCAGAACCGGCCGTTGTCGCATACCGCGTCGTCCGGCACGTGGACGCAGTCGTCCAGGTCGGGGTCACAGTAGTCATCCGTGCACGGCACGCCATCGTCGCAAGCCGGGGGTGCCGCGGGCTGACAGTCGGCGACCGGATCGCATTGGCCGATGCCGCCGCAGAACGTGCCCGTGTCGCAGAGGAAGTCATCCGCCGTGTGCACGCAACGGTCGTTGGTCTCGTCGCAGGTATCGTCGGTGCAGCCCACGCCGTCGTCGCAGTTGGGGCGGATCCCGGGCCGGCAGCCGAGCGTATCGCTGCACACCTCGGCTCCGTCGCACCATCGGCCGTTGTCGCAGAGTGCATGTTGCGGCGCGTTGGTGCAGATGCCGGTCACGGTGTCACAGGAGTCCGTCGTGCACGCCAGGTTATCGTTGCAGTCGGCGTCGCTCCGGCAGAGGATGGGATTGAGGAACACCCACACGTCGTAGTCGAAGGTCTGGTTGTGCGCTCCGGTGAAGGTGATGTCCTCGGCGCCGGTGACTCCCACGTTGATAACCGAGCGGCGAGGGGTGGCGCGCAGGTCGACGGCCGAATCCGCGGGGCTTCCGGCGGGGGTAGTCCCACCGCTCAGGCCGCATAGGGCGTCGCGGGTGTTGTTGTTGTCGCTGATGTTGAACACGCTGCTTCCACCCACTCGCGCCGCAAGTAGGGCGCTTCCCCCAGCGCCTGCGGGAAAATCCACATCCACGACGGTCTGGACGGACGCCCAAGGGATGGAGACCTGAACCCAGTCGACGTCACCCGGGGTGACGGTGCCCTGGGCCAGAAGGAAGCACGACGTACCGTCATGGGTGGCACCGGGGCCGGGCGAGACGGAGGGGAACTCAGGAGGTTCGAAGAGCGGCGGCGATTGGGCGTAGGTGGGAACAACGAAACATACGACGCACGTAAATAGAGCACCCTTGTACATGGCCCCTCCCCCCAACGCAGCTTTTCCCGAACGGGCGCGGTCGCTCAAGTATCCAATACGCGGCGCAGAAACGGCGCGTCGTGTTCGGAAAAAGCTGCGGCGTTTTCGGACCGACGCCACGGCCCGTACCCTGGGCCGCCCACGTACGCACGATTGTGCCCCAATGAAGCTGCACTTTTGCCGCGGAGATAGATGCTTCGGCGCCGGTTCGGCACGGCGTTTGCTGGAAAGGTCGTGTGGACGAGCTCGACAGATTCGAAGGAGGAAGCCCCATGTCCCTGCGAACTTTTCACATGGTGTTCTTGTTGGTGGCGATGCTGGCATGCGACCTGTTCGGCGCCTGGGCGCTGCATCAATACCAGACGACGCGCGATGCGCTGATCTGGTACGCCGGACTGTTCAGCTTCGGCGTCGGTCTGGCGATCGCCGGCTACGTGATCTGGGTGGTAAGCAAGCTCGATCGGGCGCACGTCGAGTAGTCGAAGCGGGGCGGTCGCCGCCCGGCCCTACGCCGGCGGCGCGTCCGGCGGGGTGGTCGGCGTTCCCACGTCCGGCGGTTCCGGCACTATCGCCGTTCGCGAGCGGCGGTCCGCCCCAGCGAAGAGCAGTGCGGCGAGCGCGTAGCACACCGCGATGGTACCGGCGCGGTAGGCAGCCGTCGTGGGAGAGGGCTCGACCGTTTGCCAGAGGAAGTACTCGCGTACCACGTTTCCGTCCACGCGATAGGCATGCAACAACCCCACCGCGGTCAGTAGACTGGCCGCAAGACACCATAGCGCTGCGGCGCGATAGTGCCGATCCAGCAGCGCCGTGCCCACGGCGGTGAGGATGAGCGTCACCACGATCCAGCCGGAGTTCGCGCCGCTGAGGGTCACCATGCCCGCGAGCACCGGCACGGCGGCGCTTGCCGCGGGGGCGTTGAGCAACTCCGCGAGCGTGCGTGCGGCACCGGTGTCGGCCATGAAAAGCGGCAGATTCACGATAAGCAGCGCCGCCATGCCGGGAAAGAACGAAAGCGCCACCGCCGGTGCATGCTCGCGCGGCGTGGTCTGGAACGCCTGGGCGACGATCACCACGCCGATGTACATGACGATGGCGGCGCCGGCCTCGATGGGGATGACGGCCCGGAGCAGCGGCCCCAAGCCCAGCAGGAAGCACGCCGTGAAGAACGCGCCGTTCAGGATGGAATACCCGGCACGAGCGCCCAGGGCCTTCCACCCCGGATGCCCGATGTAGATGGTGGTGGGGAAGCAGGAACCAAAGAGTGCCGCGGCGACGGTGCTGACGCCGTTGACCGCAAGCGAGGGCGCGGTGCGGAAGCGATCTCCGCCTGCTTCCGCGGATTCAATGTTCTGAAGCGAGGCGAGCACGTTGAGGAGCCCCATAGGCACGGAGATGGTCAGGAAGCGCAGTACGAGCTCCGGCCGTTCCAGCACGGAGGCCAGTTCGCGCCCGCAGAAATAGGGCAGGATCGCGCCGATCCCGTCCCAGGCTCCGCGCACCGCCGCCACCGACATCGGCGCGTCGCCGCCGTACCAGCCGGCGAGCAGGGGGATGGACAGCACCCACGCGGCCGCCGTGCCCACGACCACCGCCAGGCATCCGCCCGGCAGCCCCAGGGGAAACCGATAGCGCGAGAAGTACGCCAGCAACAATATGGCCAGCGGCACCATGCCGATGAGCGGTTTGGTGAAGATGCGGAAGGCGAAGTCGGTGGCGATGAACGCCACGCCCACGGCCGCCAGCACTCCCAGCAGCGCCGCCCGCGGTGTCACGCGCCGCAAACGCTCGGCCACGAATGCCCCCACGAACTCGATGATGCCGCTTACCAGGCACGCCCACAACCCGGCCTTCCACGCCAGCGTCGCCGCCGTCTGGTCGCCCAGCGTTCCGCGGTAGCTCTGGTACACCGGGGCCATGATGAACAGCGCGTAGGCGACGACGGAGGGAGTATTCACGCCGTACGGGAGTGCCGTACATGCGGCATTACGATCCCGGCGCGCGACATAGTGCGCCTGGAAACCGTAGAAAAGGTTGCCGATGAGCAGGCTTACCGCCACGCCGGGCAGGATGCGGGTGTAGATCAGCTCCGCGGGCAGCCCGGCGGCGTGGGTACACAGATCAATGATCAGGAGCACCTGCACCAGGTTGTCGACCATCAGGCCGAAGAAGCCGTCCAGGTCTCCGCGGGTCCAGATGGGATAGCGAAACGGCGTCTCGTTCACGCGGATTCTCGCCTGTGGCCCGGCGCCGCAGCCGCATCGCAGCGATCGCGGCGCACGGTCGGAATTATCGTATCGCGCCGGGCGGGGGCCGCCAAAGGTGGGACCTGCCCTGTCGATGGAGGGCCTGTCGATTTAGTCCTAAGCGAGCGCCGAAGGAACCACAATCGGTGGTCCAAACCCCGGTTTCCACTCCTGGCAGCCCTTCTCGTGAATGTCGAGAGTCACTAAATCGACACGCCCTGGAGGGATGTACCCCAACCGGGTGGCAGCGGCCCGGACAGCCAGGGCTTCGCTCGTGAGGGACGGGCGCCTGGGCGGCGCGAGGCATCGCCGCTTCTTCGCTGGAACGTGGTGGATCCGATCCCTCATGCAACGTGTTGCGAGAGGACCAACCGCGCCACCCCGAATGGGTGCACCCGGATGAAAGGCCTGCGACACTCCCTGTGCTGCGTCGGTGTGCCTCGGAGGGGCACCGGGGTGTAGCCACGGGTGGAGCGAACGCGGGGTGGAGTCCCCGCGAGCGTAACTGTGGAAACAGATTCGTTGCCTCGCGCCTGCCCCGCGCCGTGTGGCACGGATGGACCCGGATGAAAGGCCCGCGACACGCCCCGCGGCGCTTCGGTGTGCCTTGAAGAGGCACCGGACTGTAGCCACGGGTGAAGCGAGCGCGGGGCGCAGCCCCCGCGAGCGCAACCCGTGGAAACGGATTCGTTGCTTCGCGCCTGCCCCGAAGGGGCAGAGGAACCGCCCGCGGTGGCGACGGCTCAGTCGAAGACATACCTCTCGTCAAACTCGATTCCGTGGGCGCGAAGGATGCGGCGGAGTTCGGACTTGAAGTCTTCCTTCTTGTGATGCTCGACCTGGCCAGCGATGTACTTCCTGAGGGCTTCCTCCTGCGACTTGCTGACCGAAAACGCGCTGTACCCCTCCTGCCATGCGAACTTGCGCGAAGCGGGGAACGTGTCGTGGACCCACTTCGACGAACGAGCCTTCACGGCGCGCATCAGATCGGACACCGGTCCGTCGGGCCGCCAGCGCAGGTACATGTGGATGTGGTCCTCCACGCCGCCGATGTCGAAGAGCATGCCCTTCTCGGCCCTGACGATGCCGCCGATATACGGATAGAGCCGCTCGGCGATGTCGGCGGTGATCCAGGGCACACGGCCCTTCGTCGAATAAACGATGTGCAACAGTAGTTGAGAATAAGTGCCAGGCATTGCGCGTCCTTTGCCCCTCCGGGGCAACGAGAGGATCAGAGGATCACGCTCCCACGGGTTCCGCGTCGGCGGGCTTCGCCACGCCGCCGCTGCACCCGTGGCTACAGCCCACGGCCCCTTCGGGGCCGCCGCAGCCGCGCCATCACGTCGCGCCGAACTTCCGGCAGGTCCTTGCTCGCGTGGAACGACCTGGCCGTCTTACCCGTCTCGCTTGCCATCGAGGGAACCCCGCGAAAATATGGGTCAGCCAAAAGCTCGTCACGCAGTTCTTTCAAAAGTCCTTCGGCGAGCGCTGGGGCCGGTATTTGGGCGACGCCCACCATAAAGAACTTCGAGACACCCTCACGTCCGATGATGATCCGTCCGGCCCGATCGAAGAACGTCAGGTCCCCGGCCTCATCGACGAAGTAGTGATTGACGTGCAACTCGGTCATCGCGTGCCTCGGGCGCATGGCCTCAACTTGTCACGCCCCACACCCGTAGCCTCTCAGCTCTTTGCCGCCCGGGCAAGGTTCATCCGCAGCAGGTTCCCGAGCACAAGCTGGTCGATCTTCTCCCACGGCGCGAAGGCACTCCCGTTCGCTTGCAATGCCAGGAGCGGCCGCGCCAATTGCGTGATCTGGCCCAGCGGCGCTGCCTACCGCAGTGCAATCGTGGGCGGGCGGATTTTGCGGCGATCGGCACTTCCGAGTACGCTCAGACCATCGTGAGTCCGTCGCGGCGCGGCTGCGCCGAGGCGGGATCCACGGAGGGTTGTCCATGAGTTCCCACGATTTCGAGATGACCGCGCCGCCGGAGGTGTATCGCAACCGTCGCGCGCGCCTGGCGGCCGGGCTGACTCGCCCAGTCGTCGTCTTCGCCGGGCGGGCCCGGGCGCGACAGTACGCTACGAATCTGCACGCGTTTCGTGCGGGGAGCAACTACCTCTACTTCGGCGGCCCGCCGCTGGAGGGTGCGGCGCTCTGGCTCGACCCCGGCAGCGACGGCGCCGCGGGTTGCAAGCTGATTCGCACGGTGTGCACCCTGGACGATGCCGTGTGGCTCGGCGAGCCGCCCGGGGACGACGCCATCGCCGCGGCCGCCGGTCTGCCGGTCTCGGCCCTCGGCGAACCCGATCAACTCCCCACCCTCCTGCGGGGGCGCAAAGGGGGGTACTTCGCGCCGCCCTGCCCGCCCACCGTGCAGTGGGCCGCGTCGCTGGGCCTGTCTGCCGCGGAGCCCGAGGAATGCGCGGCGGTCATTGAGCTGCGCCTGTTGAAAGACGAACACGAGCGCCGGGCCATGCGCCGCGCGGCGGCGGCCAGCGTCGAGGCGCACCTGGCGGCGATGCGCGCCTGCAAGCCCGGGGCGCACGAGGCGGAGGTGGCCGCGGCTCTGCTGGCCACCATGACCGCGCAGCGCTGCATCCCTTCGTTCACGCCCATCGTCAGCGTCCGCGGCGAAGTGTTCCATAACGAAAAGTACGTCAACGTCCTGCGCGGCGGCGATCTGTTGCTGGTCGATTCCGGCGCCGAGGAGGGCGGCGGCTATGCCTCGGACATCACCCGCACCTACCCCGTGGGCGGGGTCTGGAGTGACATTCAGCGTCAAATATATGACACGGTGCTGCTCGCCCAGCGGGAGGCGATCCGGGCCTGCGTGCCCGGGCGGCGGTTCCGCGAGGTTCACGACCTGGCGGCCGGGGTGGTCTGCGAAGGGCTGGTACGGGCGGGCCTGCTGCGCGGCGATCCCGTGGAGCTGGCGGCGCGGCGCGTGCACACGCTCTTTTTTGCCCACGGACTGGGCCATCTGATCGGCCTGGACGTACATGACATGGAGGACTTCGGCGACCTGGCGGGCTACGCGCCCGGGCGTTCGCGGCGCAGCGGGTTCGGCGATAAGTTTCTCCGGCTGGATCGCGACCTGGCACCGGGCATGGCGCTGACCGTCGAGCCGGGTGTGTATTTCGTGCCCGTGATCTGGCAGAACCGCGAGATGACGGCACCATTCGCCGATTGCATCAATCGACCGCTGGTCGACTCGCTGGTGGCGGCGCGGTTCGGCGGAATCAGGATCGAAGAGACGATCATCGTTAACCCGGCCTCCGCGGACGGCCCGGAGGTCCTGACCGCGGCCCTGCCCAACGACGCCGAGGCGGTATCGGCCATCGTGGGGCGCGGCTGACGCGGCGAAGTGCCGGATCCACCGTACCGTTTGCTTTCGTCGGCAGCGGCGAATGTCGAACAGCGAATGAAGAATGGCGAACGCCAGCCTTGCGCGGTCGGGCGGCGAAGGAAGGCGAGAAACCGGGCTCGGTGTGCGTAAGGGGCGGCGTGCGTCGTTCATGCCGCGGCGGACGTCGGACATCTACGGGAAGCCATGGCGAACGTCTTAGTTACCGGCGGTGCAGGGTTCATCGGGTCTCACCTGGTCACGCGACTGGTGGAAGCAGGGCACCGCGTCCGCGTGCTGGACGACCTGTCCAGCGGCAAGCGAAGCAACCTGGCACACGTCGACGGCCGGTTCGAGTTCCTTCAGGGCGATCTGCGGAGCGAGGTAGATTGCTCCGCCGCGTGCCGCGACGTGGAGTTCATACTCCACGAGGCCGCCATTCCGTCGGTGCCCAAGTCCGTGGAACATCCGCAGGCCAGCCACGACGTCAACGTAAACGGGACGTTCAACCTGCTGCGCACCGCCGCGGCGTGCAAGGTGCGGCGCGTGATCTACGCCGCCAGCAGCTCCGCCTACGGCGACACGCGGGAATCGCCCAAGCACGAAGGCATCCGGCCCGAGCCCCTCAGCCCCTATGCCGTGCAGAAGCTGCTTGGGGAACACTACCTGCGCGCCTTCTACGAGTGCTACGGGCTGGAGTCGCTCTCACTGCGTTATTTCAATGTGTTCGGCGCGCGGCAGGATCCCATGAGCCAGTATGCCGCGGCCATTCCCGCCTTCGTCACCGCCATTCTCGGGGACGAGCCGCCCGTCGTCTACGGCGACGGAGAGCAGACACGCGACTTTACTTACATCGACAACGTGGTGGAGGCGAACCTGCTGGCCATGAAGGCGCCGCAGACGCGGGGCGAATCGGTGAACATCGCCTGCGGGGGAGCGATCAGCGTCAACGAGGTGATTGCCGCGATCAACCGCGTGCTCGGCCGCAACGTGCGCCCGAAGTACGTTCCCGCTCGGGCCGGCGACGTGAAACACTCCTGCGCCGACATTCGCCTTGCCGGCCGGCTGCTGGGCTTCCAACCGGTGGTGGCGTTCGAAGACGGCTTGCGCCGGGCGATCGAGTATTACCGTGCCGGCGCGACGGGCGGGCCCGGCCGCTGACCGTGGCACGCGGAGACGCTTACTCGCTCAACCGCCGGATGCTCGCCCCCACGGCCGCCAGTTTGGCCTCGATGCGCTCGTAGCCACGGTCGATGTGGTACGCGCGGTGCACGCGCGTCGTCCCCTTGGCCACCAGCCCGGCCAGGATCAGCGCTGCCGAGGCACGCAGGTCCGATGCCATGACCGGGGCCCCCACCAGTTTCTTCGTGCCCTGGATGATGACCGTGGGTCCCTCCTTGCGGAGCAGGGCGCCCATGCGCGACAGCTCGCCGACGTGCAGAAACCGATCGGGAAAGACCTTCTCGGTGATGATGCTGTTGCCGTCGGCCAGCGAGAGCAGGGCCATCGCCTGTGCCTGGAGGTCGGTAGGGAAGCCGGGGTAGGGTTGGGTGGTGATCTCGACGGGCTCCAGCCGCCGGGCGGAGGAGACGGAGATTCCTTTCTCGCCGCGCTCGACGATCACGCCTATCTGTCGCAGCCGGTCCACCACGGCGCGGAGGTGCTCGATCCGTCCGCCTGGCAGATCGAGGTCGCCATTGGTGATGGCGGCGGCGATGAGGAAGGTGCCGGTTTCGATGCGGTCGGAGATGATGCGGTGTTCCGCGCCTTTCAGGGAGGTCACGCCCTCGACAATCACCTGTGGCGTGCCCTGTCCGGTGATTCGCGCGCCGCAGGCGTTGAGGAAGTTCGCCAGGTCGGTGACCTCCGGTTCGCAGGCCGCCGATTCGATGAGCGTTCGCCCCTCGGCAAGGACCGCGGCCATCATGATGTTGGCGGTGGCGGTTACCGACGAACCGAACGGGCCGCCCAGAAAGATGTCCGTCCCCTTGAGCTTCTTGGCGCGCAGCAGTACGTCTCCGTTGATCAGTTCCGCGTCGGCGCCGAAGGCCCTCAACCCGTCCACGTGAAGGTTGATGGGGCGGTCGCCAATGGCACAACCCCCGGGCATGGAGACCTGCGCCCGGCGGCGTTTGGCAAGCAGCGGCCCCATGACGCAGACGCTGGCCCGCATCTTGCTGACGATTTCGTATTCGGCGTGGCAGTTCATCTCGTCGTCGACGCGCAGGTGCATGGCCCCGCCGGCGTCGCGCTCAGATTTGACTCCCAGGCGCTGGAGCAGCACCTGCATCTGCCGCACATCGGCGAGGTCCGGTACGTTATGCAGCACGGTCTCGCCGTCGACGAGAATGCACGCCGCCATGATCGGCAGCGCGGCGTTCTTGGCACCGCTGATCTCGACCGTGCCCTTCAACCGGTTTCCGCCCGCGATTTCAAAGAATTCCACGTGATTCCCCTTCGCTCAGTATGCTTACATGTGTTACTGCGGCGCCCGGCTCGCTCCGCCGGCGCCGGCCGGCGAACCGGCGCGACGCTGCGGTCCCCTCGACTGTGTGCCGCCACGCGGGCAAGGCCGGCTCGCTAGTGTGGTGTCTCGTTGATATCTCACTGCATCGACCCGCGGGCTTGAAGCCCGCGCGGGCCCACGAAAGCCGAAAGCCCGCCGCGAGCGTGATCCCCATACGGTCAGGTACTCGCGAGACACTCCGCTAGCCCCTGGCGCCGAACATCAGCACCCGCTCACTGCCCACCGTACGATCACGTATCGTCCGGCGATGGACGAATTCTCCAGCCCCGCCGGTTCCCTCGAGGATTGCGTGAACGGCCGCCGCCTGCCCGTCCGCGACCTCGACCACCACCACCCCGCCCGCGGCGAGGCACCGCGCGCCGGCCGTCGCGATCATCCGGTAGAACGAAAGCCCGTCAGCCTCGTCCGTCAACGCCGCGCGCGGCTCGTAGTCGCGTACCTCCGGGTCGAGACCGGCGACGGCCGAAGCCGCGATGTACGGGGGATTACTCATCAGGACGTCTACCCCCGCGGGCGGAATCACTCCCTCCGGCAGCGTCAGGCCGTCCGCCTCCAGCAGCGTGAGCCGCTCGGCCACGCCGTGGCGCTCGGCGTTCTGCCGGGCCACAAGGAGGGCCGCCGGCGACCGGTCGCTGGCGATCGCCCGGGCATGTTTCAGATGCACCAGCACGGCGATGGCCAGACACCCGCTCCCCGTCCCCAGGTCGAGAAGCGTAGGGGAGGCAAGACCGGCGGAGCGGCAGTGGTCCAGCACGCATTCCACGAGCAACTCGGTCTCCGGCCGGGGGATGAGCACGTCGCGCGTGACGGCAAAGGGGAGTGAGAAGAACTCCTTCTCGCCCACCAGGTAGGCAATCGGCTCCCGCGCCGCGGCCCGGCGAACCCAATCCCGGAAGCGGTTCAGGGGCTCGGGCGGTGGGACGACGTCGCCGCGAGTGTAAAGCTCGATGCGGCGGCATCCCAGGGCGTGTGCCAGCAGTACTTCGGTCGACAGGCGCGCGTCATCGATCCCCTGTCGTGTGAGGTACTCCGTCGTCCAAGCCAGAAGGCGGGCGATCGACCATTCTGCGGCAGGACTCGTTGGGGTGGCCAGCTCGGCACTCATGGATGTGACAGTACCCAGCGCCGGTGCTCGCCGCAACTGATCGCGGCCGCCGCGCGGCATGCGAGCAGAGGCGGAGCGGAGTGCATCCTGCGAGGCGTGGCACGATTCAAACTCCAACGTGCCGGCGCGCACCCTGGCACGGTTCGCTTGGATAGCCGAGGGTCGAGTCCCGGCGCGCCGGGACCCGACCCCCGGTACCCGCCCCCGGACCTCCACGAGGCTCTAAGGCTCGAATCCCCGGGGTCTTGTGGACATCACGCCGCGGTCAGTACGCCGTGTCCGCCCAGGTGCGGGGGATCTTCTCTGGCTTGCCGCCCAGGAGCGCTTTGGTCTGCCGCTTTCGCAGCGGGGCCTGAGTGACGGGTTTTTGTTGACGCCTTTCTTCTACCCGCTCGGCCGTCTTCAGTGTCTTCTTCAGGTTCTCCACGCGCCGCGTGCCGAGCATCTTCTCCGTGTTGGCGACCGCCTTCATGTTGACCGGGCCGGCCTTCTCCCGCCGGACGTACAGGTCGGCAACATGCTTGACGCGCTTGTCGCGCATGGCCTGGTCGTGCTTGAAGCGCGGGTCCTGGCAACCGCCGGACACTGCCGCCGCGAGGCACCCTGCAACCAGCACGAACAGGAAGCGCGCCGCCGCACGGTGTCCGATGCCGGACCGCACCACCGCCACGAACTCGCGTTGTACGTTCATTCTGCGTCTTTTACCCATGGTGAACCGCAGGCGCTGCACCGAGCCCGGGGTCAACTGACCGGGCTACCCGGTGGCACATCGGACTCCGTGGTAAGAACCACCACCCGGGCATGGTCCGGCGTACTGGCGGCCAGCAGCATGCCGCGGCTTTCCTGCCCGCGCATCATTCGCGGCGCGAGGTTGGCGACGATGACTAGGTTGCGGCCCAGGAGCTGTTCGGGCGTGTAGTGTCCGCGCAGTCCGGCGCATATCTGCCGCACTTCGTCGCCCATGTCGACTTTGAGAACCAGCAGCTTGTCGGCGTTGGGGTGATCCGAGGCCTCGACGACCTTGCCCACGCGGAGTTTGATGCGGGTGAACTCATCGAAGCTGATATTGGCCGCCACCGGCGGCGCCGGGGTTTCCGACATCGTGCGTTCCTTTCACTGCGCGGACTCGGTGCCTACTCCCGCGGCGCGCCGCGCGCCGCGCGCCGGCGCTGCCCGGTCAACGGCTCGACCTTCGCCACATGAAGCAGGTTGTCATGGACGATGTAGCCAGCAACTCGCCCGCCCCGTGCCACGGCCGCCGCCACCGGCGAGCGGCTCACGATGGCCCTCTCCGGGTGGCGGGTGTCTACGTGTTGCCTGCCGCTGATCTGCGGGCGGATCGGCTCGACAGGCCGTTCATCCAGAGAGTTCCGAAGCTCCGCGGCGTGCATAACGGGCCTATTGTTCAATCCAGCGGATGGATGGTCAATCCGGTCGCCAGCTTGGGATGGAAATAGGTGCTTTTCTGCGGCATGAGTCCGCCCGCCTCGCTGACCGCCCGCAGGTGTTCCATGGGTGTCGGTTTGAGCAGCAGCGCGACGCCGGCCTGCTCCCGGGCCGTTCGCCGTGCGTCTTCCTCCGACTTGGCGTAGCGTACCTTCGGGTCGGCACTGAGTTTCTCGCGGAGGAGCCCGTCGATGAGGTAGCGGTGGAGGTAAGCGGTATCCAAAGCCTGCCAGGCGGGCGACTCGTTGGGTTCCAGCGACGCCAGCGCGGGACGGTTCGTGAACCGCAGGCTCGCGCGCTTGCCTGTGCGCCCGTCTTCGAGCAGCAGGTCCGCTTTGTCCGGGGGCACCTCCTCCACGCCGGGAGCCCACGCCGCCTGCACCGTCGACAGTGCAACATCGGCAAGGGCCCGGTGGTAGGGGAGGATGAGGCAGCCGGGGTCATCCATGCTCGCCAGCACAAACATTACGTAGTTCGACGGATGATCGTCCCCGAGGCCGTCAACACTCTGCTTGCGGAGCCAATCGCGGTACATCAGCGCCGTGCCATAGCGGTGATGGCCGTCGGCAATGTAGACCTTCTGCGTGGAGAGCGCCTGCACGACGCCGCCGATGGTTCCGGCATCGCGGACGATCCAGATTCGGTTTTCGACGTCATCCAGGACCCCCGTGGCCGCCGGTTTGTCCGCCACCGCCGCGGCGAACAAAGCGCCGATGCGATCCTGCGGGTCGCGGTAGAGGCCGAAGATCGGCGAGAGGTTGCAGCGCGTGGCCTTCATCAGCGCCAGGCGATCCTCCTTGGGACCGCCGAAGGTCTGCTCGTGGGGCAGGATCACGCCATCGCTGAAGGGCTGAAGCCGCAGCCGGGCGATGACCATTCGCCGCGTGAAAGAGTGCCCTCCGTGTGTGAACCGCTGGTGGTAGGGGTAGAGCGCGGGAGCGGCTTCACGAACCAGCACGCCGGCGTCAAGCCACTGGCTGATGAGTTGTGCGGAACGCTCATACGCCGCGGGCGGTCCCGCTGATTTCGGCGGCACGTGGGGCAGGTCCACGGCCACGATGTTTTGCTCGTTTCGGCGCAGCAGCGCGTCTTTGTCCTTGGCGTCCAGGACGTCGTACGGAGGGGCAAGGACCGCGGATAGATCGCCGTGCAGACGGTCGAAGTCGTAACGCACGGCGCGGAATGGGGCGACGTCCGCCATGGACTCAGTTTCTCGGGCTTACGCATGCCTGCCGGCGCCGGCCGTGCCCGCGAGCGGGAGCGGCGGCCCCGTTGCTTACACTGGGTTCGGCGGTTGGCGCCGGGACCCGCGGGCATCGTGTTGCCATCGTTAGGTAAGGTTATCGGCGTATTGCGCTGCCCGCAAGACGAATGCGGCGGCGGCCTGCGAACGCCGATAAAGCGCCAGGTACGGGGCTCACGCCGGGGCCCGTCGAGGGCTGACGGTCGTCTCGACGCATCTTCCGCGGCCGGCGCGGGCGCGGTGGGGTGGAGACAAGAATATGGCACCAGCCGTGGTAATGTGCGGGGGCGGGGTACTGGGGGCGACGGCAGCGGCACGCTGCGCGCGGGAGCACACGGTGACGCTGCTGCACGCCAGCTACGGCCAGCGCGCCGCGAAGGCCGAGGCGGAGGCCGTCCGCGCCCTGGGCACGCACCTGGGCGCTGAACGCGTCATCGACCTGGACGTGAACCACGTGCAGCGGATGCAGGAGCAGACGGAGTCGGCGCACGCCGCTGTGGCGGACGTGAAGCTCAGCGGCGTGGTGGGCTCGCACGTGCTTGCCCCTTCGACGCTACGCGGGTTGTTCCCGGTGTTGGTCACCGCGGGATTGCAATGCGCCTTGCGCATCGGCGCGGTAAGGCTGGTGGTGGGGCTGTCGCGTCACGTGGATGCGGCGCACCTGGGCCTGGCGGGAGCCGAGCAGCGCCCCGACCAGGGTCGCGAGGTGCTCCACGCGCTCAACTTCCTCGCCGAGTCCCTGGCCGCGGCACGGGGAGGACTGCTGGTCGAGGCCCCGCTGATGGACTTGAGCCACGCCGAAGTCATCAAGCTGGCGGGGCATCTGCAAGTGCCCCTGGAGCATACCTGGAGCTGCGAGCGCCCGGGGCCCAAACCTTGTACGCGCTGCGCTGCCTGTAAGTGGCGACTTGAGGCGTTCACGGAGGCGCAGGCGGTCGACCCACTCATCCGCTCCCTGCATGCCGAGGCTCGCGCGTAGCGGCAGGCGACTTGGCCGTGCGATCCTCGCCGGACTCTCGTCCGTGGGCCTCGTCGGGTAGTCAGCCCGCATCGACGGCCCGAGCTTCACCTCGCGCCTTCTGCCGGTCACTGTGGCACGTTTGCGAAGGGCAGCGGCACCGCCCCCGACGATGACGACTCAATGATCGCCTGCCCGTCGGGACTCAAGACGAACGCCAGGAAGCTCCTGGCCTCGTCGGCGGGCTCGCCCGCGAAGTAGAAATAGAGATAGTGCGCCAGCGGGTACTCATGCGTCAGCACGGATGCGGGCGTGGCGGCGATGGGTGGGCTCGTGGAATCGTGGCTGATAGGTACGAGCCGCACTCCGGCGGCCTGTCCCCATGCCGCGAAACCGACGGCGTTGGGATCCTGAGCCACCGCCTGCACCAGTTCATGCATCTCGTCAAAGCGTTGCAGCGACGACGCGAAATCGATGCCACTCATCGCCCGAATCCGGAGCAGGCCGGCGGCGCCGAACTTCGCCGATGGGGCACACAGGCGGATCGGGATGCCGCGCGTGGGATCGTACTCCCCCCTGGGGCCAGGGGGCCGCAAAGCCGTGCCCTCCACTGCGATGCCGAGCTTCTCCCAGATGTGCACGCGCTGCCGGCAGACGTCGCCGACCTGCTGCAACGAGAGGGCTCGAAGCGGGTTATCATCGCGTACAAACGCCACCACGGCGTCCAACGCCACGGGCACGCCGACCAGGTCGACACGACGCTTCCGCATGAAGTGCTCCCGCTCCTCCTCGGTGGCGGGCCGCGCCAGGAGCGCCACGTCGGCGGCGTCGTCGCGGAGCGCGGTAAGCCCTGCGGACGATCCGCCCCCGCTTACCGTGACGGCGATGTCCGGATGTGCCGACTCGAAGCGCTCCGCCGCGGTGCGAACGAAGGAGGCCATGCGCTCCGAGCCGACCAGCAGGAGTCGAGTGTCGCCCGCAGATGCCCGCGCTAGAAACGTGAGCAATCCGGCCGCGGTAAGCGTTGTGATCCGCCTGCGTGGTGTCACGGTGATGAACCTCCGACCCTATGATGCCGGCTCGACCGGGCTGGGCAACACCTTCTCAAATCGGCCGCCTTACGGGATGCCTCGCCGCACGGCGCCCGGCGGTCGCCTTTCTTCGGTGCCTGCACAGCGTCGAGGCCGGTGAGCCTCAGCCTTGCGGCCGCCCATCCGATAAGCACCTGGGTCGGCACATGCCGGTCGCAGGTGATTCGCATGGACCAGGCAACAGGCTCCTTCGGTACCCCCAGGGCGACGCGCCGTGGATTCCTCCGCGCCGTGGCGGGCGGGGGTCTGGGCGCGTGCCTTTCAACACTGCGGCCGACCTCGGTGCGTGCCTCCGAACCCGACAATGCGGCGTCGCACTCCGGCTCCGCGGCCGGGCGAGCGACGTCGCTCGATGATGAACCCCTGGTGGTGCGGGCTGGGGCCCTGCGCTCGCGCGTGGTTCAGGTCGACTCGTCGTACGTCCTCACGGGTTCATCGGTTCACAAGACGCGGCTTCGCGAGATGCTCGATGCCTGTTTGATCGCGCTGACGGAGGCGCCGACGGCGGGCGACGCCTGGCACGCGATTCTGCGCGACGATGATGTCATCGGCATCAAGTTCAACCGTTCGGGACAGGACGTTCTGGGTACGACGCGGACCACCGGCGCGGTCCTCATCAGTTCGCTGGTGGGGGCGGGGTGGTCACCGCAGCGGATGGTCTGCATCGAGGGGCCGGACCTCCTCGCATCGACGACGGGAACGGCGGCGCCGCAGCCGGGATACGACCGGGATCCCGTGGACTTCGGCAGCGGGTCGGACAACCTGGCGTCCGTTCTGGGGCAGGTGACGGCACTCATCAACGTGCCGTACCTCAAGACCCACAACATCGCCGGCATGACGGCCGCCATGAAGAATCTCTCCCACGGGTTGGTCAGACACCCGGCGCGGTACCACCGCAACGGATGTTCGCCGTACATCGCGGACATCGTCGCGCTGCCGAACATCCGCGAAAAGTTGCGGCTGAACCTCGTCGACGCACTGCGCATCGTGTACGACGGGGGCCCGGAGGCCTCCGCAGACAACGTCGCGGATCGCGGATTGCTTCTGGCATCGTTGGATCCGGTGGCCATCGACGCCGTCGGGGTCCAGGTGCTCCAGGAGGTCCGCCGGGAAACGCGGGGTATGGCGGCAGCAAGCGGGCCGTCGCCGCCGCGCTACCTGTCCGCGGCCCACCGGCGGGGGCTGGGCATGGCGGTCGAGGATGGCATTGAGCTGCGTTCGATCCGCATGTGAACTCGGCCGGTAGTCGCTTCAGCGCCTGGGCGGCACATCCGTCACCGCCGCGCAATCTGTGCCTCGCGATCCGCTTCCGCCAGCGAACCTGGACCCACGCGAGACTGTAAGTTATTGTAAAATAGTATGTTACGTTCAGCGTGACGCCCTAGGCGCCGCCCGGCTTGGCAATCGACGTGACTTACGGATTTTTGGTCTTTAACCAATTGACTTTGTTCCAGGGTCCGAGTAGACTTATAGACGGTGTATGTGGTAGAGAGGCCTTCCGACCAAGGTCGGAGAGCGGTTATCGGTATCATCGAGCTCTTATATACCGTAAGATCGGTTTTGCCATTATTGTTTTTCTTTCCCTCCTCTCACCACCGCCAACGTTGAGG
This sequence comes from Planctomycetota bacterium, assembly GCA_016208685.1. Taxonomy (GTDB): domain Bacteria; phylum Planctomycetota; class Phycisphaerae; order UBA1845; family UBA1845; genus JACQXM01. The sequence continues at coordinate 82,201 of JACQXM010000023.1, read as the reverse complement.
TCGTCGTTTCGCGAGCCACTCGGTTGCGCTCGCCGGAGAAACACGACCGGGGTACCAGGGTAATCGCAGGCGTCAATGGGTACGACGGTTCGGTAGCGCCGGCTTGGCGCGCCGAGCGCGAGACTTCTCCAGCCTTCAGCGCTTTCCCTGGTGTGGCATCGATTGGTGGTGGGAACGCAACGGGCCTCTCGGCCCGCGCGGCTCCCTGTTACTGAACGTTCGGGCATCCGCCGTGTGAACGGTGGAACGAGCGGGGTTGCGGGAACATCCGCCGCTTATGCATTCCGTCCTTGGCAACGTCGATCCGCGGGTTGCGCGCGGTCCACGCGGCACAGGGGTGTCCACGGTGTGCACGGCGAGGGATGTTGACCGTGGCTCCAGGGGAGGTTCTCTGTAGGAGAAGGTAAAATGAAACAAAGAAAAAGGGCCTTTACACTCATCGAGCTGTTGGTGGTTATCGCAATCATCGCGTTGTTGATCTCTATTCTGCTGCCGAGTCTGTCGCGTGCGCGCGAGCTGAGCAAGCGTCTCGTTTGCGGCTCGCAGGTCAAGGGCGTCGGTACGTCGTGCAAGATCTATGCAAACGACAACGGCGAGAAGTGGCCGATACCGCCCTACGACAAGTCGGTCAACGCGTCGACGGGCTCAACGCAGCAGAAGTCGATCCTGTACGGTGCGGCCGGCGGTCGCACCCCGGTCGGCTATCGTCGCGAGCAGCGCAGCTACTCCATCAACCCCGGCGCCAGCACGCAGCTTACCGTGACCCGCGCCTACTGGATGTTGGTCCGCAGCGGTGACATCACCGTCAAGCAGTTCGTCTGCCCCAGCAGCCAGGACGACGACGATCCGACCGAGAACATCGAGCTCTACTACGACTTCACGGAGTATCGCAACATCAGTTACGGCTATCAGGTTCCTTTCGGGCCTCCGGACACCAAGGCACGCGAGGGCATGGACAACCGGCTGATCATCGCGGCGGATAAGGGACCGTGGTACGTGGCGACGTCCACCCAGTGGCTGGACCCCGCCACCGGCAAGAAGGTTTCGTTGAGCGATTCACCGAAGATCTGGCGGCTGTACAACTCCACGAACCACGGCGGGACGGGTAACGGCGAAGGTCAGAACTGCCTATACGGCGACGGCCACTCGAACTTCGAGGTCAAGCCGATCGTGGGCATCGACAACGACAACATCTACACGTTGATGACCAACAACAACTGGTCGGATCCCAAGGCGGAGAACCGCATCCACGGCGAGCTCCCCAACGAGGCGAGCACGGAGCCGTATCCGGGGCAGAACGCCTTCGGCACGAAGAACACCGATTACTCCTCCACGGATTCGCTGATCTATCCGTAGAGTGGTCGCGTGTCGTACAGCCCATTGAGTGCGAGGCGGCGGGCCCTTGGCGGCCCGCCGCTTTCATTTCCGGCGGGCGCTGTCGCGGCGAAAAGGGCGCGGTCGGGCCGCGCCACGGCCGGGTGAGGCGGTTATGGAGCTGGTACGTCATCTCGGGGACCAACCACCGATACCGCGTGTTCGGCGCGGCGTTATCGGCGTGCTGACGAAGGGCTCGGAACTGCTGCTGATCCGTCGCGCGGCCGGCATCGCCAAAGGCGGGTACTGGTGCTTTCCCGGCGGGCATGTCGAGCCGGGCGAGACGTCACGGCGGGCCCTCCGCCGGGAGTTGGCCGAGGAGCTGGGGATCGAGGTAGTTGCGGAACGACGCGTCGGTTCGCTACAGGTACACGATAGCCGCCACGTGTTGGTGGCCTGGCTCGCGTCGCACGTCGGGGGCGACTTCCGCCCGCGTGCCGAGGAGATCGCCGACGTACGCTGGATGGCGCCGGCGACGATCCTCTCGCTGACCCTGGGATTGCCGTCGAATCGGACGGTCTTGCAGTTGCTCGGCGTCGTTCCGCCCGCGTGCGGGCTCTGAGCCGACCCAGCCGTAGACGGTGGTGGGACGCGGACACGCCCCGGGGAACCCGATCCTACGCACCGCGGGGTCAGGGGGCCAGGCCGCCCTCGCGCGCTCGGGATCCGAATTCCGCCGTAATGACACTGGCGATGCCGCCGCGGACGCTCCATCGGGTACGCACCCGCATCCATCGCGGTTGGCAGGCCGCGACCAGATCGTCGAGGATCGCGTTGGTTACGTCCTCGTAGAAGATGCCCTGCGTGCGGAAGCTCTGAAGATAGAGCTTGAGGCTCTTGAGTTCGATGCACGCCGCGGCGGCGACGTAGTCCACGGAGATTCGTGCAAAATCCGGCTGGCCGGTTCGCGGGCAAAGGCTGGTGAACTCGCGGACTCGGTGCTCGATCAAGTACTCGCGCCGGGGGTGCGGATTGGGGAAGGTCTCGAGAATCGTCCGGTCCGCCATGCAACGTCTCCGTCCGGGGCTGCGGATCAGCCGCCCACTGCAACATCCGCGGCTCGCGGCGGCAGGCCCGTCAATCCCACTATAGCCGATCAACCCGCGAACAGAAGCAACTGCCCGCCGAAGGCAGGTGCGACGTCCGGCGCGGTAGGAAGCCGCCGCGGGGGGCGACGGTCGCGCGCCGCCGCGACGAAGCCCTCCAAGTCCTGGAAATCCCACACCGCCTGCGGCACGACCGCGCCGTCCGGACCGTGGACCACCGTGCCCCAGCGTCGCACGAGAAACCGTGCCGCAAAGCGGTCGCACATGGACTCCTTCTGCCTCCGGTTCCGCCGCGCGCGCTTGATGAGGAGGTGGTAAAGTTCGTGCATGAAGATGAAGGTCGCAAGTTCGTAGCCGTCGCGCACATCGAGCGTCAGGATCGGTCGATACCAGCGCCGCCCCACGGTCTTCGCGCGTCCGAGGTTGGTCCGCAACCGGTAGGGAAAAGCCAGGTGCCGCCCGAGGTTGATGTAAATGCGCTGCCCGGAGTAGTAGCAGGCTCCGGAGAAGTCGGCGCCCCGTCCGTGGCGGAAACGCACCGTCGCTCGTCCCACGGCCCACCCGTGGGTTCCTTCCCGCACCAGCCCCGCGAGCCGCTCGGTGCACAGTGCCGTGGAGTTGTGGACCTCGATCGTCGCCACGGCGCAAGGTTATCACCGATGAAACGTGGCGACGCCAGCGGTCCGGTGCGCGGGTCGCGCTGCGGGGCAGGCGCCGCCGGGCGGGGGCGGCGGCCTACGGGCGCGGATGGAACCGCCGATGCACCTGCTTAAGCTGAAGCTCGTCGACGTGGGTGTAGATCTGTGTGGTGCTCACGTCGGCGTGGCCAAGCAGTTCCTGAACGATGCGCAGGTCGGCGCCGCCGGCCAGCAGATGCGTGGCGAAGCAGTGCCGCAGGGTGTGTGGTGAGAGCCGACCGCCGATGCCGGCAACCAGAGCGTACTTGCGCACCAGCCGCCAGACGTTGCTGCGATCCAGCGGCCGGCCGGTGCGCGAAAGAAAGAGCGCTGCGGTGTGCCGATCCCCCGCCAGCCTGGGGCGAAGTGACTCGACGTACTCGCCGACGGCGTCGATGGCGTACCGTCCGACGGGGATGATGCGTTCCTTGCGCCCTTTGCCGATGCAGCGCACGTAACCCAGCTTCAGGTTGATCTGCTCCAACCCCAGGGTGACGGCCTCGCTGACGCGCATGCCGGTGGCGTAGAGCAGTTCCAGTAGCGCGCGGTCGCGAAGGTAGAACTCGTCGTTGAGCTCCGGAGCGCGGAGCAGCGCCGTCACCTGCTCATAGCGCACGGTGCCGGGGATAGTTCGCCAGCGCTTCGGCGCTTCCATCAGCGACGCCACGTCGCGGCGCAGCACACGTTCCGTGAACAGATACCGCAGGAAGACCTTGATGGCGGCAAAGTGGCGGGTGATGGAGGAGAGCGCCAGGCCGCGCTCCTTGAGGTGCATCAGATGCCGCTGCACGTCTTCCACCGCGATCTCCTCCACTTCCACGTCGGCGGCGACGAGGTCGTTCCAGAACTCCTTGAGATCGCGCTTGTAGGCGGTGAGCGTCTCCCCCGCCAGGCCGCATTCCAGGAAGAGGTAGTCGAGGTAGCGCTTCAGGGGCGGCGCGATGGCGTCCGGCGGCGCGGTGGGATGTTCAACAAGGAGCATGGCCGGACACTCACAGCACGTCGGGGTGAACGAAGGTGCCACAACATGGCACCTCATGCGAACGCCCGCACCCCCCGTTGCGCGCCCGCGTTGCAGCGTTCATTGTATGCCCCGCGAGCGGCGGCTCCAAGCGTTCACTTTCGGTTATGGGTCGCCGAAGGCACAAAAGCCGCTTTGCGAATATCGGACGCAGATACACTCGTACATGCGGCGCAGGCTTTGCGCTGCGACACGCGCATGCTCTTGCGGCACCGGGGTAGCGCCTGTCGCGCGCGACGAGAGCTGTTGGTGGGGTCACCGCGCGGCGCGCGCCCGATCTGGGCAGCGGGCGACCCTGGGGACGGCCGCGTTTCGCCGACGCGCGCGGCCCCGGGAGTAGAGCTCGCGACACCTGCGTGGGCGGCGGCTCAGAAAGTCGGCGCGACCACCGGCTCCGCCTTGTCCGGCGTCCGACCGCCGCCGCTGTTTCCTTGCCCGTGGCTCGCGCGGCGCCGCCGTTGCGATCGGCGGAGCTCCACGACGGTTTCCGAGGGCATAAGGCGCGGCGACACGTGGCGCACTTGAAAGGCGCATGTGTCGCAGATAAAGTGGTAGACTCCCATTGGTTCGGCTTCGTCCGCGCGGGCACGCACCATCATGCAAAGCGTCGGTGACCAGAACGTGTCGCTCAACGGAGAACTGCGCGAGCTTCGCGCCCGGGTGGCGCGGCTCGAGGAGGAGCTGCAAACGCTGCGGCGGGCGGCGGCGGCCGTGGGGGTCACGGGCGACGACATCGCGCCGGTCCTCGCCGATCTGGTGCACCTCTTCCACACTGCGCCCGTGGGGCTGGCGTTGATCGACACCGCGCTGCGCTATCGACTGATCAACGACGCGCTGGCGGCGATGAACGGCCGGCCGGCGCGCGAGCATCTGGGCCGTACCCTGCGCGAGATCGTCCCAGACATCGCGGGGAAGGTCGAGCCCGTGTACCGGCAGGTCATAAAGTCCGGGGAGGCGGTGCTTCACGCCGAGGTCCACGGTGCCACGCCCGCGTCAGGCGACGCCGATGCCACGTATGCCGTCAGCTACTACCCGCTCAAGATGGAGGACGGAACGGTTCGCGGGGTGACCACCGTGGTTCAGGACATCACGCGCCGCCGCCGCGCCGAGCGCGCGTTTCACGAACAGGGGGACCTGCTGCGCAGCGTCATCGAGGGGACCGAGGACCCCATTTTCGTGAAGGACACCGAGGGGCGCTACGTGCTGGTCAACTCCGCCGACGCCCGCGGCTTCGGCCGGAGCGTCCAGGAGATCGTCGGTCTGACCGACCGCGAACTGCTGGAGCCGGAGTCGGCGGCGCAGGCCGCCGCCAGCGACCGCGAGGTCATCCGCCGTGGCGAGCCCATCACCTGCGAACAGGAGTTCCGGACGCCGGAGGGCGATCGGCGCGTTTATTCGCTGAGCAAGTACCCGCGCTTCGACGACGACGGGAAGGTGATCGGCGTGGTGGGAATCGCCCGCGACATCAGCTCGCGCATGCAGATGGAGGGGGCGTTGCGCGAGAGCGAGCGGATGCTGCTCACCCTGATGAGCAACCTTCCGGGGATGGCGTATCGCTGCCGCAACCATCCGGAATGGACCATGGAATTCGTCAGTGAGGGCTGCGTGGGCCTCACCGGATTCGCCCCCGGCGACCTCATCGGCAACCGCAGGGTGGCCTACGCGCGGTTGATCCATCCGGACGACCGGCCGGCGGTGTGGGACCAGGTGCAGGCTGCGGTCTCGGCGCGCGCCTCCTTCCGCCTCGTCTATCGCATCCACGACGCCGAAGGGCGGGAAAAATGGGTCTGGGAGCAGGGGCGCGGCGTGTACTCCGACGCCGGGGAGCTGCTCGCCCTCGAGGGCTTCATCACCGACATCAGCGAGCAGAAACGCGGCGAGGAGGCATTGCGCCAGGCGCACCAGGACCTCGAGGAGCGCGTTCGGGCGCGAACCGCCGATCTGCTGGCGACCAACGAGCGCCTGGAGCGTGAGATTGCCGAGCGACGGCGCTCCGAGGAAGCGTTGCGCCGCCAACAGCAGGAACAGCAGATCATCATGGACTCGGTGCCCGCGATGATCTGGTACAAGGACTGCAACAACCGGATTCTGCGCGTGAACCGGACGGCGGCCGCCTCCATCGGCCTGTCCGTGGCCCAGGTCGAGGGGCGCTCCACCGGGGAGCTTTATCCCGACGAAGCCGACCAGTACCACCGCGACGATCTGGAGGTCATCCGCTCCGGCGTGCCGAAGCTGGGCATCGTGGAACTGCTGCTCACGGCCTCGGGCGAGAAGCGCTGGATCCGCACCGACAAGGTGCCTTATCGCGATGAAAGCGGCCGGATCATCGGCATCATCGTACTCGCCATCGACATCACGGAGCAGAAGCGTTCCGACGACGCGCTGCGCGCCTCGGAGAAGCGCTATCAGGTGCTCATGGATCTGGCTAACGACGCGATCTTCGTTGCCGACGCACGCACCGGGATGCTGCTGGACGCCAACAAGAAGGCCCAGGAGATGACCGGCCGGACCGTAGCCGAGATCCGCGCCATGCCGCAGGTCGAGCTGCACCCACCCGAGGAACGGGAACGCTACGCGGCGATGTTCCGTCAGCAGGTGGCGCGGGGAACGTCGTTAATGCGCGATCTGGTGCTGGTGCACCGCAACGGACGGCGCATTTCCGTGGATGTCAGCGCCAGCGTCATCGAAACCGGCGGTCGATTGATCGTGCAGGGGATCTTCCGCGATATCACCGAGCGCAAACGCGCCGAGGAAGCGCTATCCGCCAGTGAACAGCGGCTTCAGGCGATCATCGACAACTCCACGGCCGTCATCTACCTCAAGGCCGCCGATGGCCGCTACCTGCTCATCAACCGCCGCTTCGAGGAGCTCTTCCACGTTCGTCGCGACCAGGTGGTGACCAAGACCGACCTCGACATCTTCCCCCGCGAGGTCGCCGATGCCTTCCGTGCCAACGACCGTAAGGTGCTGGAGACCCTCCAGCCCATCATCTTCGAGGAAACGGCTCCGCATGACGACGGCGTGCACACCTACGTTTCGGTCAAGTTCCCCATGCTGGATGCCGAGGGCGTCCCCTACGGAGTATGCGGCATCTCCACCGACATCACCGACCGCAAGCGGGGCGAGGAGGAGCTGCGCCGCGCGCGGGAGTCGGCGGAGGCGGCGAACCGCGCCAAGTCGCGCTTCCTTGCCAATATGAGCCACGAGATTCGTACCCCCATCACCGCCATGCTGGGGGCCGCCGAACTCCTGCCCCTGGCGGACCATGACGCCTCCGAGCGGCGGCGGCGCACCGACATGATCCTCAGAAACGGGCGCCATCTGCTGGCCCTCATCGATGATCTGCTGGACCTTTCGCGGCTGGAGGCCGGCCGCCTGCGCGTGCAGCGCGCCCGGGCGTCGCTTCTCGACATCATCGCCGACGTCCAGGCCGTCACCGCCCCGCTGCACACCAATGAGCGCGTCGAGTTCCGCATTCAGTACGAGACTCCCGTGCCGCCCTACATCCACACCGACGCCACCCGGCTTAAACAAGCGATCATCAACCTGGTGAGCAACGCCCTGAAGTTCACAGAGCAGGGGAACGTTGACGTGCGCGTGCGGTGTGACGGGTCGGGCGACGCCGCCATGCTGGCGGTGGCCGTCGAGGACACCGGCATCGGCATCCCGCCTTCGGACCTGGCGCGGATTTTCGAGGCCTTCACGCAGGTGGAGCCTAAGGCGGCACGGGCATCCGCGGGCGTGGGGCTGGGACTTACGATCGCGCGATGGATCGCGGAGCAGCTAGGGGGCGACCTGTCGGTCAGCACGCGGACCGATCATGGCAGCACGTTCACGCTGCGCGTGGCGGCCGGCCCCCTGGACGACGGCCCCTGGGTCACGCCTGGCGACGTGCGGGTGGCGGCTCCGGCATATGCGGCGCCGCCATCGGGAGGGGCCGCACCCCCGTTCCGGAGGCGGCTTCGCGGAAGTGTGCTTCTGGCCGAGGATTTCCCCGACGCCCGCGAACTGCTGCGTTATGCGTTGGCGTCCGCGGGGGCGGCGGTCACCACCGTCTCCAACGGCGAAGACGCGGTGCGGGCGGCCACGGAGAAGTCCTTCGACCTCATCCTCATGGACATCCGCATGCCGCGCATGGACGGCCTGGCCGCCACCTGCGAGCTCCGCCGCCGCGGATGCCTGACCCCCATCATTGCGCTCACCGCGTCCACCGCCGCCGCGGACCGTGACCCCATCCTTAAGGCGGGGTTTGACGACTACTGGTCCAAGCCCATCGCGTTGGATCGCTTGCTGGAAGGCGCGGCGGCGTACCTCGGCAGCGACGAGGACGGTTCCCCCGCTTCTTCCCCGGTGGAGGAGCACAAGGCTCGGCCGGTCGATCCGCGCCTCGCGGCGCTGGCGACGGCTTTTGTACGCTCCCTTCCGGCGCGGGTGGAGACTCTACGGGGGGCGCTCGCCGCTGGCGACGTCGAGGGCGCTCACATGGTGCTCCATCAACTCGTGGGAACGGCAGGTATCCACGGCCTGATGGATGTTTCGCGGCTTGCGGCCGACCTCATCGCACTGCTTAAGCAGGGCAGGCTCCAGGCGAAAACTGAAGGAGTCGTCCATCTCGAGCAGATGACGGCTTCGCTGGTGGCATCGCTGGGGCCGAAGGTCGCGCCCCGGCCGGATGAATGCTGACCGACCGCTCCGCGGCCGGTGGGTGACTGCGATCCTCGCCAACGTCGAAGACCTGCGAAGCCAATATGCCACCGGGACAACCGCCTCTATGCCGCGCGGCGCCTTGTCGAAGCGCTCAGGCCCGTCCCGTACCATCCGACTGCGGGGCGCCCACTTTCGGCACCGCGGATGATGCGTGGAGGTCCGGCAAGCGCCGTGGCGGCAGCATTCGCCGATCGCGCGGCAGGGTTGCGCGGGCGGGTCAACGCGCGCGGCGACACCGTTGGTAATACTGGTAACGCGCACCGACCGCCGATCTGTGCGGCGGGTACCTGACGCGGCAAACGGTCGGCGGTTCTTGCCGAGGGGTCAAGCCAAACGGCAGGCTTTGCCGACATTGTGACGTACCTTGCCCGGAGGGCAGGGCGTGTTGCGGCTCAGGAGGAGCGCGATGTCGGATCGACCCACGCTACGACAGCGACTAGCGGGCAAGTGGCAGATTCCGCTGCTTGTCCTCTCGCTTGCGTTGCTTGCGGGGTCATTCCTGCGCTATCGTGACACTGCGGCCGAACGCGAGTTCGCCGAATCACTCCAACTGCTGGACCGCCTTGCTGACGACGGCCGGCACGATCTGACCATCGAGCTGGCGGACAAGATCTTCACGCAGGCGAAGGAGGGGGAAGCGCGATTGGGGCCCGTGTTCCGCCACTTGGCGCGAGCCCGCGCCCTGGTGGCGGAGCGTGACCACGCCGCCAACGCCGACGCCGGCAGGCAGATCGCGGACGCCTACGAGTCCGCTCTGCGGCTGGGGGTGGAACTGGAGGGCGACGACTTCGCGCGGCTGGGGCGCGCGCTGGAATGGGGGCGACGCTGGGACCGGGCGATCGAGGGATACGACCGGGCGCTGCGGCTGGGCACGGCTGAGCCGCTCGACCTGCGGAAACACCTCTTTGAGTTGCGACAAGTACACACTCCGGTCTCGCCGGCGGAACTAATAGGCGAACTGGACATCATCCTGACGGAAGCCGGCGACCAGCGCGCGGACCTGGGCTTGTGGGCCGTGGAACACAAGTTCGAGCTGCTCGACGCGCTGGATCGGCTCGACGAGGCGGCGACGCTGGTCCGGGAAACGCAGTCGCGGTTTCCGGATCCACCGCAGGCCGATCGCCTGGGATACCTCGAGGCGCTGCTGCTGTACCGCGCGGGGCAGTTCGACGAAGCGGAACGGCTCCTGCGCACCATTCGGAATCGCCTGGAGCCCTACGATGAACTGCACGCCCGGGCCGGGTGGCTGCTGGGTCGCGTGGTGCTCAGCGACGGGGGCCCGCAGCGGCCCATGGAAGCCCTTTCCTTCTTCTCCGACGTTCTCTCGTTCCACCCCTCCAGCCCTTACGCCGTGGCGAGCCGCCTGGGGTCGGCAGAGGCGTACGCGCTGCTGGAGCGGGATGCCGACGCCGCCAGCTCCTACCGCATCGCCCTGGAGGAACTCGAGACGCTGCGTCGCTCGCGACTGGTGAACGTGGACGTGCTGCGCACCTCGCTCAGCGTCATGGCGGAGATGAAGCGGCAGGAGGGGCAACTGGACGCCGCCCTGGACTACGCCCGCCTCGCCCGCGCGCTGGTGGATCGCGGCAACGAGGAGCTGGCCATCGCGTCGCTGGAACAACTGGGGCGCATTCAGATGGCTCGGGCCGACGAGCTCGAGGGCATAAGCACCGTGACGCGCGATCCGGAAAGCCCGCTGACCCCCGCCGCCGGCGATGAGGCCAGGTCGATCTACGCCGACGCGGCGCGGACCTACCTGGAACTGGCGGAGCTCACCACGCTTGATGAGAAGCGCTCCTCGGAGTCCAGTTGGAAGGCGTCCGAGCTGTACACGCGTGCGGGGATGCGGTCGCAGGCGGTGGCCCACTATCATCAGTTCGTGCGCGAGCGGCCCAGTGATCCGCTGGTCCCCCGCGCCCTCCTCCGCATCGGAAAGCTGTGCCAGTCGATGGGCTTGTGGCAGGCGGCCGCCGAGGCCTACCAGACCTGCTATCGGCGCTTCCCGCGGACACTGGACGGGGCGAGAACGCTCGTCCCGCTCGCGGAATGTTACCTCTCCATGGGTCCGGGAAATGAGGAGCGCGCGGAGCAGACGTTGCGAACGGTTCTCGAGGACTCCGATGTGTTTACCCCGGAGGCTCCCGACTTTGCCGACGCCATGTTCCTGCTCGGCGAAGCTCTGAACCGTCGCGGCGCCTACGCCCGGGCCGTGGAAGTCCTGGAGGAGGCATCGGATCGCTACCCGCAGGATCCCCGTCGTCTTCGCGCCCTGTTTCTGCTGGCGGACTCCTATCGCCAAAGCGCCCTGGCGCTGTACCACGAGGCGGAGCAGGTGACGTACGTCGGGGAACTGGAACGCATCCGCGGTGAGGCGATGGTGCGGTTGGAGCGGGCGCGGGCGCTCTACCGCTCCTTGATCAACGAGTACGAGGCGCGCGGGGCCGGCCGGCTGACGCCGCTGGAGAGGGTCTACCTGCGGCACTCCTACCTCTACGAGGCGGACTGCTACTTCGAGCAGCGGGACTACCGAACGGCGCTCAAACTCTATGAGGAAGCGGCCAGCGCCTACAGCGACGGACCCTCGGCACTGGCGGCGTACGTGCAGGTGATCAACTGTCATGTGTTTCTCGGCGAGCCGCACGAGGCACGGGCGGCGCTGGCCCGGGCCCTGGTGGTCACGGAGGCGATTCCCGACGCCGCGTTCGTGCAGTCCGTCGCGCCCGAAGGACGCGAGGACTGGAAGCGGTACTTCCAGTGGTTGGGAGAGTCGGAGCTGTTTTAGAGGTGTCGCCGCGTTCCCGGCGGCGCGGCCGCGGCCTGCGAGGAAGCGATGACGGTGATGCGGACGATGTCGAAGGCGGGCCCGGGCGGCGGCTCGGAACCCCTGCCCGGCGCCGATACCCCGCCGGCGGGCGAAGGGCCCGGCGCCGTGATGGGGTTGCTGCGCGAGCAGGCGCTGCTTTACGGCCGACTGGAGTCCTACGCCCGGCAGCAGCGCTCGTTAGTGACAGGGAGTGACACGGAACCGCTGCTGTCGCTGCTGGCCGAACGGCAGAAGCTGGCGCTGGAGCTGGGCCGGGTGGCGGAACGGCTGGCCCCGATCCGCAGAACCTGGGCGACGTTCCGCGGGCAGCTCAGTGCCGCGCAGCGCGCGGAGGCCGACCGGCTGGTCGAGGAGACTACCCTGCAACTCCGGCGCGTGATCGAGAGCGATGAGCGTGACGCTCGACTCCTGGCGGCGCGGAAGCAGATGACGGCGGATGCCCTGCGCTCGGCAAGGCGCACCGGGGATGCCCTGAGTGCCTATCGCGCGCCGGAGCGGCGCGGGCAGCAGGCGCGGCGGCTGGATGAGGCAAGCTGATGACCACAACGACCCTGGAAGCGCCGCGGGCGGCGCCGGAGCCGGGCAGCGGGCGGATCGCGGAGCGCGACCAGCGGCAGGAACGACGGGCGGCGCTGGGCGAGATGGCCGCCGGCGTGGCCAATGAGCTCCGCAACCCGCTGGGCGGAGTCGGGCTCTATGCCTCGCTGCTGGAGAAGGACCTGACGGATCGGCCGCCGCAGCTCGACATCGTGCGCCGGATCGGAGCCGGCGTGGAAACCATCGAAAGCATCGTCAGCGAGATTCTGGCGTTTGCCGGCGGCGCGGCGCCGCGGCGACGGCGGTGTCCGGCCGCCGAGGTGGTGGACGCGGCACTGACGCAGGTGGCCGCCAAGGCCGCGGCCCGGGACGTGCAGTTCGACGTGGATTTGCGCCTCGCGCAGATACAGCTTCTGTGCGACCCGGCGCAGGTGGAGCGAGCGATCATCAACCTGCTGCTGAACGCCGTCGAGGCGGTGGACCGGGGCGGACGCATCTGGGTGCGCGCCGGCGAGAACCGCAGGGATCGGCGGCAGGCGGCGATTGTGGTGGAGGACAACGGACCGGGCATCCCGCCGGCGCTGCGCCAGCAGGTGTTCCATCCGTTTTTCACCACCAAGGACACGGGGACGGGGTTGGGTTTGGCCATTGTGCAGCGCATAGCGGAGGCGCACGGCGGATCGGCGGCGGCGGGGCATCGCAAGGGGGGCGGGGCCGCGTTCGTACTGTTGTTGCCGGCGGCGCCGACGGACGAATGTTTCCAGGCAACGGGAGGTGACCAATAGATGGCACAGATTTGTGTCGTGGATGATAAGGAAATCCTGCGGGAGTCGGTGCGCGAGGCGCTGGAACGCGAGGGGCATTCCCCCACGCTGTTTACCGATCCCACGGAGGCGTTGGCGGAGATCAAGCGCGGCGGGTTCGACCTCATTCTGGCGGATCTGAAGATGCCGCGCATGGACGGTCTGACGCTGATCCGCGAGATCCGAGCCGCGGGATGCGACACGCCCATCATCATGATGACGGCGTACGCCACGGTGGCTACCGCCGTGGAGGCCATGAAGGCGGGGGCCTTCGACTACATTCAAAAGCCCTTCGAGGCCGAGGCCCTGGCGGTGCTGGTGGATCGAGCCCTGGAGCACGCCCGGCTTCGCCGCGAAAACGAAGCGCTGCGCGTCAGCGTCGACGATCTGCGCAGCGGTCGCGAGCTGGTCGGCTCCTCGCCGGCGATGACGGCGCTGCGGGAGCAACTGGAGCGGGTGGCGGGCAGCCACGCCACGGTGCTGATTACCGGTGAGTCGGGCACCGGCAAGGAGCTGGTGGCGGGGTACATCCACCGCCACAGCCCCCGCGCCGATCGAGCCATGCTCTGCCTGAACTGCGCGGCGCTTTCGGCCAACCTGCTGGAAAGCGAGCTGTTCGGGCACGAGCGCGGGGCGTTCACCGGCGCCGACCGCATGCGTAAGGGGCGCTTCGAACTGGCCGACGGGGGAACGCTGCTCCTGGACGAGATTTCGGAAATGGCCGTCCCCTTGCAGGCGAAGCTGTTACGGGTGTTGCAGGAGGGCGAGTTCGAGCGTGTGGGCAGCAGCGTGACGCGGCGCGCCAACGTGCGCATCATCGCGACCACCAACCGCGACCTGGAGGAGTGGGTGGGGCGCAAGCGCTTCCGTGCCGACCTGTATTACCGGCTGAACGTGTTGCCGGTGGCGGTGCCGCCGCTGCGCGAGCGCCGGGAGGATATTCCCGACCTGACGGAACACTTCCTGCGCCGCGCGGGCTGGTTCGAGAAGGCGGAGGGCCGGCGGGTGTCACCGGAGGCGATCAAGCTGCTGACGGAATACGCCTGGCCGGGCAACGTGCGCGAACTGGAGAACCTCTGCCACCGCGCCGCGACGCTCTGCACCGCGGAGGTGATGGCGGCGGACCTGGTGCAGCCCTGGCTCAACGGCTCGTCGCGCGCGGGCGAAAACTTCGGCATTCTCCGCGAGGGGCGGATGCTGGAGGACATGGAACGGCAACTCATCGAACGGACGCTGGCACGGTTCAACGGGCACCGGGCGAAGTCCGCCAAGGCTCTGGGCATGGGCGTACGCACGCTGGGCATGAAGCTCAAGCAATGGCGCGAGGAGAAGGAGCGGCAGATATCGATGGAGGTCGGTGCGGCATCGGGTGCCGCCTCGCTTTCGGGAATGTCGCTCTAGACCGGCGTGCGCGATCCGGCACGCCGGAGCAGAGCCGCGACCGAAAGGCAGCGGACCAAACAGCGCGGGGCGGCGCAGAATCGGCCCGCGGGCGCATCGCCTGCCGGAGTAAGCCGGCCCGATGCCACGTTCGCAGGCTGAAAGGCGGGACCGGCGTGCCTGGAACGGCACGTGCCATTGCGGAGGCGGCCGGAGACCAGCGCCTGCGGGTCACGATGGCAGGGGCGGTTGACGAACCGGGCGATGGGCGGAGTCGCGCGGACGACTGGGTTCGGGGAGGGCGCCGATGGCGGCACTGGTTTCCCATCTAACTGAGCGCGGAACGATCCCGGCGCTGGTGACGACCCTGTCATTCAACCAGGCGCGGATGAAGGTGATCGCCGAGAACGTGGCGAACTGGCAGACGCCCGACTATCGCGCCAAGCAGCTCGACGTCCGGGGCTTTCAGGCGGCGCTGCGGGACGCCCTGGACGTCCGAGGGTCGGACGTCCGCCGGCCGCTGGCCGTAAAGTCGGGCCAGGAGCTGCGCACCGACGACGCCGGTCGCCTGCGGGTCACGCCCAGCGAGCGGCCCGTGGACAACGTGCTGTTCCATGACGGCACCAATCTCTCCATCGAGCGGGAAATGGCGGACCTGGCGGAGACCGGTTTGACGCATGAGCTCGCCGCGACGCTGCTGAAAGGAGAGCTCGACGGCCTGCGGAAGGCGATTCGCGGACGGATCTAACTGAGCGTGCGCGATTCGGCCTCGCGGGAACAGAGCCGCGACCGTAAAGGGAGCGGGCAAGGGAGCGCGGCGCGGCGCAGGTTCGCGCACGGTCATTTGGCTTCGCGCCGCGGCGGGGATGAGTGTGCCCCAGGGGATTGGCACTCGCGGTCGACGCGGCGGACCGGCGTGTGGATGCGTTGGAGTGACGTATGTACGGCGTATTGGACATCAGCACGTCGGCGCTTGTGGCGCAACGCGCGAACCTGGACGTCATCGCCGGGAACATTGCCATGAAGGACGTCACGCGCGACGAGGACGGGAACTCCGTGCCCTACCGCCGCCGCGTGGCGTTGATGGCCGCCGGAGACGGCGGCGAAGGCGGCCGACCGGGCGTGCATGTAACGGCTGTTGTCGAGGATCCATCAGCGTTCGGCTTGCGCTGGGACCCGGACCACGTGGACGCCGTCAAGGAGGGGCCGGAACAGGGCTACGTTCGTATCTCCAACGTGGACTATCACACGGAGATGGTGAACGCCATGGCGGCAGCGCGGGCGTACGAGGCCAACGTGACGGTGATGGAAGCGGCGAAGTCCATGGTGACTTCGACGCTGCAATTGATCGCCTAGTCGCGCACGGCGCGGTCCCGTAGGGCAGGAGGTGGTGCGTGCCTGATCCGATCCAGTTGGCGGGGGTCCTCCCGCCGGGCGGGGTTGCCGGAGTACCCGGTCCTGCGGCGGCGCCGGCGACCGCGCCGGGCAGGGATTTCAAGTCCATCCTGGTGGAAAGCCTGGAAGAGGTGAACCGCCTGCAACACGAGGCGGACACGGGAGTGAAGCGGCTTCTGACCGGCGAGACGGACAACGTCGCCGAGGTGTTCGCCGCGGTGAACAAGGCGGGGATCGCGTTCGACCTGCTCATGGAAGTGCGAAATAAGCTCACGGACGCGTATGAAGAGATCAAGCAGATGCGCGTCTAAACCAGCGTGCGCGATGGGGCGCCGCGGGGACGGAGCTGCGATCGCCCGTCCTTGACGTTGCGCCGCGATGTTCGGCGTGTGGGAGCGGGCAGGTGGGCGCGAGACCGCGCCGAGTCATTGAGTGACACAACCGGCGGCCGGCGGCCACGGGCGGACGGGCTTCGATGGAACGACTGCGACAACTGCTGAGCTACATCGGGACGCAGATGGGCGTCCTCACCGTGTCGCAGCGGGTGGCGATCGGTCTCTGCGCGGCGCTGATCGCCTTCTCGCTCCTGTGGCTGTTGCAGTGGTCGACGGCGCCGGAAATGGTGCCCGTCGTTAACCATGAATTCACCTTCGATGCCCTGGATGCCGCGGAGGCGGCGATGAAAGGCAACGGCATCCCCTACACCGTGGTGGGAACGCGGCTGTTCGTGCGCCCCGCGGACCGGCACAACGCCTTGAGGTTGCTGCATTCCGCCGACGCCCTCCCCGAAGGAAGCCTGTTTGACATGGCCGCCGTGGTGAGCGACCCCAATCCCTTCCTGGCGCCGGAGGCGCGGGAATACGCTCAGAACTACGCCATGGGCAACGAGCTGGCGAAGATCATCGCCACCTATCCCTTCGTGCGCAAGGCCTCCGTGCTCATCAGCCCCAAGACCAAGCGCCGGCTGGGAATGCCGTCGGACGTTCCCAGCGCCTCGTTGGCGGTCACGCTGGCTCCGGGACAGGACATGACACCGGAGATCGTCGAGGGATTCGCCAAACTGGTCAGCGGTTCGGTCTCCGGGCTCAAGCCGCACAACGTCTATGTGATGGACACCCGCACCGGGCGCTCGCACAGTGCGCCGCATCCGGACGACACCCTGAGCTTCGACTACCTGGGCATGGTCAAGAGCCGCGAGGCGCACCTGCTCTCCAAGATCATGACGCAGCTCGCCGACATTCCCGGCGTGCGGGCCCAGGTGACCGTGGAACTGGAAACCAGCAAGCGCGTCACGCAGAAGCACGTGCACGACCCACCGCAGCCGAAGATGGAGTCGACGCAATCAGGGGAACAGACGGCCGGAATGCAGGCGACCGAGCCCGGCGTGCAGGCGAACCTGGGCACGGCCGTCAGCGGCGCCGGGGGCGGCAAGTCCAACACCACGGAGGAGACGGTGGTGGAGAACTTCGAGCCCAGGCTCCGCGAGACCGAGACCGTCGAACAGATGCCCCTGGCCACCAAGAGCGTGGGCGCCGCCGTGAGCATCCCCCGCAGCTTCATTGTCGGGTTGTACGCCGCGAAACATCCGGGCGAGCAGAACCCCACCGATGACGACGCGAAATTCACCGCCATCCGTGATGAGCAGTTGGCGCGCGTCAAATCGACGGTGGAGAAGATCGTCATGGCGCGCAACCCCCGCGACGTGCAGGTGGACATGTATCCGGACATGAAGTTCACCTCCGGCGGCGAGTGGGTGGCGGGGCCGGGCGGGGCTGCGGCGGCGGCCGAGGAACGTGCCTCGCTCGACACGCTGGGGTTGATGAAGGAGTACGGCGGGCCCGCCGGCCTGGGCTTCCTGGCGCTCATGAGCCTGTTCATGATGACGCGCATCGTGCGCCGCAGCTCGGACGCTGTGATCCGGTCGCGCCGCGCGGCGTCGGCGGTGAACGAGCCTGCCGAGGAAGAACCGGTCCTGGCGGTCGGAACGGGCACGGTGGGTCAGGCCGCGGTCTCGGAGAGTTTCCTGACCGGGCATGAGGTGGACGAGCGGACGCTCCGTTATCACGAGCTGGGCGAAGAGGTGGCGCGGATGGTGGAGGCGGATCCCAAGGGCGCTGCCGATTTGATCCGGCGCTGGGTTTTGGACGGTCACTAGTGCTGTGACGCACCCGATGCTTCAGGTCGGGTGGCATGCCCAGGCACGGCACGGCCGTGCGCCGGCATGTCTTTCCGGGGCATGGCGGCGCTGCGCTTGACCATGCCACCCTGAGAACAGGCTGCGTTGGAGCGCTAGCCACGGCGGATCGAAGACTCGACGGGTGAACAGATGGCGGAAGCTGATGCCAAGGCGGCGATGCGCGGCGGAAGCGCGGATACCTCGTCCATTCGCGGGCTGACCAAGTCTGCCATCTTGCTGCTTTCCCTGGAGCGCGACATCGCCGCGGCGGTGATGCGCCAACTCGATCCCGATACCATCGAAGAGATCACCCGCGAGATCGCCCAGGTGGACCGCGTCAGCGTGGAAACCCGCGGGGCGGTGGTGGAGGAGTTCTACAACCTCGCCCTGGCCAACCAGTACGTCAAGCAGGGGGGGATCAGCTACGCGCGGCAGTTGCTGGAGAAGGTGCTGCCCAGCGATCAGGCGGCGCACGTGCTCAAGATGATCGAGCACCAGGTGCACAAGCAGCCCTTCTCCTTCCTGGCCAAGACCGATACCGAGAACCTCACCACGTTCATCCAGGACGAGCATCCGCAGACCATCGCGCTCATCCTCTCGCACCTGCCTACCAACAAGGCGAGCGAGATTCTCAGCAGCCTGCCTGCGGCGAAGCAGGTGGAGGTGGTGGCGCGGATCGCGCGCATGGACAACACCAACCCCGAGGTCATCAAGGAAGTGGAGCAGGGCCTGACCCTGCGGCTGTCGGGCCTGGTGTCGCAGACCTACCAGAAGGTGGGCGGCGTGGAGTCGGTGGCCGAGATTCTGAACCTGGCGGACCGCAGCACGGAGAAGGGCATCCTCGAGGCCCTGGAGGGGCAGGATCCCGACCTGGTGGAGCAGATTCGACGCCTGATGTTCGTGTTCGAGGACATCATGCTGGTCAACGACAAGGGCATCCAGTCGGTGCTCAAGGAGATCGACAACGAGGACCTGGCGCTGGCCCTCAAAACCGCCAGCCCCGATCTCATGGACAAGATCTTCCGCAACATGTCAGAGCGCGCGGCGCAGCTCATCAAAGAGGACATGGAATACATGGGCCCGGTGCGGGTCAGCGACGTGGAAGCGGCGCAGCAGAAGATCGTGGACGTCGTGCGGCGTCTGGAGGATGCCGGCGAGATCATCATCTCCGGTCGCGGCGGAGAGAAGGAAATGATCGTCTGAGCCGCCGCCGGCGCCGACGTGGGGGACGAGGAAACGCATGCCAACGGTCATCAAGGCTGGTGAAACCGCGAAGCTGCTGAACCGGCTGGCGTCGGTGGACCTTTCCGACCACCTGGCGGAAGCGCGGCGGGCGATCGAGGACGCGCGGCGGCGCGCGGAGGAGATTCTCGCGAACGCCCGCGCGCAGGTCACGCGTGCCAGCCAGGAGGAAAAGGACCGCGGCTACCGCGACGGCTTCGAGGAGGGTCGGCGCGAAGGAGGGCTCGCGGGAGCACAGCAGGCATACACCGAGGCTGCGCGGCGCTTCGAGACGGAGCACGCCGGGCTGGTGGCGTCTTTGCAGTCGTTGCTTTCCGAGATCGCCGGAATCAAACAGGACCTGGCCATCGCCGCGGAGCGCGATCTACTGACGTTCGCGGTGCTGCTGGCGCGCAAGCTGACGTTCGCCATCGGGGATCTGCGCCGCGAGGCGGCGTTGGAGAATCTGCGCCGCGCGCTGAGGCTCGTCGGCGCGCAGACGGATGTCACGGTCCGCGTGCATCCGCAGGACCTGACGGCGGTCGAGGCGTTCGCCGCGGGCGTGCTGCGCGAGGCCCGCGCCGGAGGGGTGGTCAGCGTGCTCGGGGACGAGCGGATCGCACCGGGAGGATGCCGGGTGACGACGGCGCGTACAGACGTTGACGCCACGCTGGAGACGCAGGTTGAAGCGCTGGTGGGCCTGCTTTTGGGGCCGGCGGGCGGCGGTGTTGCCGAGGACTCCGCCGTCGACCCCGTCGCGGAACCGGAAGGCGTGTGACATGGCGCAGTTATTCGTCGATCAACGGCGCCTGGCGGAGGAGGTGAGCTGGCTGACGGTGGCCGGCCGGGTGGTGGACGTGACCGGGCTGGCGGTGGTGGCCGAGGGTCTGGCGGCGCCGGTGGGTGCCGTGTGCCGCATCGATCGTGCCCATGCCGCGCCCGTAGAGGCGCAGGTCGTCGGCGTGCGCGGTGATCGTGCCATACTCATGACGCTCCAGGAGCCGCTGGGGATCAGCGCCGGCGACGGCGTACGCACCTGTGCCGACGGGCAGCGGGTCGCGGTGGGGCGGCAGATGCTGGGAACAGTGCTGGACGGCATGGGCCGCCCCATCGGCGGTCGGACGCGGTTCGCCGCCGAACGGCACGTGCCCGTCTTGAACGCCGCGCCCCAGGCGCTGTCACGGGCGCCCATCGACGGAGTCCTGGCTACCGGCATCCGTTCCATCGACACCCTGCTGACGCTGGGCGGCGGGCAGCGGGTGGGCATCTTCGCCGGGACCGGCGTGGGCAAGAGCGTGTTGCTGGGCATGATCGCCCGCTACACCTCCGCGGATGTCACGGTGGTGGCACTCGTCGGCGAGCGCGGGCGCGAGGTGGGCGACTTTCTGCGCAAGGACATCGGCGAGGAGGGGATGAAGCGCTGCGTGCTGGTGGTGAGTACTTCGGACGAGTCGCCGGTGCTGCGCGTCCGAGCCGCGTTCGTGGCCACGGCGGTGGCCGAGTACTTCCGCGACCTGGGCGCCGACGTGCTGCTGCTCATGGACTCCACGACTCGCGTGGCGATGGCACAGCGGCAGATCGGCCTTTCCGCCGGCGAACCGCCCACCACCAAGGGCTACCCTCCCAGCGTCTTCGGCCTGCTGCCGCGGCTGATGGAGCGCAGCGGCCGAACCCGTGCCGGGAGCATCACGGGGATGTACTCGGTGCTCGTCGAGGGCGACGACCTGAACGAACCGATTTCCGACGCCGTGCGCGGCATTCTGGACGGCCACATCGTGCTGTCACGGGAGCTGGCGCATCGCGGACACTACCCGGCGGTGTCGGTGCTGGAGAGCGTCAGCCGCATCATGGCCGACGTGGCCGACGAGGAACATCGCCGCGCCGCGGCCGACGTGCGCCAGGTGCTGGCGGTATGGAAGGACGTCGAGGACCTGGTCAACGTCGGTGCCTATGTCGCCGGCGCCAGCGTGGAATTCGACGTGGCAGTCAAGATGAAGCCTGCGGTGGATGAGTTTCTGCGACAGGCGATCGAGGATCACGCCGCCTGGGCGTCCAGCCGGGAGAAGCTGCTGGAGCTGGCGCAGTCGATACGTGCGACGCGCGAGCAGTTGGTGTCGGCGAGAAACCCTTGAGCGTTGGAACGCGCTGGACTGTTGCCGGGGCGGCGCGCGGCGGCTGCTCGCGCATCGTGGTGTAGACGCGAGGACGATGGATGGCCGGGCCGTTTCGCTTTCGTCTCGAAGTGGTTCGTAAGCTCCGTGAACAGGCGCAGGATGCCGAGCGCCGAGCTCTGGCGGGAGCCCTGCGCGGAAGCGCCGCCGCCGAGGAGCAGGTGGCGATCCTGACGCGGGAGTGGGGGGGCGTCGGCGAGCGACTGCGCGCGGCGCGGCAGCGGGAACGAATCGACGTGGGTCAGCTCCGCGGTGATCTGTTCTATCGCCTTCGTCTGCAACGCCGACTGGCGGAGGCGGGCGAGGTCCTGGCGGCGCGCCGGGCGGAGCTGGAGCAGCAGCGCCTGCGACTCGCAGACGCCACCCGGCGGCTCAAGGTCATCGAGAAACTGCGTGAGCGCCACTGGGCGCGTTATCAGGAGCAGGTTCGGCGCGAGGAACGCGGCCTTTTCGATGAGGCGGCGCTTCAGGCGTTCCGCGCTGAATCGGTCATCGACCTTCGTGCTGGCGCTACGATGGCGAGCCAAGGCGACGGGCCATGCTGAAGCCAACCCTGTTTCGGCGTGTCTACGACGCAGCGGCGCTGCTCGCCGTGCTCAACGTGGCGGCGCTGGCGGCGGGGGTTGGCTTCCTCGCCGGCAGCGGGAGGCTCGGCCCCGAGCAGTTGCGGCAGATCGCGGCCGTCATTCGCGGCGAACTGCCGACACCACCGGCCCCGGCGCAGGCGGCGCCGCCGGTTCCTGTGCCGGCGGCCGGCACGGAAGAGCCGGGCCTGAGCGATTTGCCTCCCGTCGGTTCACAGACCGACCTGGAGATCATGCGTCGGGAAGCGGCGCGGATTCAGGAGGAACTGCGACAGCGGATGGCGCTGAACAACAGCATCCTCCTGAAGGTCGCCACGGCGCGAGAAGAGTTCAAGCGCGAGCGGGACGCCGCCAAACAACAGGACAAGGTCGCCGGCGAGGATCGCCAGGCCGCGGGGTTCGAGAAGCAGGTGGAGATCTACGAAGGGCTGGCGCCGCGGCTTGCCGCGCAGCACCTGCTGGGGTTGTCGGACCCCGACGAGGCGGCGCGGATCATGGTGGCCATGGACGCGCGCAAGGCGAAGAAGATCGTCGAGTCCGCCAAGAGCGGCGAGGAAATGCAGCGAATGATGGGCATTCTGCAACGTGTGCGCGAGGTGGCGCCGACGCGATCCGCAAAACTGAGTGAGCGGCCATGACGTCGAGTCAACAGAATCAACTGATTCGGCCCCCAACCGCGCCCCTGGTATCGCCGGCTTGGACGCGGCGGGCAGCGATACCCCGCGCGGGGGATGATTCGAGCGCCCCCTTGACGGCGGTCGGCGCGGGCGCGCCGTTGGCGCCCTTTGCGCCGTGGCTGACGGCTGCGCGGACGGTGCGCGGCGCGGCGCTGAACGAATCGGTTCTACCGGTGGAGTCGCGGATGTTCGAGGCGCCGCCGGAGGCTCGCCCTGAGGGCGATCGAATTCGCCGCGAGCCTCCCGGTCCCGGGAGCGGCGAAGGCCCGACGGATGCCCCGGAACCGGCGAGCGTCGAAGCACGCCGAGCGGCGCGGGCTGCGTCTCCCATACTGGGTGATCGCGCAACCTCCCCACGCCCCAACCGAGCGACGGTGGATCGACCGCCGGCAGCGCCCACGGTCCGGACTGGTTCGTCGCCGACGGATGCCGCAGGCCGCACCGCTTCCACCGAGGCCGGGCGGGCATTCGACACGACGCAGTCGGAGCTGGTGGCGAGCGAACGCGCCGTAGTCCAGGTGAACGGTGCGGGACAGCGCCACGTCGCATCGCCCGCCGCGGATGCGAGCCTACCGGTCGATCACGTTCCCCAAACGCCGCGGCCACCCGGGACGGTGGTCTCGGCGGCGCAGCGCTCCGGGCTGCAGGCGGGGATCGAGTCCCCCGCGAACCACGCCGGCACGGCGGCACAGCAGGTAGCGCGTTTGTTAGCTTCGCCGGCGGGCGCGCAGGGAGATGTACATTCCGAGGCGTTGCCGACGATCGCCTCGGGCGACGGAGGCAGGACAGTTCGATCACAAGCAGCGCCCTCGGGCGCGGTGGCGCTGTCACGCCCGGACGGGTTCGAGGCGCCTGAGCACGAGCTCGAGGCGGCGCCGCGCGGCGAGTTTGATGGACTGGTGCGTTCGCTGCGCATGCACCTCGGCCCGCGAAGCTCCTCCGCGCGACTCCACTTGCACCCTCCGGAGCTGGGGCGGGTGTTCGTCGACGTGCAGCTTAGCGGCGACGAGCTACGGATCGATGTTCGAACGGAGACGGAAGCGGCGCGGAAGATCCTGCTGGAACGTTCCGACCAGTTGCGCACCGCTCTGGAGCAGGCGGGGGTGCGCGTCGACCGCTTCGACGTGACAGCAACGCTCGGGGCGCAAGCCGCGTCGCCGGTCCGATCGGGCGGGGTGGAGTGGGCCGCTCCTCGCCGGGAACACGGCGGAGCGGCGGAGGACGGAAAGGCCGACCGTGGTCACGACGCGGAGGGAGACGTCGAGGCCTGCGGCGCCGCGGGGTCGGGTGAGCGATCGCGGTTGCCCGCACGTCGGCGGGCCGGCGTGGATGATCCGTTGGATGTACGTGTGTAGCGCCGTGGGCCGGCCGGCATGTCGGCTTGCGTCGCGATTCAAGGGTGGTGGCGCGGTGCTCGGCGCCACGGCGATTTCACCGAACGGGCCGGGCGACGAACGATGGTCGCCTGCCGCCGCTCGGCCCCGGTTCCTGTTTGACAGGGAGGTGTCCGCATGGACGCAATTACGAATACTCAACTGCTGGAGACGTCAGGCGCGGCACAGCGCCCGGGGACGCAGAACGACTCTCTTTCCACGCTGGGAAGCGACGACTTCTTCAAACTGCTCATCACACAACTGACCAATCAGGACCCGCTGCAACCGACGGGCAACGAGGAGCTGCTGCGGCAGATTTCGTCGATTCGTGAGATCGAACTGTCGACGACACTCACCAAGTCACTCCAGACGCTGACTGGGCAACAGAGCTTCTCGTCGGCATCGGCGATGATTGGGCAATATGTGACTGCAAGCCCTGACGCCCAGGGATTGGCGCCCGCGGGCGTGGTGGTGGGCGTGCGGTTCGAGGCCGACGGCAGCCCGGTGTTGCAGCTTTCCGACGGCAGCGAGGTCCCGCTTACACGCGTGGCGGCCGTGCAGGCGCCTCAACGCGCCGCGGAGGCGATGATCGGGCGCACGGTGACCGGCGTGGACCGGCGCGACGCAAAGAACCCTGTTTCCGTCGAGGGCGTGGTCGCGGGGGCGCGGATGGATCAGCCGGGTGGCGAAGTGATGTTGGAACTGGACACCGGCGCGGAGCTTCGCCTGCGGGACGTAGTGCAGATCGTCGAGTGACGAACGGTGGCGCACGGTGACGAACCGTGTTATCGGCCAGGGCGTGGGGATCGGTCCGTGCCCTGCAACCGGGGAGTGCTCCGGGACCGATCAGCGCTGTAGGACCGGACAGCGCTGTGGGACCGGCTTTCCAGCCGGTCAGGTTAGCACCGACATGACGGCGCAAGCGGCGACGGCGCCGCCTTCTCAAAGGAGATCGAAGGATGTCGCTGAGCGCAGCGATGTTGACGGGCTTTACGGGCATCAAGAGCAACAGCGTGGGCGTGGATACCGTGGGCGACAACCTCGCCAACGTTAACACCACGGCCTTCAAGAACCAGCGAACGCTGTTTGAGACGCTGTTGTATCGCACCATCAGCGAGGGCGAAGGCCCCAGCGCCACCAGCGGCGGAACGTTGCCGCGGCAGATAGGATCGGGCTCGGGAGTGGCGTCCATCCAGCGGAACTTCGAACCCGGCGGTATCGACAGTACGGGATTCCCCAGCGATCTGGCGATCGACGGCGATGGGTTCTTCATCGTGAACTCGCCCGCCGGGGATCAGCTCTACACCCGCGACGGGTCCTTTCGCCTGGATGCCACGCAGACGCTGGTCGCCGCCAACGGCAATCCGGTTCAGGTATTCGCCGCGGATGCGGCGGGGCAGATCACACCAGGCACGCTCAGCAACCTTGTGATCCCGCTGGGAACCGCGACTGAGGCGGTGGCGACGTCGCAAGCCGTTATGAACGGGCAGCTCGACGCCGCAGCCGGTGTGGCCTCGCAGGGAGCGGTGGTGGCGACGCAGCCGCTTGCTACGGCCTCCGGGGCCGCGGCCGGCGCGACCACCGACCTCACCGACCTCGTGGACGACAACGGCGTGCCGTTGTTCGCCACGGGCGATGAACTGGCGATCAACGGAACCAAGGGCGGCATCGCCACGCCGGAGTCGATCTTCGTGGTGGGCACCACGGGGTCAACGTTGGGCGAGCTGGCGCGCCATCTCGAGGCGGCGTTCGGCATCAACACCGATCCCGCCGCCGGCGGGGCTCCGGGCGTGACCGTCGCCGCCGGACCGACTCCCGCGGCGGGCAGCCTGGTCATCGCCTCCAACGTGGGGGAGATCAACGCCGTGGGACTTGACGCCGGCTCCATCACCAACCGCACCGGCGCCGTTGCTTCACCCTTCGCCTTCAGCACCGTGACTCCGGCCCTGGGCGACGGGGTGACCACCAGCTTCGGTGTCTTCGATTCGCTGGGGAATCTGGTGGATGTTCGTCTGCGGGCGGTGCTGGAGTCCAAATCGGATGCCGGCACAACCTGGCGCTTCTTCGCGGAATCCGAGGGTGACAGCGATGCGTCATCGGTGCTGGGGACGGGGACCATCAGCTTCGATGCCAACGGGCAGTTCGTGGCCGCCACCGGTACGGATCTGACCCTCGACCGTGCGAATTCCGGGGCCGCGACGCCTCTTGCCGTCACTCTGGACTTCAGCAGCCTGACCGGCCTGGCGAGCCCCGACGGCGAGTCGCAGCTCATCATGGCGAGTCAGGACGGGGCGCCGGCGGGCATCATGACCGGCTTTGGAATCGACGACGAGGGCGTGGTGACCGGTGCCTTCTCCAACCAGCAGACGCGGGTGCTGGGTCAAGTGGCGCTGGCGACATTCCGAAACAATGAAGGACTGGTGGCCCTCAGCGACAACACCTACGCCGTGGGCCCCAACTCCGGCGATGCCACAATCGTGGCACCACGGACGGGCGTCGCGGGGGCGATCGTCTCCGGCGGGCTGGAGCAGAGCAACGTCGAGATCGCGCGGGAGTTCATCAACCTCATTCAGAACTCCACGGGCATCGCCGCCGCCAGCCGGGTGGTGCGGGTGAGCGACGAACTGCTTCAGGAGCTGCTGCTTCTGGCGCGGTAGCGTCGCGCGGCGGGCCGCGGCGGCGGGGCTGCGTATTATTCGCCCGCGGGGTAGGCGACACCGTGGAGACCGGCGCTGCCATGATCACGCTGACGAGGCTGGATGAGCGGCTGGTGGTGGTGAACGCCGAGCTCATCAAGATCATCGAATCACGGCCCGATACCATC
This sequence comes from Planctomycetota bacterium, assembly GCA_016208685.1. GTDB lineage: Bacteria > Planctomycetota > Phycisphaerae > UBA1845 > UBA1845 > JACQXM01. The sequence goes on along the minus strand of JACQXM010000023.1, from coordinate 55,411 downwards.
ATCACCCTGATCAACGGCGACGTGCTGGTCGTCCGAGAATCGCGGGAAGAGGTCGTGCGCCGGGCGATCGATTACCGGCGACAAATCCACGGGTTCAGCGTTGTTTAACGGCGCTGCATCCTTGCCCTCGGGGCTATCGTAGAGTTCTGGGTAGGGTGTGCGCTCTGGCGCATTTGTTGCGCCTGCGCGGTATAGCGCCGCGCCTCATGCGGCGGCGCCATTGGCCGATGTTGAACAGCAGTCGGTTCGGGTCGCCGGCAGCGTCCAGCGACGCTGGGACGACCTTGACCGGCGGTTTCTGCGGGAGCCTGGACCATGGCAGCGGAAGAAAGCGCCCCGAAGCCGGAAGAAACAGCGGCGCCGAAAGGGCGCAAGGGGTTGATCATCGTCGCCGCGGCGGTGCTGGTGGCGGAAGGGGTCGGCGTCTTTAGAGCGCGGAAAGCGCGCAGGACGAACTCGTCGAGTTGGAACTGGGGGAGTGCCGTCCCAGCAACAAGATGACGGGCAAGAACATCCTGTTCCAGCTCCGCGTGTCAATATTAGTAGGGGGGAGCGACCAGGAGCGTGCCAAGAAGTTGGTGGAAGCCAAGCAGGCTCGGATTCGTGATCGCATCAACTTCGTGATTCGCAGTGCTGAGCCGACGTATCTGAACGAGCCGGGACTGGAGACCATCAAGCGGCGGATCAAGCACGAGCTGGATCGGGTCTTCGACGACAACGAGATCATCCGCGAAGTGCTCATCCCCGAGCTGCTGCAATCCGGCTCCGGGCTTTGAGTGTCGCCACATCCGCTGATCCACCGATAATACGGCAGGCTCGGGATGGACCCCGAGGGAAGTGGAAGGACCGGCGACATGGATGAAGCCGAGGGCAGCACGCCACCCGCAGATTCAGCTCCCGGGCAGGGCGGATTCAGCCAGGAGGAAATCGATGCGCTGATGAGCGCCGCAAGTGCGCCCCAGGGCGAGCCGCCGGCGCCGGCCGGCGCTTCGGCTTCGCCTCCTTCCGACGAACGACAGATGTCACCCGGTGAGGCGGACCTCGAGGCGCTGGTGCGCGGCGCCGGAGCGGACGGTGCCGCGAGTGTGGCATCCGACGCCCTGCCGGATTCCGAGGTCGGGGAGGCAAGCGGCGTGCCCGCGGGCGCGCCATACACCGACACAGACCCCGATGCGGTCGCGACTTTTCCCGATGTCGCCGATGCCGCCGCGGCGTCCGCCACTCCGTTCGAGCTTGCCGATTTCGGCGGCTCGGCCACCCCGTCCGTGGACCCCAAGCGCGTCACCATGCTGGGTGACGTGAACCTGCGCGTCAAACTCGAGCTGGGGCGAACGCGCATGCTCGTGGAGGACGTGCTCAAGCTGGGGCAAGGAAGCGTGGTCGAGTTAGACAAACTCGCGGGCGACCCCGTGGACATTCTGGTCAACGACCGCCTCGTGGCACGCGGCGAGGTGCTGGTGTTAAACGACAGTTTTTGTGTTCGCGTCAGCGAGGTGCTCTCGAGCAACCCGCATCGGGTCGCTTCCTGACGTGGAGCCGAGGTTTGGCTGGTTGCCTCAACGGACGGCGCGCATGCGACAGACGCGGAACAACGAGGCAAGGACGATGCCAGGCGGCGGTTGGCGCGCGGCGTTGGTCGCGGCATCGGCGCTGCTCGCCGGGGCTTCCGTGTCGGCGTTCGCCAACGACGGAGCCTCCGCGCCGCCGACCGAGCCACGGATTTCCTCCAATACGAGCATAGCCATCGACGACGGCCGGAGTGACGCGGCCCGTTCGGATGGCGCTGTGGCGGGCGGCCGATCGGCGGTTCCGCCACAGACGGCCACGATGGGTCCGGTACCGTCATCAGAAGTAGTGCTTCCGCCTCGCAGCGGAAATGCGGGCCATCCGCGGACTGGCGGCGGGGACGCCCTTCCCGCCTCGCCTGCCGCGGGATTCGGCTCGCTGCGCATGTTGTGGCCGCTGGCGGTGGTGTTGGGTGTGATTGGAGCCGTGTCCTGGGCCGCGCGGCGGTGGATGCCCGCGGGTCGAGTGCGCGACACCGGTGTGATACGCACGCTGGGTCGACTGTCACTGGCACCCAAACATCAGATGGTGGCGGTGCAGGTCGGGCGTCGCGTGCTGCTGGTGGGAGTTTCCCCGGATCGTGTGAGTGCGCTGGGTGCGATCGCAAACCCGGTGGAAGTGGCCGACTTACTTTCGCGTGCCGCCCCGCGCGGTCAGGCAGACCTTGCGTTTGATCCTCTGCTGGAAGCCGAGGCGAGCGGATACCGCGCCGCCGGGCCATCGCGGGCGCGGGAAACAGCGCCGACGAGAAACGGCGGCGACGGCGGAACGTCACGGGCGGTGCACGAACTGCTGGAGAAGGTGCGTTCGTTGAAGACGAAGTGAGCAGAACCGGGCGGCGAGCCCGGGAAGCGTAAGGCGAAGTATCGCGTGGGAGTGGCGCGGCATGCGGGAGCATGGAGGCTCCAGAACCGGCCGCCGGCTGGGGCTGGCGGTCGCGGTGGCAGCGACGGCGTGGGCGGCGCCACTGCGCGCCCAGAACGCAACGCCCGCGCCCTTCGATAACGCTGCGAAACTCCCCGACCTCTCGCGGGTGATTCCCACCGCCGGCAGTCCCCAGGGCGTCAGCGCCACGCTGCAGATCGTCGTCCTGCTCACGGTTCTGACCCTCGTTCCCTCCATCCTGGTGATGGCCACCGCGTTCCCGCGGATCATCATCGTTCTGGCGCTGCTGCGCCAGGCGATCGGCGCGCCGCAGCTACCGCCCGGTCAGGTGCTTCTGGGACTGTCGCTTTTTGTTACGGTGCTCATCATGTCGCCGGTGTGGCACCAGGTCCAGACGCAGGCGGTCGAGCCCTACTTCGACAACCGCATGGGGCAAGCGCAGGCGATGGATATTGCGGCGCAACATCTCAAGGATTTCATGTACCGGCAGATCGAGCAGGCGGGGAATTTCGAGGATGTTTATCTTTTCCTCGAGTACGCCGAGGGCAGGCCCATCGCGAACACGGAGAAGATCGAGGTGGCGCGCGTGCCCATGACGGTGATGATCCCCGCCTTCATGTTGAGCGAGCTGAAGACGGCGTTCGTCATGGGTTTCCGCATCTACCTGCCCTTCCTGGTAATTGACATGGTGATTGCCACGATCCTGATTTCCATGGGCATGATGATGCTGCCGCCGGTGCTGATCTCGCTGCCGTTCAAGCTGCTGCTGTTCGTCCTCGCGGACGGCTGGCACCTGGTCGTGGAGATGCTGCTGAACAGTTTTGTGTAAGGACGCACGGGGAGCGACGCCATGGACTTCGGTACGGCCCTGGAACTGGGGCGGAACGCCTTCTGGATGGCGCTGACGACTTCGGCGCCGATCCTGCTGATCGGATTGGCGGTGGGGTTGATTCTGTCGCTGGTGCAGGCGGTGACGCAGTTGCAGGAGCAGACGTTGACGTTTGTGCCCAAAATCGCGGCGATGATCGTGGCGGCGGCGATCTTCATTCCGTGGATTACGGAACAAATGGTGGTGTACACAAAACAGATGCTCGGGTCGTTGCCCTGGTGAGCCGGGAGTCTGCGGAGGCGCGGCAGCGGCGGGGTGCGGGGCGATAGTTGTGGCGCGGCGGAGCCGGTGGTCCGGGAGACAAAGACGATGCCCTGGTCGTTGCTTCAATTGCCGCTGGCGCTTCCGGTATTGGCGCTGGTGCTCTTCCGGCTGGGAGGGTTGATGCTTACGGCGCCGATCTTCGCCAGTACCCTGGTGCCGCGGCGGATGCGCGCGGCGCTGGTGCTCACCCTGGGGGCGATGATGGTGCCGGTGCTGCACCGGCAGGCGCCGACCGACCTGACGTGGAGCGCGGTGGTGCTGGGAGGAGTGGGCGAGATGATGGTGGGCGCGATCATCGGACTGGCGATTGCGACGCTGCTGAGCGGCGCCGAGGTTGCGGGCGTGATGGTCGGACAACAGGCGGGGATCGCTCTGAGCGAGGTGTTCGACCCGACGTTCGCGGAACAGTCAACGGTGGTGACGCAGATTTACGCCATCGTGCTGATGCTGGTGTTTCTGGTCCTCGGCGGGCACCGGGCGGCAGTGGCCGCGGTGCTGGACACGTACGAGGTCATTCCGATGCTATCGTTCCGCCTTGAGGAGCCCATGGTGGTGCTGTTGCTGGAGCTGCTTACCGCGGCTTTCGGTCTGGGAGTACGGCTCGCGGGGCCGGTGTTGATCACGCTCTTCTTGACGGAACTGGCGTTTGCGTTTCTCTCGCGCACACTGCCGCAACTGAATGTGCTTTCCGTGGGGTTTACGGTCCGCGTCATGCTGGCGGTGGCGACGGCGGGCATCACCCTGGCGCTCGCCGGTGATGTGATGGCGGAAAGTCTGCGTGAGGGCCTGGCGACCATCCGTGCTGCCTTCGGGCTGGACCCGGCTCGACTGAGGCTGACCTACTGATGCCCTGGGAAGCGGAGGACAGGACCGAGGCGCCGACGCCGCGTCGGCGCCGCGAGGCGCGAATGAAGGGGCAGGTGGCGCGCAGTCATGACCTGCCCGCCGCCATCCTTCTGTTCGTCGGAATGTGGGTCCTGGGTTGGGCCGGACCGAGAATTTGGCAATCACTGCTGGCGGTAGTCCGGACGGCGCTGACCGCGGAGGCGCCAGCCTCGCTGGAGGGGCTCCGGACTCTTAGTGCGGCCATTGCAGTGGAAGCCGGAAGGCAGCTTGCACCGCTGGTGGGAATACTGCTGCTCACCGTACTCATCGTGCTTTATGCCCAGGTGGGAGCGCTGGTTACCTGGCAGCCGCTCATTCCGAGTCTGAGCAAAATCAATCCGCTGGGAGGGTTGCAGCGGCTTTTCTCACTACGGTCCGTCGTGCTGTCCGTCTTCAACTGCGGGAAACTGGTGGTAGTGGGCTCAGTGGCGTATCTGACCATCTCCGGGCGGACATCGGAAATCGCGTACGCTTTGTCGTTGGGATTCCAGGACGTCGTTCGTCTGGGGGCCTCGCTGGTTTACGACCTGGGCCTGCGCCTGGCTGCGGTGCTGATGGTGCTGGCGATTCTGGATTTCATCTGGCAGCGCTATCGATACGAGCAGGACCTGCGGATGACGAAAGAGGAGGTTAAGGAGGAACTGCGAAGCATGGAGGGCGACCCCAAGCTCAAGGCGCGGCGCCGGCAGGTGCAGTTCCAGTTGGCGGTGCAGAGACTCAAGCGGCATGTGCCGAAGGCCGACGTTGTGGTGACCAATCCCACACACCTGGCGGTGGCGATCCGCTACGACGCCGAGGTGATGAACGCGCCGCAGGTGACCGCGAAGGGAGCCGACTATATGGCGTTGCGGATACGCCAGATTGCGGCGGAGTATGGAGTCCCGGTGGTGGAGCGGAAGCCGCTGGCCCGCGCCCTGTACGAATCGGTGGAGGTGGGACAGTACATTCCGGAGAAGTTCTATCGCGCCGTGGCGGAGATTCTGGCGTACGTGTACGAGCTGACCGGACGGGCGCCGGCCGCAGTCCGGCGGCAATCGGCATAGGCTAAAGCGAGCCGGAAATCCCGCCCAGTTGGGCAGCGGAACGCGAGGCGGGTCGGAACGCGCGGTTGAGTCGAACTGCTTGTTGATTTGAAGACGAGATGGCGGACGCAAGTACCACACGCTTTGCCTTTCTGGAGAAGCTCTCCAAGCACCAGGGCGTTCTGCTGCCCATGGGTGCCCTGGCGCTGATCCTGGTAATTCTCATCCCGCTTCCGACATGGCTGATGGACCTGCTGTTGCTTATGAATATCACGCTGTCGGGCGTGGTGCTCCTGACGGTCATGTACATGGGCGGCCCGCTGGAGTTTTCGTCTTTTCCGTCGCTACTTCTGGGATTGACGCTGTACCGGCTGGTCTTGAACACCGCAACGACGCGGCTGATCCTGACGAGCGGCAATGCGGGTCACGTGGTTGAGACCTTCGGACGGTTCGTGGCCCAGGGGTCGCTGGTGGTGGCGCTGATTATCTTCGCCATTATTTCGGTCATTCAGTTCGTCGTGATTACCAAGGGTGCCACACGGGTGGCGGAGGTGGCGGCCCGGTTCACGTTGGACGGCATGCCGGGCAAGCAGATGGCGGTGGATGCGGACCTGAACGCTGGCACCATTTCGGATGAGGAAGCAAAGCGGCGGCGGGGGGAGATCACCCGGGAGGCGGACTTCTACGGCGCCATGGACGGTGCCAGCAAGTTCGTTCGCGGGGATGCGATTGCGGGCATCGTCATCACCATCATCAACATTCTCGGCGGCATTTATGTGGGGCTCGTCGAGCTCAATCTTCCCATTCTTGAGACTTTGCAGAGATTCACGATTCTGACGATCGGGGACGGGCTGGTTTCGCAGATTCCGGCGTTCATTGTCTCGGTGGCGGCCGCGACCATTGTCACGCGCTCCGCGGCCAAAAAGAACCTGGGCGACGAGCTTCTCGGGCAGCTCACCAGTCAGCCGCTGGCATTGGCGGTTACCGCGGGGTTCCTTGTAGTTCTGGGCCTTACCCCGCTGCCCAAGCCGCCGCTGATTCTGCTGGTGGCGTCGTCCGGCGCCATGGCTTTTGTCCTTCACCGGCGGACGCAAACGGCCCTGGCAGTGGCGGCGGCGTCGAAAGCGAAGCCTTTGGCGCCGGAGAAGGTGGAGAAGCACCTGGCTCCGGATCCCATGGAACTCGACGTGGGGTACGGCCTGATTCAACTGGTGGATCGCAAGCAGGGGGGAGATTTGCTGGACCGCATCACGAATCTGCGCCGGCAGGTGGCGCAGGAACTGGGGATCGTGGTGCCTCCCATTCGCATTCGGGACGACATCCAACTTCAGCCCAATCAGTTCCGGGTGAAGATCCGCGGACTGCAAGTGGGGCAGGGCGAGGTCATGCCGGGACATCTGCTGGCCATCGACACGGGCACGGTAACGGAGAAGGTGCCGGGCATGGAAACGACGGAACCGGCGTTCCGCCTGCCCGCCGTCTGGATCGACGAGTCCATGCGGCACAAGGCGGAGCACAACAACTACACGGTGGTGGAGGCCACCAGCGTGATCAGCACTTACCTGAACGAGATCATCCGGCGGCACGCCGATGAACTGCTGACGCGGCAGGAGGTGAGTCGGCTTCTGGACAGTCTCAAGGAACGTGCTCCGAAGCTGGTGGAGGAGGTGGTTCCGGAGGTACTCAAGCCGGGCGAAGTGCATCGGGTGCTCCAGGCGCTCCTGCGCGAGCGCGTCCCGGTGCGGGACCTGGAGACGATTCTGGAAACGATGGCTGACTGGGCGCCGCGTACCAAGGACGCGGAGATACTCACGGAATACGCGCGAAACGCGCTCTCGCGGACGCTGTGTCATCTGCATAAGGGGGAGGACGGGCGGATTCACTGCATTACCCTGGATCCCGGCGTGGAGGAACTGGTCTCCAAGAGCCTGGAGCGCACGGATCGTGGAACGTTCCTGGCCATGCCGGGTCAGCTCCAGACGCGCATCGCCCAGGCGGTTCGGGCGCAGGCGGAACGGGCGGCCACGGCGCTCCGCGGCCGCTTCCCAGTGCTGCTATGCCCGCCGCAGATTCGCGCCTGGGTGCGGAAGCTGATCGAAGTCGGGCTTCCCTCGGTGGCCGTGCTCTCCTACAACGAGGTGGTGCGCGGCTTCGAGGTCGAATCTCATGGAATGGTGGTGCTGACGGATGAAGCTTAAGACATTCAGCGGCCGTACCATGGCCGAGGCGCTCGATCAGGTTAAAAGACAGTTCGGGCGCCACGCGGTCATACTCACTACCCGCACCCTCACGCGTGGCGGGTTCTTCGGCCTAGGGGGAAGTCCGTACGTAGAAATCACGGCGGCAAGGGAAATTGCTGACTTGCCCGAGGGTATGCGCGGGGGTAGTTTGATGCGCAAGTCGGGTAGAAGCGATGGTGCAGAGGGAGCTGCCGTGTTGGTGTCACCGCCAATGCCCCGCGCCGCGGCGTCGCAGCCTGATGCCGTCCTTGCCGAACTGGGAGCGGTCAAAAACGCCCTCGCCGATTTGTTGCGTGAGTCGCGTCGCGCGCGAAGTGGTTCGCTGCCCGAGGCGCTCTACGCCGCCTACGAGCAACTGGTGCAGGCCGAGATCGCCGATCAACTGGCGGCGGAACTGGTGCAGGAAGTGCGGAGCACTCTTCCGCCGGAGCTGATCACCGACCGCCAGGCGGTGCGCGCCAGACTGGCGGCGCTCCTGGAGGCCATGGTACCGACCGCCGGGCCGATACCCTCGCGGCGGGAGGAAGGACCCACGGTCGTGGCGCTCGTCGGTCCCACGGGTGTGGGCAAGACCACGACCGTCGCCAAACTCGCCGCCAACTTCGCCCTCCGGGAGCGCAGCAAGGTCGGGCTCATCACCGTCGACACCTACCGTATTGCTGCCGTAGAGCAACTGCGCACGTATGCCGAGATCATCGACGTTCCGCTGGTGGTGGCGGCCACGCCCGGCGAATACGCCGATGCCCTGCGAACACTCGCCGATCGTGACGTAGTGTTGATCGACACGGCGGGGCGCAGTCAGCGCGACGGCATGAAAATCGAGCAACTGCGCGGCTTCTTCGACGTCGGCCGTCCACACCAGGTGCACCTGGTGCTTTCCACCACCAGCGGCGAGGCGGTGATTGCGCAGACCACGGAACGTTTCCGGCCCCTGGGCATAGACCGCGTGATTCTCACCAAGCTCGACGAAGCGGTGGGGTTCGGCGCGCTGCTTACCTGCATGAACGCGGTCCAGGCGAAACTCTCCTATGTGACCACCGGGCAGGACGTACCCGACGATATCGAGGTAGGGCGCAGCGAAAAGCTGGCGCGTTTGATCCTGGGGGAGCGAGCCACCTGATGCACGGGCGAGATTCCAGTGGACCGGGCTGCGGACCGCCGGATCAGGCGGCGCGCCTGCGTCGCATGATTCGCCAGCACCGCGCGGTCGCACGCACCATCGCCATCACCAGCGGCAAAGGAGGCGTGGGGAAGTCTAATTTCGCCGTGAACCTCTCGATCTGCCTGGCGGCGCGCGGGCCGCGCGTGGCGCTGGTGGATGTCGACCTGGGGCTGGCGAATGCGGACCTGCTGATGGACCTTCAGCCGCCGTACACCCTCGCCCACGTACTCGCCGGCGTTCGCACGCTGGATGACATCTGCATGGAAGGCCCGGGCGGGATACGCTTCGTGCCCGGAGCCTCGGGCATGCACGACCTGGCGAACCTCTCGGAGTTCGACCGCCACCGCCTGCTGGGGCAGTTTCAGAACCTCGAAAACAGTACTGATATCGTGGTCCTGGACTGCGGCGCGGGCATCTCGCGGAACGTGACCACCTTTGCCCTGGCGGCCGACGAGACCTACGTCGTGACCACGCCGCAGCCCACGGCACTGACGGACGCCTACGCGACGGTCAAAGCGCTGGTGCAGCAGAAGTACACCGGGCGGGTGAGCCTGCTGGTGAATATGGCCCACAGTCGTGCCGCAGCGCAAGCGACGTACGAGCGCGTGGCCGGGGTGGCCGGCAGATTTTTGAATTATCCGGTTGCAGACGGCGGCTACCTGCTGCATGATAGTGCGGTCGAGCTGGCGGTTCAGGAGCGCTGCCCCTTCGTGATTGGCTCTCCGGGATGCAACGCCAGCGCCTGCGTCGCCGCGATCGCCCGGGAACTGGCGCGGAAAAGTCCCGGGGCGGAAGCGCGGGGCGGGTTCTTTCGACGCGTCGTCGGCTTGTTCTTGTAGGTGCGGTACGCACCGATGCGGCGCGTTTTTACTACCCTCGGCCGGCAAGGATGCCGGTCCGGCGGTCCCCCGGAGCGGGCGGCGGCGGATAGCGCTGTCGCGGCGTTTGCGTTGCCTGACCCGCGCGGCGTTGTACCCGGGGCGGTGAAGTTGGTGCGACAGGGATGTTGCGTGCATGTTGGCGCGATACGTGGGGGCCGGGCTCGGCCTTTTAGCGTTCAGCGTTTCGGTGGTGGCGGGACTGGTGGTGCAGAATCCGCCCATCGTCACCCTTTCCCGCAGCATCCTCGCACTTTTCGTTTTTTGTTTTCTGGGGTTGGTTCTCGGGTACGCGGCGCAGCTTGTGGTGCGCGAACACGAGAAAGGTCGGGAGGCGGAGATTCGCCGGCGCCTGGAGGTGCAGGCGGCGGCCGCGGCGGGCGGCGGCGCGGGCGGTGAGACCCGCGCAGCCGTGCGGGCGTAACCCGCGACGAGCCGCACTACGCGTTTCGACCGGGTACAGGGAGGTCGATGGAGTCGGGGGGCTCCGGGGACGAAGAAGGAGCTTTGGTCCATGCGGGCACGGAAGGCGGCGGCAAACGCAGATATTTCCTCGGTCTGGCGCAAATACAAACTCTCCGGCGGTCGCGCCCTGCGCAACGCCATTATGGAGAATTACCTTCCCATCGTGAGGTACAACGCGGAGCGCATCGGCGCCAAACTGCCCGATGAAGTGGATCGAGATGATCTGGTGTCCGCGGGGATTTTCGGCCTCATGGACGCCATCGAGTCGTTCGACCTGGAACGCGGCGTGAAGTTCGAGACCTTCTGCGCCCCGCGCATCCGCGGTGCCATCCTCGACGAGCTGCGCAGCCTGGACTGGGTTCCCCGACTGGTGCGCACCCGGGCGCATCAGATCGAACGCCTTTCGCGCGAGCTGGAGGCAACCCTGGGCCGGGCACCTCACTCCTGGGAGCTGGCACAGCGGCTGAACGTGTCGCTGCCCGAGTTCGAGAAGATCCTCCGCGAGGCGACTTCGGTGGCGCAAATCTCCCTTTCCCGAACCTACGGCGAGACGGACTCGCGGAAGGAAGTCACGGAGATCGACGTGATCGAGGACAAACGCGGCCGCAACCCCCTGGCCGAGATTCAGCGGCGCGACCTCAAGGAACTCATCACCCGCGGGCTCTCCCGCGCCGAGCGACTGATCCTCATCCTGTACTACTACGAAGAGATGACCATGAAGGAGATCGGCGCCACGCTGGACCTGTCGGAGAGCCGCGTTTCGCAAATGCACTCCTCCATCCTCACGCGGCTCAAAACCCAGCTCCAGAACCGCGACCGGGAGCTCGTTTCGCAATAGCGGGCGGGCACGTCGGTTCCACCGTGCGGGTGGGAGCGCCGGCCCGGTCGGTGGCGGCGCAACGCCGCCGGCCGCTCCATCCACAAGCCAGGTCTGCCGGCGTGGGCACTCACGGCCGCCGCACGTGAACGTCTCCGTTGTGCGTCACCACCGACAGCGACGTGCCGCCCTCGCCGAGCCTGCCTTCAAGGCTGGTTCGCGTGGAAGACGTGACCACGACGGGCGGTTCGGCCGTCACCCGCCCGTTGTGCGTGGCGCAAACGACGTCGGTCGAGGTGCGCTCGGACACCAAAAGGCTGACGGTCCCGTTGTGTGTGGTGACCGCGCCGCCCACGGTACCGCACGCGCTGATGTCCGCGGTCACGCCGCCGTTGTGCGTCTCCAGGGACAGCATCGGGCCGGCATAGCGGGCGTTGATCCGTCCGTTGTGGGTGACCGCGGTGAGACTTGCGCCGCGGGAAGCAACGTCCACGGCCCCGTTGTGGGTTGTAAGCGAAGTGGCGCCGTCGACTCCGTCGACGCGGACTTCGCCGTTGTGGGTTTCGGCGTCGAGGCGGATTGCGGCGGGGCCGACGATATCAAAGCTGACGACCGCCGCCCACGTGTGTTGTCGAACGCCGCGCCATCGCCACCCGACCTTGCATGCCCCCGCGGCGTCCGGTTCCACAAAGACGTCGATCGCGCGCATCGCTGCCTGGGCGTCGTCGACGGTAACGCCGCCGGCGCGCCTGGTGACCGTAATCTGTGCCATCGCCGGCGGCGGCGCCTGGCCCTGGTAGCGCACGGAGCCGTTGTGCGTGGCTACCTCGACGGCGCGCAGCGTGGCGGCGTCCACGCTCCGTGTCTCCAGCACCGACTCCGTCCAGACCTTCGGCCCGTAGTGCGAACAGCCGGACGTTACACCGAGAACCGCGCCCAGCCCGAAAAGCAAGCACCTCGAATGCCCGAACATGGATGACTCCCACGAACTAACCAATCACGGGCGGCAACCTCCCGCCCCGGCGAGTATTCTGATTGCGGCGAGTACTATTTCAACGGCTCGCGGGTTCGCGCACGACGTTCACGGTCGCAGGGGTGCGACCGCACATGGACGCCGGAACTCCGGTAGCGTAGCGCACTATGTCGCGGAGTGCGGCGCCCGGCGCGAAGTAGCAGAGGTCCGCCGCGCGCCGGGCGGGGCGCCGGGTGCGCCGCCACCTTCGGGGATCGTGCGTAACCTACTGTGTTATCATTAGGTTAGAGTCGCGCCCGGCGAATGCCCCGCGCACTGCTTAGGCGTGTGAGCTGGGCGGTGCGAGCTGTTGTGCGCCGGCGTGGCTGGTGCCATGATGTTGCCCGACCTCCCGATTTGTGCGTCGGCGCGGTGGCGCGTCGAGGCGATCGGACGATCGAGCGGCCGGGGAGTCGCCCGGCGCGAGAGCCACAGCCAATCGGAGATCGATCGATGGACCTGCAATCGGCACTTGGCCGTCTCGAGGCACTCGGCACCGAGGAGGGCCGCCGGGCGGGCGCGCGCTGCGGCGTGACCTGGCCGACGTGCGGCGTGAGCGCCGCGGGCTTCGAGGAACTGGTTAAGGAAATAAACACCGACCATACCCTGGCGCGGGAGCTGTGGGCAACCGGGAACCACGACGCGCGGATGCTGGCGACGATGATCGCCGACCCGCTCCAGACGGAAGCGTCGCTCCTGGAGAGCTGGCGCGCGGACCTGAACAACTATGTCGTCACCGATGCCCTGGCGGCGCTGGCGGCGCGAACCCCGCTGGGGCTTGAACAGGTGGACGCGTGGTGTGCCGCGGACGACGAGTGGAGCGGGCAGTTAGGCTGGAACCTGGTGGGGCGCATGGCGCGCGACGACGGCGCCTATCCCGACGACTACTTCGATGCCAAGCTCGAAGTGCTGGAACGCGAGATCCATGCCCGCAAGAACCGGACCCGCCATGCCATGAACGAGGCGCTGATCAACATTGCGCGGCGCAGTTCCGCTTTGCGGGACAAGGCGCTGGCGGCCGCGCAGCGCATCGGGCCGGTGTTGGTTGACCACGGAGAAACCGGGGGATACACGGCCGACGCAGTTGAGGTCATTCGTGGAATGGAAGAGGCTCGCGCCGCTGCGCCTGTTGCGGCTCCCGCGTCCGCGCCCGTGGCTCGTGTCCGTCCCGCCCCGACGGCGCGGACACGCAGTGGCCGCAAGCCGGCGGGGAGGCGGATGGCGCGAACCAAGGCCCGCGTCGCCAAGCGCGCCAAATCCGCCAGACGCGGCAAGCCCGCCAAACGCGGCAAGCCCGCGAAGCGCGCCAAACCCGCAAAAAGGAAGAAGAAGGCCGCCGCGAAACGTACCCGTCCGACGGCCGCAAGGAGGAAGCCCCGCGCGGTGAAGAAGTCCCGCGCCCGTGCGGCGAAGAAGAAGCGCGGCAAGCGCGGCCGCCGGTAGTTGGTAGCGGGCTCGGGCATGGTGCGGCCGAGTGTCGGGCTCCCAGGCCACCGCGGGGATCGGTGGACAAGGTGCCGCGTGCCTTCACGTCAGCGGCGGGCGGGATTCCACGAAGTCCATCCAGCTTGAGTCCGCCGGGATGGCGCCGGATGCCGAGCCGTCGTCCGCCTCCAGAGCCATTACGTCGTCAAGGTAGGGTAGCGAGTGTGCGAGGGACGTAAGCAGGAGGAAGTCCTCGCGCACCACGTTGCGGGCGATGACCGTAAGGTGTCCGCTGTCGCGATCCAGCTCTCCGGAGACCATGAGAGAGAAAAGCCGGCGCCGCACGTCCATTCGCGACTCCAGCCAGCGCATCCAACCCGCCACCTGGAGATCCAGTGGCAGGCGCATGGCCAGGGGGAAGCGCAGGGTCGGTTCGAACCCCGGGCCTTCGTGCTGCGCCAGGTTGCGGCCCCAGCGGTGGACGGTGCGCGCCCAGGTCTCGGCGTCGGAGATCTTCAGCCCGCTCCGCGCCTGCTCGAACCAGTCCATGAAGCGCGTGGCCGTCCCTTCTGATTTCCACGACGCGTCCTGCGCGTCGCCGTTCAGTTCGCCGAAGTCGACGGAGTGATCTCCAAAGGCGGTCTCGAACCGGCCGGGCTGGTTGATGAAGCGGGCCACGTCGCGGCGGAGGGCGAGCAGATCGCGCACCACGCGAAACACCGGACCGAGGCGATCGCTGGTGGGACCGGGCCAGAGCGGCGTGGGCACCGCGGCGTAAAAGCAGATGGGGAACGGCCGGCCGCGCATGTCGCCGCCGTAGTCGAGAATGGAACTGAAAACCGTCATGCCGGACTGCGGCAGCCGGATAACACAGCCCGCCAGCGGCAGCCGGCGCACCGGCTGAGCTTGCGACTTGACGCGGCTCTGGTAGACCTCGAAGCCCTTGAGCACCCAGTCGTTGAACTCCACCGCCCATTCGGCATCGGCGGGTGAGCTGTAATAGTCCGGGTAGGTAGGCAGCTTGCCGAACCACCGGATCTTCGGATCGGGCTTGGGCTTCGACTTGAATATTCGCGTCCAGTCCATGTCCGTCTTGCGGCTCCGCTGCCCGTGTACCCGGCGGCCGCGCTTCTGCGCGGCTACGGCTTCTCCAGCTTCTTGATCGGCGGGGGCATGGGTCGGGAAAGCGTGAAGATGAACTTGTCACCGACCTGCGTGTTGCCCGCCTGCTGTGCCAGCTTCACCAGCTCATGGAGCTGCTTGTTTTTGAACTCCGCCACCAGGTCGAAACCGTGACAGACCGTCCACAGGTCACCCTTGGGCGCACCCGTTCCGTAATGGTATAGATACACGCAGAACGCCAAAGGTGAGCCTTCGTTGAGTTCGCGACCGAAATCCGGCGGGAGCTCCCGGGTACCCTCCTGGTTCCGGCCGCCGGTGAGCTTGACGCCCAGCCGGCCGCTCGCGATGTCGCCGGGCCAGGTCCAGCGGCCTTTGCGCAACTCCACCTTGTCAATCTGCGTCAGCGTGGACATCAGCAGCGTTTCACGGCGGAAGTCGCCCTGCGCAGCCCCCGCGGGGAGCAGCTCAAGGTTCAGTTCCAGGGCCACGTGGTTGTAGTAGTACGCCGGCCGGTTCTGGATGGGATCCTTGGCGCACGGTCCCCCCTTGGTCAGGTCGAGCGGGTCGGCCTCTTCGATGGTCACCTCCAGCGGCTTGGGGCGAGGTCCGCCGCGATCCTTGGTGGTGCCGTCGTCGGTGATGAAGTCCATCCAGGCGCGACAACCGGCGTAGAAGGCCTTGCGCGCCACGTGCAGGGGATCGTCGGGCGGGAGTTTCTGCTCCAGCGGCTCGAAGTAAGCTTGTGCCCGGCCCACTTCTGCGAGGAACTTCTGGAAGTCTTCGAAGTTGACGGTCCTGGGCGGCGCGCCGGCGGTCTCGGGCGTGGTATACGGCCATCCCTCGACAGGCGCATCCTTGGTGAAGTATGCGTTCTGGATGTCAGCCAGGATGCCCGAGATCTCGCGGCTGAGTGTTTTCTGCGCGCAGGCCTCGAATTCCACGATGCCGCTGGTGATGCGCTCGCCGGCCAACCCGGTGTCGCTGCGTAGCTCCTGCACGGCGCCCCAGGGCACGGGCGTGCCCGGCTTGAGCGCGGCATCGGCAGTTTCGAAGCGGGTGCGAAGGGAGCCGTTCGCGGTGATGGCCTTGGCAAGGTCACGCCATCGCTGGCGGGCGTAGGCGTCGGCGAGGACGCTCCAGGGTGCGGCGCCGATGGGCGACTCCTTGCGCAGGCGTTCGGGAAGTCGCGCGCTGTACAGGGAACCCCAGGGCTCTGCCGCCCCCTTGGGGCAACTCTTCTTGAATTCCTCGCGGGTCCATCCCGCGAAGAGCTCGCAAACCTTGTCGTTCGGCGGGCAGGCCTCCGACCATTGTCGATGGCTGTCCATCTGCTGATCCCAGAAGGGGCCCGCTTCGAGCGCGGCGCTCAACGCCAGGGTGAGCTGATCCTCCACCTTGTCCAGCGATCCGCGTCCAGCCGACGCCAGGCGCGTGGCTAACTCCTGCCAGGTCTTGGATTCTGTGCAGGTCTCCAGGAGTTCGGGATAGGAATACCGGTCGTAGGCGTCCTTCCACGCCGACACGTACGTCGCCACGTACGTTCGACATGCGTGTGCCACGTCCTCGGCGCATTGCAAATGCAGCGGCGTGTCGCTACGGCTGTCGCCGTAATACCGCCCGGGGTCGAGCCGTTTCAGGAAGTCGTAGACGTCGGCACAATCGAGCATGCGGTCCTGAAGGAAGGTACGCGTGGCGCAAGTGGGGATGCGTCCGGTGGTGTCGGCACGCGGGCGGGGGGAGGGCGCCGAGGGGGTCGGCGTTGTTGCCGGGGTCGGTTCGGCCGTGCCGCGAGCGCGCCGCCGCGGCGGTTCCGGGGTTTCCTTCTCCGGCGCGGCCTCCTGCGTTGCCGCACCGCGCCGGCGCTGGTCCGGCGCTGCCGCCTCCGGCAACTCCATGGTGAACGCGGAGGCGACCGGCGCGCCCCAGGTCTCCAGTGGGAACAGTTCCGCAATCCCCCACCTGGCGGGAGCGCGGCTTCGGTCGCGTATGCTCAGCAGCAGGCTGGTGGTTTCGCCGCGGTCAATCAGATCCCGGCGGGCCTCGTAGAGCCGTTTGAGCTTGTCACCCTGCCAGATGGCGTGGAGGTTGGCGGGCACCGCCAGCTTGTCGTCCGACTGCCTAGGGTTGAGCTTGGCGTCCAGCACGTCGGCCCACTGCGTGGGTGTCATGGCCTTGGCGGCATCGGCACCGGGCGCGATCTTGTCGATGTCGCTTTTGATCAGTGCCAGCTTGTCGCGGACGAAGCCTGCGGCCGGTGTGAGCTCGAACCCCTCGGGCGCGGTCGGGTCTCCCCGGCGGGCCAACACGTGCTCACAGACTTGTTCCACTTCGAGGACGAGTTTGTCGAGCTCGTCGTAGCAGCCGGCCACGTAGTCGCGCTTCGTCAGACCGGCGGCCAGCAGGCTCTTCCACAGGACGGCGTCGAGTCCGGGCACGTCCGCGCCGTCGCCGGCGGATAGGACCTTCGCCGATGCTGTTACCGCGTCGTTCTTCGGAGCGGTGGGCGTACATTTGCCGTAAGCCTGCGCCAGGCCGGCCTCGAGCTGAATCCAACGGTTGCGTTCCTCGCGGATCAGATCGCGGAGCGGTCGAATCCGGTCCCCTTTCCACGTGCAGTCCGCAAGGGCCTTGGTGAAGGCCGTGTACTGCGCGACGAACTGCTCCTTGAGCTTCGCCAGGGCCTCGAGGCTCGTTGGCTCCGAGGCGGCCGCGCCCAGCATCTCCGCATAGCTTTTGTCGAGTTCCGAGCAGGCCGTGCGGATGCGCATCCATTCGCGGAAGGTGGGGTTGGGGTGCTTCGCCAGGTCGGTGTAGCCCTTCATGTGGGCATGCAGGGCCTTCACCGCCTCGACCACGACCCGCTCCGCCGCCGGGCGGTCCGCCTTGAGCAGATCAAGCGGATTCCGCCGCGTCGCCTCCTGGCGAATGGCGGTGAAATAACCGCTCGCCTGTCGATCCATGACTTCCGTCTTGGCGATGAGCACGGACTGGGGCGAAAGGCCCGGGACCTTGGCCAACGTCTTGAAGCTGTCGTACGTGACGCAGGTGGCCGCGTCCGGCGCGTCGATACACCCCAGCCAGGTAAGGTACTGTCCCAGGGCCTCAACGTAATCCTTGCCTCTGGCTTCCAGTTCCTTGCTGCCGTCCGCAACCGGCAGCTTCGGATCGCGCAGGGCGGCCTGAATGTCGCCGAGCGCCGGGCCCAGCACGTGCTCCTCGAAAACGCGCACGCGAATGGCCTGGATGTCGCGGATGAGGTGCCGCGTGCCGCTGAAGCTCAGCGAAAGCAGTGCCGCAGGAAGGCGGTTCTGCTCCAGCCTCCTGGCGTCGGCGTCCAGGTCCTCGCAGAGCCGGAGCGGGTCGTCCGGCTTCCGCGGGGCGGCCTCCTTGGTATCGAGGCTGGCGGGCGGACAGCGCTCCGCGGTGTGGGTGCGGGGTTTGGTAACCAGTTCATCGACCTTGCGCGCGCTCCACACCACGATGAACACCAGGACCAAGGCGAGGGCCACGCTGCCGTACTTGAGAATCTGCCCCAGCTTGCGGTTGCGGATGACGTCGTCTTCGTGGCGGAAGACCAGGCCGTGTTCGGGGAAAACCTTGCGAAAGAGAACATCCTTAACGAACAGCGGCTTTTTCTGCGGGTACAAGGTGTCGAGCGAGGGGAACTGACCGGCGACCTCGGCGCCCAGGCGCTCCGTGAGGTGCTTGAGGATGACCTCCCCCTCCTGAGTGGCGCTGGTGAAGTAGATGCCGCGGAAGATGAGGTTCTTCACCGCCCGCGGGTTCTTGATCATCGGGAACAGCGTGCGCGTGTAGGTGTTGAGCGGATCACGCAGCTCGCGGAATTCCTCAGGAAAGCTGTAGGCGAGGCCCAGATCGATCTCCCCGATGTCGTCGTGCAGGCGGCGCAGGCGCAGGTCGTTAAGCCGACCGTAGAGCTCCTCGAAGTCGTATTTGAAGCGGTCCGGGTCGTACAGTTCGTTGAAGGGACCGGGCTTGGACCAGCCGAACATCTGATGCTTGACCACGATGTCTTTTTCCGCCCGGTCGAAGAACTGCATGAAGCCCAGGATTTTGTCGCACTTGGTCACCACCAGGTAGGTGGCGAAGGTGACGCCCAGACGCGTCTGCGTTTCGCGCAGGCGCTCGAGCATGGTGTTGGCGTCGGCCTCGTGCTTTTCGGCGGGATCCTGCAACAGGTGTTCCGCGGAAACGCACACGATCGCGCCGTTGATGGGAAAGCCCTTGCGCCCGCGGGCGACGGTGTCGAGGAACGCCTGCCATTCGCGATGGTCGGCGTCCTCCTGCGGGTTGCAGAGCCGCCCCGCCATGTCCACGAACACCGCGTCCTCGGTGAACCACCAGTTGTAGTTGAGGGTGCCGAGCTGGTAGCCCTCCGGCTTACCCGTGGAGAAGGTGAGCCCGCCGTTGTTGATCAGCCGCGTTTTGCCGCAGCCGGAGTCGCCGATGACGATGTACCAGGGCAGATCATAGACGCTGATGTTGAGGTTCTTCTTCATGTCCCGGATGGCGGTGAAGAACTTCTCATTGTTGGCCTTGATCGCCGCGCGCACGTCCATCGACATGAGGCCCTGCTGGTCCTCGCGCGCCAGGTCGGAGGCGAGGCGCTGGGTGCGCTTGCTCGCCCCGCGTTTGAACCCCTTGGAGATGAAGAACCCCACCAGAGAGATCAGCGCCACCACCGCGGCGACGCCGAAGATGAGGGTGGTGGTGGAAGCGCCGGGGAAGACGTAGCGCTTCAGCAGCCAGATGGCGCCCAGCGGCGAGCCCAGGCCGGCCATCGCCAGCATCATCTTCAATTCCGGCGGCAGGTTCTTGTATTGCGCGAGCAGTTTCTTCATGGAGCTACCTCATATCGAGAGGCGACGCTAAGTCGCCGGAGGCTTCAGCGTTGTTCCTCTTGGGCCGGCCGGGGCTCCGACGCGTCGGAGGGTGATGACCCCTCGACCAGTCGATCGGCGCAGGCGCGGATGTCGCCCACCGCCCGGGTCCACAGCACCTTGGACATGGTGAACCAGGTGGCGAGAATCAGGAAGAACGTGACCAGCACGATGGTCAAACTCATGCCCAGGTTGTAATTGACCTTCACCTCCTGGTTGCGACTGTAGGCATCAGGGAACATCTCCTTGGCGCGCGTGGTGGCGTAGGCGGGCAGGCGCGTGAACAGCCGCCGCACGTAGTCCGCCAGCTCCTGTGGCCGGTCGTGGTACTGGCCGCGGAACCCCAGGCGCAGGCAGACGAAGTACAAGCTGAGCAACTCTGCAAGCTCCTGCCGGTCGCGGCGCTCGCGGCGCTCGGCGAGCTCATACTCGCGCTGCAACTCGTCGCAATCCTGGAAGAACTTCTCGCCGCCTAAGGCCTCGGAATGATCCAGGATGGTCCGGTCGGTTTCGAAGAGGTTGTCGTACCAGTAGTTGCGCCCGTCCCAGTCGCTGTTGAGCATCTTGTAGTCGATGGCATACACCAGCATGGGCTTCACCCGCGCGTCCCAGAGGCGTTCCGTCGCCGGGTCGTTGCGCGCCAGTTCCTCGGCGTCGCGCAGGGCGTTGAGCGCCTCGTAGCGCACCTGCTCCGGCGGCCCGACGGTGTGGTAGTGCACCTGCCGGGCAAAATGGGTGAGGAACTCGAAGACCGGCCAGCAGGCTTCGGTCAGCGCCAGGGTCGGCCGTTCGGTAGCGGGGCTCATCAGCGCTCCCTCTGAGGTATGTACAGCGCCGGCTTGAACCGCTCGATGCCCGCGAGCTGTCCCTCGCGGACGGCAATGCGGATGCCGCGCTCCTGTTCACATTCCTTCCAGTAGTCCGTGCGATCCGGACCGATGGTCTTATCGATGCGGAAGTAGTGCAGCGCCTGCCGCCGGGGCAGCGTCCCGGCGGGCACGGACTTGATCTGCAAACGCAGCCCGCGCACCGCGATGCTGGCGATTTTCGGGGCGCGGCTGGGCGAAGCCAGCTTCATGTTCAGGTTGTCGTAGATGAAGCGCTCCAACTGGTTGATGTCCATCTCCTCGGACTCCAGGGCGACGTACATCTCCAGGTTCTCGTCGATCCAGGCGCGGTCCAGTTCCACCTCCAGCCCCTCGCGGTTCATGGCGTCCTTCTTGCGAGAGAACGCCCGCACCGCGTAGCGGACGGGGCGCACCGCCTCCAGCATGATCAGCAGCCGCTTGCGCAGCGCCTCGAACGCCTGGCCGGGGTGGTCGTGATCGTAGGGAGGGATGGCCCCCGGAACCAGGTCTTCATGGAACACCGCCAGTTTCCCGATCAGCGACGCCAGAACCACGAAGGCGTCGTACGGATGCAGGAAGGGCGCTTGCAGCAGCGCGCCGGTCTGCCCGCGAACCTCGTTGAGCACGTGCAGTTTCAGCAGGTGTTCCGTGTTGGCGGCGATGCCGTCGGTGAAGAGCATGTGGTGCTCGCGGGCCTCGCGTGCCAGCACCTCGCCCTTGGCCTCGACCTGGTCGGCGAGTGAGGTGATCGTCGCGCTGAGGGCGGCGTCGGCCTGGATGGCGAGCAGCGGCCCGGCGCCCAGCGGGTCAAGCTCGGGCACGGCCCCGGGGCGGTCGGTACGCTTCACGGCGCCCAGGCGCAGCACCTCGTAGCCCGTCATGTCCTCGCCGGCGGCGAACAGCCTGCCGCGCATCCTCCGCACGTAGATCATCTGCGGGTTTTCGCCGGTGTTCTCATCGCGCCGAAGAATGGGGTGCGGCTCGAAGCGCGGCACACCCTCGGAGGACTCGGGACGTTCCAGCGAAACAGTGTTAGCCCGCACTTCCTGCAAATGGGGGACGCCGAGAAAGAGGTCCAGCGACCCGCGCCCCGACTCCAGGGCTTTCTGGAAATTCAGCGGACCGACGTGGGTGTTCTCCGGCACGCGGATCCACGTGCCGTCCTTGAGCCGCGCCGTACACTGGTCGAGCCGAAGCGTGAAGTTCTCCAGCGGCTCCGGCGCCACGTGGAGGTCGACGAACCCCCAGGTGAAGGGGCGCACGCTGTCGACGGCGGAGTTCACCACCGTCTCCATCCACCGCTGGGCGGTCTGGAGGTGGTGCGGCCGGAGGAACATGCCCTCCGACCAGTGCATTGGTGTCCAGAAACTCATGCCGCCGGTCTCCAACCGCTGATCGTCTACGCCACCTTCGTCTATCCGCCGCACCCGCCCGCGGCGCCGGCCTTGAGCGAGCTCCCCGCCCGGCGTGCCATCGCCAGCCCGCCGGCGGATGCCCTACGGTGACTTTTCCGTCGGGCCCAGCTTCTTCTCCGTAATGTTCTTGACGTACTGCTTGTTGGCTCCCGCGGAGTCATCGACCCCGATCTCCACGAAGAGCTCGCGGCGGTAGGAGCCCGGGGGATGGAACTTTGCCGGCGGCTCAGCCAGCACCTGCTTGTTTTCGCCAATGAAGCGCGGAAATACGTAGATCACGGCACGATCGTCGAACAGGGCGCCGCTGGGAAAGTTAACGCCGTTGATCACGACTTTGTCCTTGCGGTCCTGCTTCGCCCCGCACAGGCGCTTCCCCACGCGCTTGCCGACGACCTGGCTCGTGTCACGCTCGTCGCCCAGCAGGTAGATCTGCTCGCGCGGCAGGTCGAAACGTGCGGGGTCCGGGGCGCCGGCGAGCGGTCGACGCTTGTACCAGTCCTCGCAGGTGATGTTGCCGTCGGGCGCGAGCGCCTTGTTCTGCTCCTTCTTGAGATCGCCGGGCAGGACGCAGACGATGTCCACCTCTAGCGGCTCTCCCCGGCGTTCGGCCAGGGCGCGCTTGCCCTCCATACCGGTGTTGATGATGTCCTTTTGATGGATCGTCAGGGTGCGGGCGCACCCGGACACCACCGGCAGCGCGATGGCCGCCAGCGCCAACAAGACGCCGCGCGACGAGCCCCTCGCGGCCGGGGGCGGAACAGAAATCCGGTTCATTCGGTCGCCTCCCTTAGGAACTGGAACCTTTGCTTGCCTGCCATCTTC
Source organism: Planctomycetota bacterium (assembly GCA_016208685.1). Lineage (GTDB taxonomy): Bacteria > Planctomycetota > Phycisphaerae > UBA1845 > UBA1845 > JACQXM01. Next base: position 32,793 of record JACQXM010000023.1, on the reverse strand, counting down.
CGAAAATCTCCGCGATCTTGCTGCTTCGCAACTCGCGCAATTGTTGCGCGAATTTGCCCGGTCCTTCGTCGGTCTTAACGAAGTCGCGGATCTTGCGGTTGGGGTCGCCGGCGCTGTTGCAATACTCTTTGAGGTGGTCCTCCAGGGCGGATTCCACCGACTCCAGCACGGCGTCGGAGGCCACGGTGGCGTCGTACACGAACTCGTAAAACAGCCCCAGTCGGCTGCGCAGCGAACCCACGGGGATGCCCCCGGTGGGCGCCAGGGCTTTGCGGGCGAATTGATGGAAATCGTCCTTCCGGTCGTACGCCTCCCATTGCACGCGGAGCGAGGGCGAGTCCTTGGCGCACCGGCCAAGGAAGAGCCGCATGCTCTTGTCGAACTCCCAGAGCAGTTTAACCAGCGCGATGTACGAATCCGCCAGACGTTCTGCGACCTGTGGGTTCGGCTGCAGATGCCCCTCCACCAGCGGGGGCTTGGCGGCGGCCAGCCGCTGCCAGACCTTGCCCATCAAATCCTCGCCGTGCTCGGCGGTTTTCGCCTCGCGACCGCGATGTTCCTCCTGCAACCGCGCGATCTCGGCGTCTTTATCCTGCCGCAGCCGGTCCATCTGCGCCCGCACGCGCTCCACCTCCTGGGCGAGCTCCACCCGGCCGCGCTCGAGCTCCTCCAGCCTGGCCTGGTCGACGGAACTGCGGTCCGCCCGCTGCCCGGTGACGGTGAGCTCCTCGATCTTCAGCTCCGCCTGGTGCAGCTCGTTGTTTCGCGCCACCAGCTGCGTCTCGAGCAGTGACAGCTCTTTCTGCATGGCGTCGATCCGCGTGCGCTGGCTCTCCACGACCTTCTGCAGTTCCTCGCCTCGCGCCTGTTCCGCTTCCCAGTGTTTGTCGCGGCGCAGGAGGTCGGATCGCGCGACGCGAACGGCATCCTCGAGCTCCGCCTTCTGCTTCTCGACGGCCACGAGCTTCTTGGCGAGTACGTCGACCTGCTCCGCGGTGGCGGCGCGGTCATGGCCCGCGGCACGGTCCGTGCCCAGGTCGGCCATCAGCGACGCGAGGAGGGAGCGGCGTTCGGGCTCCTCGACCGCGGCGAACATGGCCCGCATGGGCTTAAACAACGGTGAAGAGCTGGTGACTTTGTGCGAAGCGGGCGCCGATTGTTTATCTTCACCACTCATCGTCGCATAATATACGGCGTGGGAAACATGATGTCGACCAGACCCGATGCCGACGTTCTAGGTGAGGATCGTGCATCGTAGGCTGCGTTGGCTTTAGGCAGTCCAGCCCGCCAGGTCCCGTTGTCACAGCGGTTGGGTCCGGCGACGAGCGAACCGCGCATGGGTGAAGTCCATCGCCGCGTCATCCTGAAGCCCGCCGATCTGACTCCGGCCGGCGCCGACCAGCTCTCGCGCGCCTTGTCCGCGGCGATCGAGGCGCAGCGGCTTCTCGCGGGGCGATCCCTGCACGTGCTGCGGCTTACGGGCGAACTGCGCCAGGACGAACGCAGCTTCTACGTCGAGCACGAGCCCGCGCGGCCGGCGCTCGCGGCGCCGGAGGTCTTTAATACGGATCTGCCGGGTGCCGACGAGCAGACCCTGCTGCGGCTGACGGCGGCGGTTTTTGATGCCCTGCGCGTGATCCACTCCGGCGAGGCAGCGCCGCTCCGGGCGCACGGCGGACTGTGTCCCGGCGTGATCCTGACCACGCCGGAGGGCATCGAGAAGGTGACCGACTTCGGGTTCGCGGCGGCGGTGTGCACGGCGCTGGGGGCCGAGGCGTACAAGAACCTCGCGGTGGGGCCGCCCACCGACGGGGCGGGGATTCCGCAGGCAACCGGCGTTTGGGAAGTGCTGTCGCCCGACGAGTACGCGCGCGACGACCGCATCTGCGCCTTTATCGATCCGCACAAGTGCGTCACGGAGATCATGACCGCCTTCGAGTGGGGGTCGGACGTGATCGCCGCGGGGTTTCTCCTCCACCTGGCTGCCGAGCACAGCCATCCCTATCTGAACGACCCCGGGGCATACCGTGAGGTCGAGACCTGCATGATGATGGGAGCGCTGCGCTACACCGGCGCGCGCCGTACCGACCTTCGCAAATCGCCGGAACCCGCCGTGCAGACCTGGTGTCGTCTGCTCGAGCGCATGCTCGCCAACCTGCCGCAGCAACGCCCGCCCGCCGCGGAAGTGCTTAAAGAGCTTGCCGGCCACGGCGTCAAGCCGGTCGACCCCACGGAGATCCTGGCTCGCCAGCTCGAGGCCCTGGAACACGAGCTCCGCCGCGGCGCCGGGGACCAGGTCGACTGGGCAGAGAAACGCGCCGCGGTCCAGGCGTTGGCAGAGACCAGGGGGTTGTCACCGGCGGTCGCCCAGCGGGGGCAGGCGCTCCTCGCCTTCGTCGACGCGCACCTGCGTCTGGCCCGGGCCGCCGAACTGCTTGAGGGCGACAACTGGGCGCAGGCCGGGGAACTGCTCGACTCCGTGCGTTCGCTCCCCGACCCCACCCCCTTCCTGACAAAGACGAGTGCCACGCTGTCCGCGAGGCTCAACGGCTTGCAGGAAGTGGAGTCCGCGCTCCAGACCGCGAGGCAGGCGAGTGAGGCTATCGACGACACGGCCGGCGGGGCGGAAGCCGAATTGCAGGCACTCGCCCGTCGGCTTGAGGCGCTCCCTCCGGACATACATCCGGCACAAGCTCGGGCTCGCGAGTCGCTGAGCGCCGGCCTGGCGCAGCGCACGGCGCGGGTCGCCGCCGAACGTCAGGAACGCGAACGCCAGGCGCAGGAGAAAGCCAGGCGCGAGACCGAGGAGCGCCAGGCCGATGCGAAGGCGGCGCACGATTGGCTGTCGGCGCTGGAGGCGGCGCTAAAGGCCGATGGCTGGGAGAAGGCGTTTCCAAAGCTCCATGGGCAGCGCCCGGCGCTGCGTTATCCACCTCCCGACCTGGACTCGCGTGCGGCGGCGCTTGATCAGCAATTCAACGACCGACTCGCCAAGGAGGAACAGGAACGACGCATCGCCGCGGCGCATCGCCGCGCCGAGGAGTGGATCGAGAAAGTCCGCCGGGCGGTGGACGCGGAAAAATGGGACAAGGCGGAAGAGCTCCTGGGCGCGCGGCCGCCGCTGCCTTGGCCGGCAGTGGTGTCGGACACGGAGAAGTTGCTTGCCGACAAGGTCCGCCAGGCGCGAGACCAGCAGACCCAGCAGCAGGCGGCACGCGAATGGCTCGGCCAGGCGAAGAAGCTGCATGACGCCGGGAAGCTGCCCGACGCCTATCGCGTGCTCACGCAGAAGCCCACCGTCGCCCACTGGCCCGACGACGTGCTCCAGGAGGCGGCGCGGCTCGAAAGTGTCATCAAGGGCAAGCTCGAGACCGCGGAGCTGGAACGTCAGAAGCTCGAACAGGCGCGGCGCACGGCGACGGCGTGGTTCGATGCTGCGGCCGGACTGGCGGAGTCCGGAAAGTGGACGCAGGCGATCGCGGCGCTTGAGAAACGCCCCGACCTCAAGCACGCGCCGGAGGGCCTCTCCGCCCGCGCCGATGAACTGCTCAAGCGCTGTCGCCAGGAACATGAGAATTCGCTCCAACGGCGGCGCGAGGCGCACACGGGACTGCTGCGCGAACACCTGCGGGCGACGATTCACAACACCGTCGCCCAGGAGCTGCACGGCTGCCTGTCCGTCGAACTGCTGGCCGTGACCGTGGACGGCGTGCAATTCAAGGACGCGGAGACCTTCGCGCAGGGCGCGGCGCGGCTCTCGCTGTCGGTTCAGGCGGAGGGGCGCGCGCTGCCGGAAAGCGGTTTCTCCTTACCCATCGAATTCCGCATCCGCGGCGACGCCGTGGAACTCGCCAACGCCGATGCCGTGTTGGCCGAGCCCCTGGTCGCGCACCTGCGCGCCCTTCTGACGCGACTGCAGAAGGAGCAGCTCGCGAGCCTCGCCGGTCCGCTGCGCAAGGGCTTGTTTCCCAACGCCGGCGTCGAGTCGCGGCTGGCCGGCGTCGAGCCGCGGATTTCCGTGGCCTTCCACCTGATGGGAGCGGGAGTCGCTGATGCCACACTTGCGGCACCCATGGTGTGGAATCCCTCAGCGCTGAACTGGGACTTCGCGGATGCCGGCGAATTCACCCGCCATGCCCTCGACATCGTCACGAAATCGGCGCGTAAGACGGTGGGGCCGGCCTTCTTCGAGCACTCCCCGGCGCTGCAACGGTATCGTGACCGCATCCACCTGGAGGTGGATGTTCCCCCGCTGTCCGGGCCTCGAGCCCTGGGCAAGTCGCTGCCGCTGGAGATTCGCGTCGAACTGCGAACCAACCGCAGCCCGGAGCCGGAGTACCTGCACACCGTCACCGCCACCTGCACGCAGGTGGGGAAGGTCGCGGTCAATGGCGATTTGAAACCGGCGGAAGCGGGACTACGAAAGCTGATCGTCGCCGCGCAGGTAGAGTCGCGCGACAAGCTTCAGAACGAACTGCAAGGCAGGGTCCGCGGCGCCCGGGCCAAGGTGGTCGGCAATCCCGCGCGCATCACCGAACCTGTCGACGCCGTGAGCTTCGGCGTTTCCATGCGCAAGCGGGAACCCGAAGTGCTCAAAGCGGCATGGAATGCCTCGGAGCTTCGTTACCAACAGGCCGAGGACTGGGAGGCGATCCTGGCCCGGCTCATGGTGGCCCCGCCGGCGCCGGCCGTCGCGGAGGCTGGCGGACCGAAGGCCCCGGGGCGGAGGGGGTTGATGCTCGCCGGGGTGGCTCTGGCCGTACTGGGTGTCGTCGGTGTCGGCTGGGCGTTCCTGAAGTCCGGCCGGCCGCCACGCCCGTCTCCGCCGCCTGTGGTCGCGGGAGACCCGGGGCAGACCGCACAGCGGGTCATCTGCTGTTTCGGGTCGGCGACGGCGCCGTCGTGCAAGGCCTCGACCGCGGAGCAGTGTGCCAAGGAGTCTGGCGGCGTGGCCGCGCCGGGCGAAGTCTGTCCCGACGCCCAGGGATGCGATCTCCCCGACGGGAGTTGTGCCGAGGTCGCCGCTGTCTGCTGCGAACGCTGGAAGGGCCGCCCGCGCGGCGACGGCGTTCCGTGCGAACACGCCGTGCCGCCCGAGCCGCCTTCACAGCCGGGGAAACCGCTCGACCCTGGTCCCGCGGTGGCGCAACTTCGGGGTATACTCTCGGCCTCACAGCACCTTCGGCCGCACGCCACGCAGCTCGTTCCGGACGTGCCGGCGGTTGAGGGCACGCAGGTGGCACTCAAGTATCGACTCCCGGGGCTTGCTAACCCACAGCGGACCGTGGCGGCGACGGCGCCGGACGGCGGCGCGGCCGCGATCAGCGAATCCGGCGCTGCGGAAATCGCCGCCGAAGTGAAGAAGCTGGATTCGCTGTTGTCGTTGGCCACAGCCAAGCCGCAGCTTCAGCAGGCGCTCTCCGCGGCCGCCGCGCGGTCGCCCGCCGCGAACTTCTTCAACGCGCCTTCGTTGGAGTGGCGCGTGGACGGGCCGGCGCAATGGACGCTTTCCGCCAATGAAACCTGGCGCGCCGACGGCGTCCACGCGGTCGGTGTGACAACAGGGGCGGGCGCCGGCGAAACCGCGCTGGTTGACTTGTCGCTACCTCTTGCGGTTTCGTCCGGCAACGCCGCCTGGGAACCGGACGCGCGTACGCTCGACGCCGAGATCGCCAAGTCCATTCGCGCGAAACTGCTGGAGCGGCAGAACCAGCAGCTCGGTACGGTGAGCGCCGCGTCGTTGGAACTGCCCGAAGGGTGTACGGCGACCGCCGCTGTCCAACGAATCACGGAGCCGGCGGAAGCGTTCCTGGTGACGGCGAAATGTGCCGGACTCGTGGACCGCACCCTGACCATGGCGTGGGATGTTGCGTCGCTTGCCTTTGTGCTGGACGACGCCTCCCGGGCACAGCGGGACGCTGCGGCGCTGGCGCACGCGGTTCTCGCCGAGCTCAACGCCCGACTCCCGAAGCAACCCGCCGACTACTGGCTCCGGGCCGTCACCCAGGGACCGCTCCTGGAGCTGGCGGCACCCGCGGACGGCACCTGGACGCTGGTTGTTGCCGCTCCCTGGGCGTCGAGACCGGCTCCGGCCGGCGCCGGCGCGGTGGAGCAGCGTCTGGTGCTGCCGGTAAAGGGGGCGCTCGCGGGCGCCCAGCCGGCAGCGGTCGCCGAGCAACTGCTGAAAGAACGCGCGGGGATCGAAAAGCCCGGATACTGGCCGATCGTGGTGGCGTATCTTGAAACGGCACAACCCGGGCAACGCTCCGGCCGGCCGCTGGGAGAGTTTTGTGCGGGCGCTTCGGAAGCGCTCGCGTCACGCGCCGGGGCATCGCTGCCCGAGGGACTCGTGCCCGTGGTGCACTTCACGGGGACCGACAAGCCGCAGGTGCAGTATACCGGGCAGACCCCGGCATCCCTGACCACTCGCTGCGAGGCACGATGGGAGCTTGATCCGGCGTTTGCGGCGCGGTTGGGGAAATCGGCTGTTGACCTCACCACTCGTCTACAGGGGCAGACGACCACGGGACCGGCGACCTTCGCCCGTACCTCGTCCGGTGCATTCGGCTGGACCTGCACACCGGAACTATTGGATGCGATCGCCGGCAAGCTGCCGGCGCTCCAGAAGCTGCTGGACGAGGTCGGTCCCGGGAACCAGGTGGAGAGGCTGGCCGCGGGTCTGCTTGCCGGGCAGGAAACCGTTGATCTGCGAGCCAACCTGGGCCCGGCGTTCGACCTTCTGAAGGCGGTTGGCGCGCTCAAGGGCGAAGGGACGCCCACGGCGAAGTCGCTCGTCGATGTGGCCACCGCGCTGCGGCGGAAGAAACTGAAAGGGACGGTCTCCCCGACCATCGCCGTCGAGTACTTCTGCGCTACCGAACATTGTTACGGGATGATCTGGAGTATGAGCGCGCTGACGCGGCCCAACCAACCCGCGGAGCTGCTGGAGGGTCCGGCGCTGCGCCGGCTCTGCAAGGTCGAAGAACTGCCGGGATTGCAGGGCCGCGCGGGGGAGACGCTGGTCGACCCGCTCCTGCAACTCGTTCCCCAAGCGCTGCTTCCCGCCTGTGACGCGCCGGAGGCCGTGAAGCCCCTGGCAGACAAATACGACAAGACCCTGGGCGTGGTCGTGGGCGTCGACGAGAAGTTCCAGGAGGCCGGAGTCGCGGACTTTGCTGCCGTGGGCGTCACACCGCTCCGGAGTTGCTTGAGACCCACGCCCGCCAGCGGCGCGCGAATCGAGCCTCGCGACTGGACGGCGCTTGCCGATCTCAACGACGAACGGAACCGGTCCTATCTATGCGGCGCGTGGATCGTGCCGGCGCTGGTCAAGCCGTAGTCGTGCGCGGGGCCGCTCCACTGCGGCCGCAAGCCTGGGGTAGGGGCTCGGTGATGTCCGACCGTATCGAGCCGCGGGCTTTGAGCCCGCGCGGCCCCACGAAGGCCGATAGCTCGGCGTGGGAGCGATCCACATACGGTCAGGCAATCGCGAGACACTACACTACCGTTCAGCGGCGCAGGCATTGCTGCACCTGGCTTATGGCATAGCGCCGGGCTCGTCGTTCGCGCGGCGTTTCCCGCGAACCGGCCGCGACGGGGAGGCCGGCCGTCCCTGTGCGACCCGCAGCGCCGGGCGCGCGATCAGTGCCCAATCGCCGCGACGGAACGTGACCAGCGCCCAGAAGAACACCGTCACGCCATAACGGGTGGCCGTGGAGACGGTCACGGTTTCCGTGATGAACGCCACGGCGCGGAACATCCATGGCGCAACACTGTAGTGCGCCAGCGGTCCGGGCGTGCAATATCCCTTGAGGGCCATCAAGATCAGTCCAAGAGCGATCCACAGATGGACGAGAATCACGCCCGCCGCCGCCGCCCACAGTCGCCTTCGCCACGAAACCGGTGACGCGAGCACCAGGGTCAATAGCAGGCTGGTCGGGGCATATCCATGGTACTGCGCATTGAGTGGCTGCTGCCCCATGGCGCGGGTTGTGGTGTTCAGGCAGGTCATCTGGGTGTCGAAGCGCGAGTCGGAAGCCTCGGGCGGGAGCAGCAGCACCACCCAGCGGCTCCCCATCTTCGCGAGGCCGCGGAAGAGGTCGGTACCGGCGCGCTGGAACCCCGCGACGTATGCGCCGCCCACACCGGCCCAGTACCACAGAGCCAGGAATACTCCGTAGTAGAGTACCAGGCGCGCAAAGAAGGCGTTAACGCTGCTCAGGGGCCGCATGGGGCACCGGTTGTACCTCGCGAATCGACCAGACGGCCCACAGCACCCAGAACACAATGGCAGAGAAAATGAACAGCGCCTGCCACACGCTCACATGGGCGACCTCGAACGCCGACGGCCAATACACGCCGATGTAAAACAGGGAAATGATGCGCACCATGTTCAGCACCATCAGGCAAACCGTGCCGATCAGCATGCCCGGCAGCTTACGCACCAGCGTCGAAGGAAACGCCAGCACGCCGGACAGGAAGAGGGCCGAGGGTTCAATGGCGTCGCAGCCGCGCTCGATGGTCAGTGCGTAACGCCCATGAATGGACTGCCCCGCAACCGCCACCTGGTCCTCGAAGAGGCCGAGGATGCTCCCCGAAACCCGGGCATTGAAGCGCAGATACGCCGGGAACACCAACTCGGTCATGAATGCCGACGTGCAGACGAGATGAAACACGAGCATGAACAGCGCGAAGAGCAGCACGAATCGCAGCACCGGGCGCTTGCCGTGCATCCAGGCTGCCGCCCGCGGGGCGCTACAGTCGGCCGCCGCGACCGCGGCAGCCGGTACGCCGCGCGCTCCGGTCGCCGCGCTGCGAGCCGGTTCCCGATGAGTCGATGGAGGCGTTCGACGACTTTTGCTCACCTGGACCATTCTAGAGCCCCGTTTTCTCCGTGCAACGCACTCTCCGCGGAGCGACCCTGCGCTTGCCCGCCGATTCGCTTCCAGCGCGACGCCCCCCTCGGCGCGGGCTCCATTGCCCCCGTTGAACGCGTGCAGCGTGTCGTGAAAGCGCCAACCTTGCCACACGAGACGGGATGCACTCCGCGCAAGACCGGTGGCGGGGAGTCCGCTTGCGGCGGGGATTCAACGGCCTATGCTTACGCTGCGTCGGGGCGTGGATTCCAAGGACCGTCCGGTGCGGCGCGTGCCGGAACGGTGCCGGGGGCCGAACAGGCTCTCGAAAGGGGTCTGCCCGTCACGCTTCGCTGCCGGTGACACTTACGGGCACCGGTTCTCGTCACGCGGCTTTCCCCGGCGCTGCCGGGGGCATGTGGAAGTCTTCCGGTCACCTGCGGCAGGCCGACCGGCGAATGTTGTGGACCATCGAAGTAAGGAGACAAAAGAATGGCACTGACGGAACGACGATCCCCTGGCGCGCCGCCACACGGTCTTGCGGGCCGGAAGCCCTGCTTCCCGCGCGCGGCGGCGGCCCGCATGACCCTTCTCGGCCTTCTGGGTACCGTGTGCGCGGCCAACCTCGGCGGCTGCCCGGTCAACGGCATCGTGGGAAATGCGCCCCCCACGGCCTCCAACCAGGAGGTCATGGCGGCGCCGAACACGGCCACCACCATCACGCTTTCGGCGAGCGACCCAGACCCCGATGACATCCTGGTGTTCATCATCGGCGCCCTTCCATCGCAGGGAACACTGGCCGAGCCCGGAGGCGCCGCGATCACTCAAGTGCCGCACACACTGCCCGACTCCGGCCGGGCGGTCGTCTACACTCCGGCGTCCGGTTACACCGGTCCGGATACTTTCACTTTTCGCGTCAGCGACGGTGCTGAGGAGAGCTCCGCGGCCACCGTCTCCATCATGGTTACCGCGGCGCAACCGGACCGGATCATCAGCGAAGACGTTACGGAAGCATCCCTCACAGTGGCGGCGGGCGAATTGGTGCGCGTGGAGAACGACGCGGTGGTTACGGTTACCGGCGATGCCGCCATCAACGGCACGCTGGAGGCAGAGGCGGGGAAGGTCACCCTCCGCGTCGATGGGGCGCTCACGATTGACGGCACCATTCGCGCCAACGGCGCCGCTCCCGACACCGGCAACGATACCAGGTCCTTAGCGGAACAGCCGGTGGGCATCCACATCATCGTCGGAGACGGGGCGGTGACTCTCAGCTCGAACGCGGTGCTGGAAACGGTGGGCAACGTGCTGATTACCGACGACCAGTCGACGCTGATGCGCACGCCCGGCGAGTTCTTCGACGAAGTCGAGGATGTCGGCGGTGATGATCTTCCGACGTTGGTTCCGCTGCCGCCGGATAACCCGGCGTTCGCCGACGGCGCGCCGAAGGTAAAGCCAGGCCCGGTCTTGCAGGCCGGTGCTCTGCCTCCGGTGACCGTGACAGGTGTCTGGCCCCCGGCCGGCGCGGCTCCGCCTCCCGGCGATCGCCCGGTGGTCATCTTCCGCTTCACGGGACCGCGGGATGTCAACCTGAACAATTGGACCGTCAACGGGCCCCCCGCGCCGGCCGGCCCGTCCGCGGATGAGAGCATGGACGGTGGTGACAACGCCAGCGGTGGCAACGGCAGAAACGGCATGCGGCTTAACATCCGCAACGACGGCGGCGCCATCAACATCGTCAACAATGTGGTGCTGAACCTCACCGACGGAGGTGACGGCGGCGACGCGACGGCCGCGTGTGCGTCAGCGACCGGCGGCAACGGGGGGAACTCCGGGAACCTTCGTATGACCGCGGCGGGCGGCATCGACCTGACGGCCGGTACGTTGACCATCAACGCCGGCCGGGGTGGGAACGGCGGGGCTGCCACGGTGGTCGCCGGCGCGCCTGGTGCCAATGGCTGCCCCGGGGCCGCCGGCGAGGCGTCCACGGCCACCGGCGGGAAGGGCGGCGACAACAAGAAGCGTCTCTTCGTTCGCGGGAACGTGGCCGGTGTGGCCAACATCACCTTCGGGCCGGTTTCCGGGGGTGCGGGCGGCGCAGCGGACGCGACGGCCTGCGATGGAGGCGATGGTACGGCTTGCTGCGACGGCAGTGGGGGTGGGGCGGCGGCGGCCACCGGCGGAAAGGGCGGTGACGCATCTCTGTCGGTAGGGACGCTGCCCGTAACCACCGGTGCGGTGACCGGTGGCGCGGGCGGGGCGGCGACGGCCAACGGCGGAGCCGGTGGTGACGGAGGAGATTGCAAGTTCGATGACGGCGGCGACGGAGGCGCGGGCGGCGCGGCTACCGCTACCGGCGGCGCCGGCGGAAGCGCGGCCAATGACGGCGCGGGTGGCGCCACGGGCGGCGCGGGCGGAGACGCCACCGCCAACGGTGGCAACGGCGGCAACGGAGGCGACAGCGGGTTCGGTACACCAGGCTCCGGCGGCGCGGGCGGCGGCGCGACAGCGACCGCAGGCGCGGGCGGCGCCGGAACCACCGCGGGTGCCGCCGGCGTTGAAGTCGAGTTGCCCGGCGTCGATGGGGCGGACGGCGAAGCGTCCCCGGTGTTCCTCTACTGCTTCGGCTTTGCGTTCGTGCCGGCCACGGACGGCGCGATCACGCCGGGCTCGTATGAGGGCCCGGTGTTCGAGCAGGACAACACCACGCAGATCGGCACCCTGTCGGTTGAGTTCGTCGACGGCAACAACGTCAACTACCGGCGCGGTGACGATCCGCCGCATATCGGAATCGCCAATGGCATGCTGGACATCGACGCCTCGACGCTCATGCTGGACGCTGGTGAGCCCGGGGTGATCGGCGGCTTGCGCATTGCACCGTTGAGCGGGTTCAACCTGTCGCAGAGCAGTCCCATGCAGGTGCAGGCGCTGGACGCGGCGGGCAACGTGATCGACACCGCGACGTTCGACTCCCTGCCGGACAACACCGGACAGACCGGTGATCTACAGACCGTTGACGCGCGGTTCAACGTGGATGAATCGATTGCGACGTTCCGCATCGTCGTCCCACAAACGGCGTTCGTGACCATCATCCAGGTCTACCTGCTGGATCCGTGACCAACTTTCCCGAATCCGGCGCAGCCGCGAGCGCGTCTCCGGCTGCGCCGGACTTTCGGGACTCGCACCGCGTCGCAGGCGGTCAGCGGTTGGGAACGAGCCCCTGCGTCGGCTGGTGTCGCAAGCTCAGCAACCGGACATTCGACTGGAAACGCAATCGGAATCGAGCCGCGGGCTCCAGCCCGCGCGGCCCCCGCGCAGGCCGAAAGTCCACGGCGGGACCGATCCACCTACGGTCAGGTAACTGCGAGACACGACACCAGCGCGTGCCGAGGCGGGGCATCCGTCGCGTAACCGTCGGCCGGGCAGAGTGCTCGATCCATCCTGCCCGGACCGGCGTGCGTTACGCGGTATGCGAGGCCTCGTCGAAGCGGAATTGCAGGCCGATGAAGTAGCCGTCGTCGTGAACGGTGGCATGGCGAACGACGGCACGTCCGTGGAAGCTCACCTCCGGCTGGTGAATCGCGATCGCCAGCTCCATGCCCACCGGAAGCTGCTCATCGCAGAGCATACCGAGACCATCGAGGCTGAGGTTCAGGCACGTCGCAAGCGCGTAATGCTCCGTCCCGTTGCTCTCGGGTATCCACAGTTCTACGGGTCCGGGGAAGGGCCAGCGGGTGGCGCGGCGGCGACACCGCTCATGGGCTGCGGGAACATGAATGTCCCGGCCCACCAGCAGGTCGGTGACGGCCTCGAGCGTCAGCGGACAGATTTCCGTGGTTTCCATGGCCCGGTTCCCCTATAACGCGATTCGTGCCTCGGCGGCGCCCCCAGGCGCACCATCCACGTCTTCAACGTACAATTCCCGCGCTTCGCGCGCCCGGGGAGCACCGGGGTTTCGCGGACCCGGGCGTCGTTTCGCCGCTGATCGCTTCCGGTGATTCTCGGGCGGCCCGAAAACCGTGGCGGTCGCGGCGTGCGCCCTTAGCGTCGCGCGCCACGCCTCCGTGCCGCGGCCGAACGCGCGTTCCCTCACCTTGGGGGGACAACGGGCGGTTCCGCCCCGCAAGTCCAGTCGCTGCTATGGCATCCTGCGGGCATCAACCGATAATCTCCTGTTTAGGATTCCGCGCGGGCGCGGCCCGAGGTCCCGCTTTTCGTGGACGAGGACTCCTCCGTGTTCCATCAACGCGCATGCCATAGAGGGATCGTGGGCGGGGTGTTCCGCGGCACGTGCGTTGCGGCCGCCCTGGCGTGTTTCGCCCACGCCGCGAGCGCCCAGCTTCTGCCCGTTTCGCCGGAACCGATCCGACCTCCCGCGGGCGATGCAGAGCTTCAGAGTCTTGCGCAGTCGATCGCGGCCGAGGCGGCGGAGCTGGCGAAGGCCATCGAAACACGTACTCCCGCCCCGGGAGCCGAGGCCGATGACGCGACGAAGGCCTATCTGGCTGCCGCACAACAGCTCCTCGAGTCGCTTCGCACGTACGACGGGCTCTTGAAGGAGCACTCAGCCTTGAGGGTCCAGGTGCGGGGGCTCGAGGACGAACAGAGTGCGGCGCAGTTCCGCGACGAGCTGGCTGGAATTCAGCATCAGATCGACGAGGTGAAATGGGATCGCGACCGACGCCGCGGCTACCAGGTTACGCCGGACGACGTCAAGAAAGCCGAGGCGGAATGGGAGGCGGCGAAGACCGATCTGGCGGCGCGGATCAAGGCGCAGGAGGAGCGAGCGGAACGTCAATCCCAGGCAGCGCCGTTGAAGGAGAGACTCGCGCGCGAGGCGCAGGACGCGCAGGCGGCGCTGATCAACGTCGCGGCAGAACACCCCTCGAGAATGACCGCCGCGGCCGACGAGTGGCAACGTGAACTGGCCGCCTTTCGCTTGCGACAGGCGCAGATGGATGCAGCGATCGCCCTGGTGCGCCAGGAGCGAGCCGACCTCGACGCCCGCCGCGACGTCCGCCAGTCGAGTCAGGCGGAGCAGCGCCTTCCGCTGGTGCGGGAGCTGCTGGCGCAGCATGAGAGCCGCGTCGAACGGCTCAAACAATGGCAAACCCGCGACCAACTGGCGATGGCCCGGGACAAGGCGGCGGACGTAGACGCCGAGCCCGCCAAATACAGCCCCTACGAGCGGGCCTGGTGGAATTTCCGCTACGCGGCGCTGAAGGCGGCGCGCGAGATCCTGGAGATGTACAACCAGGCTCGGCTGCGCTTTCGCTTCAGCGAGGAGTCCCGCGCCGATCTGGAGAAGGACCTCTCCGCCGAACAGCTCATGTGGACACAGTGGCTGGACACCGTGGATCGACGTACCGGCGAACGCATCCAGACCTACTACCAGCGGATCGGGGATCGCATCGCGTCCCGCCGCGCAAGGCGGGACGAGCTGCGCGCCTTGTACGACGAGACCCTCGACGACCGCGCTCGAATCGTGGAACGACTGGATCTTCTCGACGACGACATCGCGGCGCAGTTCGCGCGGCTGACGGAGCTGGTCCCCACGGAGCCCAATCCCGAAGTGGTGGCCCGCTACGCGCCGCAGATCAAGGAGCAATACGAGGCCTACGTGGCGGAAACCAAGCCCATCCGCGAGAGCCTCGACCAACTGGTGAAGCGCCTTCACGATGCCGTGCGTCGCCTGACGGAGCACGTGGACGTGCTGGCGACGCAGCGCAGCCATCTTTACTGGTCGTATCTGAGGGTGCAGGATCAGCGCCCCTGGAAGTTCCGTCTCAGCCGAACGCAGGAGGAATGGGAGGCCGAGGCGCCGGCGCGACGCGAACAGATCGAAGCGCTGCAACGGGGACTCCAATCGCTCACCCCGACCACCGCCGGGATGATGGCGGGGGGTGTCGCGTTGGTGCTGCTGCTTTCCGCCTGGCTGCGGGCCAAACTCCGCCGCGCCGGGGACCTGCTGGAGGCGCGGATCACGGCGCAGCTCTCGGAGCGGGCACTGACCGGCGCGCCGGTCAGCGACCGGTTGCATCTTCAGGCCATCCGCTTCCTGGCGCGGACCTCCCTGGTGGTCTGGCCTTGCGCCGCGGTGTGGTTGTGCGTGCGGCTCAGCCCTCTGGACGGGCGCATTGCGAAAGCCACGGCCATTATGCTCATGGTCGCGGGCGTGGCGGCAGCCCTGATCAGCACCCTGTTCAGCCGCAGCAAACCCCGCTTCCGGCTGGTTCCCTGCAGCAACGTCGTGGCCGGCCACTATCGCCGCTGGCTGCGCGTGCTGCTCTGGGTTTCCATCATCATGGTCCCGTCCCCGGCCTACCTCGAGATCTTCGAGGGGGCGCCCTACACCCGCAGCTACCTGTGGGCAGCTTATAAGATCGTTGCCCTTTCCGTGGTTCTCATCTTCGCCTTCGACCATCAGTCGGTGCTGCGAGTCGTGGGTCGTCCCGAGCAGGTGCGCTATCGGCTGCTGTACCTCATCGTCTCCGCGGCGTATCCGGTTTTCTACCTCGGTGTCGTGGCATTGCTGGGGCTCCAGGTCCTCGGCTACGGTGCGCTTACCACGTACATCATCTCCGGGCTTACGTGTTCCGGAGCGACGGCGATCGTGGCCGTGCTGCTGGTGCGGTACCTGCGTGATCTGCTGAGCTTATACGGCCGCAAACTCGCCGCGGTACGTTCAGCGGAGGAGACTGAAGTCACTGGGGAGTTACCGGCGGCGGAACGGCCCG
This sequence comes from Planctomycetota bacterium, assembly GCA_016208685.1. GTDB lineage: Bacteria > Planctomycetota > Phycisphaerae > UBA1845 > UBA1845 > JACQXM01. The sequence continues at coordinate 17,204 of JACQXM010000023.1, read as the reverse complement.
CGGCGGGCGCCGACAGCGGTCGGCAGGCCGGCGCGGAGGCATCCGACGCATTGCCTTCGGACGAGCAGCTCTGGGTCAGCGTTGCGAGTTCGTTGTTCCGCTGGGGCGTGGCGCTTTGCGCCGCCGTAGTCATCCTGGGGCATTGGGGTGTCAGTTGGGTGGATCTGCGGCGCTCGCTGCAGTTCGAGATCGTGGCCGCGGGCGGCTCCGGACGGCCGGCCGTGACCATCGGTCGGGCTCTTTCGGCGCTGGCGATCCTGGCGCTGACCTGGGTGATATCGCGGGCAGCCCGCTCCTTCCTGGAAAGCCGGGTGTTTCCCACCTATGGTGCGCTGGATCGGGGCGGTCGCGCCGCGGTGACCACGCTCCTGCATTACCTGGCGCTGCTTATCGGTTTGTATTTCGCGTTGTCGGTGCTTCAGATTCCGCTGGGCGCCTTGACCGTTGTGCTGGGCACCGTCGGACTCGGCGTGGGGTTGGGGCTCCAACCTCTGTTCGTTAATTTCCTCAGTGGGCTCATCATCCTGTTCGAGCGCCATCTGAAAGTGGGGGACCTGATCGAGATCGACGGCGTGCTGGGCGAAGTGACGCGGGTCAGCCTGCGCGCCACCTCGGTCAACACCTACGACAACGTGGACCTGGTCATTCCCAACGCCGACTTCGTCAGCAGTAAGGTCGTGAACTGGACGCTCAACGATCCCCGCATACGCGGCAAGGTGGAAGTCGGTGTATCCTACGACGCCGATCCCCGGCTGGTGGAGCGGCTGCTGTTGCAGGTCGCCCAGGAGAGCAAGCTGGTGCTACCGCACCCACCGCCGCGGGTGACCTTCGCCAAGTTCGGCGACAACAGCCTGGAGTTCGTCCTCTTCGTCTGGCACCACAACGTGGAGGACCGAGGCAACTTTATGACCGACTCACGCTACCGGATCATCGAGCTCTTCCGGCAGCACGGCCTGGAGATGGCTTTTCCGCAGCGGACGCTTACCAATCCGCCGGGCATGCCGATCGAGGTGCGCGTGGAAACGGTCGACAGCCGCAGGCAGGAAACCCGAGGCCGGCGCCTGGAGGAGCCGCCCCGCGAGCCGGGCACGGGCGTAACACCGACCGCGCGGCGGGATCGCTAGCGTAGTGTCTCACTGATTATCCAACCGTATCGAGCCGCGGGCTTCAGCCCGCGCGGCCCCACGAGGGCAACGCCGTGAACTGAGCGATGAAACGCGATGATTCGAACGAGGTCGCAGGTGTTTTTGATGCGTTGCCGGCGGCTTCGATTGTGATGGGTGGTCCTGCGAGACCTTCAGTTCACGGCGGCCCCAGGAATGCCGAAGGCTCGCCGCGGGAGCGATCGACCGGCAGTCACGTAATCGCGAGAGACTACGTCAGGCACCGGTGCCCATCGCGGACGCAGGCTCGCCCGCTACGTGGGAATAGGCATAGGCAGGGACCGCGGCGGGGGCGGGGAGGGCGTCGGGCGCACGCTTGGGCAGGAACTCCGTTGCCGCCCGCTGCTGAGCCGCGTAACCGTCCAGGTGTTCGTCGAAGAAAGCCACCAGACGGCGCGCATACGCCTCGGGCTGAACCATCACGCTCTGGTTGTGGCTGGCGCCGGGCACGATCCACAACTCCTTGGGGCCGGCAGCAAGCTGAAATAGCGCCTGCGATTGCGCAATCGGGATGTAGCTGTCCTTCTCGCCGTGGATCAGCAGAATGGGCTTGCTCCCCAACTTGACGATCGCCTTGCGCACCGAGGGGAACCGGCAGTTGAACTTCCGCTTGCACTCGCGGAAAAGCAGCCAGCGCAGGAGACGCCAGACACTGGCGGGATGGTACTCGGCCACGATCCGCAACCGCGCGAAAATGGTGGCGAACCGTTTCATCAGGTACTCGATCGTGGTGTCGCTGCTGAAGGCGCCATCCGTGACAATCGCCCTGATGCTATCGATGCCCACCGCGGCCAAAATCGCCGCGCCCGCGCCGCGGGAGATCCCGAAGAGCGCCACGTCCCGCGGGCGTCCCTGCTGCTCCAGGTAGGACCCGATGAAGGCGATGGCGCCGAGCATGTCGGCACGCTCGCGATCACTGGGCCAATGACGCGGGCGGTAGCCTTCCTCCGGCGCCGACGCCCCGTGTCCGCGGAAATCGAAGGCGAAAACGTCATAACCGGCCTTGAGCAGAGGACGGCAGTAACGCAGACAGCTCGCGCACACCGAACCGAACTCATGCGCGAAAACCACCATCCCCTTGCTCGCCTGTCCGGTACGTCCCGAGAGCAGGACGCCGTGCAACCGGTGCCCGTCGACGGCGCGAAAACTGAGCTCTTCACCGATGAGTTTGACGTGGTCGTTCCCGCCGTTTTCCGGCATCGGCGCCACGTCATCGAGGATGTTGATCATGATGCGCACGTATTTGCGCAGCACCATGAATGGGTAGATGAGAAGCAGGGCGACTCCCGCGGCGGAGGCGACCCAGGGCCACCACTCGCGCAGCCGATCGATTCCTTGCCACGCGCCTAGCACGTTCATGCGCCTCGTGCCGCCCGTTGTAACATGGAGTGCCCCTTCGCCGGTCTCGTCGACCACATCGCCGGTATCAGCATAGCCAAGGCGGTTCGGATCATGGACCGCGCCGTATGATCCGTTGGGTGTTTACCGAATGCCCGTCCCGTTGGCAAGCGAAAAATAGGTCGCAGCCCGCGGGCCGCCGATCGCCACTGAGATGCGGGTCGAAGGCCTCCGGTGTCGCGCCCCTGGCGCCTCGTCCGAACATAGCGGAGTGTCTCATTGGCATCCAACCGTATCGTGCCGCTGGCTCCAGCCCGCGCGGCTCCACGAAGGCCCAAAGGCCGCCGTAAGGGCGGTCCGCAAGCGGTCATGTATCAGCGAGACAACGCAGCCGCCGGTAGCGACTCACCCGTGACTGGCGAGCGCTTGGGCCAAGGTTGATACCGGCAAAAACCGCGCGTCATCGCAGCCGGTACCTAGCCGTCGACTCCCGCGAGTCACGCCGCCCTCGTCATAATCCGCCCAGTTTTTCCATCTTCTCGCTTACGCACGGTGTGTCGGCTCCCTCCCTTGAAGTACGCGGACGACGTCCTCCGCGACCTCGTTCATCGCGGCCAGCGCTCGCACCGTCCTCGCGCCGACGTGCGGCGTGAAGATCGTGTTCGGGGCGGACATAAGGGGATGATCGGCAGTTATCGGCTCCGGATCGAACACGTCCAGACCCGCACCGCTGATCCGACCGCCGCGCAGCCGCTCCGCCAAGGCGCACCCGTCCACAACCGCTCCGCGCGCCGTATTGATCAGCATCGCCCCAGGCCTGAAGCGGTCCAGAACCTCGCCGCTGATCATCCCGCGGGTAAGGTCCGTCAGCGGGACGTGGAGACTCACGATATCCGCCGAGGCGTACAACTCGTCCTTGCTCACCGGCGTCGCGGCGAAATCCAGCCAACCCGGGGCGACGAGGTCGTTGTATAGCACCGTCATCCCGAACCCGTGGCGGCAGCGGCGGGCGACGGCTCGGCCGATCCGCCCCATGCCGATGACCCCCAGCGTCAGTTCGCCAAGCTCTTGCCGCGGCGCCGCGGACCGCGCCTCCAGGAATCGCCCGCCGCGGACCGCCTCGTCCGCGCCGCGAATCCCGCGAATAAGACCGATCATCAGGCCGACGGTTAGATCGGCGACGGCTTCCGTGCCCGCGGCAGGCGTGTACACCACGGCCACTCCCGCGGCGCGGGCGGCCTCGAGGTCGATGTTCTCCAGCCCCACGCCCCCACGGCCGATTACCTTCAGCCGTCTGGCTCCCGCGAGGGCGCCGGCGGTGACCTTTGCATAGGTGCGAATCAGCAGGGCGTCGCAGTCGCGCACCGCCTCCTTCAGCGTTGCTTCGTCACAGCGCTCAAGCTGCGTGATGCGCCCGACGCCGCGCATCCGCTCGACCGCGGAGGGGGCGTACTGCTCGGCGAAAACGATGTGCAGCGACGTGTCGGCCATAGGGCGCGATGATGCCCCGCCAAGGGAGCGCGGTCAACGATCCTCGGCGACGGGCGGCCCGGCCCGGAGGGCCAGCGGGCGTTGCCGGGTCGAGACCCGCTCCGTACCCGAGGCGCAGGAACTCCGGCGGCCCGGCCCGGAGGGCCAGCGGGCGTGCCAGGGGCTTTGAGCCCCTGGAGACCGGGTCCTTCTCAAACCGCTCCCGCCCGTAGGGCGGACGAGTCGTGCTTCGGGTGGCGCGGCCCCCTCGAAGAATGCGCAAGTGACCGCTCGTTAGCACTCGCGGTACTGATCGACGGGCGGCCCGCGCTTCAGCGGCGGGGGAGTTGAAGACGGGCCGCGCGGGCTGAAGCCCGCGGCTCGCTGGGCGCTTCCCACAGGCGCGCTGTGGGACCGGCTTTGGACCGGCTTTCCAGCCGGTCACCTTGTGCAGCGCGTCGGCGGTCGGGGGTCCGGGGTTCGGTGCGCGCGTGCCACTGCTCTGTGAGCAGTGATCTTCCGTTCGACTTCTTGCCCTTCGTGTCCTTCGTCGTGAACAACCCTTCGTGGTGGGACTGATTCACCACGCGAAACCCTGCGCCGAGCGGCCCTACGGGGCGGCATCGAAGGCGTTCTGCATCGCCGCAAGGTCGCGCAGGTCGACGTCGAAGTCCAGATCGAAGTCCACACGGTCCCACCCGGCCTGCACGGGATCCACGAACGGCCCCAGCAGCCGATCCACGAAACCCGCGGCGTCCGAGAGGTCTACGTCGCGGTTGCCGTCGATATCCCCGGGCACGGCTGGCAGCGGCGGCACGATCGGGTCTACACCACGTACCCCAAGCGGATCGCCGTGTCCGTCCCCTCCGGCCCGCCCACGGTGAGCGAAACGGTGTACGCCCCGGGGACGGCGAAGGTGTGCGCCGGGTCCCGCGCCGTGCTGTCGATTACTCCGTCGCTCTCGAAGTCCCACGCCCAGGCCGTCACCTGGCGTGCCGTCCGTTGCGGGGAGTAGCCTTGGCGACTGTGGCAACAACTCGCTCGAGCGAATTTCAAGAGACCGTGGCCGAAGAACGACGCTTCGCGCGGAAAGCCAAACCTGATATACTGGGCAATGGACGGTGGACTGTTGAGGTCCCCGTCGGTCCAACGGGGCTAACTCGATGTGCGCCTTAGGCACGCACGGCGTACTTGCCATGATCGCCGTCATGGCTCCTCCGGAAGTTTCGCCTGGAGTACAGCCGACGGTCGTGTATGTCGATCGGGGTGCGGACGGCCTCGCGCACGATGGGACGACGTGGTGCACTGCTTTCAGGACCTTGCAAGACGGCTTGGCGTTCGCGCTCGGCGCGCCGCCGCCGGCCGAGGTTCGGGTTGCGGCGGGCGCGTACAAACCGGACCGAGGAAGTTCGCTGGTTCCTGGAGATCGGAGGGCTAGTTTCACAATTCCTCCGGGTGTGAGGGTACTCGGCGGGTTTGCGGGGTGCTCGGCCGCAAACCCAGACGAACGGAACCCGCGAGTCCATGTGACGCTCCTTACCGGCGACTTGCAAGACGACGACGGCCCGACGTTTGCCAACCGCGACGACAACTCGTTCCACATCGTGACCTGCCGCAATTGCGATAGCGACACGCTCGTCGAGGGCGTGACCATCACGGGCGGGGAGGCGACCGGGCCGGCAGATGGATACGGGGGCGGGTTCCTCTGCGAGAACAGCGCCCCGACCATCCGAGATTGTGTCGTGCAAGACAACCATGCGAGTCTCGGCGGGGCGGGGCTTTACGATTGCGACGGCATGCTCGAGGGCTCGGTGATACATGGAAACAGCGCGGGCCTGGGACACGGCGGGGGACTCGCGGATTGCGCCGGGGTGGTCCGGCGGTGCGCCATAACGGCCAACGCTGCCCGAATCGGTGCCGGCGCCTACGATTGTGATGGTGACCTGGTCGACTGTGAAATCGCCAACAATGCGGCGCACGCCGCCGGTGGCGGGCTGGCCGGCTGCGACGGGGCGATGTTGCGCTGCCGGCTGTCCGGCAACACTGCCGGAAACAGCGGTGGTGCAGTGTATGACTGCCAGGGCGCGGTTACGTCCTGCATTATTACGGGAAACCGCGCCGGCATCTACGGGGGAGGATTGGCGTCGAGCCACGGCTCGGTCGCCAATTGCGTCGTTGCGGGCAACAGCGCCCAGATCGGCGGCGGCGGCCTCTGGTCGTGCAACGGACCGGTGACCCACTGTACGATCATTTCCAACCGTACTACGGCAGGGAACGAAGGCGGCGCCGTCGGGGAGTGTAACGGAGGATTCACGAATTGCATCTTCTGGGGTAACTCCAACCCCTACTGGGCGAACTCCTTCCCGTACCCCACGTATTCCTGCGCACCGGCGTTGGGATTCGAGCCGGGCAACATCGAGTCCGACCCGCGCCTCGTTGACCTCGGCCGATTTGCCGGCAGCCAGTGGATCGACGGCGACTACCGGCTGCACAAGAACTCACCGTGCATCGACTCGGGTGATGCCGCCGCGACAGACTCCGCCGGCCTGACGGCGGATGTTCGTGGCTTCACGCGGGTTTACGACGCGGCCCACGCGGCGAATTCGGGGCCGGACGCGGCAGCGCCCGTCGACATGGGGGCCGTCGAATACGGAGATTGCAACTCGAACCTCCTCCCGGACGTCGACGAGATTGCGGCTGGGGAGTCCGCTGACTGCAACGGCAACGACATCCCCGACGAGTGCATTGCCCTGGAGATGGATTGCAACGCCAACGGCACGCCCGATGTCTGCGATCTCGCATCGGGGACCGCGGATTGCACTGGTAACGGCATTCCCGACGACTGCGAACCCGATTGCAACGCAGATGGTCACGCGGATTCGTGCGACATCGACGACGGCACCAGCCCCGACTGCAACGGGAACGGCATACCCGACGAGTGCGATGTCTCGTCGGGCGACTCGCAGGACTCCGTCCCGCTGGGGGGTGACGGTGTCCCTGACGAGTGCCAGGAGGACTGCAACGCCAACGGGGTCATCGACTCGGTCGATATCACCACCGGCACCGCAACCGATTGCGACGGCAATGCAGTGCCCGACGGTTGTGAGCTGTTTCTTACCCCAGGACCAGCGACTGTCCTGAACACCAATGCCGCCTTGGATCGCGGCGGCGATTATGGGGCGCGCCTGACCTACGCGGGGCGTGGAATCTGGCTTGCCGTTTGGTATGCGAATGACGCGCCGGGATGGGGGATTGCAACGGACTACGACATCCTCCTTTCGCGGAGCACCGATTCGGGGCGCACCTGGACGGCCCCACTCACTTTGAATGTCGACGCACCTGCGGACCCGTTGGCGGATGCCGTCCCATGTATTGCTACCGATGGCGCAGGTCGAGTGGTCGTCGCCTGGCTCGTCAGTGAACTCCCCTTCTACAGCGGGAGTGATAATGACCTGCTCGTCTCCTACAGCGCCGACTATGGCGCAACCTGGTCGCTCCCGAACAGCGTGGCGCCGGACGTAACCGATCACATTGGGGCCCCGGAGGTTGCCGGCGGAGCGAAGGGTGTTTTCCTGCTGGCTTGGAGTACCTTCCCCACGAACGATGGTCGGTCCTGGGTTGCGCGCAGCACCGACGGCGGCGCGACCTGGGGCCAGCCGCGAGAGTTGACCGGGAATGTGCGCGGGCGCGAACCACACGTCGCCACCGACGGCGCGGACATAGCGTTTGCTGTCTGGCAATATTATACAGGGTACGCGACGGGTTACTGGGATATCGCACTTTCGCAGAGTCACGATGGGGGAGCCACGTGGTCAACGTCGGTGCTGGCGGGTGGAGCTGGCATCCAGATCGATCCACGTATCGCCACGGATGGGAATGGGAACTGGGTAGTCGTGTGGCGTTCGGACCGGCTACCCGACGGCTCGACTGCCGATTTCGAGGTGATGACGACCCACAGTGCGGACAATGGGCGCAATTGGTCTGCCCCGCAGATCTTGGATACGCATTGGGCTCAAGAACCGAGCAGAGTAGAAGTGCCGCAGATTGCAACGGATGGTCGGGGATACTGGGTGGCGTGGTGGCAGCTGAATGGTATAGTTTTCGCCACCAGCAGGACGAACGGCGCGACCTGGAGCAACCCGAAGCGCCTAGCGTCAAGTGGCGTCTATTACACGGACATCGCTGGTGACGGGGAAGGGAAATGGCTGGCAGTCTGGTCATCGGCGGACGACTTTGGAGGGTTGACGGGTGCGGATTACGACGTCTACGTGTCAGGGCTTGGCGCTGCCGGAGACTGTAACGGAAACGACACGCTAGATGCGTGCGACGTTCATTCCGGATGGTCTACCGATTGTGACGCCGACGGTGTTCCGGACGAGTGTCAACCGGACAGCGATTGCAACGAGAATGGAAACCGGGACATCTGCGATGTCGCGGCCGGCGTCAGTGCCGATTGCAGCGCCAACGGCGTTCCCGATGAGTGCGAGGCCGACTGCAACGGCAACGGCCGGGCGGACTCTTGCGATGTCTTGCTCGGGGAGGCTGCCGACTGCAATGGCGACGTCGTCCCCGACTCCTGTGACTTGGCGGCGGGATCGTCCTTCGACGAGTTTCCGGTGGGCGGCGACGGGGTCCCAGACGAGTGCCAGGGGCTGATCCGCTTCCCGCACCCGCGGTACGCGACGATACAGGCGGCGATCTACGCCGCGCCGGGCGGCGGAACCGTCCTGGTATCTCCGGGGACGTACGTCGGCGGGGGGAACCGTGATCTCGGCGTAAACGGCAGGAACATGAGCATCCGCTGTGACGGAATGCCGGGCTCGTGCGTCCTCGACTGCGACCGCGGCGGTCGAGGATTCAACGTCACCGGTTCGGACATAGGACCGGCGACGGTGATCGAGGGATTCACCGTGAGGAACGGCTTGGCGGAGTACGAGGGTGGTGGTATGCGGATCGAGGACGCCAGTCCGACGGTCCGCGCCTGCCGGTTCGAGCAGAACGAGACGGATGCGGTTCATGCGGCCGAGGGCGGAGGCGTGGTCGTGCTCGGGGCACAGGCGAACCCGCGATTCTTTGACTGCGCCTTTTCCGGAAACCGCGCACCAACCGCGGGGGGCGGGGTCTACGCGTGGGGCGTCGGGTCCCTCACCTTGGAGAACTGCCGCTTTTCGGACAACAGGGCATACTCCGGCGCGGGGCTGTCTTGCGGGACCATGTTGACTGTCGCGATTGGTTGCACATTCTTAGGTAATGTGGCGGAAGGAACCTACCCCGGTGACGGCGGGGGCTTTTATATCAGTGGGGGCGATCAATCCGAGGCGGTTCTGGATTGGTGCACGGTCCAGGATAACCGTGCGGCTGCCGGTGCCGGCGGGCTTCTCGCCGCCAGTCGTGCCACGGTTACGAATTGCCGATTTCTGGGCAACCGGACTAGCGGCGGTCACAGCGGCGGCGGGCTTGATGTCCGCAGCAGCACATCGATGATCCGGAATTCGCTCTTCAGTCGCAATACAGCTCGAGGCGGCAGTGCTCTCTACCTGCGCAGCGGCGAAGCGACCGTAAGCGGCTGCACAGTTGTTTCGAACATCTGCACTTCTGCCTATGGCCCGGCGATCGAGGCCGGCTTTGGGACGACCAGGGTGGAGCTTCTGAATTCGATCGTCTGGAACAATGGGTGGGTGCCATTTACCGTATCCCGCGTTGAGGCAAAATACTGTCTGTTCGACACGGCAAGACCCGGTGTGGGAAACATCGCGGGGGACCCGCTGTTCCTGGGCTCCGGCCTGGACAAGTTTCTCCTGTCCCGGCTGTCGCCTTGCGTCGACGCCGGCGATCCCAACACGATCCCGGCCATCGGCGAGCTGGATCTCGAGGGGCAACCGCGCCTCAACGGGAAGCAAGTGGACATCGGCGCCGACGAATACCACCCGAGGTACGTGAGGCCGGCGCACGCGTTCGAAGGTAGGTCCCGATCGGGTCGATGAGGCCTACCGGGGGAACCCCCCGGACATTTCTTCCGGACCGCTCTGCTACCGCGGAGCCCGGTGGCCGCCGGCGCCGACACCCGGCCGCTCGGAGCAAAGGGGCTGCCATACCGCGCACGGGGCCCGCGGCGGTCGCGTCCCGGCAGAGAAGGGAGTCGAAGACGGGCCGCGCGGGCTGAAGCCCGCGGCTCGCTGGGCGCGTTCCAGATCGCGGGCGGTGTGCGACAGCGCGGATGTTGGGTACCACCGAGAACGGGTGGCCGCTCGTTGGCGCTCGCGGTACTGATAGGGCGGCGGCCGCGCCCCAGCGGCGAAGGCCCGCTCCTACGGTCGAGGCCCGGTTTCCGCATTCCGCAGTCACCATTCTTCATTCGCAAAGCGCTCGGCTTCTCCATCGCGAAGGCGATGGCCCCCCGCCGTTCGCCTCCGTCCGCCCGGCGCCCAGGTTTCAGCCATTCTGCATTCGCCTCCGCCGGTTTCCCAACGTCCGCCGCGGTACTACCATGCCCGCGCAATGGGCTCTTTGTTCGACACCCGCCGATACCTCACCAACTTCGACTCCATCCGCGCGGGGAACGCGCTTACGGACGTGCTGGTCATCGGCAGCGGCGTGGGCGGGGCACGGGCGGCGCTGGAGGCCGCGCGGTTCGGCAACGTGGTACTCGTCACCAAAGGCAGCTTCACGCACTCGGCCACCCATTGGGCCCAGGGGGGCATCGCGGCCGCCATTTCGCCGGAGGACTCGCCGCAACGGCATTACGACGACACCGTGCGTGTGGGCTGCGGCCTGTGCACGCCGGAGGCGGTGCGGTGGCTGGTCGAGGAAGGGCCGCAGCGTATCGAAGAGCTCATATCCTGGGGTTTCGCGGTGGACCGTCAGGGGGCCGGTCTGGCGCTCGGACGCGAGGGCGGACACTCGCTGAACCGCGTAGTCCATGCACGCGGGGATCAGACCGGCGGCGAACTGGCGGAGACCATGGAGCGGCGGGTCCGCGCTACGGCCAACATCCGCGTCTTCGAACATTGCTTCGTCATCGACTTGATGACCCTCGAGGGTGCCTGCGTGGGGGCGGTGAGCTTCCATCCCCGCCATGGCCACCAGCTCATCTGGGCCAAGCAGACGATCGTCGCGTCGGGCGGCTGCGGACAGCTCTGGCGTGAGACTACGAATCCGCCGGTGCTCACCGGCGACGGGCTGGCGGCGGCGTTTCGCGCCGGGGCGGCGCTGCGCGACCTGGAGATGATGCAGTTTCACCCCACGACGCTCTACGTCGCGGGGGCGGGGCGGGCGCTGATCCCGGAGGCCGTCCGCGGCGACGGGGCGTATCTGCTGGACAAGTCCGGCCACCGCTTCATGGCCGAGTTCCACGCCGACGGCGAGCTGGCGCCGCGCGACGTGGTCAGCCGCGCCATCCACTCCCATTTGCTCCAGACGCGGGCGAACTGCGTGTACCTGGACGTGCGGCACATGCGGGGCTTCGCGGAGCGCTTCCCGAACATCGCGCAGCTCTGCCGCGATTTTCAGATCGACGTGACGCGCGACCTGATCCCGGTGCGGCCCAGTGCGCATTACATGGTCGGCGGGATCGAGGCTGGGCTCGACGGGCGCACCAACATCAACGGGCTGTGGGTCTGCGGCGAGGCGGCGAGCAATGGCGTGCACGGCGCCAACCGCATGGCGAGCAACTCGCTGCTCGAGGGGCTGGTGTTCGGTAAGATCGCGGGCGAGCAGGCGGGGCAGCGCGCCGCGGGGACGGCCAATTCCACGCACGTGCCGCGTGTCGTCAGCCAGACTCCGCAATCGCCGCGGACGGTTCTCGATCTTCCGGACATTCGCAACTCACTGCGCAGTGTGATGTGGCGGAACGTGGGCATTGTGCGCAGCGGGGACCGGCTCTCGGAGACGGCCGACATCCTGGAGTTTTGGGGACACTACACACTGGACAAGACCTTCGACGATGTGGAGGGGTGGGAATTGCAGAACTTGCTCACCGTCGCGCGCCTGGTTACGCATTCGGCTCAGGAACGGACGGAGTCGCTCGGCGTGCATTTCCGCGGCGACGCCCCGGCGGCGGCCTCCTGTGCGGGTGCGGCGGAGGGCCGGCGGGCTGCCCGCCTGGAGACCCGGCCGTCACACATCCGCGTGGTCCGCGGAGGCAACGGGACCACGCACACCCGCGTTCCTGTTACGTAGCGCCGCGCGGCGATCGTGACAGTGAGCTCGATGCCGGCACGCGTGGCGCCTTGGCCCGCCCGCGTATGCACCTCTACCGAACGACCCGAGGTCGCGCTTCCCTCTACTCTCCGTCCCCCCGAGGCGCCGCATCCGTCGGCTACTGGCCGCCGAGGGGATGACGCGGCGCGGCACTCAGCAACGCCACGCGACACATCGAGATCAGCTTTTGCGTCTGGGTCAGGCGCCTGGCTCGCCGCGTTCTTCGGCCTCGCGATGAACGCGGGCGATGATCGCCAACCAGGTCTGCATGGCTTCGCTGAATTCGTATTGCAGTACGTCGGCGAGCATGACGTGATCGCCGGCGACGAGCGCTTGCTTAACCTGTTGCAGGGCCTGGCGCGGCTGGTCCATGGCGTCGACCAGCGAGACGCCGTTCACCTCCAGTTCGCGAGGATCGAGCTGGAGCATTTGCAGCGACTGAAAGACCGCCTGGTGAACTTGCTGCCAGGTGCGAGCACACTCGCCCAGGACCTCGATACCGTCCGCGGTCTTGCCCTGCGTAAGCAGTCCTGCCGCTCGTTCGGCGCCGTCCATGGTCTCATCGAGGGCCGTCGAGGCGCGGGTCATGGCGTCGGTGACCAGCGTCCCCGCGGTTGAGGTGCACACCTCGATCCGCGTCAGGCTCTCCAGCGGGCGGCGCAGCGCCTCTGCCAAGTCGCTTCCCGAGACCTCCAGGCCGTCGCAACGGATGCTCACCACCAAACGGCCGGCGGCGCACACGTTCGACTGAATATGCCGAACCGCGTCGCCCACGGTTCCGCTCAGGGCAGCGGGCTCCGGCATGGGCACGTCGTCAACGAGGACTTCCACGGGTTCCTCCCATGCTGCGGCCGCCGGCCAAGCTTCGGCGACCGTGCCGCAGTCTCGCGGGACGCGCTGCGTGCGCGTCATGTCTTCGCCGCCGGCGTCTTGAAGGGCGGCGGAATCTGCCATTCGCCGAGCAGGGCCACGGGGTCGGTGACCCCCAGCGGCCGCGGCAGGGCGTACGTTTCGCCGTAGCGGACTCCCACCGAGCTTCCCTCGACCCCGGCCCAGGATCGCACGTAGTGCTCCAGCCCCGCGAATCGCTCGTCGTCGAACTGCGAATGGTAACAGCGGATCGCGGCAATCTTCTGTTCCAGCGTGTCGCTGATGTCCACCACGAACTGGGTGTGCCAGTGGGCGATCTCCGCAGCGATGCGAGTCGGGCGATAGACCAGGTGGTCGATGCGGAAGGGCTCCGTTCCGTCGAAGCGTTCGTTCCACTTCGTGAGCTGCGAATAAAAGCGCGCGGCTTCGGTAATCAGCTGTGCCTGGTAGTGGTCCGGCGATGCCGCGGGTGTGCGGCCGGCCATTCCCACGAGGATCCGCGGCCGGTGACGGCGCAACGCGGTGGCAACGGCCATCCGCGTCTCCGGCGTATCCATAAGCAACCGGTTGGGAAGTCCCAGCATTTCGCACGCCTGCACGCCGAGCACTTCGGCGGCCTGCTGCATTTCGCGCATGCGGGTTTCCGGCGTGCCGCGCGGTGTGGGCTCGCCGTTCGTCATGTGTACCATCCCGACGCGGTACCCGAGCTTCACCAGCTTGGCAATGGTGCCGCCCATGGTGATCTCCAGGTCGTCGGGGTGCGGCGCGGTGAAGACGATGTCGAGTCGTGTATCCGTCATGGCGTCCCGGCGATTCCGCGCGCCCCCGGGGCAAAGAAGCCGCGGGGGGGCGATGCACTATAGGCGGCAGTTTGCGACGCGGCAACACACGAGGCCGGTCCGCTCGGAGCGAGCCGGCGGAGTGCTTCCGTGGCGTCCTTTCGAGCATCCGATCGAGCTATCGAGGCGCCGCGCGCGGCAACCGGTTAACGCCCGCGCGCCCAAACCCGTCGGCACATCGCCGCGAGTGCCTGACGCCGGTGCGTCATTCGTCTTGCTCTGACGTTGCGGCACCGTCGAGATTCTCCTGCACCACGTTCAGAAACCCGCGGGCCTGGGGGTCGTCGGGCGCCAGGCGGACCGCCTCGCGGATGTGCGGGAGCGCGTCGGTCGGCCGACCGGACATGAACGTCGCCACCGCGAGGTTGTAATGATAGATCGCCACCTTCGGAGCGAGACGCGTCGCCTCGCGCAGCGCCTGCACCGCCTCGCCGATGCGCCGCAAACCCAGCAGCGCCATGCCCAGATCGTAATGCGCCGCGGCGTTGGAGGAATCCACGGCAATGGCGGCGTGTAGGACGTCGACGGCGTCGGCCGGGCGGCCCGCGGCAATGAGAAACGCGACGAACTCGCGCCGCGCGACCTCGTATCGGGGGTCGAGCTCGAGCGCCCGGCGGTACGCAGATTCCGCCTCGAGGGGGCGGCCGGCCTTGCGGTAGATGCACGCCAGGCCGCGATGGGGGGCCGCAAGCTCCGGTGCACGATCCCGCAACCGTACCATCGCCACCGCGGCGTCCATCGTCCGCCCGGCGGCCATGTAGACCCAGGTGAGGTCCGCCAGGACGGCGTTGGTGGGCAAAAGGCCCCAGCGATGGGCGCGTTCCAGCCGAGCGGAGGCGCGCGCCAGCCGGGCGCGCTGCGGCGGAGATGCCTTCGCATACCAATCAAAGCCCGGCGCCCATACGTCGTCGGGCAACGCCAGTTCCTCGACCGCCAGGTGGCCGCGCCAAGCGGAATAACGCACCACGGCGCTGTGTCCGACGAAGGCGAGCCACACCACCGCGGCCGCCGCGAAGATGACACCGGCTCGCGTCAGCGACCGCCCACGTTTGAGCGAGAGGTTCTGCCAGCGGACGTTCACCTGCGGCGCCAGGGCGAACAACTTGACAACCATGTACCCGGTCATGGCGCCCAGGCCCATGGCGAGCAGCAGCGGCACGTGGTCGTAGAGTCCGCGAAGCGCCAGCAAGGTGCCGAGTCCCGTGAGGAACATGAGGAGCTCTTCGACGAGCGTGAAATCGTAGTTCGTCGGGCGGCGCGGCGCGCTGGGTTTTCGCCCTACCGAGGGCCGTGCGAATCCGAAATAGAGGGCGTCGTTGGGGCAGACGCTGACGCAGTCCATGCACTTCATGCAACCCGGGTCCACGACCATGCCGTAGAGCGCCACCTCCTCGTGCACGCGCACGTTCGAGGAGCAGGCGGCGGTGCAGTGACCGCAGTGCTCGCAGGCATCGGTGACCAGGATGCGCCCGGGCGAAAGTTGATCCGCTAGCCCGAAGAAGCCGCCGTAGGGGCAGGCGTAGGTGCAGAAACCCTTCGACCCCAGGAAGTACACGATGAAGCCGCCGGCCGCGAGCACCGTAATTGCCGCGATGATCGGGCCCGGGAAGGTCTCCCAGAAATCGGCCTTGAGCAGGTGATTGGTCAGGGGCGGTGGGGGGATGCCGACCCACCACCGGTAGGCGCTGGGCCAGACGAACATGTAGAGGGCGAGGGCCAGCGGCGCGAGCACCAGAATCCGCGAGCGCAGCGGCTTGGGCTTGATGCCGAGTTTCTTGAGCAACCAGGAGCAGAGGTCCTGGTAGGCGATGAAATGGCAGCCCCAGCCGCAGACGAAGCGGCCGAAGATGAGCGTACCAAGGATGGCGGCGGCGAAGAAGAGGAAGCCGGCGTTGAGGTGGCCGTGGTTGAGAGTGTACATGGCCTCCGAGGGCTCGACCGGGGAAAGCGTGCGGCCTGCGGCGAGCCAATGGACGACGTGGGCGATCATGAGGAGATGAACGGCGATGAGGGTGCCCGCGCGCCAGCGGCTCATGCGCGAGGGCCGGACCACGGTCGGCCGGGCGCCGATGAGGGGCAGCGCGACTTCGCGTGCAGCGGGCTCGGCGGGCCGTGCGTGGCAATTCAGTCGCTCGGTGGTCTGCACGGTGAGTATCGTAGCAGACGAGGCGGTGTGATGCGCGCCGGCCGCCCCCGACGCGTGCCGCATGGTTTCAGCGCGCCGGCGGGGTGGCCCACGCCGTGAACCCCGCCCGCGCTGTGGGCCCCGTCAGCGCTCGGGGACCGGCCTGCGCTGGGAGACCCGCCGGCGCTGTGGGACCGGCTTTCCAGCCGGTCACCATGTGCAGCGCGTCAGCGGTCGGCGCCGGTGCAACTGCTCTGTGAGCAGTGATCTTCCGTTCAACTTCGTGCCCTTCGTGTTCTTCGTGGTGAACAATCGCTTCATGGTACGAATGCGTCACCATGCGGAACCCTGCGCCGGGCCACGCTACGGTGCCGTACCGAATGCGTTCTGCATCGCCGCCAAGTCGCGCAGGTCCACGTCGAGGTCCTGCTCGAAGTCAACGACGTGCCAGCCGGTCGGTCGCGGCCACACGCCGGGCCCGTCGAGGTAGACAAGCAGCCGTCCCAGGTCTTCCACGTCCACGTCATGGTCGGAATCGAGATCACCCGGGAACCCCGAGCCGCGAATCGCCAAGCTCAGGAACTTACCTGCGGCGATTGCCACGAAGCCGCTATTCGGCGCGGGGACGTTGGTCTGGCGTTCGAAGTTGCGACCCCACGCCACGATGGAGCCGTCGGCCTTCAGGCCCAGGCTGTGGTATCCGCCCGCCGCCACGTGGACAAACCCTGTGTTCGGCGACGGGACATTGCACTGCCCGAAGTCGTATCCGACTCCGCATCCCCACGCGACGATGGAGCCGTCGGCCTTCAGGCCGAGGCTGTGGTACCACCCACCCGCGACTTCGACGAACCCGGTGTTCGGTGACGGGACGTTGCACTGCCCGAAGTTGTATCCGAGTCCGCATCCCCACGCGACGATAGACCCGTCGGCCTTCGGGCCGAGACTGTGGTATTGGCCCACCGCGACCTGGACAAACCCTGTGTTCGGCGCGGGGACGTTGGCTTGGCCGTAGTCGTTGTTTCCCCACGCCACAATGGAGCCGTCGGCCTTCAGGCCGAGGCTGTGTCCTTCGCCCGCCGCGACCTGGACGAACCCAGTGTTCGGGGCGGAGACGTTGGTTTGGCCGGAGCGGTAGTCTACCCACGCCACGATCGAGCCGTCGGCCTTCAGGCCGAGGCTGTAGTATGCGCCGTCCGCGAC
>JACQXM010000017.1:49584-61649 GCA_016208685.1 Planctomycetota bacterium | reverse complement strand
GCCCGGATACCGCGCCGTTTCCGTGAAAATCGACGAGGTCTCAGGCGTGGCTTATCAGGTCAAGCCCGGCGACTGGGTGGACGTGATCGTGGTTATGGACATCGAGTCCGGAAGCCGCGGGCGTAAGAAGCAGACCATCGCCGAGGTGATCCTTCAGCACATTCAGGTGGCGGCGATCGGCCAGGTTACCTCCGGGCCCGCCGGCGGCGGCGCCGACGCCAAGGTGAAGCCCGCGAAATCCGCCACGCTTATCGTGCCGGAAGACGACGTGCCCAAGCTGCACCTGGCGGGGACGCGCGGCAAGATCACCCTGGCGATGCGCGGCGCGGACGAGCAGGTCACCGATAAACCACTGATCGCCAAGAGCGACGAGGTCTTCCGGTTTGCCAGCTCGCCGGATCCTGAGCCGCCGCCGACCATGCCGGTGGCGCCCACGGTTCCCACCCTGCCCGTCACCCAGCCGGCCCCCGCGCTCACCCCCAAGGAAGCTCCACACGGTGTGACCGTGTACCACGCGCTGCCGCAGGGCACGAAGTCCGAGACCGTCATGTTCGAAAACACCCATTCGCGCACCATTCTCAGCCTGTCCGAAGGACCCGGGAGCAGAGCGGCATCCATTTTCGGCGCTCCGAACCGCGGCAAGCAAACGCAGCCGTGGCAACCGGTGGCCCCGACCGGCTCGGCGCCCGGAGGCGCACCGACGACTGACCCGAACCAGCCCGGCGACCGCGGCTCGGTCCGCCCCATGAACCGCGAAGAGGCGGAAGCGGTGCGGGAAGAGGCGCTCGACGCCATGAACGAGTCCTCCGGCTCGGACGAGCCGGCGGACCGGAATGCGTACCCGAAGGAGGACGAATAATGCGCACCCCCGTCACGGACGACCGTAAGCGCGAGAAAACCATGACCCCGACATTCAACAACCACAACGCCCTCAGGATTCTCACCGTTCGGCACCGCGCCGCCGTCGCCCTTGTGCTCGCGGCCCTCGCTGCCACCCGCGGCGGCGTCGCCTACGCACAGAGCGGCATACCGGCCGGCGGCAAGGACTTCAAGGCCACAGTGCTGGACATGTCCTCCGAGACACGCAGCGTCGCGATCCCTCTCAACCGCAGCGTGATCATTCAGACCTCGGTCGAGGTCGCTCGCGCCGACGTGGTCAACGCCCAGGTCGCCAACGTCCAGCCGGTCAGTGCCACGCAGTTGCTGGTGACCGGCAAGAACTTCGGACGCACGCACGTGGTGCTCTGGGACAAGACGGAGAAGCAGTATCTACTGGACATCGGCGTAGAGTACGACCTCAAGCCGCTCAATGACGCGCTGCGCGCCGTCGATCCGCAGTCCAGCGTCGAGGCCCGGTCGGTCATGGGCACCATTGTGCTCAGCGGAACGGTTTCCAGTGCCGAGCGCGCCAAGCGCATGGTGGAGCTGGCGGAGTTGATGGCCTCGCAGGGGGCCATGACCGCCGGCGGAGCCACGGCCACCGCCCCCAGCGTCCGCAACCATCTCGACGTCGCCGGCGAACAGCAGGTGCTCTTGCGCTGCGTGGTGGCCGAGGTGAGCCGCCGCGCCGTGCGCGATCTGGGCATCAACGGGTTCCTGGCGGGCGAGAACGTCCGCGACGCCTTTGTGGTGAATCAGATCGGTGGCATCAACCCCGCGAATATCGGTGCCGCGGCGGATGTAAACGTGCAATCCAAGATTCCGTTCCTCATCGGTGAGGAAGGCATCCCGCTGCTGGACGCCTCCACGCTTTCCTTGGGCTTTCCGCGGGTGCAGATGCAGATGTTCATCCGCGCCCTGGCGGAAAACCAGTTGGCGACGGTGCTCGCCGAACCCAACCTGGTGGCCATCAGCGGCGAGACGGCGAGCTTCCTGGCCGGCGGCGAGTTCCCCATTCCCGTGCCCCAGGGCAACCAGCAGGTCACCATCCAGTTCCGCGAGTTCGGCGTTCGCCTGAATTTCACGCCGGTGGTCAAGGCGCACCAGCGGATTCGGTTGCGCGTGGCTCCCGAGGTTTCGGAGTTGGACTTCTCCAGCGCCGTGCAGATCGAGGGTTTCGTGGTGCCCGGGCTGAGTTCTCGATTCTCAACGAACAGGTTCGCGGGCTGGCGAGCCGCGTTCCGGGCATCGGCGACGTGCCGGTGCTGGGGGCGCTGTTCCGCTCCGTGAATTTCCAGCGCTCGCTCAGCGAGCTGGTGATCCTGGTGACTCCGGAACTGGTGGCGCCGCTCGATGCCCACCAACCGGTCAGGCTGCCGACCGACGAGCGAATCGACCCCAACGACTTTGAGCTGTACATGCTCGGTTTACTGGAAGGCGAGCGGAGCGCCGAAGCCGGCGCCGCCGGTACGGAAAGCACGAGCTCGATGGCCATGCTGCCCTCGGAGCCGACGGAGATGTCGATCCATGGGCCGTGGGGCTACGCGGGGACGACCGGCACACGATAGTTGAGGGATCGCCGACACACGCGCGGCGCTGCAACAGAGGCGCGATGCGGACGCCGACCGGATGCCCGGTCGCGTCCGCGGTGTGAGGCGTAGTAGGGAGGGAAGAAGTCATGTTCGGAACTGTGCAACCCAGCGGCCGCGCGCGCCGGCGAGGCGTGGTGGCCGTTCAATTCGCCGTCTTCGCCGTGGTCATCTTCGGGTTCGCGGCCCTGACGATCGACATCGGCGCCATGTACAACACCAAGGCGGACCTGCAACGCACCGCGGACGCGGCGGCGCTGGCGGCCGCCGCCCGGCTGTCGGTGTACGACGGCGGCTCGCCGCTGGACTACGCCCGCGAGGTCGCTCGCGACTTCACGCAGCGAAACCACGTGCTGGGCAAGACCCTGACCATCGATCCGCTCACCGATGTGGTGTTCGGTCGCGCTAACTACGATGCCGCGACCAACAGCTACACCTTCACCGACACCGACGTGCTGCCCGACGCGGTGCGGGTGCGGGTGCGGCACACCGCCGACTCGCCCAACGGCTCGGTGACCTTGTACTTCGCGCGCATTTTCGGAATTCGTGAGACGCAGCTTTCGGCCGAGGCGGTGGCGGTGATGGTGCCGCGCGACATCGCCATCGTCGCCGATCTGTCGGCTTCGCACTCCGACGACAGCGAGTTCCGCAATTACCACCTGACGGACATCAACATGTACGACGTCTGGAACGCGCTGCCCGGCGGCGTAGACGACATCGGGGCGTGCGCCGGTGTCACCTGCGGTACCGGCGACGTATGCGTCGGCGGCACATGCACCACCGCCGGGCCCGCGGCACTGGCCGGTCCCTCGTGGGGGTACATGGACCAACTCGGTTTCGGTGTCGAGGACATCACGGCCGCCTACGATCCCACGACCGATCCGGGGCTGATCCGCCTGGCGTACAACACCAACTGGACCGACGTCCAACTGTCGGCGTACCTGGCCACCCGCGGCTACAACGCGGCGGAGGTCAGCGCCGTCATGAGCCGCACCAACGACGCGGCTGGTGCCTGGCCCTATCGCACCGCCGTGGCCCTCGGCCTGGCGGAATGGAACAGCGGCCTAGCCGGCGGTCGCTGGTCGCTCGTCGGCGGCACGCCCGGCAACGCCAACACCGCCGTGGGCAGCTCGGAACTACAATGGACCGAGAGCATCATGGGTCGGTCGGTGAGCGCCTCGAGTACCATCTGGATGGACTACATCAACAACTACGTGAATCAGACCTGGACCGAGATGTACAACGCCAACAGCGCGTTGCGCTATCGGTTCGGCCTCAAGACGTTCACCAACTACCTGCTGGAGCGGCGGGTGGCTAACAACAAGACGCCGGAGCTTTCCGGTGTGCCGCACCAGCCGATGCAGGCGGTCAAGGACGCCGTGACGTACATGACCGACGTGATCGAGGAGCTCGACACCGACGACCAGCTATCCCTGGAGATTTATGGGACGACGGCCCGGCACGAGGTCAACCTCACCATGGACTACGCCCAGGTGAGCGACCGCCTCAACAACATGCAGGCCGGCCATTACGACAGCTACACCAACATGGGCGGCGGCATGGAAAAGGGCATCGCGGAGCTGACCAGCACCCGTGCCCGATCCTCGTCGCGCAAGGTGCTGGTGGTGCTGACGGACGGCAATGCCAACTGTAGCGAAAGCGGCGCCTGCGGCACCACGGAACAGGAGATTCTGGCGGGCAACGAGTACGCCACTGCGGCCGCGGAGCAGGCGGCGGCGCTGGGAATCAGGATTTTCGCCATCAGCGTCGGGGCCGACTCCAACCCGGACTTGATGCAGCAGATTGCCGATATTGGACAGGGCGAGCATTTTCATGCGAGCGGTACGATCGACGAGTACAGCGAGCAACTGCGGGACATCTTCGCCCGGATCGGCGGGAAGAGACCGGTCGAGCTGATCCGATAACCGCAGAGGGTCCGGTGCGCCCGGTTCGACGGGGACCGCTCGCCGTCATCAGCGGGCCTGCCCGGGGGTTCCCGAAAGGGACCCCCGGCTGCTCGCGCAGGGGAGTCTGGTAGCGGCCGATGGGGCGAGACGTCCGGTTTATCGTACTTAACGGAGAGGAGCAGCTTGCGACCACTTTTCGCTCGCTGCTTCTTTCCCTCGAAGGCGTAAAGATCGTCGCCGAGGTGGACGAGCCGGCGCTGCTGGCGCAGGCGGTTAAGCAGTTTCCCGTCGACGTGGTGCTCGCCAACCTCGATCCTCACCCCGATGTCATTCTGCCCGTGATCGCGGAGGTGGCGGGCGCCGCCTCCGCGCCGCTCATCTTCGCCACCTCCGCCTCCACCGAGGGTCCGCTCATCCTCAAAACCATGCGCGCCGGCGTGCGCGAGTTCCTTCCCAAGCCCATCGACGCCCATGCCCTCGAAGAGGCGGTTTCGAAGATCGCGGTGCAGCGCGCCGAGGGCACGCCCACCGGCACGTTGGTTACGGTTACCGGTGCGTCCGGCGGCGCGGGAGCGAGCATGCTGGCCGCCAACCTCGCCGCCGAGCTCGCCACGCTGGCCACGGGCACGGTGGCCGTGGTGGACCTGGACTATCGCTTCGGTCAGGTGGCCACGCTGCTGGACGTCGAGCCCACCTATACCCTGGCCGACCTGTGCCACTCCCCCGAGCATCTGGAGACCCAGGTCATCGAGCGCGCCCTGGTGAAACACTCCAGCGGACTCCAGGTGCTCAGCCGCCCCGCGACCTTCGCCCAGGCGGATACCATCACCGCCGCCAATTGCATTGGCTTGCTTTCCACGCTCCTGCAAATCAACGAATACGTGGTAACCGACGGCCCCAACCGTGCCGACCTCAATGCCCGTTCCGTGCTCGACTTATCCGACGTCCATCTGTTGGTGGTGCAGTTGCTGGTGCCCACGGTGCGCAACGCCAGCCGCATCCTCGATGCCATGCGCGAAGGGGGCTATAACCTGGAGCGCGTCAAACTGGTGTGCAACCGCGTGGGGAGGGAGTCGGTGGCGCTTTCCGTGGACGACATCGCGGAAACGCTGGCGCTGAAGCCCTATGCTTCCATTCCCGACGACTGGGCCACGGTCAGCGGCGCCATCAACCTGGGGGAAACGCTGGCCGCGCACAGTCCGAAAAGCAAGGTCCGTCTCGCCATTCGGGAAATCGCCGAGCGGCTGCACAGCCCCGCCGCGGGTTCCGATGATAAGGATACACGCAAGAAGGGTCTGATCGAGCGCATCTTCACCAACGCCTAGCGTGCGGAGGGTGTGGCGCTCGTCGGACGGTTCCGCGTGCGCTCGCGGACGCCGATCCTGCGGGTTGTCCCGTAGCCCGGCGGCGAGCCGACGGGCGTGCGCCGCCTCGGATGCGGAGTGCGAGACGGTGAGGGAATAGGTTCGGGGTTCCTGAAGCGGAGAGGGATTCACGCATGTTTGGCAGGCGGTCAACCAGTAATGCCCCGGCGACTACCCCGGTTCCTGCCGGTGCAGGCGCCAAACCGGCGCCGCGCCCGACGACGGGTGGCGCCGCGGCCGCCCCGCCGCGCCCCCCGGCACCGGCGCCGCGCACTGGCAGCGCCGCGCGCGGCCAGGTCTCCAAGGATAAGGTCGATCAGTTCAACCTGCTCAAGATGCGCCTGCACCGCAAGCTCATCGACCAGCTCGACCTGACGCGCATGGTGGGCGAGGAAGAGACGCTCCGCGAACAGGTCAAAGAGCTGGTGTCGCAGCTCGCCGACCAGGAGAACACGCTTCTCAACTTCAACGAGAAGCAGCGGCTCATCAGCGAGGTGCTGGACGAGACCTTCGGCCTCGGACCCCTGGAGGTGATTCTCCAGGACCCCTCGATCAGCGACATCCTGGTCAACGGCCCCAAGCAGGTGTACGTGGAACGGCGGGGCAAGCTGGAGATCACCGAGGTGCAGTTCCGCGACAACTCGCACCTCATGCACGTCATCGACAAGATCGTCAGCGCCGTCGGCCGCCGCTGCGACGAAACCTGTCCGCTGGTGGACGCCCGCCTTCAGGACGGCAGCCGTGTCAACGCCGTAATTCCCCCGCTGGCCATCGACGGGGCGTGCATGTCCATCCGGCGCTTCGGCGCCGACCCCATTACCTGGGACGACTACATCAACTTCAAATCCTGTACGCCCGAGATTCGCGACTTCCTCTCGGCGTGCGTCAAGGCGCATTTGAACATCCTGGTGGTGGGCGGCACGGGCTCGGGCAAGACCACGCTGCTGAACAACCTGTCGACCTTCATCCCGGACACCGACCGCATCGTCACCATCGAAGACGCCGCGGAGCTTCAGCTCCGCCAGCCGCACGTGGTGCGCCTGGAAACCAGACCGGCGAACATCGAGGGCAAGGGCCGCATCACCATCCGCGACCTGCTGATCAACAGCTTGCGCATGCGACCCGACCGCATCGTCGTGGGCGAATGCCGCGGACCGGAGACCCTGGACATGCTCCAGGCCATGAACACCGGCCACGACGGCTCACTCACCACGCTGCACGCCAACAGCACCCGCGACACCGTCGCCCGCGTGGAAACCATGGTCATGATGGCGGGCTTCGACCTGCCCGTCCGCGCCATCCGGCAGCAATTCGCCTCGGCGATCAACGTCATCATCAACGCCCAGCGGCTTACCGGCGGTCCGCGGAAGATCATCAGCGTCACCGAGGTGACGGGAATGGAAGGCGACATCGTTACCATGCAGGACATCTTCGCCTTCGAGCAACTGGGTGTGAACGGCCAGGGCAAGGCCTTCGGGCAGTTCGTGGCCACCGGCATCCGTCCTTCCTTCCTGGAGCGGCTGAAGTCCAGCGGCTGTGAGGTGGATCCGGGCCTGTTCCAGCGCAAGGTGCTGGTGACCGACGACAGCGAGTAGCGGAGCGGAGGTAGCCGTTATGGCTCTAGTTGCCAGTTCGATTTCCAGCCCGGCGCAGGGCGTGCTGCTTCAGGCCGGCGCGGACGGCGCGCTCATGTACGCGCTGCCGGTGCTGGGGTTCATGCTGCTGTTCTACGGCGTGTACCAGGTGGTCATTGAGTCCCGCACTTCGAGCCGCCGCAAGATGCAGGACCGCCTGCGCGGCAAACGCACCAAGGCGGACAAGAGCACGGTAGACAACATCATCCGCCGCGGGGCGCTGGGCAAGTCGGGCACGCTCGCCGACGCCGTGCTGGGGAAGATGACCGTCATTCCCAAGCTCCAGACACTGCTCGACCAGGCGGATGTAAACTGGTCGGCGTCACAGACCCTGTTCAATCTGGTGGGCGTTGGCGTGTTGCTGGCGGTGGGGCTCTTCGCCCTCTCCATCCACCCGCTGGTAGCGCTCGCCAGCGGCGCCGCGGTAATGGGCCTGCCCATCCTGGCGCTCACCTTCAAGCGCCGGCGGCGCATGACGCGGCTGACCTCCCAACTGCCCGATGTATTCGACATGCTCAGCCAGGCGCTGCGCGCCGGACACTCCCTCGCCGGCGCCGTGCAGAACATCTACGAGCAGATGCCGCCACCCATCGCCACGGAATTCGCCCAGGTCTATCATGAGCAGAACCTGGGCGTGAAGATCGAGGATGCACTGAGTTCCATGGCCAACCGCGTGGACTCGCTGGACGTCCGCTTCTTCGTCACCGCGGTCATGATCCAGCGGCAGACGGGCGGCGATCTGGCGGAAGTGCTGGACAAGATCAGCGGCGTCATCCGCGAGCGCATCGAACTGGCGGGGTTGGTTCGCGGCCTGACCGCCGAGGGACGGCTGTCCGGCTGGGTGCTCTTCGCCTTGCCCATCGCCGTCTTCGTCGCCTCCATGTTTCTCAACCCGGATTACGGGCGCGTGCTGCTGGAGGACCCGAAAGGGCAGATGATGCTCATGGCCGCCGGCGGCATGCAGCTTATGGGCATCGCGATGATCCGCTGGATCGTGAACATCAAGGTCTAACGAACAGGGAACCGGCGTAGTGGCTCGCAAAGACCTGACCGTACGCGCATCGCTCTTGCGGCGGGGCCTCGGCCTTCCCGGGGGGACGCGCGGGCTCAAAGCCGGCGGCTCGATACGGTTGCGTAACAATGAGGCACTACACCAGGTCGCAGGCCCGAGCGAGTCCCTCGGGCATCGAAGACAAAGGGAGTCGTAAACCGTGACGCTCTATATTACCGCCGTCCTGTTGGTGGTCGCCATCGGCATGGTGACCTATTCACTTTGGCCCAAGGCGTCGCAGGACGACGAGGCCATCAAACGGCGCATGACCGGTCGCAGCGCCCAGGCCGCCGTCGCGTCCGTCCGCCAGCAAGCCAAGGAATCGGTCGCCAAACGCGTCATGCAGTCCGTCGCGCCCATCGCCGTCCGCCCCGTCATGGTCACCAGCGCCGAGGAAATGTCCAAGCTGCGCATGAAGCTGGCCAATGCCGGCTTCCGCGGCGAGGGCGTCGCAACGACGTTCCTGGCGAGCAAGACCGTGGTGGCCATCTGCCTGGCCATCGCCGGCGGCGCCTACGCCTGGGCCAAGGGCGACCCGCTGCTGACCGGGCTCGGCAAAACGTTGCTCGGAGCCGGCATCGGCTTCATGGCCCCGAACCTCTGGCTGCGGATGGCCACCGGCAAACGCCAGGACGTGATCCGCAAGGGACTCCCGGACACGCTGGACATGCTGGTCATCTCGGTGGAGTCGGGACTGGGTCTGGACGCCGCGTTCCAGCGCGTGGGCGACGAGATGCGCAACGTCCATCCCGCCCTGGCGGAGGAACTGCAACTGATCACGCTGGAATCGCAGATGGGCATCCCACGCGCGGAGGCACTCAACAACTTCGCGGTGCGCACCGGCATCGAGGAGTCGCGCTCACTGGTGGGCGTGGTCAACCAGGCGGAGCGCTTCGGCACCAGCATCTCCAGCGCCCTGCGGCGACAATCGGAAGCCCTGCGCACCAAGCGCCGGCAGGCTGCCGAGGAACGGGCACAGAAAACCACCGTCAAGCTCCTTCTACCGCTCATCATGTTCATCTTCCCCGCCATCCTGGTGGTGCTCGCCGGTCCCGCGGCGCTGAAGATGATCGACACCCTGGGCGCGCGCTGACGCGCCCGAAAGCCTGTCCGGCGGGCGCCCAGCGCACGCCATCCCGACGGCATCGGCGAATGCCCGGCGTTCTCAACCGCTTCGGCGAGCCGCTCGCCGCCCATGCGGTCCCGCGTTAGCGAAGTCGTCGTCTGTCGCCGCCCGTAGGGGAACCCCGCGCGCCGGCGGGCGTCGACGGCGGTCTGGAAATCCCACCCGGTCGGCGCTAGGATTGGATGAGGGAAGCCAGGCACTTCCGAGCCGTCCGGTAACAGACCAAGGAGCCGAGTACGGTCGCAGGTGCTGATTGTATAGTTAGTGGGAACGGGCATGGACTGGAACGCGCTACGCGAAGAGTTCCCGATCACGCGGAACTACAACTTTCAAAACCACGCCGCGGTAGCCCCGCTGTGTCGCCGGGCGGCCGAGGCGGCCAGGAAATACCTCGCGCACGCCGAAGAAAACGCCTACCTGCGCGGCGGTTTCAACCGCCAGGTGGATCGGGTTCGCGCCCAGGCGGCAACGCTCATCAACGCGCGCCCCGACGAAGTTGCCTTCACCAAGAACACCAGCGAGGGCCTGAGCTTCGTCGCCAACGGCCTGACCTGGAAAAGCGGCGACAACGTGGTGATATCCAACGCCGAGTTCGATGCCAACGTCTACCCCTGGCAGGCGCTGCGCTCCCGCGGCGTACAAGTGCGGATGGTGCTGGAGGAGGACGGGCGCGTGCCGCTGGAGCGCGTGATGGAATCCATCGACAGCCGCACGCGCGTGGTTTCGATCTCCTCTGTGCAATACGCCAGTGGCTTCCGTAGCGACCTCGCCGCCCTGGGCGAGTACTGCCAGAGCAAGGGCGTTCTACTTTGCGTGGACGCGATTCAGTCCCTGGGGGTGTTCCCCCTGGACGTTCAGGGAATGAACATCGACTTCCTCGCCGCCGACGGGCATAAATGGCTGTGTGCCCCGGAGGGAGCGGCCATCTTCTACGTGCGCAAGGAACTGCAAGGCCACCTGCACCCCACCACCATCGGCTGGCTCAGCATGAAGGACCCGTACGTGTTCGGCAAATACCAGTTCGAGTTCCACGATTCCGCCCGCCGCTACGAGGCGGGAAGCTGGAATCTGCCGGGCGTCTACGCCCTGGGCGGCGCCATCGACCTCTTCCTGGAAGTGGGCGTGGAGGCCATGGCCCGCCGCGTGCTCTCGCTCACCGATCGCCTGGTCGCCGGCCTACGCGACAAGGGGTACCGCGTGATCAGCTCGCGCCAACGGGGCGAGGCGAGCGGCATCGTGGCCTTCATCTCGGACCTGCATGACCACGAACGCATCCAGAAGCACCTGGAACTGGAGCACCGCATCGTCATCTCCGTCCGTTGCGGCCGGCTCCGCGCCAGCCCGCACGCCTACAACACCGAACGCGAGGTAGATCAGCTTATCGAGGCGCTGCCTAGGCACTAGGTGACCCTGCGCGCTCCCGCGCGACCCGCGGCCCCGTAGCCCTGCGTCCCGGTCGCGGAATGTGGACCTGAGTTCTCCCGTGTATCGCCGCGACAGTCTCCGCCGCCCGTGCCGCCGACCGGCCGCGCCGGCGCCGCGACGGGCCATGACGATGGTCGGTCATGGTCGGTTGAGGATGTCCCACCAACGTGCGAGGTCAGCGCTGCATCGCGTCAAACCCGTCGAAGGGGTCGTCGCCTTCGACGCCGAAGGCTCGCAGCCATTCCTGGGACTCGTCGGTGGTAGGTTCGCCCGGTTTCTCGTCCGGCCCACCCGGCGACGCGACGGTGCCAGGTCGGGCGAAAAGCTCGGCGACGAAGGCCGCGCTGTCTGTGTGACGGCAACGGCGACGATGGGCCTCGTGCCGCAGCGCCGAATCGCTGCTGATGACGCGCACCGTGCCGGCGTCGCGCGCCCGTTGGATGTATGACACAATCACGTCATCCGCCGTTTGCGGGGCGCTGAAGCGGACGCGGATGCGCGGGGACGCGAGCTGCGCGGCGAGCCCGCCCCGGGGTTCGGGGCCGTCGAACACTAGGGTGACGTCATCGGCGCCCTGCCGCGCCCAGCGTTCCACTGTCCTGACCAGCGTGTCGCGACCGATGTTGGGCAGCGGCGCGTGTTCATGCATGGCGAACAACAGGTTGTTGCCGTCAATGACGACGTGCAGCGGCATCGGCATCCCCTCAGAACACCACGACCGGGACGCAGCGCGGCAGCGCGCGCCCGCGGGGCCATGGAGGCGACCGGGCGGGTGCGACCCGTACGGCCGGCGTTGGCGGCCGAGCCCGGCCCGGCCCGCGGAGGTCAGCCCGCGGGCGGCCGGCTCGCGGCATTCGCGCCACCCTTGACGCGACCTCCGCCCTACGTGCGGGTTGCAGCGCCGTGGGCGCCATCCCGCGGTGCCGCCGGCCACGCGCCCCTCTTCGATCGTGAACCTCCCGGGAGTTTCGTGACGCCGGTGGACGATTGCAACCCGCTCCCGCCATGTGGCCCGGATAGCGCGAATCGGCCTCGGGAAGCCGCCTTGGCCGCCGTCGTGGCCGCCTGGCGCCCCGGTGACGCAGGTGCG
>JACQXM010000017.1:0-49522 GCA_016208685.1 Planctomycetota bacterium | reverse complement strand
GCCGCGCCCGCGAAAAGTGCACTTTTCCTTTTGAAACCCCCCCGCGTTTGGGTACACTTGAACCGGTTATCAGGCGAAGGTCCGCGAGTCGGGCGCGGCGCGTCGCTACGGTCCAGGGCTCGCGGGCGAACTTGTTCCACAGGAGGAAGGGCCATGTTCAGATTCAATCGAATTGCGGTGGGGTTGCTTGTCTGTGGCTTGGCCGCAGGCGTCCTCTATGCCAAGGCAACGAAGATTAAGTCACTTACCCCAGCCGGGCCCGGTGTCACCGAGAACCCGGACGCCGACGGCATGGTTCACATGAAGTTCCACGACGACTCGAATCCGCGCACCAAGATCAACGTGCACATTACCGGCTTCCTGCCCAGCACCACCTACGGCGTGCAGGTCGATCCGGGCGTGACCGATCCCGTGGCCATCACCACCAACCCCTCGGGCAACGGGCACTGGGAGTTCGAAGTGAGCTTCGACGTCGCGGCGTTCAATCCCACGGTTCGCATCTTCCGCTGGGACGGCGACGCCGGGAACACCAGCAACGTGAGCTTCGATGAGCTGCGTGCCATCGGGTGTCTGTCGGGCAATTGTCCGGTTGGCGTACCCTGCACCAGCGACAGCGAGTGCGACGACGGCGCGTTGTGCACGGCCGACACCTGCAACAGCGGCTTCTGCTTCCACGCGCTGAACACCTGCGATGATGGCAATACCTGCACCGCGGACTTCTGTGACGGCGGCACCGGCCTGTGCCAGCACGATGCACTTCCCGGTTGCGTACCCTGATGATCCAGCGCGGCAGGCGCTGAGCTTGTTGCCGACCGGCGGCAGGGAGCTCGCCGGAAACGATCCCGGGGGCGGCGAGTTCGTCGCTCCCGTTTTACTTCCAGCGCGGCGCCGCACGGACCGACCGCGGCGTTCCCCCGCTGAGTCGGGTTGCGTGGCGCGATGCGCCGAAACGCCCTCGCCGTCACTCGTCGGCGGGCGTGACCGGGTCCAGGGCGTTGGTCAGGAGGCTCTCAACGACCGCCGAGACCGCGGCGTCCACGCCGTCCTGGAAGCCGGTCTTCACGCCGTCAACGCAACCACCGCTGAGCGCCGCAAGCAGGCCGGCAATCAGCAACCAGCCGTATTTTCGTCCATGCATGTTCTGACTCCTCATGGGCCGGGGACGCCGGGATGCGGCGGCTCCCCCGGGGCCGGGCGGTCGGACTCCGGACGCTTCGAGCCGGAAGTACCGGCGCCCCCCGCGGTCAGGTCCGCCACCGTGTCCCGAAGCTCTTGAAGTTCCTTCTCCATCTGTGTGATCCGCCTGGCGGCCGCGTCTTCCTTCTTCGGCGCCCGCCAGATGGGATAGCCCACCTCGAACAGGAACAGGTTCTCGTTGTCGCCGCTCCCGCCGTCGATGTCGCGGCGGCGATAGGTCAGCCCCGTGGTCCAGCCGTTGTCGAGGCGGAACTCGAGCGCCTGGCGGGCGTCATAACGGATCTCGCTGGTGTTGTTGCCGCGGTTGCGGAACTCCGGTCCGAACGAGGTCTTGCCGCGAACTTCGGTAAGGTGCGCGGCCTTGCACCCCGTCGCGATCAGGGCCACGCCGGCCAGCAGCGCCATGCCCGACAAGCATCGTGCCCCGCCGACGCGGTTTCCCACGGGACGCCGGCGCACTCCAGGGGCGGCTCCCCCACAGGGGCGTTTCCCGCCTGCCTTCTCCTCGTGATCTCCCGAGCCCTTCATGGCTCCTCCTTCCGCTGGTGCCGTTGGGATCATCCTCATGGTCCGGTGGCAAGCAGGCTGCGATCCTCCTGCGTCACGAACTCCCGGATCGTGGAACGGGCGCCGCACGCGGCGCCGCCGTTGGCAAACAGTTTGATCTGCTTCGGCGACAGGAAAACGTGGGCACCGACGTGCAGTGCCAGCTCGCGGCATCGTTCGTGGGGGACCTCCACGTCGATGGACTCGCCGGCGGGCGTCGTGAGACGCAGCCGGGCGTGCGGCCCCGCGGCGTTCAGCCGGCAGACGACGGCCTGGAGCGTCGGCTCGCCGTTGGCACGACGGTCCACCCGCCAGTCGTGGGGGCGGACGAAAATGCGCACGTCTCCGCCGGGCGGCGCTTCGCCGGGCGGCACCTCCACCGCCAGCTCGCCGAAGCGCACCCGCCCCGCCTCCAGCCGGCCGTGGAACACGTTGACTTGTCCCAGAAAGCCCATCACAAACTCGCTGGCGGGTTCGTGGAAGACCTCATCCGGTGCGCCCACCTGCTCGATCCGCCCGCCGTTCATCACCACCACGCGGTCCGCCAGCTCCAGCGCTTCCTCCTGGTCGTGGGTGACGAACACGCTGGTGACATGTATCTCGTCGTGCAGCCGGCGCAGCCACTGCCGCAGTTCCAGACGCACCTTCGCATCCAGGGCGCCGAAGGGCTCGTCAAGCAGGAGCACGTTGGGTTCCACCGCCAGCGCCCGCGCCAGTGCCACGCGCTGGCGTTGTCCGCCGGAAAGCTGGGATGGATATCGGTCTGCCAGCCAGTCGAGCTGCACCAGGCCCAGCAGTTCGCGCACCCGCCGCCGAATCTCGCGGCGCGGTGGACGGAGGCGCCGCGGGCGCACGCGCAGCCCGAAAGCCACGTTCTCGAAGACGGTAAGGTGGCGAAACAGGGCGTAATGCTGGAACACGAACCCCACGCGGCGCTGCGCCGCGGGCCTGTCGCCCACGTCTTCGTTGTGGAACAGCACCGGCCCGCTGCCGGCATCGGCAAAATCCAGCCCGGCGATGATCCGCAGCAGCGTGGTCTTGCCCGATCCCGAGGGCCCCAGCAGCGCTACCAAAGACCCCGTGGGCACCACCAGGGACACGTCGTGTAAAGCGGTGAACGATCCGAAGGTCTTGCTGATGTGCCGTACCTCGATGCTCATGCCTCGCCCTCCCTCCCTCGCTGCCGCAACGCCTCCGCAAGCTGCCGCCTGGACCGGACCTCCACGACGGCTTTGAGTCCCAGGGTGACCAGTGCCAGCATGGCCAGCAGCGAGGCGACGGCGAACGCCGCTCCGAAGTTGTATTCGTTATAGAGAATCTCCACGTGCAGCGGCATGGTGTTGGTCTGCCCGCGGATGTGCCCCGAAACCACCGACACGGCGCCGAATTCTCCCATGGCCCGGGCGTCGCACAGGATCACCCCGTACAACAGTCCCCACTTGATGTTGGGCAGCGTGACGCGGAAGAAGGTTTGCCAACCGCCGGCGCCCAGCGCCAGCGCCGCCTGTTCTTCATCCGTGCCCTGTGCCTCCATGAGCGGAATGAGCTCGCGGGCGACGAAGGGGAACGTGACAAAGAGCGTTGCCAGCACGATACCCGGCACCGCGAAGATGATCCTGATCCCATGCTCCGCCGCCCAGGGCCCCAACCAGCCGTGCAGGCCGAAGAGCAGCACGTACAGCAGCCCGGAGATTACCGGCGACACCGCGAACGGCAGGTCAATCAGCGTTATCAGTACGCTCTTGCCGGGGAAATCGAACTTGGCGATGCCCCAGGCAGCCGCTACTCCGAACACCAGGTTCAACGGCACGGTGATGGCCGCGGTCAGCAATGTCAGGCGAATCGCCGCCAGCGCGTCCGGCTCCACCAGCGCCGCCGCATACGCTCCCAGCCCGCGTTCCAGGGCCTGGACGAACACCGCCGCCAGCGGCACCACCAGGAAACAACCGATGAACAGCAGCATGACGGCGATCGCCGACGCCCGAACCCACCGCGGCTCCGTGAGTGCCGCGGAACCCGCCACGCCTGGCTGAACACCGGAGATGGCGCCAATGGCGGACATCGCTCTCCTACACCCTTCCTCGCGCCGCGGGCAGGCACCGCCATTGCACGACGTTGATTGCCAGCAGCAGCGCGAACGATGCCGCCAGCATCACGACGGCGATGGCCGCAGCACCCGCGGTGTCATACTGCTCCAGCTTCACCACGATCAGGAGCGGCGTGATCTCGGTTCGCATGGGCATGTTCCCGGAAATAAACACTACCGAGCCGTACTCCCCCAGGGCGCGGGCAAAGGCCAAGGCAAAGCCGGTCAGCAGCGCCGGCCAGAGCTCGGGCAGGATCACGCGCACGACGGCCTGCCGCCGCGTGGCGCCGAGACTGGCGGCGGCCTGCTCGATCTCCGGATCCAGGTCCTCGAGAATCGGCTGCACCGTCCGCACCACGAAGGGCAGGCCGATGAACGTGAGCGCGACCATGACCCCCAGCGGTGCAAACGCCACTTTCACGCCGCACGCTTCCAAGTACCGCCCGAACCACCCGTTCCCGGCGTACAGGGACGTCAGCGCGATGCCCGCCACCGCCGTGGGAAGCGCAAACGGCAGATCGACCAGGGCATCGATCAGCCTGCGCCCGGGAAACCGGTAGCGCACCAGCACCCACGCCGTGATCAGCCCGAAAACGGCGTTGATGAGCGCCGCCGCCAGCGAGGCGCCCAGGCTCAGCCGGTACGACGCAACCACGCGCGGCTCGGTGACCGTGGTCCAGAACCGCTCCCAGGTCATCGAGGTCGCCTTCGCGGCCAGTGCCGCCAACGGGACGAGCACCACCAGGGCGAGGTAACAGGACGCATAGCCTAGCGTCAGGCCAAAGCCCGGCAGGACGCCTCGCCGTCTTGTCCAGGTGTTCCTCACGCGGCTGCGATCCCCCCTCCGCGAGCAAGCTATCGCCCGGGCTGATAGATGCGGTCAAATACGCCGCCGTCGTCAAAGTGCTTTCGCTGCGCCTCTGCCCACCCCCCGAACATCTCGTCGACGGTGAACAGCGTGAGTTGCGGGAACTGGTCCTGATAGCGACGCGCCGCGGCTTCGTCGCGCGGGCGGTAGAAGTGCTTGCCCGCGAGATCCTGTCCCTCCGGGGAATACAGAAACTCCAGATACGCCTCGGCGACGGATCGCGTGCCGTGCGCCGCCACCACTTTGTCCACTACGGCCACCGGAGGTTCGGCGAGGATGCTCACCGAGGGGAGCACGATTTCCAACCCCGCCTTGCCGAACTCGCGCACCGCCAGCAGGGCCTCGTTCTCCCAAGACAGAAGCACGTCGCCGACTTCGCGCTGGGCAAAGGTGGTCATGGAGCCGCGGGCCCCGGAATCCAGCACCGGCACATTCCGAAACAGCGCGCGCACCAGCTCCTCCGCCCGGTTCTCGTCGCCGCCGTAACGCCGCAGGGCATATCCCCATGCCGCCAGGTAGTTCCAGCGGGCGCCGCCTGAGGTTTTGGGGTTGGGAGTGATTACCGACACACCGGGCCGAAGCAGATCTTCCCAGTCCTTGATGCCCTTCGGATTGCCGCGCCGGACCAGGAAGACGATCGTTGAAGTGTACGGGGCGCTGTGGTGCGGCAGCCGGTTCTGCCAATCGCGGGCGATCAGCCCGCTTTGCTCGGCGATGGCGTCGATGTCGTACGCCAACGCCAATGTCACTACGTCGGCCTCCAGCCCGTCGATCACCGACCGCGCTTGCTTGCCGGAGCCGCCGTGGGATTGCCGGACGGACACCGTCTGCCCCGTCCGCTGCTTCCAGTGGCGCGCGAAGGCGGCGTTGATCTCGACGTAGAACTCGCGCGTGGGGTCGTAGGAAACGTTCAACAACGTGACTTCCTGTGGTTGAACCCTGGGTGCCGCCTCGGGTTGACCCCCGGCTGGGAACGCGAGCAACAGGATGAGAGCGCTGGTAACCACCGGATCACTCAGGGGCAAAAGGCGTTCCAGCATCGGCGAGGCGCCGGAACCTCGCGGGCCGGCCAATTTATGCGTAATTATGCGGACGTTCAGAAACCGCCGTGACATATGATGGTGAACTCCGTAATATACGGTTGGCAACCGTACTATTTGCTGGGTTGAAGACGACCATGATCGGCTCGGGTTCGATACTCCAGGATGTTTGGCGAGAGGCCTGCCGGCAAACCGAGATCGCCGAGGCGGTGGCACTTCTCTCGCCTATTCTGGCGCGTCGTCTGCCGCTCGGCACGGTGCTGGTGCGGCGCATCAACATCGCGCGAGCGGTAGTGGAAACGGTGGCGGCGGCCGGTCTTGCGGCGCCGGGTACGCCGGCACGGGCGCGTTCCGAATGCACGCCGCAGGAGCTGGACCACCTGTTGGCATGGGTGCGCCAGGGAGTCGTCCTGGCCGGGGGCACGCACAAGATCGAGGCGGCCGTCCCCCACGTGATCCCCGCCGGTGTAGGGGGCGACGCGCTCGTTGGCCCTCTGACCAGCGGGGACGATCCCCTGGGGGTGCTGGTACTGCTCCCCCAACCCCCCGCGAACTTCGACGACGAACATCAGGCGCTGGTGCGCGAACTGTTGGAGCCCTTCTCCGTCGCCCTGGAGAACGATGCACGACTGCGGGAGTTGACCACCCTGCGGGAGGCGGCGGAGGCGGATCGCCGATCGCTGCTGACGCGCCTGGGACGCCAGGAGATCGTCGACACCATTGTCGGGGCCGACTCCGGTTTGCGCCACGTGATGGAGCGGGTGTCGCTGGTCGCCGCTTCGGACGCGCCGGTGCTCATCTTCGGCGAAACGGGATCGGGCAAGGAAGTGGTGGCGCGGGCGATCCACACCCGTTCGCGCCGCGTTGCCGGTCCGTTCCTGCGCGTCAATTGCGGAGCGATTGCGCCGGACCTGATCGACTCGGAGTTGTTCGGTCACGAGCGGGGCAGCTTCACGGGCGCCGTTGCCATGCGCAAGGGCTGGTTCGAACGGGCCGACAACGGCACGCTGTTCCTCGACGAAGTGGGCGAACTGCCGCCGGCGGCACAGGTGCGCCTGTTGCGCATTCTTCAGGACGGGGCCCTCGAGCGCGTGGGCGGGCAGCGGCAGCTTAACGTCGACGTCCGCATCGTGGCGGCCACACACCGCAACTTGCAGGCGATGGCGGCCGACGGCCGATTCCGCCAGGACCTCTGGTATCGCCTGGCGGTGTTCCCCATTCACCTTCCCGCCCTGCGGGAGCACGTCGAGGATATTCCGGAACTGGCGACGCACTTCGCCCTCAAGGCCTCCCGGCGCTTCGGTACCCCACCGCTGGCGCCGACGCCGCAGGACGTGAACCTGCTGGTGTCATACTCCTGGCCGGGCAACATCCGGGAGTTGCAGTCGGTGATCGAGCGCGCCGTCATCCTCGGCGACGGCCGGGCGCTCGAGGTGGCCAAGGCGCTTGGCGCCACCATGCCGGCGGCATCGCCCGCCGCGCCCGCCGGGGCGGCCGGACCGACGGGACGGATCGACTCGGGCCCGTTCCTGAAACTCGGCGCGGCGATGGCTCGGCACATCGAGGCGGCCCTGCTCCGGGCGCGCGGTCGGATCGAGGGGCGGGGCGGCGCCGCCGAGCTGCTGGGCATCAACCCCCACACCCTGCGGGCGCGGATGCGGAAACTGGGCGTCGACTGGAAACGGTTTCGCGAGGATACGCATCCATAGGTGCGGCGGGGGTTGCGTCGCCGCCGCGCCAGGTTGCGTCACGCCATGCCCATGATGCTCAACAGCCGCAAGGCGCGATGCCGGCAGCGGTGATGCGCCAGGAAGAACTCGCGCTGTTGCGGCACGATCTCCTCGCAGCGCTCGAGGGCCTGACGCACGGCGGGAACCACCGACTCGACTCCGTCGTAGGCCACGTAATGCTTGCCCGGCGACGGCGGGTCGGGGAAGTCACGGATAACGGTCTCGACCCTGGGGGCGACCAGCGCCACGAAGCTCGCGGCGAACTCCCAGTAACGCAGGGTATCCACGGCCGCCCCCTCGGCCGCGAGTCCCACCCGGCAGCCGCGCAGCGCGTCGTAATACGTGCGGTTGTACCGCCCGCCGGTGAGCCAATACCGCACATCGCGGCGCTCGGTGGGGTCCTCGATCCTGCCCGTGAGGCATTCGATCCCCGTCTCCTGAAGGCTGGAGATGATGCGCCGCTGGTCGCGATGAGTTTCGTAGCGGAGGGCGAACATGACCCGGGCTCCGCCCCGCGCCGTGCCGTCGGCGCCGTAACGCTCGGGCAGCACGGCATCGCTGATTCCAAAGGGGAGCGTGTGCACCGGGAAGTCCCCGAAGTTCTCCTTCTTGAAGTACGTTGCGGGTGTGTGCAGCCAGTGGAACTCCGGCCCGAAGGCCCAGTCGTGCCCGTCAAGAAACGCCGTGCGTGGCAGACACCCGTCCCGCTCCAGCAGGCGCAGCACCTGCGTCTGGGAAAACAGGTTGGAGCGCTGCACCAGGTACAGGTCGAAATCGGCGCGGAACGGCCCGGCGTCGGGCGCGTTGATGCCAACGTGCCATGATGTGACACGATGTCCCAACTGCTGCAGGCCTTCGAGTACGCAGGCGGTCAGGCCGCAGTAGCCCGAGCCGCGGCTCATATCTCCCCGCGCCATGGGGTGATCGGGGTTGAACACAAACACGTTCATGGTGCCACCCGGGGTCGCAGCGCGGCTCGCCGCCGACCCGTGTTTACGTGAGCCCCATTACTTCCAGCACTCGCGCCGCGCGATGGCGCGAGCGATGGCGCGACAGGAAGAACTCACGCTGCCGTTCATTGAATTCCGCGGCGTGGTCCAGGGCGCCGCGCACGGCACGCGCCACGTCCTCCGGCCCTGCGTAACGCACATAGTGGACGTCGGGGTGCGGCGGGTCGGGGAAGTCGGCGTACTCTTCCTCCATCGCGAACGAAACCAGCACTGCGAAACTGCCGGCGATCTCCCAGTAGCGGAAGCAATCCGGTTGTCCGCCGCGGGCGTTGATCGCCACGCGGCACTGGTTGAGTCCACGGTAGTAGCGGGCGTTATGATACGGGCCCAGGGCGCGGTGCAGGGGATCGACGTCGTCTTCGTCGAGCAGGGGACCGAACTGGCAGCTCCATCCGCCGCGCAGCAGCTCCTGGCGAATCTTCGGCCGGTCGCCGTGCGCGGCGTCGTTGCAGACGAAGAAGACGTCCCGGCCGGCGCGCGGCCGCTCCGCGGGAAGGTACCGGTTCTGAATGCCGTGGGGCAGCAGCACCGTCCCGTCGCCGGGCCGTGCGTCGCTCTTGAAGTAGGCGCGTGCTGCTTCGAGCCAGAAGGAGTCGACGCCGAAGATGCGGTCGTGGGAGTCGATGAAGGCTGTGCGAGCCAGGCAGCCGTGCGCGTCGAGACGCTCCAGAATCGCGGCCGTGTCCGTGTGGGGCTCGCGCTCCACCAGGTACAAGTCGTAAGTGGCCCGGAATTCGCCGGTGCGCACGGCGTACACCGCGTGGTGCAGGCAGGTGGTTTCGACGCCCAGGTCGACCAGTCCTTCGACCACGGCGTGCGTGAGCTGGCAGTAGCCTGACGGCACGCGCGGGGGCGGAACGGGGAGGCGCCAAGGCGGGTTGAATACGAAGGCGTTGATCCCCATGGCTGGTGGCCGGCTCCGCCGAGCATCGACTCCCTTCTTTGACGATTGTGCCGAACACCCTACGCCCGGTCAAACATTCCCTGCGTGCGTCACGCGCCCGCGATTCGCGGGCGCCGGCACAGGGAAGAGGCGGCACAGCACCGCAGCCGTGCACACTCGGGTTCGCGGTCGTTGGTGAGGGTCCGGCTCAGCGCGAGAACACCCGGGCGCGCGGTCCACCGCCGCGCTAGTACTTTTCCGACGTCGCCAGGTCGAAGCCTTCGTGCCGCGGGTTGAGCCGGCCGCCGCGGTATTCAGCGCGGCAGGCGTAGCACGTAGTCACCTTTCCGATGAAGGCATACACCAGCAGGTCGACGACCACAGCGCCGGCCAGGATGGCCCAGGCGGTGAGCACCGAGGTCCGAAAGAAGTAGATGGCCGCGATGCCGAAGGTGATGACCACGGCCAGCCCCAGACGCTGCGGGAAGTCCTTGCGCACGAACATCTCCGTTCCGCCGCAAATCACGCATTGTTCGACGGTCTGTTCCCGGCGCAGGGCGTCAGAGACGTGGATGGCATGCTCCACGCCGCAGCGCGGACAGCGCATGGTCGGCCCGCACCCCTCCAGCGGCTCGTACTCGATGAGGGCGACGCAACCGGCCGTGGGGCAGTGGAAACGAATCTGCATGGCGTCGGCTCACCAGGGCCAGCGGCACTGCACGGTCAGGTGCGCAGCAGCGAGTTCGCCCATGTAGGCGAAGATGGACCCGAAATACAGTATGCCCGTGGCGGACTGCGTGGCCCGCCGGCGCACGCAATCGCTCACCATGTACGCGAACAGCGCCGGCGCCGCCAGCCCCAGCCCGGCGCGCACACTGACGATCAACCACTCACTTGTCAGTTGCGCCGGCACCGAGGGCGAACGGTCGCGTGTGATCCATGCCGCCAGGGCCACGCTCGCCACCGCGAACGCCACCCGCGCCGCCACCGCCCAGGTCAGTACCCGTGCGAAATGCCGCAGCGGGGCCGAGGTCATGTGCGTGGCCGTCAGGTAGGCGTGGCCCAGAAGCCAGGCGACGGTGATACTGCCCAACACCCACCCGGCGAGCAGTTCCCCCGCCACCAGCAGGGCGGCCAGGGCCGTTCCAACATTTTCGCCGCCGAAATCTCTCGCGGCCCCGACGCTCGCCGCGGCCAACCCCGCCAGACCGCCTAGGGCGCATACCGTTCGTGTGGCCGTGGCCAATCGCGAGGCCAGCGGGCCGAGGAGCGCCAGGCCGATTGCCGCCGCCGCCAGGCCGCCACCGCAGATCAACTGCGCAAGCGCTTCGTCCCACGCGCCGACGTACCGCTGCCGCATGATCCACACCGTGCTGCCGGTCGCCAGCGCCAACACCAGGTATCCGCAGAGCCGAAGAAACCGCCATGCGATCTGCTCCGGCCGTCCCGTCGCGAGCACGGCGAACATGCCGCCGCCCAGGGCATACAGGAACGTCGTCACCACGGCGAATCTACACCTTCGCGGCGCGGTTGACCACACGGGGCGTCCGGCCGCGGTGGGCGGAGAGGAACCATGTTCGGACAAGCGGGGCCGGCGGGGCCTACTTCCGGGTAATGGGCTTAACAGGCAGTTCGAAGGTCAAAGTGGCCCAGAGGCTTTCCCAATCGGCGTCGCTGTCGCCTTCGAGCGGCACCATGTGGACGGACTTGATGAGCCAGACGCCGGCGCGGTCCAGTGTGAAGTTAACGATGCCTTCGGCGTTGGTGACGGCGATCTGCGGGCCACTCTCGCCTTCCGGGCTGCCGCGCAGGACGGCCGCCACGCGCGCGCCGAGCAGCGGTTCGCCCTTGTGGAGCAGTTGGAATCGGATGTCCTGCCCCACTTCCATGGCATAGGGGTTTTTCATGGGGACGAGCTCGAGGGGGAAGCCGAGCTTGCGCTCGTACCCTCGCGGCGCCCCACGGCCGCAGGCGACGAGGGCCTTGGCACAGCGGGAATAGCGCTCGCGCCCCGCCTTATCGCTCTCGCCGCGATCCGCGCGTAGGGTGATGATCCGTTCCAGCCCTTCTTCCTTAAGGTAATCGGAGAACTCCCCGGGCGGCAGCTCGATTCGCGCGTCGCTGCTGCGGTAACCGATGACGTACAGATCCGGCAGGTCGATGCGCACCGTGCCCGCCGGGTCGGCGTCCGCCTCGCCTTCCACGGGCTTTTCGCCCTTGGCGCCCAGGAG
Source organism: Planctomycetota bacterium (assembly GCA_016208685.1). Lineage (GTDB taxonomy): Bacteria > Planctomycetota > Phycisphaerae > UBA1845 > UBA1845 > JACQXM01. Next base: position 37,931 of record JACQXM010000017.1, on the reverse strand, counting down.
GACGAACTGGCGGATCTTCTCTGGGTTGCGCTTGACCGCGTCGCCCTGGAAGTTCTCGCCGACTCTGAGCCCCACGCGCAGCTCACCGGGCCCGGCAAGGTGGAAATCCGCCGGCTCAATCCAGAAATCATGGGCCAGGCCTGGCGTGTTGCCCATGACCGCGCCAAGGAGCCCCGCCCAGGCCGTTCTTTTACGCACTGTTCACCTCGCTCCGACGATGCCTCGGCACCAGTGCCCGCGGCACACGCGCCGCCTTGAAACGCGGTCCGCCGCGATCGGCGCCTCGCCATTCCACCATGTTACGGTTTCGCGCGGCCCTGAAAAGGTGCACGGGGGAGACAGCCGTCCCTGGGGCGTGGAATCTCCGGCGGCGCGAGGCGTTTCTTCTTCGCTCCCGTTCTGCCGCGGCGCCGTATGACCGCCCGTTGGCACCTGCACCGCGGACACACTTGACCGGCTGGAAAGCCGGTCCCACAGCGCCCGGGTGCATGGCCGCTGAAGCGGTGCCGCAGCCGGCGGCGGGGGCGCTTCTCTGCAACGCCACGTTGCACTACACTTCCAACGCAGTCTTCGCCGGACACCGCGGAAACAGAGAACTTTCCTGACCGGGTCGCCGTTTGCGGTTGCGGAATGGCGTGCAATCGCGGCGGTGGAGGGTGCGAAGCAGGACCTCTCAGGGGAGCGACGGTACCGGGCGGGCGCTAACGCGAAGGCGACATGGAATCCGCGGCCACCAACAACCTGGCACCGCCGGTGATCTCGGCGACCGCCGTCCACCACCTCCGCCTCCATCTCATTCCCGATGTCGGCCCCATCCGTTTTCGCAGGCTTGCGGCCTACTTCGGCTCCCCGGAGGCGGCACTGGCGGCATCGCGCGGTGAGTTGCTGCGCGTCGAGGGGATCGGCCCGCGACTGGCGGAGCGAATCTGCGCCGCCCGCGGCAGCGACGCCGCGGAGCGCGAGGTCGAGCGCGCCGCGCAACTTGGCATCCGCATCTTCTGCACCGAGGACGCCGAATACCCGCAGGCGCTCAAGCACATTCCCGACCCGCCCATCTGCCTCTACGTCCGCGGGCGGCTGGAAGCGGAAGACGGCGTGGCGCTGGCGGTCGTCGGCACGCGGCGCTGCTCGCACTACGGCCGGGAGCAGGCAACGCGGTTCGGGGAGTTGCTCGCCCAGACGGGCTTCACGGTGGTGTCGGGGCTGGCGCGGGGGATCGACAGCGCGGCGCATCGCGGGGCGCTGGCCGTCGGCGGGCGGACCATCGCCGTGCTGGGCAACGGGCTTGCAAGCGTCTACCCACCGGAGCATCACGAGCTTGCGGTACAGATTGCCGGGAGCGGGGCGGTGGTGAGCGAGTTTCCCATCGACACGGCGCCGGCGGCCGAGAATTTCCCGCCCCGCAACCGCATCATCGTCGGGCTGACGCTGGGTGTGCTGGTGGTGGAGGCGGGGAGGCGCAGCGGGGCGCTCATCACGGCGCGCCTGGCCAACGAGTACGACCGCGAGGTTTTCGCGCTGCCCGGGCGCGTGGACCACCCGGAGCTTACCGAAGGCTCGAACGGGCTGATCCGCGACGGTACGGCCAAGCTGGTGATGTGCCTGGATGACGTGCTCTGTGAGCTGGGCGAGGTGGGGGCGGCGCTGCGTGGAGCGGCGTTAAGTTCGGGATCAGAGTCGAGGCGGGCGCGCGGTCAGCCGTCGAGCTTGACGGGGCAGGCTGCGGCAGACGGCGGTGCAGCGGGCGCAGGCGGCCGCGACTACCCCACTCGCGGTTTACAGCGACTGGAAGGTCACGAACGCGCCGTGTACGAGGCCATCGCTGCGGGCGCCGAGGACGTCGACGCCCTCTGCGCCGTCACGCAGCTCGACGCCGGCCGGGTGAGCTCGACCCTCACAGCGCTGCAACTCCGCGGGCTGGTTCAACAACTACCCGGCGGTCGGTTTGAACGGAGAGGGTGAGCGGAAGGGGCGCGGCAGCAGACCCGATTTCATGCAAGCCGGCCGCTGGAGTCCGCGCTTGCGGTGCACGGACTCGCTCGCCTCGCACGCACTGCGACGCCCCAACACCGGCGACGCGCATGCGAGGCCGCGCGCGATTCGACGCCGCAGGAACAGTGCCGCCATCGGCAAGGAGCGGGCAAGCAAAGCCACGAAGGGACGAGGGAACAGAGCCGCGACCGTAAGGGAGCGGGCAAGCGCCTCGGCGCCGCAGCGTGCGCGGCTACATAAGCTGGTGAATCAGCTACCGCTGTTCGGGCTCGTCGCCGTCCTCGCCTTCGGATGACTTGCCTTCCTTGGGGCGGTCCGCGGCGCCGGCCGCCTCGCCCGCGACTGCCACCAGGGGAACCGCGGGGCTGAGCCGCAAGAGTGTGCGCTCGCCTTCCTTGAACCGGTCACCGGCCAACGTTTGAAAACGCTCGGCGCACCAGGTCTTCGCCTGGGCGTCCGGTTCCGTGCTGAGGCGCTGGTGCCACTCTCGCAGTGCCTGCAGTTCCAGCCAGGTGACGGCGCGAAGCCCGGCGGCGCGGTCAGGGCCGCTCGCCAGCCAGCGGTCGCAGCGCTCCTCGATCTGCGTCAGCATCGCCAGCGACAGGGCATGGCTGCCACGCTCCGCCAGCAGCCGGCAGCGAAGCAAGCGGCAGAAGTACGCGAAGGGAAGCGACTTGCGTCGCACTTCCGACAGCGCCAGCGGCAGCACCGACACCGCCGGCGACGGATCGCCATCGCGTGCGCGAAGCACGGCGTGCCAGAAGGTCGCCGCCGCTGCCACCGTTTCGTTGGCGTCCTCCATCAGCATGGACAGGGCCGACGCCGCCTGCCGCGCACTCCGCGCTGCATCCGCCGATTCGGACGGCGTGAGAAACTCCCTCACACCCTGCGCGAAGGGCCTGAGGACCTCGAGTCGCCGCGCCCCGGCCGCGACCCACTCCGGCGGCTCGCCGCCGGCGCCCCGCGCCGCGGATAGCAGCCCTTCCGCACGGGCGAGCAGGGCATCGGCGCGCGCCACGGCGTCGATGGCCGCCGCATTGCCACTGGGCAATTCCGCCAGACCGTAAAACTTCCGCGAGCATGCGGGCTCCACCTCGAACGCCAGAATCTGGTTCGCCGCGGCGAGCAGCAGGTCCACCTGGGCAGCGGGGTCCTTGGCCGCCTCGGCCTGCTGCGCCAGCTCCGCGGCGCGGGTCGCGATGGAGCGCTGATAGGTCAGGTCGTCGACGGCCGGCTCGAGCGGCAGGAGCTGTGCATCGGGCAGCGGCAGCGCCTCGACCGCCGCGGCGTCGCGGGGCGCATCAGCAGCGCCGTGCGGCGCGGGCGTTGCGGGTGTCGGTGGAGCGGGTTCCGCCGCCGAGCCGGGCTCGGGTGTCGGCGGAGGGGCAGGGTCCGGAGATTGGGTGGGCGTGGGTTGCGGCGCCGGCGGCGCGTCGTCCTCCGCGCGCTCGGTCGCAAGTGCGGGCGCAAGGGCCAGGCAACATGCCATCGCCGTGCGCAGGCAGTACCGGGTTCCGCGGCTCACGAACCACTCCGTAGCTTGAACAGCACTGACCCGCCGGCGGCAGCACCACATCTACTCGCGCCGATTCTCGGTGGTGCTCCGTCGCCGTGGCCTGGAGTGTACCGGCGCATCCCCCGCCGCGAAACGGCCGCCCGGCCGGGACGCGGGGATGCGGCGCCGCACGCGCCTTCGCGTTGACCGAGCTACGGGCCGGTCCTACACTTTCGCGAGTGGTCCGGCCAGTTTCCGCCGGTGGGGCCTTCGGGGGTGCGAGGGCTGTGAGCCCTCCGCCGCGCCCAATTCTGTGGGTTGGGTGGCATGCCCAAGCACGGCACAGCCGTGCGCCGGCAGTCTTTATCGGGCATGGCGGCGCTGCGCTTGGCCACGCCACCCTGAGAATGGGCTGCGTTGGAGCACCAAGCGGCGGGTGCGCCGGTTCCTTGCTTTCCTGAGCCTGCCGGAATTCGCCCTATGACCCTGGCGGAGTTGACGACGGACTCTCTGCCTGCCGACACCCCGCGCTTCCGCCCGTTGCGCTCACGGCCCATCCAGGCGACGGCGCGGCTCATCGTAACCTCCTGGGCGGTCTCCCTGGTTCTGCACGGCGTGGCGCTGGCGGTGATGTTCCTGGTGGTGTTTCCCTATGCCCCCGTGGAACAGCGTGATCCGCCGGCGGTGCTGGCGGAGATCGTAGGCGACGTGGACGGCATGCTCGCCGCGCCAGCGCCGGCGCCGCCCGCGGCGGCGCAGGCGGGCGCCACGGGAACGGGCAGCGGCGTCTTCGCTTCGACCCAACCGTACCAGCCGCTGGCCGAGATCACCTCGGACGCGCCGCCGTCACTGGGGCTGGGCGACATGGTGGTGGACCGACCGGGCGGGCTCACGCTCATCGGCGTGGGCGCCGGCGGCGGACTGGGCGGTGAGGACTTTTCCCAGTTCGGCGCGGGCGGAGGCGGCATCGGCGGCGGCGCGGGGCGCGCCGAGTTCTTCGGCCTGGGCGGGGCGGTCAAGGGTGTATCGGGCATCGTGTATGTCGTGGATCGTAGTGGCTCCATGACCGACACCTTCCAGAAAGTACGCGAGGAACTGCGGCGATCGATCTCGGCCTTGCGTCGCAGCCAGAAGTTTCACGTGATTTTCTTCAACGCTGGGGACCCGCTGGAAAACCCGCCCAAGAAACTGGTGAGCGCCATCGACGCGCAGAAGAAGGCCTTCTTCGAGTTTCTCGACGCCGTGATGCCCGAAGGCAGCACGCACCCGGAACGCTCCATGCGCCGCGCCCTCGCCTTGAAACCCGATCTCATTTACTTTCTCAGCGACGGGGGGGTCGACCGCGGGCTGCTCGCCAAACTGGACGAATGGAACCGCGACCGTGCCGTGCGCATCTTCACCATCGCCTACTTCGATCAAAGCGGCGCGGCCCTACTGGAGCAGATCGCGCGCGAGCACGGCGGTGAGTACAAATTCGTATCCGAAAATGACCTTCCCTGAGACTCCATCTACGCGCGGCGGCGGAATCCACCGGGCAAAGCCCGTGGTTCGGGCAATGGCATGGCGGCGCTGCGCTTGGCCATGCCACCCTGCCGCACGGGCGCGGCTCTGTCCCCTGGTCCCTCTACGCTGTTTCCGCTTCGCCCCCCCTTCATCGCTTCGTCGCTTCGTCGCTTCGTCGCTTTCTCGCCCGCTCCCTGACGGTCGCGGCTCTGTTCCTTCGTCGCTTCGTTCCTTCGGCGCTTCGTCGCTCTCTTGCCCGCGCCCTGACGGCCGCGGCTCTGTTCTTTCGGCGCTTCGTCGCGGCTCGGTGCGCCCGGCGCCGCGCGGGGTTGGACGACAGCGGGCGACGGCGATCGCCGTGGGGCTGTCCGCTTGGCTGGGGTGCGCTCTGGCTGCGAGCGCCGATCAGCTCGTGGTTCGAGAGACGAATTACCCCGGTGCGAAGGTGACCGGTTTTGCCGAGGGACGGCTGCAATTCCGCACCGCCACGGGCGAGCTTCAACTTGCCGAGCTTGCGGACGTGGATGTGCTGCTGGTCGACCGCGGCGATGCCTTCGCCGACTTTAACCAGGCGGAGCGGCTTCGCGCCGCCGGTGACTGGGAAAACGCCATACCGCGCTATCAGCGCGCATTGCGCGTGGTCGAGGAATTCTGGCCGGACGTAGTGACCGTCCGACTGCTGGCCGCCTGTGACGGGGCGGCGCGGCTGGACGAGGCGGTGCTCCACTTCATTCGCGTGACGCGTTCGGAGGCATGCGGTCCGGCAGTGGCCGCCGGGCTGATGCCGCGGCGCATTCCTCAGGAACGCGACGCGACGGTGGTGCGAGCCATCGAACATCTGGACACCGCCCTCGCCAAGAACCCGCCGTCCGATGAGCGCTCGGTTCTGGAGCTGCTGCGGTACGACGTGCTGCGCCGTTGCGGCGATCGGCGCGCGGACACGGCCGCGAAGGCCGTTGTCGCCCTGGAACTGCCCAAGTCCCTTTCCCGCGAACGCGTGTACGAGATCATGTATGCGGCATTGGAGATGGTTCTGGCGGGCGAAGCCGACGAGGCGGGCCTGCGGGGATTGGACCGTTCCCTGCGCCTCTGTCCGCTCAACATGATGGCGAGCTTTCTGCTGCTCAAGGGCCGAACGCTGCTGCGCAGCGCCGCGACGCGCGAGGACGTCATCCGCGCCGCGTGGCCGTTTATGCGCGTGGTCGCCCACATGCCCGGCGACGCCCGCGCTGCGGAGGGACTGCTGGGCGCCGCCACGGCGCTGGAGCGGCTGGAGCGCAAAGACAAAGCCCTGGAACTCTTGCACGAGTGTCTGGCGCATAAGCGCGCCAGTGCCGAGACGCGCGAGGCGGCCAAGGTCGCGATTGAACGGCTGCAAGCGCCGCCCGCCCCCGGACGTGGGGGCGCGGGGGCGGAGCCTGCCCGGGAGAATTCACATTGATGGTCACGCGAACTCGAATGTCGCTCTGGGTGTTTTCGGTGTTTCTGCTCCTGGCCGGAGCCGGCGCGGCACGGGCGGCGGAAGCCGAGGCGCCCACCGTATCGGCGGAGGTGAACTACTTCAACTTCTTCGTCGTCAAGGGCGGCCCGGTGGCGTACGTCATCATTCTGCTTTCCGTGGCCGCCGTGGCCCTGACCATCGAGCACTGCGTCTCCATCCGCCGCGTCCATATCGTGCCCGCCGGCGTGGCGGATCGCATCCGCCTGCTGATCGACAAACGTGACTATGTGGAGGCGGTGCGCTACTCAGCGGAGCAGCCGAGCATGCTGGGGTACGTTCTCAACGCGGCGTTGTTGCAGGCCCCCAACGGGTTTCCGGCCATGGAACGGGCCCTGGAGGAGGCCGTCGAGGAGCGCTCCGCCAAGCTGTATCGAAAGATCGAATACCTCAACATCATCGGCGCCGTCTCGCCGATGCTGGGCCTGTTCGGCACGGTATTGGGGATGATCCTGCTCTTTGCCGCGATTCACGCCGCGGACACCTTTCCGCGGGCACAGATCGTCGCGGATCGCGTTTCGATCGCCCTGGTCGCGACCTTCTGGGGACTGGCGGTCGCCATACCGTCGCTGAGCATCTACTCCGTCTTCCGCAACCGCATTGAGGTGCTCACCGCGGAATGCGCCCTGGCCGCGGATCGCATCCTGGCGCTGTTCAAGCCCGGCGGCGCTGCTTCCCCCGCGACCCGGGTCCCGAATGCCGCACCCACGTCACCGAAGGCCGTCCATGCAACGTAGGCGCCGCTTTCACCGACCGCCCTCGGGGCTGAACTTCAACTTCACGCCGCTCATCGACGTGATGGTTCTGCTCACCATCTTCTTCATGCTGGTGGCGAAGTTCACCTCCGCGGAGCAGGTCACCATGGAGCTTCCGCATCCGGAGGACAGCCGCGGCCGGGCGGCCAAGATGCCGGAGCGGGTGGTCATCAACTGCCGCCTTTCCGAGGACCTCGCGGCCGGGGAGGCGCCGGCCTACAGCATCGGCCCCAACCAGCCGGAACCGCTGGCCGCCATTTCGCAGCGTTTGGCGGCCATGAAGCGCGCCGCACCCGACTTCAAGGTGGTCATTCGCGCCGATCGCCGGCTGGCGTATCGCCACGTGCGGGCGGTGATGCGCGCCCTGGCGGAAAACGGCGTGGGCATGCTCAACGTGGCAGTGCTTACCGCGGAGACCGACTGAATGCTGGGAGTGGATCATCACACGCCGTCGGAGCGCCGCGACGACGCCACGGTGCATTTTCGCCCCCAGCGCCGCCGCTACACGCCTCCCAGCGCGCTGATGACGCTGAGCCGCTTCGCGCCCATGATCGACCTGTCGTTTCTGCTGCTCATCTTCTTCATGACCACCACGCGGTTTGCGTTTCCCGAGGGTCTGCTGAGCGCCGACATGCCCACGGAGGCGGGCGTGCGCGAGGGACCGGCGGTGGCGCTTCCCTTCAACCCCGTGATCGTGCGGCTGGGGCGAGGCGCCGCGCCCGGCGCGCTGTCGATCACGGTGGATCGGGTGGAACGAACCCTGGCGAACTTCGTCGAACTTGGCGAGGTGCTGCGCCGGGTGCAGGCGGAGCCGGGTTTCGGGCCGGAGACGCCGGTGGTCATCGTCGCCGACGATGAACTCGCCTGGGACCACGTCGTGGGCTGCTGGAACGTTGCCGTGAGCGCCGGTTGCCGGCGCGTGGCGTTCGGGGAGCCGTGAGGTGAACCCACCACGCCCCACGTTGTTCGTGATCTACCTCGCCGGACTGGCGGCTTCGTCCACGGCGCAGACCGGCACTCACAGCGAGCGGACGGAAAAGCCCGCGGAGGAATCGCGACTGAACGTCAACACTTTCCGCGAGGCGCTCAAGAAGCGCGGGCTTACCGAGCTACTGGAACTGCACCTGAAGGACTTCCCTCCCAGCGGCACCACGGAGACCCTGCTCGCCCTGCGCGAAGTCAAGCTCGCGGACTATCACGACCCGCGCCGCGGCGTGGCGGAGCGCCTGGCGGCCGCGGCCGAGGCTAATCGCATACTCGAAGACCTGATCCGCCTGAACCCCGACGACATACGCCGCTTCGAGTGGCGGTTCCTGCTGGCGTCGTCGCTGCTCTACGAGGAAGCGGAGCCCTACCTGACGAACCTGCTGTACTACGGCGGCGGGCGGGCCGATGCGTCCAAGGCTCAGGCGCTCACCAGCCGGGCGGTGGTGGTGGCCTCGACGCTCGTCGACCAGCTTGTCGCCGAGCTGGCGCGCGTCGAACAGTTGCCGGTCAGCAGTTACGAACCGCTGGAACGTAGCGGCTACATCGAGGAACTCGATCGGCTTCCCCCGAAAACCGAGTATCTTCTGATGTGGGCGCTGCTCTACGACAGCCTCGCCCGCGCGGAACAGGACCACGTTCGCGCCGCGCAGCTCCACCGCGTCCTCGAGATTCTCCGCGCGCGGCCGGAATTTCTCACCACGCCCCACGCCTCCAGCCGCATTCAGGTGCAAGCGATGCTGCTGGCGGGGATGACCCATCGGCTGCTTAACGATTTCCCCGCCGCTCGCGAACAACTGGACCGCGCCCTGGCGACCGCGGAGCGCGTCGACGCCGCCGAGGTGGAGCGCATCCGCTGGGCGGTGAACCTCGCGCACCTGGAGAAGGTGCGCACCGAGCGGGACGACCTGCGACTGGAGGACGCCCTGAGCGCGCTGGGCAGATTCCGCAAGTATATCACCTCCGCCGAATCCGCTGCCGGCGGACGCCCGGCGGGCCGGCGCGACACCGCGGCGGATCCGTTCGCCTGGCGTGTAGCGGCGGCGCTCCTGGAGCGTTCCATCTGGCGGACCCGCGCTGAAGCGGTGGAGCGTGAGGGTCGCCCCGCCGAGGCGGAGCGCTATCGCCGCGATTCGTGGAAGCCGCTGGCGACGCTCGTCGAACGGCATCCCGACCACCGCGACGAGGTATTCGCCCTGCTGTACGGGGCCGCGGGAAGGGATGCCGATCCGCAGCGCCTGGACCCGCTCCAGCAATGTGCGCTGCTCATGGGACTGGTGGCGGAGGCGGCACGGATGTTGCAGCCGTCGGGCCCGGCACCGCGGCCTGTGGAGGCGGCGGAGTCCGTCGAGGCCGGAGACTCGGACGTTTTGCCCTCCGCGCCCGGCGCACCCCCGCGCGGCGCGGCGTACGAAATGCTGGACCGCGCCGTAGCCGTTGGCGAGCAACTCCTGCGAGTAGACGAGGAGGGCGCGAGGGATCTGATGCCGGACGTGGTGTATTCGCTGGCGGTGGCACAGTATCGTCGCGGTCGCCTGGCAGAGTCGGCACGACGATTCCTACAATTCGCGACCGACTACCCGCTTAACCAAAGGGCGACGTCCGCCGCGACCTACGCCGCGGACCTGGCGGCCGCCCTCGACGCCGATCCGGCGTTTCAGGGGCACCCCGAGGTGCAACGCCTGTATCTGGCATGCCTGGAGCATCTGCTGACCAACTATCCACAGTCGGAGGCGGCTCGCGGCCGCAAGTTCTCTTATGCGCGGCTCCTCGAGGAAATGGCGCGGTTCGAGCCGGCGGCGGCGGCGTACGCGCAGGTGGAGCCCGGCGACGAACAACATCTCAACAGCCTCTTCTTCAGGCTGCGCGCCTTGGCCCGGACCCTGGACACGGCGCCCACGGCCACGACGGAGGAGCGCATCGCGGCACGCAAGAGGACGGATGGTTGGCTCACCGAGGCGAACGAACTGCTCAAGCGGCTTTCCGACGAGGTCAGCACGGCGCCGCAGTCACCCCGGGCATCGATGGCCTCCGGACTCGTGGCGCAGACCAGGCTGCTGCTCGCCGAAGTGACCCTGCTTCCGGGGGTGGATCGCCCGGCGATCGCTCTGGAAACCCTTGCGGGTTTCGAACAGACACAGGACGCGGCGCTGGTCTCCGCGGGCCGAGTGTGGCGGGCACGACTCCTGGCGTATCAGGCACTGGGCCGACTCGACGAGGCAGCGGCGGCGATCCCCGCCTTCATCGCCGCCGATCCCGCCGGCGCCGGCCCCACGCTGCAATCGCTCTACCTGGCGATCGCCGCCGAAGTGGACCGGCTCCGTGCCGAGGGCGACGAGTCCGCGGGTCAGGCGAAGGCCGACGTCGCGCTGCTCCTGGCGCAGCAGGTGAACGCCTGGTTGCAGCGCGGGGGCGACGGCGGCGTCGGGCTCGATGCTCGCGCGGCTCGCCTGCAAGTGGCGGAGGCGGAGCTACGCGCGGGACACTGGGAAAACGCCCGGGTGCTTTTTGCCGCGCTTCTTACGGACGACGACGCCCGTGTACTGCTGGGCCACTGCGAGTCGCTGTTTCGGATGAAGGAGTGGTCCAAGGCGTTGCCAGGTTTCAATCGTCTCGCGGTGGGGCTGCCGGCCGACGACCCGGCGCGATGGAAGGCGCTGCTTCGCGACTTGCAGTGCCGAACGGCGCTGAAGCAGCCACCAGGCGATATTCTCAAGGTCATCGAACAGCAACGCTATCTGTATCCCGGCCTCGGCGGGCCGGAGTTGGCGGCGCAGTTCGAGAAACTACAGCGGGAGAACCAGCGGCGATCGGACGGTGGTTAACCGTCATCAGGGGAAGCGAGAGCCGGGCGCGCCGCGCCACGGCAGCCGACCCTCTCACGGCCCGCCGGGCGGCACGCTGCCGGTGCACAACGTACCGGAGCATACGCGGCGGGCGATGGGGGAGTGGACGAGTTGCGGTCCGCTCTATTTTGCCGAGGCCAGCGTGACCTTGAGGGTCAATTCGTTGTCACCGCGCAGCACGACGACCTCCACGGTGTCACCGGGTTTGTTGTTCCGCGTGGCAGCCATGTAGTCGTAGATGTTCGCCACGTTCTTGCCGTCGATGCGGATGATGCGGTCTCCCGCTTTCATGCCCGCCATATCCGCGGGGCCCTCGGCATTGACCGCCTCGACGGCCATCCCCGGCTTGCCGTCGTCGCCGTAGCCGGGGGCCAGCCCCATGACCACGCGATAACTCGGCATGTCTCCGCCCTTCTCGGGGGCGGAGGCCTTGACCTCCTGGAACGTGGGGCGGGCGGTGCGGTTGGCGAACTCCCGCGCGGCGTCGTACGCCAGTTGGATGATCTTCGCGGCGCCCCGGGCGTTGATCTTGTCGGCATCATCGGAGGGCTTGTGGTAATCGAGGTGCTGGCCCGTGAAAAAGTGCATGGCGGGAACGCGCTTCCGGACGAACGACACGTGATCGCTGCGGCCGCCGTCATCGGGCGTGGGCGCCAGGGCGATGCCCTGTCGTCGGGCAAGCGGCGTCAGCACGTCCATGAACTCCGCACCGCACTTGGCGCCGAACACTTCCAGTTTTCCCCCGACGGGCGACAGGCGGCCGATCATGTCGAAGTTCAGCATCAGCGCCGTCTTCTCCAGCGGCACGGTGGGGTGTTCGACGTAGTGCTTGCTGCCGTGCAGCCCGGACTCTTCGGCGGTGAAGGCCACGAACAGCACGCTGCGCTGGGGCCGCTCGCCGCCGGCGAACAGTCGGGCGGTTTCGATGACTCCCCCGACGCCCGAAGCGTTGTCGTCGGCGCCGTTGTGGATCTGCGGCGCGCCGTCGTCAGCCACCAGCTTGCCTCCCTTGAAGCGGCGCATCATGGGTTTGACCTTGCCCAGGTGGTCGTAATGCGCGCCGACGACGACGTACTCATCCGCCAGCGCGCCGTGCCCGCGCAGAAGCCCCAGCACGTTGCGGGTGGGTGCGGATTCCGTCTGGAACCCGGCCTGACCGCTCACTTTTACCCCAGCCAGGGCGGCCGAGGCATAGCCGCCGGCGTCGAGCTTCTCCTGGATCGCCGCCAGCGTGCCGCGTCCTCCCGCCGCCAACATGACGTCAGCGAAGGCGCGCGTGACGTGGAACGCCGGGATGCCGAAGTTGTCAGCCCCGCGCGTCTCGAAGGCGATCAGCTCGTCTTTCTCCCCTTCCGCGGGCGTCAGGTTCACGAGCAACACCGCGACAGCACCGCGGTCTTTCGCGTTGTACACCTTGTTGCGGAACATGGCGTGCGGCGTATGGGTGCCGTCGGCCTGCGTCCAGGACGGGGGCTCGCCGCGCAGCATGAACGCCACGTTTCCCTTGACATCGGCATGGACGAAGTCGTCACGGTCCTTGTCCGGCGCGACGATGCCGTATCCGCAGAAGACCACGTCGCCGGAGAAGGCCTCGTCGGACGAGAAGCTCAGGGGGACGAAATCGCGCTCCTGGCGTCGCTCTTCCTTATCGCCCTCGAGGGCCAGGCGGCCGGCGTCGGTGAGCTTGCGCCGCAGGGTCATGGGGAAAGATTGGAAGTACGTGCCGTTATCGCCGGCGGGCTCCAAGCCGATTTCGGCGAATTGTCGCGCCACGTAATCGGCGGCCAGCTCGATGCCCGGAGTGCCGACGCCGCGACCTTCCAGCTCGTCGCTGGCGAGGTAGTTCACGTGCGTCTGGAACCGCTGCGCCGTGGGGTTGGCACAGCCGGCGAGGAACGTCTCCAGGACGACCGCAAAGCAGGTAAGCGTCACCGCGTTCGGAACCGAAGTTCCGACGCGCCGCGATGGGGTACTACGTGGCCGTGTCAATGGTAAGCTCGACTTTCGAGTGAGGTTGGTGCGCCGGGAGCGCTGCGCCGACGCGGTTCAATGCCCCCGCCCCGAACTCCGTCGCGACGCACCGTGCCGCCCGCTCCCGTCTCCCGCACGTCGCGAGGCGGCGCGGGGTCGGGTGGTCACGGCACCTAACCGGTGGCGCCGATGGGCGCGGGGCGCCTCAGCGATCATGCCAGCGGGTCAACCGTGTGGGGCGGTCGGTCATGAACAGTACGTCCAGGTCCTCCGCCAGCGCCTTACCGTCACGGTCGGCCACGTCCGACGCCGACTGGTAATGCTCGTGCGGCGACTGCGAGAGGGTCTCCGTCGTGGCGTGAGGGTAGTTCCACGAGACGGTGGACCGCGGGGCGCAGCCGGCTTGAAGGCCGAGAAACGCCAGACCGCAGACGGTTAGGACCTCGCCCTGTCGCCGCATGGTGATGTTCCCCTGTCGCATACCCCCGCGCACGCGCCCGCCGCCGCCGCGAGTTTACGAGCGTATCGTAGAACTCACCGGCGACCTGTCAAGCCGCTACCGCCCGCCCTCGGCGATCTCGGCCTCGTTGGCGGCGTCCATCTCCTTCTGCCACCGAGCCGCCTCTTCCGGACGACCGCAGTCCTCGTACAGGCGGCGCAGGCGTGCCATGGCATGATAGAGTCGTTCCGGTTTGACACCGGCGGCGGTCCTCAACTGCTCCACCGCCTCCAGCAGCAACGGCTCGGCTTCCGCGAAGCGGCCCTGTGCCGACAGGCACTCGCCCAGAACGCTCTTGGCTTCCGCGGTTTTGATCTGTTTGGGAATTCGCGCCACGCGGATGGCTACCGCCTCGCGGAGCGGCGGCTCGGCGGCGATGGGGTCGCGGCGCTTGAGCAGCAGCCGCCCCAGGCCGAACAGGGCGTTCGCCAGGTCGGGATGGTCCAACCTGCGGTACACGGCAATGGCGTCATCGAGCAGACCTGCCGCCTCATCGAACTCGCCCTTGTCGCGCAGGATGGCGGCGAGGTTGGTGCGCGTCAGCGCGATGTCGGGATGATCCGCCGGCAGGCGTTCGAGCTTCACCGCCAGCGTATTGCGCAGCAGCGGCGCGGCCCGCTCGAATTCTCTCAAGTCCCAGTACGCCAGCGCCAGGTTCTCCTCGGTCAAGGCGGCGCGGTAACGGTCGCCCGGCAGTTGCTTTTCGGAGGCGGACACGGAGCGCTGGAACAAGGCGACGGCCTCGACGGACGCGCCGCGCTCACGACACAGCAGGCCCAGGTTGTTGAGCAGCGTGGCGCCGACCTCGTCGTCGCTGCGCTGCAGCTCGTCAAGGATGGCGAGCGCCTCCCGGTACGCCAGCTCCGCGTCCGCCGGCGCTCCTCTGCGCTTAAGCAGCGATCCCAGACTGTTGAGGCTCTCGGCCACCAGCACATGGGTGCTCCCGAGGAGCTGCCGCCGGGCTTCCAGCGCCTCACGCAGGAGCGGCTCGGCCGCGGCGTAGTCACGTTCCTCGGTGTAGAGCACGCCCAGGTCGTGAAGAACCTGCGCCAGCTCCTTCGATGGTCCGGGCAGTTCCGACCGCCACAGTTCCAGGCTGCGCCTCAGATGGGGTTTGGCGGAATCGAGGCGTCCCAGGGCGCGGAAGGAGTTGCCGATGGTCTGTCTTACAGCGGCCTCCACGCGCGGAGGGGCGTTGTAGTCCGGCGCTTCCATCCGCTTGACGGCATAGTTGAGCATGTCGAGCACGGAGGCGGCCTTGCCGCCCTGCCAGGGGTGGGCGGCGGCGAGCATGGATTGCAGAAAGCAGGTGACGTTGTCCGACTCCGCCCGCGCCTCCAGGGCGGCGTCGCGCTGCCGCGAGACCTCCGCCCGCGCGGCATCGGCTCGCAGGTAGAGGTAGGTGCTGGCCACCGCGCCCGCGGTGAGGGCCGCGACCACGGCCCCGGCGCCGATAAACGCCGCCCGATGTCGTCGGGCGGTGACGCGCACCTGGTACCACAGGCTGGCCGGTCGCGCCAGAATCGCCTCCGCGGCGAGGTAGCGCCCGATGTCGTCTCCCAACTCGCCGGCGGATCGGTAGCGCCGGTCACGGTCCTTCTCCAGCGCCTTGAGGATGATGGTCTCCACGTCGCCGCGCAGCCCGGCGCGAACCGTGCTCGGACGGGGCGGCTGGTATTCGCGGATGACCTTGGTGGCCGTCGAGAGCGGCATGCCGCTTAAGTCGTAGGGAAGGCGATCGCAGAGCAGCTCATAGAAGAGCACGCCCAGGGAATAGACGTCGCTGCGCGCGTCGATATCGTGGGGATCGGCCTCGCATTGCTCCGGCGACATGTATTGCAGGGTGCCGATGAGTTGTCCGGCGCCCGTCTGCAGCGTGGTCAGCGCCAGGTCGGAATCCGTGGCCCGGGCCACGCCGAAGTCGATGACCTTCACCTGTCCCTGCGAATCCACCAGGACGTTGCTGGGCTTGAGGTCCCGATGGATGATTCCCTTCTGGTGTCCGTGGTTGACGGCGTCGCATATCTGTCGCGCGAGCTCCAGCAGCTCGCGTGGCGCGAACCGCTTGGCGCGGGCGTAGGCGTCGACGGGTCGGGCGCCGGGAACATACTCCATGGCGAAGTAGGGAACCGTCTCCCCCGCCTCCTCGTGCGTGCCGGCCTCGTAGACCTGGGCGATGCCGGGGTGGCGCAGCCGGGCCAGCAGTTGGGCCTCGAACTCGAAGCGCCGCAGGGCAGTCCGCGAGGTGATCCCCTTCTTCATGACCTTCACAGCCACCACGCGCCGCGGGTTCTCCTGCGTGGCCTCATACACCGACCCCATGCCTCCGGAGGCCACCAGCCGCCGGATGCGGTAGGGCCCGATCCTGCCCGGCGGGGGGCTCGCGGAATGGGCGCACGGGACGGTCTGCGTGAGCTCCTGTAGTTGCGGGATGGCGGTGCTTTCGTTATCATCCGAAGGCTGGTGCGAGGTCTGTGACATGAGCGGTGTCTCACATGTGTCGCCGCCGCAGCCCGCAGCCGCCGTCCGTCAGTGTCTTCGGCGGTCCGACGTGCAGGTTAGATCTGTTTGGCGACGCGTGGCGGCATGGTAGCCCGCCGCAGCACGCGTGGCAAGTTCCGACGGATGCACCGAGGCGCCCCCGCAACCGGCCGCGCGTCGGGCGCGTGCGGATGTGTCAGTGAATCTTCCGGGAGAATTCCATGTTCCGATCCAAGCTGTACCGACGGGCAGTGCGCTGGCTGACGCTCTCCAGCAGCGCGGGCGTGCTGATGTGCGATGCCACCTGTGCCGTGTGTGTGCCCATCCGAGAGTTCGTCCATGAAAGCGGCTCGGCGGAGCGCGGCGTGGCGGTCATCGTGGCACTCGTGGTAGCGGCTTTCGTCGCCGGCGATTGACGCCGCTCGAGACACTTGAGGCGACGGGATATCCTCGGGGCGCCCAGGGTCCGGCGGTAGCGCCCTCGGCGTCCCGTACCGTCCCCGGAGTATGCGCCGCGCCGCCGTAGACCGCACCGGTGCCTGCGGACCGTACGGGGCGGGCCGGTCAACCCGCATCGGGGGGCGCGGCCTCGCTCCCGCGGGTTCGCGTTCGGACCGGCGCGCAGCCTGCACGCTTGCAGGCAGCCCCTGCCTGTGCACTAATCCCGGGCTGTAGGACCGTGTGCGATTCTGCGCCGCCCGGCACCGCCTGTTCCGCGTCCCTCAGGGTTGCGGCTCGGTACCTGCGGCGCCGGATTGCCCAAGCTGAACTTGCTGCGGAAACCGGTTGGGTCCGCGGCCTAGGATGTTGGAGGATGCGAGGACGGGCCCTGGCACCTTCCGCGCCGTCGCGGAGGCCGGGTAGCGGAGGTACGGTGAACGGTGCAGGTGAGATTGGCCACATCGCGCGGCTTCTGTTTTGGCGTGGAAGATGCCATTGAGATCGCCGAGGCCGCGCTCGAAACGCACGGCCCGGGGAACGTCGTGGCGCTGGGGCCCGTCATCCACAACAAACAGGTGGTGGGCAAGCTGGAGCAGGCCGGCCTGAATCAGTCGGGCGAACTGGAGATCATCGACCCCGCCAAGGCGGTGCTCATCCGTTCCCATGGCGCGTCACCGGAGACCATCGCGCGGGCACAACAGCGCGGCTTGCGGATCGTGGACGCCACCTGCGTGCTCGTGAAGCGGGCGCAAAATGTTGTTCGCCAGCTTCACGAGGAGGGTTACCACGTGGTCATGATCGGGGATCCCAACCACCCCGAGGTGCGCGGCGTGATCGGCTACGCCCCTAACGTTACCGTCATCGACCGCGGCGCGGACTTAGAGCAGGCCCTGCCCTATCGCGAGCGGCTGGGGATCGTGGCCCAGACCACCCATTCCCCGGTGCACGTGGCGGAGATGATCGCGGAAATCCTCAAGCGTCCCTATCGCGAGGTGAAGATCGTCAACACCCTTTGCCTGGAGGTCACGCGGCGACAGGAGGCGGCTGTCGCTCTGTGCGCGGAGGTCGACGTGATGTTCGTACTCGGCGGGCTCAACTCCGCCAACACCCGGGAGATGGCGCGACTGTGTGAGGAGCAGGGGCGCGCCACCTACCACATCGAAACCGCCGACCAACTCGAGCCGCACATGGTGGCGGGCAGAAAAGTCGCCGGCGTGACCGCCGGAGCCTCGACGCCGGAGTGGGTGATCGCCGAGTTCGTGCGGAAGCTGGAGGCGATTTGAGCCTGGGCGTGCGGTCGCGGCTTCGGCGCCGACCCCTGACAGCGCCCGCTCGCACCGTCCGGCGTAGACGGGGCACGGGAATAACCAAGGGAGGAGAACACAATGGGCGAACCCAGACACGGGTCTCAACCCATCGTCGTGGACGAGACGCCGGGCAAGAAGGCCTATTGCCAATGCGGACTCTCCGCCAACCTGCCCTATTGCGACGGCACGCACAGCCGGGCGGGCACCGGCCTGGCGCCCCTGGTGGTAACCGTCGATGCCCCGGGCAAGAAGGCCGTCTGCCAGTGCCACCAGAGCGGCAACCGTCCCTGGTGCGACGGCACGCATAAACGGTTGTCCCACCCGGGGTCGGTGTGATTCCGCAAAGGCGGCTCGAACCCTGGCGCGGGTCGCAGCGGCAGCCTGACGCGGCCGCGGGGGCCGCAACCAAAACAGCCCACGTAGGGCGCGGCCGCGAATGTCGAATGCTGAATTCGGAATGCTGAATGGGCGGTTCGTGGGGGTGCAACGGAGCCGTTTTCGTGCGCAAGAAGATGCGCGGAATGCAAACATCTTTCGCCGTAAGGAACTAAACGGCCACGCCGGCCTCCGGCACACGGCGCTCCTCGGCAACCGCCCGCTGGCCGGCAAGCGCCGCCGGGCGTCGCCGGCGGGTGAACCGCGCCCGCAGCCGTTCCATGTACAGATAGAACACCGGCGTCACGAAGAGGGTGAGTGACTGCGAGAAGAGCAGGCCGCCGACGACGGCAACGCCCAGCGGCCGGCGCGACTCGGCTCCCGCCCCCATGCCCAGGGCGATGGGCAGCGTCCCCATAAGGGCCGCCATGGTCGTCATCATGATGGGCCGGAAGCGCACCACGCACGCCGAGTAGATCGCCTTCGCGGCGGGCAGTTCCTGCTCGCGCTGCGCCGCCAACGCGAAGTCGATCATCATGATTCCGTTCTTCTTGACCAGTCCGATGAGCATGATGATCCCCACGAAGGCGTACAGATTCAGATCGATGTTGAAGAGCTCGAGGGTCAGCAGGGCGCCGAAACCCGCGAACGGCAGCGCCGTCAGGATGGTGATGGGATGAATGTAGCTTTCATAGAGGATGCCCAGAACCAGGTAAATGACGAGAACGGCGATGAGGAGCAGCAGTTCCAATCCGCGCTGTGACGACTGGAACGCCTGGGCCATGCCCTGGAAGCTCCCACTGATCGTCGGCGGAAGCAGGTTGCGCGCCAGCCCCTCCACCTCGACGACCGCGGGTCCCAGGGAGTATCCCGGCTTGAGGTTGAATGAAATCGTCACCGCCGGGAGCTGCCCGAGGTGATTGACCGACATGGGCCCCACGCCGCGCGTGACTCGCGCCAGGGCGTCCAGGGGCAGTAACTCTCCGGCCGCCGATCGGACGTGCAACAGGGGCACGACCGAGGGATCCATCTGGAAGCTCGGCTCCACGCCGAGGATCACGTGGTACTGGTTGTTGGCGCCGTAAATCGTGGAAATCTGCCGGGCGCCGTAGGCGCTGCCCAGTGCCGTTTCAATCTGTTCCGGCGTGATTCCCATTCCGGCGATCTTGTCGCGGTCTATGTCCACGCGCACCTGGGGATTCTTTAACTGCACATCGGTGGTGACGTCCTGGAAACCGGGAAGGTCGGACATGGCCGCCGCGAGCCGGGGCGCGAATTCATAGAGGTCATCCGTGTCCGGCCCCTGGAGTGTGTACTGATACTGGCTCTTGGTGAGCTGACCGCCGATGCGAAGGGGTGCGAAGTTCTGCATGAACACGCGGATGCCGGGCGCCTGGGCGAGCCTGGGCCGCAGTTCCTGGATCACCTCATCCACCGACTGCGTGCGCTCGCTGCGCGGTATCAGTCTCATGAAGATGGTCCCGCTGTTCATGCCCGTGGCGCTGCCGCCGCGCATGCCGATGCTGGAGCTGAAGGAACGGATGCGCGGGTCCTGCTGGAGAATCGCCGTGACCGCCTGCTGGTGCTCGACCATGGACTGAAAGGAGATGCCCTCGGCGGCCTCCGTCTGGGCGAAGATCCGCCCTGTGTCCTCGCTGGGGAAAAAGCCCTTGGGAATGCGGAAGTACAGGTAAACGGACGCCGCCAGTATGAGCAGTGAAACGCCCATGGTGAACGGCCGGTGTTGCATGACCCAGCGCAGCGCCGTTTCGTAGGCCGCCAGGCCCGCGTCCAGGACCGTCTCCATGACGCGGTAGGACCACCCGTGGCGCTGCCCGTGCGAAACGCGGAGCAACCGCCCGGACATCATGGGCGTCAGCGTCAGGGAGACCACCCCCGAAATGAGAATCGCGGCGCCGATGGTGACCGCGAATTCGGTGAGCAGACGGCCGAGAATGCCGCCCATGAACACGATGGGTATGAACACCGCGGCCAGGGAGATGGTCATGGAGACGACCGTGAACGCGATCTCCCGCGACCCCTCGAGCGTGGCCTGGTGCACCGACTCGCCCCGTTCCAGGTGGCGCACGATGTTCTCCAGAACCACGATGGCATCGTCCACCACGAACCCCACGGAAAGCGTCAGCGCCATGAGCGACATGTTGTCCAGACTGTAGCCGAGCAGGTGCATCACCACGAACGTGCCCACGATCGACATGGGCATGGCGATGCTGGGAATGATGGTGGCGGGGAGGTTCCTCAGAAAAAGGAAGATCACCAGCACCACCAGCGCCAGGGTCAGCACCAGCGTGAACTTGACGTCCTGCACCGAGTCGCGGATGGACTCCGAGCGGTCGTAGAGCATGGTGATATCGACGGAGGCCGGAAGCTGGGCGCGGAAGCTGGGGAGCAGGGCCCGCACGCGATCCACCACCTCGACGGTGTTGGTCCCCGGCTGGCGCTGGATGGCGAGCACGATGCCTCGTTCGCCGTTGAACCAGGCGGCCACCTTGTCGTCCTCCACGCTGTCGACCACGGTCGCCAGTTCATCGAGGCGCACGGGGTTGCCCCGGCGCTGGGCGACGATCAGCGTGCGGAAGGCGGCGGCGTTGTTCAATTGGCCGGTTGCCTCCACGGTATAGGCATGGTGGCGCCCGTCGAGCAGGCCGGTGGGGAGGTTCACGTTGGCGCTGCTGATGGCGGCCGCCACCTCGTCGATGCCGATCTGCTTGGCCGCCAGGGCGTCGGGGTTCACGTACACCCGCACGGCGTACTTCTGCGCCCCGAACACCATCACCTGCGCCACGCCCGAGACCATCGATATCCGCTGTGCCATGAGCGTGTCGGCGTATTCGTTGAGGGTGTAGAGCGGCAGCGTGGGGGAGGTGATGGCCAGGTACAGCACCGCCTGGTCCGCGGGGTTGACCTTGCGATAGGACGGGGCGCTGGGAAGGTCGCGCGGCAGGCGGGCGGCGGCCCGCGCGATGGCCGCATGGACGTCCTGCGCCGCGACGTCGATGTTGCGCTCCAGGGCGAACTGGAGGGTGATCTGCGTGGCGCCCAGGAAGCTCGCCGAGGTCATGGAATCCAGCCCGGCGATGGTGGAGAACTCGCGTTCCAGCGGCGTGGCCACGGAGGAGGCCATGGTCTCCGGACTGGCTCCGGGCAGCGCCGCCGACACCTGCACCGTGGGGAAGTCGACGTTGGGAAGATCGCTCACCGGAAGCGCGCGGTAGCTCATGGCGCCGAACACCAGCACCCCGAACGTAAGGAGGCTGGTCATCACCGGGCGGCGGATGAAGGGTTCCGCGATGTTCATGTTCGTTGTCCGCGCTAGCGCTGCGCGTCCCGGGCCCGCACCTTGGCTCCGGGCGTTACACGCAACTGTCCGTCGGTCACCACGACTTCGCCGGCCTCGAGCCCCGAGGCGATCACCGTGCTGTCGCCGGTCGTGGCGCCCAGGGAAACGGAGCGCATCTCCGCGGCGCCGTCACCGCCCACCACAAAAAGGAACGTTCCCGCCTGGCTGGTTTGCAGCGCCGAGGTGGGCACGACCACGGCATCGCGCTGTGTGGTGAGGACCAGGGTGACATTGACGAACTGGCCCGGCCAGAGGCGGTGATCCTCGTTGGCAAAGGTGGCTTTGAGCCGCACCATTCCCGTAGAGCTGTCCACGCGATTGTCGACGAACGTAAGCCAGCCCACGCTGCCCGCCTCCGACTCGCCGGGGAAGCGCACGGCGGCGACCAGCGGGCCGGCACGGGAGTACTCCTGGATGGTCGGCAGGTGCCGCTCCGCCACGGAGAAAGCCGCGAAAACCGGGCTGATCTGGTTGATGGTTACCAGCTCCGTTTCGTTGGCCTTGACGATGTTGCCGCGGTCCACCAGACGCGCCCCGGCGCGACCCTCGAGCGGGGAACGGATGTTGCAGTATTCCAGCCGCAACCGGGCGTTTTCCACGGCCGCCTGGTCCGCCTGCACCTGGGCACGGATGGCATCGGCGGCCGCCTGCGCCTGGTCGCGCTCGCGGTCCGCGGCGACGTTCTGGGCGAAGAGGTCCGTCACGCGCTGCGCCTCGCGCTCAGCGTCGCGCGCCAGCGCCTGGTCCTTGAGCAGGTTCGCCTCCGCCAAACGCAGCTCGGCGACAAAGGGACGAGGGTCGATGGTGTAGAGCGCGTCCCCGGCACGGACCGACTGCCCTTCCGTGAAGTGCACCTCCGTAAGCTGGCCCTCGACCTGCGGCTTGATGGTGACCGAGGCGAACGCTTCTACCCATCCGATCGCCTGCACCTGCTCCGGCATATCCCGTCGCGCCGCAGCGGCAACCGTCACCGGCACCGCATCCTCCGCCGCCGGACGGCTCGTCGTTGCCGCGGGTTCGGCGCCGCGACAGCCGACGAGCAGTAGTAGCGCCAGCCCCCCCCGCCGGGGTGCCGGCCGACGACGGCGTACACCGTGCCATCTCATCGTGATTTCCTTCCCCCGGAGGCGCCGCGCCGCACGCGTTCGGCGGGAGTCAGAATGCCGTGAAGCACGACGTCGACGATCTCCCGCGCCTGAGCTTGAAGCGGCCGCCGCCGCCCGGTGAAAAAGTTGGTGAACATCGTGCCGTACCCGGCGTTGCTGAGCACGTTGGTGATCTGTTCCGGCGGCACGTCCCGGATGCGCCCCTCGGCGATGAGTCCGGCAAAGAGGCTGCGCCAGCGGCCGATGTTCGCCTCGCGGTGCTCGAAGTAGGTCGGCTTCTTGCGATCGCGGAAGACGGCACGCTCCTGGATCAGCAGCTCCGCGAACTCCGGATGGGCATCAAAGAACCCCAGGTACGCGCCCATGGCCGCGACGATCTGCTCCAGCGGGTCGCCGACCGTTTCGCAGGCGGCATCGACGCATTCGCGCAGCCGGCGCATGCCGCGGTCCACCGCCGCCAGGAAGAGCCGGCCCTTGCTGGGGAAGTAGCGGTAGAGCGTGCCCTTACCCACGCTCAGTTCGTCCGCCACCACCTGCAGGTCGGTGGCCGCGAAGCCGCGCTGCGCGAACAGCTTGGCCGCGGCGTCGAGAATCTCGTGGCGGCGCCGCGCGGCGAGGGACGGGTCTCGCGGTCGGCCGCGTGCCGCGGGTCGTTTTTCCTTGGCCTCGGTAGGCATGCGTTTTACCTGACGGACTCGTCCGTCCATTATATCGTACTCGGGCCGGCTCCGGATTACAACCCCGCCGCGGTGCCGGCTTCCGGGGATTCGGCGTCGGTTACGCGGGACCAGGCGGCGCTGTGGGACTGGCAGCGCTGTGGGAGCTTCCAGCGCTGTGGGAGGGGCTTTCCAGCCGGTCAACGTGTCGTGCGCTGCGCCCTTCCAGGAAAGTCGCCGGTGATGCGCGGTGAGACCTGCCAGCGCCGTGGAACCTGCAGTGCGGTGGGACCGGCTTTCCAGCCGGTCAAAAAACCCGATCCACCGGCCTCAGTCGGGGGATCGGAAGGCGGCAACATTGAGCCCACCAGGCTGGGCCCGGCCGCCGCCTACGTTGCGCCCTCCCGGCGCCTAGGCGCGCGCCGCGAGCATCATCACCGCCAGGAACCCCACCCACAGCAGCCACAGGCCCAACCACACCACCACCGGCCAGCGTGCCCGGCGGCCCGACGCTTCGGGGAGGGGTTCACCGCCGTTTTCGGCGCGGGCAGCGGGGTGCCTGGCTGCCCCCCGCTTGTGCCGCGCGGCTCGACTTTCGGAGCGTCCTTCGTCATCTGTGCCATGTCAGATATCTGTCCCTACACCCGTCGCGCTCTTCACCTGTCTCGCATTCTCCCGGCGATCAACTGCGCCCGCGTACAACCGGTTCCCCCGCCGCACCGTCGGGTCACGGCGGCGCCTCGATCACCACGGGAATATCCAGCCGCTCCGCGCCGCGGACGTTGGTGCTCACGCGGAGCACGGTCCGGTGCGTTCCGGGCGGAACCCGGCCGTTCAGCTCGACGTCCACGAAGCGCAAATGCCGATACGGCGCGCTGGCCACGGAGTCCACGCGCGCCTGCACCGCCGGCTCATCGCAGACCATCTCGCCGAGCTCCAGTGACTGATCCGTGGCCGCCTGAAGCTTCATGCGACGGCGCGATCCCACGGGGCTGCCGTCCTGGCGAAGCAGGAGCAGCGGCGGTTCGATCTCCACCGGCGCCGCCACCATGCCGTACACCGGTATCTCGATCAGCGGCTGGTCCAGGCAACTGGTGCGTACGCCAAGCATCGCCGCGAACGGCCCGGCGGGGGCGTCGTCGCGCACCGTGACTTTCACCAGATACTCCGTGCGTGCTTGTGCCTTCTGGGTCTCCTCGAACGTGGCACTGAGCAGCGGGCCCGCCGACACCTCGAGCACATCGAACGGCACCTTGGTGGGCGACTGAAGGAGCACCGGCGCCAGCGCCTTGCCGCGATTGGAGGGCACCCGCGTGGCGTCCACCACCTTCGGCTGCCAGGTAAGCTCGCTGACCACCTCGCCGCGGATGAGCACCGGGCGGTCCAGCTCGGTCCCGTCCACGCGTACCTTGAGTTTGGCATCCACCGCCAACCGGCCGAGCGGTGCGGCCTCCGTCACCGTGAACCTGATCCGGCCGCCCGGCCTGGACGCATCACCAAGTGGTTCGACGGCGTAGGTGATCGGCGCACCCGCGGGAACGTCCAGCCCCAGCACCTCGACCTCGCGCTGTTTGCCGCCCGGCATGACGCTGAGCGTTTGCGGAGACGTCGCGCCGCGCTGCACGTTCCGCAGGTTCACTACGTCCTGCGGATCGAGTTCGACGAGCGCCTCCACCTCGGCCTTGAACTCGAGCTTCAGGGCCGGCTCGATGGGGTCGTTACTGTGCACGACGACGGTCTTGGCCTGCTCACCGCGGCGCTTGGTGCTGTCGAACTCTGCGGTAAGCTCCAGCACGCTGCCGGGGCGGATAACCTTCTCCTCCTCGCGCAACTGAACCACGGTGCAGCCGCAGGCCGCCTGCGTGCGCTCAATCACCAGATCCGCGGTACCCTGGTTCTCCAGGCGCCAGCGAATGGTGGCCTTGTCGCCGTCGATGAGCTTGCCCAGGTCCTTGATTCGCTCCGCCACGAACAGCCGCGGTTTGGGCTCGGCGGCTTGCGGCCTGCCTTCCGGCGGTGTCGGCGGGAGCTGGGCGAACGCCGTGGAGGCGACGGCAGGCGCGCACGCCAGCGCGATGAGGCGAAGCCGGAGCCATGGGGAGGGTCGCTGTTTCATTCGTGCAAGCGTGACGGCGCGAAAGCCGACACTCGATACTGCTCCATACGTATCCGCACCGCCCATCGGTTCGCCGGCCGCCCCGCGCAGACGTTGCGGCGGCGTAACGTCCCGAGTTACTACCCGGCAACTCCGCTCGCCGCAACGTCTGCGCGGGGCGAGGGGCGAGGGGAGGTGGCGTCGGGCCCGCGGGCCGCGTGGGGCGGAGGGGCCGCCGGGGACAGCTCGCTGGCAGGGGGCGGATAAGCGGTCCGCCGTCGTACTCGACGGGAACGCGACTACCGGGTCCACCGATCCCGCATCGGCACGCGCAACGTGGCGCGGCGGACGGCTTGTTTGGCTCGGGGCGCCGCACGGCGCGTCGATGGATGTCCGCCCTCGCCTCACCGTGGATCAGGAGTTCGCGGGATCGCGCCGGGGCATTGGTTGTCGTGACCGGTTGCGCGCGGACCCGCAACGTTTCTGCTCCCCGGTGCGGCCGCCTGGACTACAGCCAAAGCGCGGCCAGTACCAGTAGCGCCGACGCGCACAAGGCACAATCCCCCATCCGTCCGGCACGGCCCGCGATGCGCAGCACGGCCCGTGAGCGCTCGTCACATGCGGAGGGAAGCGGCGGGCAGCGACGGAGTCGGCCGTACCATGCGGTCGCAAGCAGTACGCCCGCCGCGACCACACAGGCGGTCGGCGAGATCAACACCACAAGGGCGACCACCAACCCGAATCCCACGAACAGATTCAGGATCGACGGGATATCGGCGGCGTGGTTGGGGGCGTCGGAAAACACCCGCCAGGCGATGAAGGCCAGGCTATAGCACGCCGCGATCACAAAACCCTGCCCGAGGCCGACAAGGCCCAGCGCGCCGCACAGCGAAGGTACGGCGAAGGCCGCTGCCAGCACCGCGCGCAACGTCACCTGGCGCGCGGCGAAGTAGTGCGTCCACACGGTACCCCAGGTTAAGGAGCGCAGCGCCTCGGCGTCGTAGTAGAACCCGCATTCGGGACAGCGAAGTGCGGGGATGCCGTAGAGGTCGTATCCGCACCGGGGGCAGGTGAGGTGCTCGTCGAGCGTCACGGGGGCATTCTAGGTCGCCATGCGCCGGTCCGCACCGCCTGTGCGCGAGCCAGCCGGGACACCCGGCGCGATTCGTGGCCAACGGAATTCGGGGCAGGACCGTCCACTGACGTCGAAGCGCTGTCCGGCGAGCGCGGTTTCGCCCGCAATGAGACGCCCGCGACTAGCCGCCTGGCGGGCCGACGGGCGTCCGTCCTCCGCGTGGCGCCACTTCAGAGCCGGCGCCCGGGACCGCACGCCGGCGTTTCCATACGTTCCAGGCAGCGCTACCAACTCCGAGCAGGACGCAGAGACCGGCGCCACCAAGGAGCACCAAGTAGCAGACACTCTGAGTGTCCGCGACAATCTGACGGCCTGCGACCAGGACCCATGCAGCCGCAGCGCACCAGACGGCGACCAAGGTGACGGATTCGGCGACCGGCCCTTTCGCTGCGGTTTTCACTCCGTACACATAAACCAGGGTCGCGAACGCGGCGAGCATCGTCAGAATGACCGCCAACTGGTCGGGCGTGATGGCGTCCGTACCACCCAGCATGGCTGCGGTTGCGTTGATCGCGCATACCGCCATGGTCAATGCCAGTTCCAACATCGCGATCAACCAGGCGAAGCCCCACGGACTCTGCAGTCTCGCCTCCCACTCCTGCAGGAGTGCCTTGAGTTCGGATGGCATTGGTTCCTTCCTTCCCTCAACCGCTGGGTCGGAATCGCACCAGCGTGCGTAGCGCGATGCAGGCGATCCTCCCCCGGATGATCACCCCGGCGCCGGCCGATATCACGGCGCGCAGGCTGCTTGTAGCTCCGCGAGCCCGCGGGACGAGTACGCAAGTCGGCGTCCCTCGCGGAGTGTCCTCGTCGGGCTTCGCCGGTCACTTTACGGCGGGGCCGCAGGCCAGTGGCCGCCCTGGGCTCAGCGATTGTCGCGGGGTGCTGCGCGGCGCCTTGGTTCTCGCGGCGGCTGCGTGCCTGGCGGTAGACGGCGATGACAAGCCAGCATCCGTGCCGGAGAACGCTTCCCGCGACAGCCGCCGCCGCGGAGGCCGAGCGAAACGCCAGCCCGCAGCCTGCCGCCCATTCTCCGATTCCCACTACGAGCCAGGTGCCTGCCATCGGCCAGACGGTGCCGAGGTTGACATTCTCGTCCCTGTGCAGCCGGAGACCGAAGAACGCGGGCAGGAACCACACCCACCCGATGGCGGCAAAACTCAAGCCGAGGGCCACGCGATGCGCCGGAAGCAGAAGGCCCATGCCGAAACCGAAGAGCGAGAGCCCCAGAAGCACTGCCGACGATTGACGATTCGTTAATTCATTTTCGCGCAGGGCAACTGGTCCCGACTTTCAGCCGGCCATCGCGAAGCCCACTTCGCCGCGACCGCGGACTATCGCTACCGGCAGTCCTCGAGTGTCCGTCAACACGTTCGAGCGCTAGCCCCGCGCGGTTCCGACATCGCCGGGAGTACGGGAGTTTCGGCGGAATCGCTTTCCGCTCCGCACTCGGTGCTTGGGGTGTGCGGCTGCCGGCGATCTGCGGCGCTCGATCGGCTCTCGCGCGCGTGCAAAACGGCAACGGCCAAACGCCAGGTCGACGCCGTTCCGACGGCGAGCCAGAGCGCCAGCCCGTCGAAACGGCAATTAGCCCAATGGTCGCTTGCGGCCGTGGGGGCCCAAATGCACACCGCCAGCCACGCGGTGGACAGATTAGCGTTCCCCACTGACTCCATGCGGATGCCGAAGTAGTACGGCAGAAAGCCCAACCAGAGGACGGCCGCAACCGCAAGCGTGCGCGGAACAACGTCCTCCGGGATGAACGTCGCGAACCCACCCAGCGCCAGCAGGGTCAGCGCGAAAAGCAGGCAGGTGAGCGTTCCTCTAGGAATCGCCTGACTCGACATCGCTGGCTCCTTATGGCGCACAGCCCGGCGCGATGATCGGCCCAAGGCAGACCACGATGTACGCCAGGATCAGGATGACCGCGATTAAGACCATGATACCGAAAACCGCCCAGGCTGTTATCGGTTGCGCGCCGCCGCCCTGCCCTGAATCCGATTCCGACGGAGACATGGGGGCCGCAAACACAAGCGGAGCTTCCTGAAGCGCGGTCGTTTCGCTGGCCGCCGGCGTGGTCGGAGCCGCCGTGGCCGTCTCTGCTTCTCCGCCGAGCAGCGTGATTGCCAAATCCAGCGGGGCGCCACGTGTTGCGTCGATCCCGGCGAAGTCGACACCCTGATTGAACGCCGGTGCTCCGTCGCGCGTGAGAGTCGCCCAAGCTGCCGTCGGTCGCGTCGGGTCGCCGGTCAGCTCGGCTTGCCACAGCGACGTTTCGCCGCGCGGCAGGCGCGTGTAGTCGGTCACCGAGGCGCTGAAGCTGATCTCGTTGCCGTCATCGGATGTCTGGATGGTGTAGCCTGACGATTGTAGCTGGATTTGGCGATGTGCGTCGTAGAGCGTGAAGGCCGGCGTCAGGCCGCCGTCGATGAGCAGTTTCGAGCCATCCGGCCGGAGGATCAGCATGTCGCTCCCTATGGGGAACACGCGACCGATGTTGAGCGTCGCGAGCTGCTCGATCAGAACCGGCCAGACGGTCTGCTCCGCACGGGCGATGGTGATCGGCAGGTAGCCGATCGCAAGCCAGGCGGCGAGCGTCCAGCGAACACCTACACGCTGCCAGCGGATTCCTCCACTCTGTGTGTGCGCCATGGGTGTGCTCCTTGAATGAGTCCGAAAAACGGAAACGGAAATGTCGCGCCGTCGCGCTACCCCAATCCGCTAACATGACATCGCGCCGTGATGAGTGTACATGAATACTATCGGATCGCCCGACTTTCGTCAAGCAGTTGCTTTAGAATGAACCATGAAATCGTGCTTAGGGTTTTTCCTATCTATGCGTAAAGTTAGGGTGTATCGTTGATTGGATGGGCAGGTAAGAAGCAATGGACCTCGCTTTGGCGGAATCTTCGGCGGCAGGCGGCGGAAACGGAGGATGTGCAGAGGCGCGAGGCGGGACCTGTTCCGCTACATGGCGGTGCGGCTTCCTTCCCGATGGGGCGCGAACCTCACCCGGCCGGGCCGTCCGGGCGGTCCCTTTGATCCTCGGTGCGCCTTTAATGATGTTCGACGCCGCCGGCGCGAAATCGCAGGATCAGCCGGTCGGCGCACACCGGCCGTTCGCAACTCCGGTCGCTGGTGTTCGTGAGTGCCGCGCGCCGCTCCTGCGTCGAGACCGCGCCCTGACCGCCGACGTTGACCGCGCGCAGGGGAGACAGGTACGACGTCAGACGTCGCACTGCCGCGCTTCCGAACCGCTCCGCCGCGGCACTACGACGGTCCGGACTTGCCCTTGCCGGGGGTGCCGGAGTCATCCGCTTTGTCCCCGACGGTCATGCCCAGGGTCCGCACCAGGAAGGCCCATTGATCTGCGACCTCGTCAATCTGCATCGACGTCGGCTTGCCGGCGCCGTGGCCTGCCTTGGTTTGAATGCGGATGAGCATGGGGTTGGGCCCCGAGTTCGCCTCCTGCAGCGCCGCGGCGAACTTGAAACTGTGCGCGGGAACCACGCGGTCGTCGTGATCCGCGGTGGTGATGAGCGTCGGCGGGTAGCTGGTGCCCGCCTTAAGGTTGTGCAGCGGAGAGTAAGCCAGCAGTGCTTTGAACTCGTCGGCGTTGTCCGAGGAGCCGTAGTCGGACTGCCACGCCCAGCCGATGGTGAACTTATGGAAGCGCAGCATGTCCATCACACCGACGGCGGGCAGACAGGCGCCGAACAGATCCGGCCGCTGGGTCATGGCGGCGCCCACCAGCAATCCGCCGTTGCTGGCGCCCGCAATCGCCAGCTTGGAGTGGTTCGTGTACTTGTTGGCGGTGAGCCACTCCGCGGCGGCGAGAAAATCGTCGAAGACGTTCTGTTTCTTGAGCTTCATGCCGGCCTCGTGCCACTCCTTGCCGTACTCGCCGCCGCCGCGCAAATTGGCCACGGCGTAGATCCCGCCCATCTCCATCCACACGGCGTTCGAGGGGCGGAACATGGGCGTCAGGGAGATATTGAAACCGCCGTAGCCGTAGAGCAGCGTGGGGTTGGCACCGTCCGGTTTCAAGCCCTTCTTGTGACTGATGAACATGGGGACGGGCGTGCCGTCCTTGCCGCGATAGAAGACCTGCGTGGTCACGTAGTCGTCCGAGTTGAAGGCTACCTTGGGCTGGCGGAAGGCGTTCGCGGCGCCGGTCTTCACGTCATAGCGGTAGATGGTGGGGGGGTGCAGGTAGCTGGTAAACGAGTAGAACGTCTCGCTGTCGCTCCGGCGTCCTTCGAATCCACCCGCCGTCCCCAACACCTGTAGCGGCACTTCGCGGATCATCGTCCCGTCCAGCGTGAAGACCTTCACCTGGCTGTGCGCGTCTTGCAGGTACGAGGCGATGAAGTGGTCGCCGACGACGTCCGTCGCCGTGAGGGTGTCCTTGGCCTCGGGGATCAGCGTCTTCCAGGCCGCGCGGTCGGGCTTGGAGGTGTCGATGGCGCTGATGCGATAGCGCGGGGCGTCCAGGTCGGTGCGGGACCAGAAGACGGGGCCGTCGTTATCGATGAAATCGAACTCCGCCTCGAAGTCTCTGACCAACTCCTGCACCGGGGCGGCGTCGTTCTGCAGGTCTTTGTAGAAGATGAGGTTCTTGCGCATCGTGCCCTTGTTGACGCGAATGACGAGGTACCGGCCGTCGTCGCTGACTTCGCCGGTGAAGCCCCATTCCTTCTGGTCCTTGCGCTCATAGACCAGCTTGTCGGCGGACTGCGGGTCGCCCACGCGGTGATAGAAGAGCTTCTGGTAGTAATTGACGGCCTCGAACTTGGTGGCCTCGTCGGGCTCGTCGTAGCGGCTGTAATAGAAGCCCTTGCCGTCCTTGGTCCAGGAAGCGTTGGAGAACTTGACCCACTTCAGCAAGTCGTCGCGGTCCTTCCCGGATTCGACGTCGCGCACCCGCCACTCCTGCCAGTCCGAACCCTGCGCGGAAAGGCCGTACGCCAGCAGTTTGCCGTCGTCCGTGACGTCCATGCCCGCCAGGGCGATGGTGCCGTCCGGTGACACGGCGTTGACATCGAGCAGCGGCCGGGGTTCGCCGGAAAGTGTCTCGGACACATAGAGCACGTACTGGTTCTGGAGGCCGTCGTTCTTGAGGAAGAAGTAACGCGAACCATAGCGCTTCGGGGATGTGAACTTCTCGTAGTTCCATACCTGGGTGAGGCGCTGCTTGATCCGCTCCCGCTGCGGGATCTCGCCCAGGTAGGCGAAGGTGATCTTGTTCTCCGCCTCGATCCAGGCCCGCGAGGCTTCGGAATCGGGATCCTCCAACCCGCGGTAGGGGTCGGCAACCTTCACGCCGTGGTATTCGTCGACCACCTCGGCCTTCTGCGGCTTGGGATAAACCAGTCCGCGCGCCGGTTCCGCCGCGGCGGGCGGTACACCAAGCCACGAGGCGGCGCCGAGCGCCATGCCGGGGACAAGCCGTTGAAGCCAGGAGCGTACGATCAGCATGTTGCCATTCCTTTCCCGTTGAGCGCGGCCAGGGGTGCGGCGGGCGTGCCCTGCCCGCCCACTCCCGGCCATCCCGGTCTCGATTGCCGCGCGGCACGGCGCCGCGAGGGCCTCAGTGTAGTGTCGCATGGCGGCCGCGAAAGCGCCGGGCGCGGTGAACCGGCGTCGGCGGGCCGCCGCGCCCGCGCTTTGCGGCGCCGCAGTGTTGCGCCGTGCCCACTGGCGGCGGCGCCGCTGGGCACCCAAGCCCAACTTTGCCACCAGATTATTCGGGCGCGGAGTTTCGTTCAAGATTGATTCGGTTGTAAGTTCTTGTGTTTCATGTGCTTACGATTGGTTTGGGCGACGCGTTGAGAAAAGTCAGAGCATGGCACGCGCTTTGCCTTTAGGGGTTGGCGTTGGTCGCCCGCCCGTGGGCGAGCGCAACGGTGGAACGAAGAGTGACAAGAAGCGTCACACATGCGACACCGGGAGCCGGTCGCGGGAGGCAGCGAGGACAGAAACCCTGGATCGAGAATTCCGCGGTGGAATCTCCCGGACCGGGAAGAGCCAAGTACGGACTTTACTGAAAGGAGATCCAACCCATGCCAACCCCATGCAACCTGAAGGTCGCCGAATATCCCGGTTCCTCGGAGAAGGAGGGTCGGGAGGACACCTGCGACGTGTTCGAGATCGAGCATCACATTCACCAGCCCCTGGACCCCACGACGGGCATGGCCACCGGCGTGCGGGTGCACAGCCCGCTGCGCGTGGTCAAGGTGATCGACAAATCGTCGCCCGGCTTCCACAAGGCGCTGTGCACCGGGCAGAAGCTCAAGGAGGTGGTCCTCGACTTCTACCGCATCGACCCCGCGTCGCGCGAGGAGGCCAAGTACTACACCATCACCATGCGGGGGGCGCGCATCGTGGACATCCAGCCCTACATGCCCATGAGCTTCGTGCCCGCCAACGAGAGCTACCGGCACATGGAACAGGTCAGTTTCGTCTACGAGGAGATCGAGTGGAACTGGCTGCCGGACAGCGCCGTGGAGATGGACAAGTGGCGCGCCCCGGGCGGCAAGTAGCACGCCGCCGCAGCGCCAGGTTGGTACGCTCACACACACAAGGGGCGGCTTGCCGGAGGGGGAGTAGCTGCCAAGGCGTCGTAGGGTGGGCTTCGCGCCCACCCTACGACCCAACCTTCGGAGGGTGCCCCGGCCGGCGGCGCGGTCGCGCGGCCGCCGCCTTAAGGGCCGCAGGTCCTGGACGTTCGTCGCGTCGCGCCGGCTCAGGCGCGGCGCAGCGGAGCGTGCCCAACAGTCGTTGATCGCTCGGCCGATCGGGACCATGTGCAGCGCGGCGCGCGGAGGAAACCCGCGCCGTCGGCGCCGTGCCGCATGCCCCTCGGCTTTGGGAGCCACAGCGCTATGGCCTTGACCCGTGATCTGAGCAAGTCCCAACTCACCTTCCAGTTGGGCGATGGCGACGTGGACCGCTTCCAGGTCATCCGCTATCGCGGCTCGGAAGGGCTCAGCCAGCTCTTTCGCTTCGAGATCGAGCTCGCCTCCAGTGAGCCTCCCCCGGCCTTCACCGACGTGGTGGGAAAGCGCGGGGCGCTGAGCATCGTGACCGACGCCGGTGAACGCTTCTTTCACGGCATCATCAGTCGCTTCGAGCTCACCGGCGAAACCGCCGAGCAGCTCTACTTTCGCGTCGAGCTCGTCCCCATGGTCTGGCTGCTCACGCATCGTTACAACTCCCGCATCTTCCAGAACCAGACGGTCAAGGACATCATCACCGCCATTCTCACCGAGGCGGGGATTCCCTCGGACCGCTTCAAGCTCGACGGGCTGACCCGCACCTACGAACCGCGCGAGTACTGCGTGCAGTACCGTGAAACCGACTTCAACTTCATCGCCCGCCTCATGGAGGAAGAGGGCATCTGGTGGTGCTTCGAGCATACTCCGGACGGGCACACCTTCGTGGCCGCCGACGGCGTGGAAGGGTACAAGCCGGTGGAAGGCGAGCCGAAGCTGCCCTACAAGCCGCCCACGGGCATGGACATCGCCGAGGAGCACGTCTTCCGCTTTCGCCTGGGGCAGGCGGTGCGCCCCGGCAAGGTGGTGCTCAACGACTTCAACTTCGAAAAGCCGACGCTTAACCTCGAGGTACAGGGCGACGTGGGTCGTGATACGGCGCTGGAGTTCAGCGATTACCCCGGGGAATACCTGGAGACCTCCGCGGGGCAGGCCCTGGCCAAGCTTCGCGCCGAGGAGTTTGAGTCGACGCGCATCCTCGGCGTGGGACAGTCCAACAGCCACCGGTTGCTGCCGGGGCGGACCTTTGAGCTCGCGGAGCATCCCGCGGCGGGGCTGAACGCCAAGTATCTGGTGATCTCCGCCGCCTATCAGGGCAAGCAGTCGGTGTTGCGTTCCGCCTCCGGGCGCAACGGCCGGGCGGCCCTGCTCAGCAATGACATGTATCAGTCGCTCATGCGCATGCGGCAGCACGAGGACCGCAACGTGCGCGACCTCGCCGACGGGCTGCTGCAGATCGCCGGCCGCTTCGCCGCGGGCGACGAGACGGCGCACCGGGCCTTGACCAACTGGCTGTACCATGCGGGCCAGGTCTCGCGCGACGTGGCCACCAGCGCCATGGCCTCCGGCGGCAATCCGCTGGAAGCGCTGTCCATCCCCAACCTCATCGAGGACCTCAGCCGTTCCGGCGTCGTGGATCGCGAAGCGCCCATCTACGAGTGCCGGTTCGAGTGTATTCCCTCCGCGGCAAGCTTCCGTCCGCCGCGGGTGACTCCCTGGCCGGTGATGCGCGGCGCGCAGACGGCACGGGTAGTGGGCCCTTCCGGCGAGGAGATCTACACCGACAAGTACGGGCGGGTGAAAGTACAGTTCAACTGGGATCGGCAGGGCACCTTCAACGAGAACTCGTCCTGCTGGATTCGCGTGTCGCAGGGACTGGCCGGCGGCCAGTACGGCATGATGTTCCTACCCCGCGTGGGGCAGGAGGTCATCGTCGACTTCCTTGAGGGAGACCCGGACAAGCCGCTCATCGTCGGCCGGGTGTACAACGCCGACCATCTGCCGCCCTACACACTACCGGACGAGAAGACCAAGAGCACGATCAAGAGCAACAGCTCCAAGGGCGGCGGGGGTTTCAACGAGATTCGCTTCGAGGACCTCAAGGACAGCGAGCAGATCTTCATCCATGCCCAGAAGGACCTGGAGATCCGCATCAAGAACGATGAGAAGGACTACCTGGAGCGCGACAAGCACGAGATCATCGGGCGCGATCAGAAGAAGCAGATGAAGCGCGACGACCACCGCACCGTGGAGCGCGACCAGTTGGTCAACATCAAGCGCGACCGCTCCCTGAAGATCGGCGGCAAGGACAGCATCTCCGTCGGCGGACAACATTCGCTGAGCGTCGACGGCGACGTGTCCGAGACCTTCAAGAGCAAGCACTCCATGGAGGTCACGCAGTCCTGCACCATCAAGGCGATGGAGGTGGTGATCGACGCGTCGACCGGGGTGACGCTCAAGTGCGGTGGCAACTTCGTCAAGGTCAGCCCGGCGGGCGTCGACATTGTGGGCACGCTCACCAAGATCAACTCCGGCGGCGCGGGTGGCTCGCCCAGCATCGTCAGCGCCGTAGCCCCCCAGACGGCGGCCGAGCCCGAGGAAGCGGCCAAGGCGGATCCAGGCAAGGACACCACGTACTCCAAGGAGGCATCGCCCACCGATCCGCTCGAAGACGCGCCGTGGCACAATCCCGAGGAGGAACCGGAGGAGGACCACTGGATCGGCATCCGCCTGTGGGACGACAACGGCCAGCCGTTGAGCGGGGAGCGCTACCGCGTGGTGCTGGCGGACGGCACGACGGTTGCCAGCGGCACGCTCAACGCCAAGGGCGAGGCGTACATCCAGGGTATTGATCCCGGCAGTTGCCAGGTTACGTTCCCCGACCTTGACGCGCTGACCTGGGAGACGGGTCCGGCGACCGGCGGCGAAGGCGGCGCGGCGGGCGGTGGTGGGAGCAGCGCGCCGACGGCGCCTGGCGGGCCGTCGCTGCCCGTGTAGTTCGGGTGCGGCGTGCCCCGCGGCCGACCTGGTGGTGTGGAGGCATTCTCCGGCAAGGTTAGGCGAGACAGGAAACGCGAGCCCGCCCCTATCCCGGACCGGCCCGGGCGGGCGTCGCCTTTACTGGTTCTGAGTACACAGGTTCGATAGTTCTATGCCCTACGGTGCTCTGAAACGACCAAAGGACGGCGTTCATCGCGTCACTGCCGGCGAGACCATCAGCTCCATCGCCGCCACGTACGGCTTTACGGATTGGGAAGCCAAGCTGTGGAACGCCGCGGAGAACGCCAAACTCAAAGAGCAGCGGCTCAACCCCAACACGCTGGCGCCGGGAGATGAGGTTTCGATTCCCGATCTGACGCCCAAGGATGAGTCGCGCCCCACGGACGCCTGGCACGATTTCCACGTGGTGCGCAACAAGCGCTTCCTGCGGCTTAAGCTCCAGGACGAGAACGGCGAGCCCATCGCCAACAAGGCCTATGAGATTCGGCCAGTGCAGACGTTCCGCGGCACTTTCGTGCAACAGGGCCAGACCACCGATGCCGAGGGCAAGATCGAAGAGGAGATTCCGCACACCTTGTTCGAGGCCGAGCTGGTGCTCCCGGACACCAACATCCGCACGCACCTGAAGATCGGGTTCCTCCAACCACTGCCCATGGGCGAGAAGGTCAAGGCCACGCCCAGCCTGAGCGCCGAAGGACTGCTCGATGCCGCCAAAGGGGCCGCGGGGAGCCTTCTGGGTGCGGCTCAAGGGGCCGCGGGCGGGCTGGCGGGGGCGGCCATGGGTGCGGCGTCGAGCGCCGCGGGGAGTCTTTCCGGCGGATTGTCCGGCGGCATCGGCGGCAGCGCGGGGGCAAGTGGCGGCGGCGCCGGAGGCGGCATCGGCGGAGGGTTTTCCGGCGGGCTGAGCGGCGTGGCCGGCGCCGCGGGCGGGCTGATGGCGTCCGCCAAGGGAGCCGCCGGCGTGTTGATGAAGGCCGCGGCGGGGGCGGCGTCGTCGATGGCGGGCGTGGCGGGCAAGGCCGTGGGCAACCTCCTCGGCGAAGCGTCCTTCGGCAACGACACGGATACCAACATCTATCCCGCGGCGCAGCGCCTGGTGAGCCTGGGCTACGATGCTGGGGAACCGAGGGACAATCGCCGCACGGCGCAGTTCAGTGCCGCGCTCATGGCATTCCAGACCTGGTGCAAAGACAAGGGCTCGATGTCCTCCGACGCCGGCGGGCCGCTGGGCGGGCTCACCTCGCCCGGGGGCATGTTGGGCGGCGGAGGCGGACTGGCGGGCGCGCTCGCCGGGGCGGTGGCGGGGCCGATGCTCGCCGCGGTCGGCCTCACCGGGCAGTTGGATGAGGAGACGATCAACGCCCTGAAGAAGACCCACGGCTGCTGAATCGGCGTGCGCGGGTCGGCCTCGCGCGAACAGAGCCGCGACCGTAACGGAGCGGGCAAGGGAGCGCGGCGCGGCGCATGGTTTGCGCACGGTCATGTAGACGCCGCGGGCGGGCCGGGGCGATGAGGTGACAGAATCATGGCAGGACAACCGGTTCCCGACGATCGCGCCGTGAAAACGGCGATCGACAAGCTCAAGGGCTACACCGACTACAAGGCCAAGCAGCTTCAGCAGCCGGCGGGCGATCCGGCGGCCCTGGAAACCGCCTTGCAGACCGTGGAGACCTGGGCCAACGACGCCGCCGACGACGGCTCCGCCTGGGCACAGAAGAAGGAGGCGGAGTCCAATCAGAAGGTCGCCGACGCCCAGGCGTCGCAGCAGCAGGTGGAGAAGGACGAGCAGGAAGCCGCCAAGGAGCAGGAATTCCGCGACAATCTCGACATGGAGAAGCTCAAGGGCGACATGAAGGGCCAGCTCGACGACTACCAGG
>JACQXM010000012.1 GCA_016208685.1 Planctomycetota bacterium | reverse complement strand
GCCGCCGGCGTTGGTGCAGGTGGGATCGAAGGCCGCGGCGCAGCCACCGCCGATGAGGCAGCAGAGGCCCGGGATCCCCAGGGTGTATTCGACGACGTTCTGCGTCACGCCGTCGTTGAAGGTGAAGCGCGTGGTGGCGCCGATCGGCATCGGCCGGTCGAGGACGATTTCGAGGTCTTCGGGGTTGCCGTTGTCCCGCCGCCGCGTGGCGATGACCTGTGGCACTGCTGCCGGGTCGACCTGTCGCCTGGGCGCTTCGTCGCCGCCCGCTCCCGGCCACGCGGGCGCCAAGCCGCGGCTCACCGGTGCCCGCTGTTCCCCGCTCCCTGTTCCCTGTGCCCTGGTTTCCGCCTGTGCGTCGCCGGCCCCTGCTTCGTGCCTGCGTGCCCTCGTGCCTTCGTGCCTGAATCCGTCTTCGTCGGTTCCCCGCCTCGTCGCTTCGTCGCTTCCGAAAAGCACTTCGACGGTAATGTCGTCGATGTAGGCGTAGTTGGGCGAATCGTAAGTGACCAGAAAACGATCGAGATTGGGATAAACCAGCGGATCCAGCACCCCCGCCGGCGGGTTGGTGGCCACGATCTGCTCGCCCCCGGACAACGTCCCCAGCCGCACGAAATCCCACTCGTTGATCGTCACCGCGGACGGCGGAGGGCAATTACCGATGCCGCCGAACCTGAACCGAGTGGTGTCGCAGCAGAGAAGCATCGTGTTTTCAATAAACACGACGCCGTCCACGGACACGTAGTAGTTCTGCCCGTCCGGGCTTTCCAGTCGGTAGCTGTGAAACTCGGTGCGTTCCAGACCGAAGGCGACGTCGTTCCCGCTGAACGAGACGGCGGCATCGGCGAACATGTAGACCACCTCGGAAACGGCCAGAAAGTGCACGCTCATATCCCCGTCACACGAGTCGAAGTACAACGGCTTGAGCCGGTTGGAGCGGAATCGCCACTCGACCCACAGCGACGGAGGGGGAGGATCCGGGAAACGGCGGGCGTAGCCGACGAGCGCGCCGGCGTGAGCCCAATGGAGCACAAGATGGCCTTGATCGATGGAAGCGGCGCAAGGATCAACGCAGTAACCGCCGAACAGCCATCCGTCGCCCGCAACCGGGATCAAGTCGCCCTCGTAGCGAAAGAACTGTCCGTCGCCGCGAGCTACGGGCGCGGATGCAACAACCGCGCCCCACGCGACGGCCAGGACGAACCAAGGACGAACTGACGCCCTCATACCAAGCATCTTAACGAATTCCCGCGAGAATTCCCACCCCTGCCGTATCGGAATCTGCGTACCGTGAAGACAGTTGTGCTCCGACCCGAGTGCGGCGGGCGGGCGCACGCCCTCGGCGTGGGCGGCGTTCGGCGCCGTGATGCCGCGAACACCACGCGGGCGCGTGCACGGCGGTTATCGCGGCATGGCATCCGCGGCCGACTCCACTGCGGGTGCGCCCTCTCATCCGCAACGCACCCCGCGGCCAGCTCGCGATTGACGGCGCGGCGTGGTGGCTCCACAATCCGCCGGTCATGGGTCTGCCGGAAATCACACCGCATGAGGCACGCCAACGCCTGGAATCAGGCGAAGGCTATACCTACCTCGACGTCCGCACGGCGCCGGAGTTTGCGGCCGGCCACCCGCCGGGCGCGCTCAATCTGCCGGTGGCGGAGCTCAACCCCGCAACCGGGCGGATGGAGCTGAGCCCGCGATTCCTCGGCGCGGTTCAGGAACGCATCGCCCGCGACGCGAAGCTCATCGTCGGCTGCCAATCCGGCGGACGGTCCGGCGCGGCAGTGCAGATTCTGCTTGACGCCGGCTATCCCAACGTCTGCAACATGCTCGGCGGGTTTGGCGGGATGAAGGACCCGAGCGGACAGATCGTGCGCGAGGGCTGGTCGACGCTCGGCTTTCCCGTCGAGCGCGGACCGGCCTGACGCGGCTACGGCCCTCCCCGAGGAGGCTCCGCCCCACCGCTTTTCGTCTCCGAAGTCCACGTACCAAGCGCGATGTGCGGCCAAGAGCGCGGCGGACGGGACGGCGGCGATCCACGGCCCACGGCACCGGCGAGGTCCGCGCGAGCCCCACCGCACGTCCGGCGACGCGCGTCCACGACGCGGAAACCGTTCCGCAACCATGAAGGAGGCGCCGCGGGCCCACGTCTGTTGCGGCATTGCCAGGCACAGGGCAGGGCCCTAGAGTAATCCGCTATGGCAGGATTCGGTCGAGCGATCGTTGCAAGCGGCTCGGCTTGAGGCGTGAAAGTCGATTCGGAGCAGACATGATGCGTCCAAAACAGGCTGTGGTTGCGTGGCTTCTTGCGGGATCGGTCCTCTTATCGGTTTGCGCCGCCTGGGCGGCGGAACCGTCGGCGCCGGCGGCCAAGCCGTCGGGCGCGCCGATCAAGGTCGGACATCTCGCCAGCCTTACCGGCTCCGAGGCCAACTTCGGACAAAGCTGCGACCGGGGCGTGCAGATCGCGGCCGAGGAGCGTAACGCCGCGGGCGGCGTCCTGGGGCGGCCGGTGGAAATCAGCGTCGTCGACGACCAATCGAAAAACCAGGAAGTCAACAACTGCATGATGAAGCTGATCCAGCAGGATCAGGTGGTGGCCGTCGTCGGCGAGATCGCCAGCAGCAACACCATGGCCGCCATCCCCACGGCACAGAAATACAAGGTGCCGCTGGTCACGCCGGGCTCAACCAACCCCGAGGTGACCAAGCGCGGCGACTACGTCTTCCGCATCTGCTACACCGACGAATACCAGGGGCGGGTCATCGCCCGCTTCGCGTACAAGCGGCTGGGAACGAAGAACGCCGCGGTGATCACGGACCAGGCCAGCGCCTACAGC
This sequence comes from Planctomycetota bacterium, assembly GCA_016208685.1. GTDB lineage: Bacteria > Planctomycetota > Phycisphaerae > UBA1845 > UBA1845 > JACQXM01. The sequence continues at coordinate 168,262 of JACQXM010000012.1, read as the reverse complement.
ATCAACCTCTCGAAGATCTTCACCGACGAGTTCACCAAGCTGGGCGGCAAGGTCGCGGTGGAGGTGGCGTACAAAAAGACGGACAGCGAATACAACGCCCAGGTGAATCAGGCGCTCCAGGCCAAGCCGGACCTGCTGGTGCTCACCGGCTACTACACCAATGTGGGCAACATCGTGCAGACGGCGCGCAAGGCCGGCTTCGAGGGCCCCTGCGTGGGCGGCGACGGCTGGGACGCCGATACGTTGTATCAGATCGGCGGCAAGGCGCTGGACAACACCTACTTCACCAACCACTACACGCCGGACGACCCCAACCCCAAGGTCCAGGCGTTCATCGCCAAGTACAAGAGCCGGCACGGCGCGGTACCCGACGCCATGGCCATCCTGGGTTACGACGCCGCGATGGTGGTGTTCGACGCCATCCAGCGCGCCGGTGCCACCGAAGGACCGAAGATCCGCGACGCCCTGGCCGCGACCAAGGACTTCGTCGGATTGTCCGGGACCATCACCATCGACGCGGAGCGGAACGCCAAGAAGAACATCGTGGTCGTGGGCATCAAGGACGCCAAGCAGTACCTCAAGGAGGCGTGGAAGGACGAGTAAGCTGCCGATGGGCGGGCTCCCGCCGGCTCCGCCCGGTCGCCGCGCCGGGCGAGAGATCGAGAGGGCCGGACGCCGGCCGCTGCTCGACAACTTACGACTCGCCGCGCATCCGAATTCCGCCCGCTCATGGAGTCACCGACGCTTGGATTGGTTCATCTCGCAGACGATCTCCGGCCTGACGCTCGGCGGCGTGTACGCGCTGATCGCCCTGGGCTACTCGCTGGTCTACGGGGTCCTGAAACTCATCAACTTCGCGCACGGTGACGTATACATGGTGGGTGCCATCGCCGCCTTCGGCACTGCCTGCGCGTTCGGCTGGGGGCAGACGGCGGACGAGTACGTTCGGTCGGGCGTGATGCTCGCCATGCTCGCCGTCGCCGTGGTGTCGTGCCTGGGGCTGGGGTACGTGATCGAGCGCTTCGCGTACCGGCCGCTGCGGCGGGCGCCGCGGCTGAACTCCCTGATAACGGCGATCGGCGTTTCCTTCCTGCTGGAGAGCATCTTTCAGCTTCCGGGGGTGTTCGGCGCCAGTCCACGCGGGTTTCCGCAATGCGAGCTGCCGCTGGGGCCGATCCGCCTGGCGGGCGCTACGGTGCGCCTGGAGCAGTTGCTGATCCTGGGCGGCACGCTGTTCTTCCTGCTGGTGTGTCGCTACATCATCCTTCACACACGCACCGGGCTCGGCATCCGCGCCACCAGCTTCCACCATGACTACGCACGACTCATGGGGGTCAATGTGGATCGCATCACCTCGCTGACCTTCCTGCTGGGGTCGGGTCTGGCAGCGGTAGCGGGGGTTTTCGTGGGACTGTATCAGCACCAGGTGGACCCACTCATGGGGGTCAACGCCGGATTGAAGGCATTCACCGCGGCGGTGGTCGGCGGCATCGGGAACCTCGCGGGGGCCGTTCTCGGCGGCATCCTCATGGGCCTTTCGGAGACCTACATCGCGGGTAGCGCTTTCAGCGCCTTCCGCGACGCCTTCGCGTTCGCCTTGCTGATCCTCATCCTGTTGGTGCGCCCGGGCGGGCTGCTGGGTTCAGTCGCGCCCGAGAAGGTGTGATCCGCATGCCCGTGCAGCTCCGGAACCTGGTCGTCCTTCTCGCAGCATTGGGCGTGCCGCTGCTGGCCCAGTACCTCGCCGACCGCTTTGCCCTGAGCCCCTATGCCCAGGCGGTTCTCTTCAAGATCGGCATGAATGTAACCCTGGCCGTCGGGTTAAGCCTGATCATTGGTTTCGCAGGGCAGTTCTCCATCGGCCATGCCGGATTCATGTCACTGGGATCGTTTTTCTCCGCGGCATTCACCAGTTTCGTGCTCCTTCACTGGACCGCGGGAATGGACCCCGCGCTGCTCAGCGGCGACGGCTTCGGCGCCGCGTTTGTGCGCGGCGGACTTCTGCTGGGCTCCATGTTCGTGGGCACGCTGGCCGCCGCGGTCGGCTCCATCATCGTCGGCGTGCCGTCGCTTCGTCTGCGCGGCGACTATCTGGCGATCGCCACGCTGGGGTTCGGTGAGATCGTCTACAACCTGCTGCTCATCTACCTCCAGAAGAACTCCGGTGACACGGCGCTGTACATCGACTACCGGCTGGAGTTCATGTCGCGCCCGGTCAACATCGCCTCGGCGTGGATTCTGGCCCTGCTGGCGATTCTGGTGGTGCGGAATCTGGTGAGTTCCACGACGGGGCGGGCCCTGCCGGCCATCCGCGAGGATGAAATCGCGGCCTCCGCCGTCGGCGTCAACACCACGCGCTACAAGCTGCTCGCTTTCGTGCTCGGTTCGGTGCTCGCCGGCGCCGCGGGGGCGCTGGAGTCCCACCAGACCCTCACCGCCAATCCCGCCAGCTACCGCTTTGACCGTTCCATCGAGTTGATCGTTCCCGTGGTGTTGGGCGGCTCGGGCAGCCTCACCGGGTGCGTGCTGGCGTCGGCGGCGTTCACCTATCTGCTGGAACTGCTGCGTGACCTTCCCAGCGGCGCGCAACAGTACCGCACCATCCTGTACGCCGGCGTACTGGTCCTGGTGATGATACTCCGGCCGCAGGGCTTGATGGGCCGCTGGGAACTCGGCGACCTGGCGGCATTCCTGCGTCGGAGGGGAAAGCCCGCCGGCGGGCGTGCCGCGCCGCCGACTCCAATTCGGACGACCACACCACCCGACGCATCAGCGCCGGGCTTCCTCAGCGGAAAGGGGACCGCTCCCCCCCGCCTTACCTGCGAGGCACTTACCATTCGGTTCGGCGGGCTTACGGCGGTGAACAAGTTCAGCCTTTGCCTCGACGCCGGGGAAATCGTCGGGCTCATTGGGCCGAATGGGGCGGGGAAAACGACGTGTTTCAACATGATTACCGGGGTGTATCGCCCATCGGCCGGCGATATCCGTCTGGCGGATCGCTCCCTGGTGGGTTGCAATTGCGCCGCGATCAACGGCCGCGGCATCGCCCGCACCTTTCAGAACATCCGGCTCTTCGGCGATCTGACGGTACTCGACAACGTGCGCATCGCCCTGCACGCGCACCTCACCACGGGAGTACCCGCGGCGATCTTTCGTACGCCGCGCTTCTACCACGAAGAACGTCTGGCGCGGCAGCAGGCCATGCACCTGCTGACGTTGTTCGACCTTGCGGGCCTAGCGAGCGAGGTGGCGTCCAGTCTCCCCTACGGGGCGCAGCGCCGGCTGGAAATCGCCCGCGCCCTGGCGACGGCGCCGCGGATTCTATGCCTGGACGAACCCGCGGCCGGCATGAACCCAGCGGAGAAACGCGACCTCATGTCGCTGATCCGTCGCATTCGCGACCAGTTCGGGCTGACCATCCTGCTCATAGAGCACGACATGCGCGTGGTCATGGGCGTTTGCGAACGGATTCTGGTGCTGGACTACGGCGAGACGATCGCAGAGGGGCGGCCGGAGGATATCCGCGACAATCCGCGGGTGGTCGAAGCCTACCTGGGTAAGCCGCTCGGGGCCCAACCGGCGGCTAAGGCGCTGGCGTAACGGCGCCTCCGTTTCGCCCCACGGTCCTCACACCGTTCCCCGCGGCTCGGGGTATAATCCCCGCGCGTGAAGATCAGTGAGATATTTTTCAGCATCCAGGGCGAGGGCAAGCTCGCCGGCGTGCCCAGCGTCTTCGTGCGCACCAGCGGCTGCAACCTGCGCTGCACCTGGTGCGACAGCCCCTACACCTCGTGGAACCCGGAAGGCGAGGCCATGGAGCCCGACCAGATTCTCGACCGCCTTTCGGATTTCCCCACGCGCTACGTGGTGCTCACCGGCGGGGAGCCGCTGATCGCCACCGGCGTGGAACACCTGACGCGACGCATCCGGGAGGAAGGCTACCATCTGACTATCGAGACCGCGGCCACGGTGTGGAAGGACGTGGAGTGCGATCTGGCGAGCCTGAGCCCCAAACTGGAGAATTCTATTCCCTGGACTCGTGACCAGGGGCGATGGGCGGAGCGCCACGAGCAGGCGCGGATCAACCTCGACGCCATCCGCCGCTTTCTCGCTCTTGCCGACTATCAGATCAAGTTCGTCGTCGAGTCTCCGGCCGACATACACGAGGTGGACGCGTTGCTGTTTCAGATCGGCGCCTATGAGCCTTCGAACGTACTTCTGATGCCACAAGGTGTCACCAGCGAGGAGCTCCACGACCGCGGCCGATGGGTGGCCGAGCTATGCAAGCAGCGAGGCTTCCGTTTCTGCCCGCGACTGCACATCGCCCTCTACGGCAACCTCCGGGGCACCTAGCGCCGGGAGACGACGGGCGCCGACCCGCGCGTCGCCCGACCTACCCCGCTCCGCCCGCGCTGGTCAGCGAAACTCCCGGGGCGGCGTGAAATCGGCGATGAACACCTGCGCCTCCGCCAGGCCGTGGCGCTTGGAGGTCCACATCAGCTTCCTCCCGTCCGGGCTGAACACGGGCAAGCCGTCGAACTGCGGGTCGAAGGTAATCCGCACGTGCGTCTTGGCATCCTTCGCCCCCGGCTCCAGCGGGTCGGCCGTGGTCATGTGCAGATCGTAGTTGACCTTCTCGCCGCGGGCGCGGGCCGCGTGATCCGCCTGCGTGAAGATGAACGACCGCCCGTTCGAGGACCAATAGGGGCACCAGTTGAACAACTCGTTGTCGGTTACGGCGCGGTCGTTGGTGCCATCGCTGTTCACGAGGCGGATCTGGAGGTTCTGCTGCTCGTCGCCGCGACGGTCGCCGCGGTAGAGGATGGTCTTCCCGTCAGGCGAAAAGAACGGCCCGCCGTCGTAGCCCGTCCCGCGGGTGATGCGCCGCTGGTTCTTCCCGTCGGCGTCCATGACGTAGATTTCCAGGTCCCCGTCGCGCTGCGACGTAAACACGATCGACCTGCCGTCGGGCGAATAAGAGCCTTCAGCGTCGTATCCCGGGGCGTCGGTCAGCCGTTTGAGGTTCGACCCGTCGAGATCGGCCTCGTAGATGTCCATGTGGGCGTTGAAGTCCCAGGCGTAGCCGTGCGTGGGCTTCTTGGGCTCCGGGCGGTCGAGCGTGGGGTCGAGGTGACTGGAGGCAAAGATGATCTTCTTGCCGTCCGGTCGGAAGTAGGCACACGTGCACGCCCCCTTGCCGGTGCTGACCATGCGCGGTGAGCCGCCCTTCAACTCCATCGTGTAGATCTGGTATTCACTCTTCCCCATCGGCGTCGCCTGGAAGATGATGTTGCGTCCGTCGGGCGAAAAGTAAGCCTCCCCGGCGTTCAGGAAACCCATGTCCTGACTGGTCAGTTGACGCACGTTGGACAAATACCTGGCTTCCGGGTTCGTGGCGCAGCCCCATCCCCCGCCCGCCAGTACCGCCCAAGCCAGAACCGATACGCCAAGCCGTTGGTACATCTCATCGCTCCTTCAAGCCCGTTGTCGCACTCTCGCGGCGTCGCGGGATTGCACTTTCCGCCGCCCACACGCACTCGCCACCCAAACAAGCTCCGCCCGGGAACCGTGTCGCCCGAACACGGTGCCCCGGCGGATTCCCATAGCAAGCCCCGTTCCAGGAGACCCGGTGCGAGCGGGAATCCCCGCCGCCCCCGGGTTCGACTGAGGGGGCAAGCCGGCGGCCGCAACGCTCCCCGTCGAGCGGCGATACCGGCCGCGTTCATTCAAGCTCCGGAGCATTGACGGCGTTGCTCAGGTGTCGCCCGGAGAGGATGCGCTTGGGAAGGGGCATCTGGAAGACCCGCGGTGCGTCCTCTTTGCCCAGCAGGGCCGCACCGTCGCGTGCCTGCCATTGGCGATCGCAGCGATTGGTGTAGGAGAGATGGACCGTCCAGCGGTCGGATGCCAGGTTGGCGCCGGCGCGGTCCAGCGTGGCGCGAAGCCGGGCAATGCCGGTTCGGGCCACTTCTAACGTCTGCCCCGGCCCGACTTCGGTGAAGAGCGCTTCGTCGAAGTCCCGCCAGTCGGTCGCCGGGTTGCCTCCCGCCGGAACCTCGTGCACCGATTCCGCCAGCGTGTACACCCACGCCGCGGGCGCGAACGGCGCCGCCGGGCCGAGGTTACGGTTTACGTACACCGGCTGATCGGAGCGGTTCGTCAATCGCGCCACCAGGTCCGCTCCCTCGCGCTGCACAGTGAGTGCCGCCTCATCGCCGCCGCGTGATACCGCCGCCGGCGCCGCCTCGCCGACCGTAATCTTCGCCGGCTTGCTGCTGACCGATCCGATGCGCTGTGCCGCCAGGGTCTCGTCATCCCACTCGGGCTCGTACACCAGGGTCGCGATGTACTCGCCGGCATCGAGCAAGGGGTAGCGCGCCCAGCCGCGGTTGAAGGCCTTCGCCACCAGTACCGCTTCCTTTCCCGGTGGAAGGACCGAGTCCGGGGGATTGTTGAGCCGTTGCTGCACGACATCCGTCACCGCCGGATCGGCGGCGATATCATCCACGCGAAGTACGATCTCGCGACCGCTGGGGCCGCGCACCTGAAGCCACTCGGCGAGGTCCAGCATGTCCGCCACCTGGGCGGCATCCGACTCGGCCGGTCCCCGCCGGGCGGCATCCAGCACGAACGGCACGCGGGCAGGGTACGTGGAGCGGTTGGAAAGCGTCAGGCGCAGGTCGACCGGCGTGTCCCAGCCCACCTGCGTGGCGGAGAACGCCAGCGTCACCTCGACGCCCGCGAAGTAGACTTCGTCGAGAACCGCCAGTATGCGCCGCGCCCGCAACGCCGCCTCGGCATTGTCGCCGGAGGCAACCCCGCGCAGCGCCTCGGCGGCCGCCGGACCCAGCATGCACAGCCGCCGCGTCGCCTTGGTGCGGATTTCGTAGGAAGGGTCGCTCAGATCGCGCACCAGCGCTGCCACCTCGTCCGCCGGCGCCGTTGCAACGGACGTCGCTTCTTCGGCCGCGGAGTAAGCCGCGGGGGCGATCGCGGCCAGCGCAAGGGGAAGCAGGATCCGCACGCGCGCTCGGCTTCGCGCGTCGCGCCGGCGACACCACAGGTTTCTGAATCGAGTGGAGCAGCGCCCGTCGTTCATGTTTCGTTTATCGGTTCGCGAAGGTCAATGTCACGCACATCCGTGACCAACATGTGGCCCGGCTCGTGGGTCACCGCGATCTCCGGCCGCGCCCGCAGGATCGCCTCCATCGGCGTAACGCCGCACGCCCAGAAGACCGGCACTTCACCGGGACGCACGGTCACCGCCTCACCGTAGTCGGGCCGGGCGAGGTCCGCGATTCCCAGCGCCGTGGGGTCGCCCACGTAGACCGGCGCGCCATGCACACGGGGTACTGCCGCGGTCACCCGCCGCGCCACCTCCACATGCTCGGGGTTCATGGGTCTCATGGAGACCACGAGCGGCCCGGCAAACGCCCCCGCCGGTGTACACGCCACTCCGGTGCGATACATGGGTACGTTCCGTTGCTCCTCGATGTGCCGAACCGGCACCCCGGCCTCCAGCAGCGCCGTTTCGAACGTGAAGGAGCAGCCGATGAGGAACGCCACGAAATCGTCGCGCCACACCGAGAGAATGTCTTTCGGCCGGTCGACACAGCGCCCCTGCCGCAGTACACGGTACCGCGGCAGGTCCGTCCGCAAGTCCGCGCCGGGCGCCAGGCGCACGGGCTCAACTCGGCCCGGCGATGTTACCTCCAGTACCGGACAAGGCTTGGGATTGCGCCGGCAGAATTCCGCAAAGTCGCCGGCGTCGCAAGCCGGGAGGATGACGACGTTCACCTGCGCGAAGCCTCGGGCGGCGCCCGCGGTGGGACCGTCGAACGCCCCCGCTCGGCAAGCGGCGCGGATTTCGCGACCGCTGCATTCGGGCCAGCCTCGTGCCGTCATGCCCGGTCTCCCAAGTCGCCCGCCAGTGCCGCAGCCAGTTCCGTCGCCGAGACTCCGCATAGGCGAGCGGCAACCACCGCCGACAACAGGTTCTCCGCGAAGGGGCAGGCGATCGCTCCAAGGTCCTCCGCGTCGCCGGCGATGTTGGCACGCACGCGACCGTCGGCGAGCCACGCGCCGCGGTCGACGGCCTGCCGCGCCGACACGAAGTAGGTACGGCCGTGGTGTTTTCGAGCCAACGGCCGCAAGCGCGGATCGTCGTAGTTGAGCACCAGGATGTCGTCGGGATGCTGGTTCATGAAGATGCGACTCTTGATACGCACGTATTCCGCAACCGATCGATGCCGGTCCAGGTGGGCCTCGTTGATATTGAGCATGATGGCAATGTGGGGGCGGAAGTGCACGACGGTTTCAAGCTGAAAGCTGGAGACCGCGACCGCCAGTACGCACGGGTCGCCGCCCGCCCGCGATGAAGCGACGCGGCCGGACTGCCCGGGCTCCACCGCCCGACTCGGTGCCGTGTAGGGGTCCCCGGAGGCACGTTCCAGCAATAAGGCCGACAGTGGCCGGCCACGATTGCCGCCAATCGCCACTTCATGCCCCGCGCGCTGCATGATGCGCTGAAACAGTTCCACCGTCGTCCGCTTCCCCACCGTGCCAGTCACGGCGATCAATGGAGCGGTGCCGAGCTGGAAGGCCAGCTCTAATTCGCTCATGACCGGCACGCCGTTGCGGTGCAATTCCTGGCGTATCGGAGCGTCCGCGGGCACGCCGGGGCTGAAGACCACCAGATCACACGTTCCCAGGAAGCCCAGTGTGTGTCCGCCGGTTTCAACGCCCGCGGCGACAATGCCCCCATCCAGCGTCACGCTGCCGGCCTCCGACACGCGGACCTTATGCCCGCGACGCATCAGCAAGGCCGCGGCCGCCCTCCCGGTCTCCGCATATCCTACAATCCCCACCGTGAGCGGCGCGCCGCGCTCCAGCGGCGACGGGACAATGTGGTGCCGCACTTCCTCGAGTATGCGTAACGTTTCTGCCAGGGGCAGCCCATCGACGGTGCACTCACGGCGGAGCGAGATGCCGTCCACCGCACCCCCCACGTGGATCAGTTGTTCAAGTTCCGACGCCACCTGAGCGGCATTGGGAAGCAGGTCGCGCCCGTCGAGGACCGAAATCGCCCCCACCAGTCCATACGCGCCCCAGTTGGACACCCCCGCCGCGATGCAGAAGTCCGTAGCCACCACCGTCGCCAGCCGCGAGCCCTGTTTGATGGTCTCCAGGGCCTCGGCGAAGACACGCCCCATGCCGATCTCATTGCCGCCGTCTCCAATGCCGATGGTGGTGAGTCCGCGGCGGCCGGCGTCGAGAAACAGGTCGTCGAGCGGCGCGGTGGTGCTTGTGATGTCCTGTCCGCGCATGTTGCGGTAACGGCCGTCGGCTCCCCGGCCGACCCGTTCGATGGAGAGCAGGTGCGTCGGTGCCGCATGGTCCAGGTAGTCGGCATCGGGAATCACCGGCTCAACGCCCAGAGCCCGAAACAGCGGGGCGTTGCGTTCATCGGTCAGGTAGTCGACCCGGATGCCGAGTCGCGTGAGCGCTTCGCCGACCGCTTTCGCCCCGGGGGGGCCGTCCGTCTCGCCGGCGCCGGCCTCAGGAATGAAGAAACCGCTTACCACCGCAACCCGTTTCGCCAGCCGCAACGACTGCGCCGCCAGGCGCAGTTGATCGGCCACCACCAGCCCGAAGACGTTCCTCCCGCCGGGATCGCGGGCGATCAGGTTCTCGATGGAGGCAATACGTGGGTTCACGGCGCGGTTCCGTAGCCTCCTCCGCCGGGTGTCTCCACGACCAGCCGGTCGCCGGGGGCAGCCGGAAAGTGAGCGATCGGAGGCAGGACTTCAACCGCGGAGGCCCCAACACGCAACAAGAGGTTCCGCCCCGGCTGTCCGTTTCCGCCGCCCGCCACACCGTACGGTGCCGTCGTTCGCCGCTGGCTGAGGATCGAGACTTCGAGCGGTTCGAGGAACTCGAGCTCTCGAACAACGCCGTCGCCTCCGTGCCATCGCCCGGCACCGCCCGATCCCCGGCGGATGTGGAATTGCACGAGTCGCACGGGGTATCGCGACTCGAGCAATTCCGGGTCCGTCAGCCGGGTGTTGGTCATGTGGGTGTGCACGGCGTCAGCGCCATCAAACCCGCGGCCGGCGCCGGCGCCGCCGCAGATGGTTTCGTAGTACCCGAACCGTTCGTTGCCCATCAGCACGTTGTTCATCGTACCCTGGCTTGCGGCCACAATCCCCAGGGCCCCGAAGAGGCAGTCCACCACTCGCTGCGAGGTCTCGACGTTTCCGCCTACGATCGCGGGGCAACGGGCCGGGTCCGCGAAACTCGACGGGTTCAGCAGGCACTCCGGCAACACGATCTCCACGGGGGCCAGCACGCCGCTGTTTAACGGAATGTCTTCGTCGATCAGGCAGCGCAGGCAGTACATGACGGCACTGGTGACGATGGAACGGTTGGCGTTGAGGTTCCCTGGAAGGACGGCGCCCGTTCCGGTGAAATCCAGTCGCGCCCTATCTCCATCGACGGTGAACGCAACGCAGATGGGTGATCCGTCATCGAGCTGGTCCCTAGACCGATAGACCCCGCTACCCAGGCGGCGGAGCGCGGCGCGCATCTTGCGCTCCGCGGCCGTCCGAATATGGCCCATGTAGGCGCGGACGACCTCCAGTCCGCACCGGGCGACCAGGGCCTGCAATTCACGAACGCCCGTCTGGTTGGCGGCCGCCTGGGCCGCGATATCCGCCAGGTTCTCCTGCGGCGCGCGGGACGGAAACGCGGCGCTACACAGGAGCGCCCGCAGCTCCTCGTGCCGCGCCGCCCCCGCGTGCACCCAGCGGAAGGCGCGAATCAGCACACCTTCCTCGGCCAGGCAGCGGGAGTCCGGCGGCATAGAGCCGGGCCGCGTGCCCCCGATCTCCGCGTGATGGGCGCGGCTGGCCACGAAGAACAGCAGCCGCGGCGTTCCCATCGTTTCGGCCAACTCCTCGTGCACGGCCGTTACCACGGTCACGTCGTTCAGGTGTGAGCCGCCGCGGTAGGGGTCGTTGGTGACGTAGACATCCCCCGGCGCGAACTCGCGCACGTCCTCGATCAGCGCCTTGACGCAGTCGCTCATGCCACCCAGGTGCACGGGAATGTGCGGGGCGTTGACCACCAGGTCGCCTTCGGCGGTGAAGACGGCACAGGAGAAGTCGAGCCGCTCTTTCACGTTCGTGGAAAGCGCCGTCCGCCGCAGGGTGACGCCCATCTGCTCAGCGATGGCGGCGAAGCGTTGGTTGAAGAGCTCGAGCTGAATGGGGTCGGACTCAACGGAAATCGGCTGCCGGCCGGGCGCGGGTCGACGGTCCTCCAGCACGAGCTCACCGCCGGCCAGCACTTCTGCGTGCCAACCGGCGTCCACAACGACAGTGCTCGTGTCCTCCAGCACCAACGCCGGACCCGAGAAGGTCCGTCCAGGGCTTAAATCACTGCGAAGAAACAGCGGTACCTCCCGTGCCCTGCCATCGACGAACAATCGGGTGGTTCGCGGTCGGCCTGGGGACGCCGCCGCCGCGTCCACGCGCAGCAGACCGCGCTCCGGCGAGGGTAGCGACATTTCCACCCGCACGGCACGGATCTCCGTGGGCCGGGAATCGTGCGTATAGCCGTAAAGGCGGCGGTGCTCCCTTTCGAAGTTCGCTCGCGCTCGCACCGGAGAATCGAATGCCACCGTGATGGTGCTCGACTGCCCGACATAGCAGACGTCCCAGGTGCGCACCGGAGATGCCGCGCCGGCGCCGCCGGCCGCTGCACGGAGTTGGTCACGAAGCTCGTTCTCCAACGCCGCGAACTGCGCTTCCACCAGTCCCGGCGCGGACTCATCGAGGTCCACGCGCACGCTGCGTTCAGCGATGCGCTTGATTTCCGCCATTCCGATCCCCAGAGCGCTGAGCACCCCGGCGTAAGGGCTCAGGCAGATGCGGCGGATGCCCAGCAACTCGGCCACGGCGCATGCGTGCTGCCCCCCCGCCCCGCCGAAGCAGTTGAGGGCATACTCGCGCACGTCGCACCCCTTGGCCACCGAGATGCGCTTGATCGTCTCCGCCATGTGGCTGTTGGCGATGGCGGCGAAGCCCTCGGCAAGCTCCAGCGGCGACAGCGGCTTACCGCCCGCCGCCACAACCTGACCAAGGTCGGCTAAGCGGCGCTCAACGATCGCCGCATCCAGGCGAAACGGGAAAAACTCCGGGACGATCCGGCCCAGGTAGAGGTTCACGTCGGTGATAGTGAGCGGGCCGCCGCGCCCGTAGCACGCGGGTCCCGGGTCGGCCCCGGCACTGTGCGGCCCAACGCGCAGCATCTGGCCGTCGAAGCAGCAGATGCTCCCGCCTCCGGCCGCGACCGTCTCCACGGCGAGCATGGGGGCCACGAGGCGCACGCCCGCCTTGACCGTTTCATGCTCATACTCGAAGGAGGCGGGCGGCGGGTCCACGCGGCAAACGTCCGTACTGGTCCCGCCCATATCGAAGCCGATGACCGGTCCGACCGCGGCACTCTTGGCCACCGCGGCACAACCCACTACACCGCCGGCGGGACCGCTGAGGAGCGTGTCCTTGCCGCACACCGCCTCCGCCTCGACAAGCCCCCCGTTGCTGGTCATCAGCAGCAGCCGCGCCTCCGGTAGCGAATGCCGCAGCGCGGCGACGTACTCGCGGATCACGGGGCTCAGGTAGGCGTCTACAACGGTGGTGTCGCCGCGGGTGACGATCCGCTCCATGGGCGCGACGCGCGACGAAACCGAAATGTTGCGGAAGCCCACTGCCTCGGCAATGTCCGCCACCAGCCGTTCGTGCGCCGGGTTGACATGGGCGTGCAGCAGGCAGATGGCCAGTGATTCGATGCCCTCGGCCCGCAGCGCTTCTAGGTCGCGGCGAACCAGCGCGCTCTCCGGGGCACGCAGCACCTGACCGCCGGCCGACAGGCGCTCGTCGATTTCGACAACCTGCGCCGCAAGTTCTTCCCGCTTGCGGATATGCAGATCAAACAGTGCGGGGCGATCCTGATAGCCGATCCTGAGTACATCCGCGAAGCCGAGCGTGGTCACCAGCGCCGTCCTGGCGCCTTTGCGTTCCAGAAGGGCGTTGGTGGCGCGGGTGGTACCCAAGCGTACCTCCACGGGGCCGATGGGGTCGGATGGCCGCAGGCCCATGAGGTAACGGATCGCGGCGATGGGCGCTTCCTCGCCTCCGCGCAGCTCGTAGGTCGCCCCCAGGGTTGGAGCGGTCGCTTCCGGGTCGGGTTTCAGGTGAAGCGAGTTTGTCGCACCATCGAAGACGCGGACGCGGCGCGGCGGCGAGACCCCCGGCCCTCCGGTAAGCGTCAGGTGATAGCCGTCCCAGACTCCCGTGGGGTCACGTCGCCGAACCGGGTCAACGATTAGGTCCCGGCTCGACCCGGGACCAACCACGCCGCGCACGGTGCCGTCGCTGAGCAGCTTGAAAGTCGCCGCGCTGCCGTCCGGACGGCGCGCGACGGCGTCGGTGAACGTCCCGCCCACGTCGATGAAGAACTGCCACCCCGACTCCGCCATAGGGTGCTTGTGTATGCCGCCCGCGGTTATGAATCAATGCCGAACGCCACGCCGGTTCGGGGTGCACGGTGCCCCGTAAGCCGGGCCGACCCGGCGCCTCCCGCCCGTTTGCGCTCTGGCGCCTACACCGCCAGCGACCGTTCGAAACGGTACTCGGAAAACGTGTTGGTGCAGACCGTGTTCCGCTCCCCCGTCCGGCGGAAGCCCAGGCTCTCGTAGAGCCGATGGGCCTCGGCGAACCGCGTATCGCTCCACAAGAACATCGAGGCGCGGCCCGCACGGCGGGCGTGCTCCATCGCCATCTGTACCAGTCGCCGCCCCCAGCCGCGGCGGCGGCGGGTAGCGGAAACGTACAGAGACTTAAGCTCCGCGGCCTGGGCGTGGAGCGCCACGGCCGCACAGGCAACAATCACCTCCTCCTCTTCCACGACCCACGCCTCTCCGCCATTCGAGCGGAAGTAGACGCCAGGATCACGCAAATGCGGGTCCTCACGTTCCACGTCGAGTACGTAGCCGTAGTCGGCGAACACGCCCGCAATCAGTGCGTGGATGCCGGGCGTGTCGTCCGGCGTGGCAGCGCGCAGCATACGACCTCCGAAATCCGCGGGGCACGCTTCTTACGGTCCCGCGGCGAATTGTATCCGCGCGTGCGGCCCACTTCACGGACAGTTCCCGCGCTTTAGAATCAAGCGGTGTCGCGCGTGTGGCGCGGAGGCGGCGGCCCGGCGGTCGGGAATGTTGCCCCGCGGTCAGCACTCGGCGGCGGCAGGCGCCGCGCGAACCGCTTGCGCCGCGGGAGGCAACGACGATGCAACGGCGGACAACACGACGCCTCGAGCGTTGGTTCCTTTTCTCGCTCGGCGGAGGCGCGCTTTTGACGGTGCTGGCCTCGCCCGGCGGCTGCGCCGTGCAGTTCGGGCGCAGCATCGACCTGAGCTTCGATTTCCGGGAAACCACGCACGGATGGGAGGCCGGCGTCGCCGATTACGGGGAGGAGCAGGAGGAGCTGTTGATGTTCGAGTCCGGTCGGCGCGACGTTCCCGACGAACTGGGCTACGACGGCCGGGCCTTCTACATCCAGGGCGTGAATCGTTCCGACGACCTCTTCCTTTACCTCAAACGTAAACTGGGACGCGACGAAGGCATCCTGCCCGGGCGCACGTATCGCGTCTCCTTCGACATCCTGGTGGCATCGAACGCCCCCACCGGCTGCGCCGGCGTGGGCGGCGCTCCCGGCGAAGGCGTGTATCTCAAGGTCGGTGCTTCAGCTATCGAACCGCACACGGTTTTCGACGTGGAGTCCGAGCTGTTCGTCATGAACGTCGACAAGGGCGACCAGAGCCAGGGCGGGCCGGCGGCCTCCGTCGTAAGTGACATCGCCAACGGCGTTCCCTGCGAACTCATCCCCAATCTCGAGGAGGCACCCTACGTACTGCTGTTTCGCTCCCACACCCACGACGTGGACGTGACGGCCAGCGACGCTGGCGAGCTCTGGCTGCTGGTGGGCACCGATTCCGCCTACGAATCGCTCACCGCGCTGTACTATCAGGCAATCAACGTGTCGGTCACCCCCATCCTCTCCGGAGGCGCCGCGGGTGACGGAGAAAGCGGCGGCGCCGGCTGAGCGAGACGGGGCCCGACCCCGGACCCCGGGCCACCCGATGCCAACTCAGGACGCCTCCAGCACTGACAGTTCGCGCATCACCCGTTCCGTTTGAGGATGCGCCTCGCCGACGGTTCGGCAAAGCACGGCATGCGCCTGACGAAGCAGCTCCGTCGCCTCGGCTGCCAGGCCGCGCTCTGCCAGGCAGCGGCTCAGAAGCCGCCTGGCTCGGGCCTGAAACGCTCCGCCCCGGAGCGGAGCGCGTTCCAGAAGTTCAACCGCTGATCGGAGCAACGGCTCCGCCGGCGCGATCTCGCCGCGATCCATGAGCAACTCGGCATAGGCACAGAGGTTGCGGGCCGATTCCGCGGGGCGCATGCCCAAGGATTCGGCGGCCAGGAGGAGTTCGTGGAACTGGCCGGCGGGTTCGCCGTCCGCGAAGCCTCCGCGCAGGCGTTGCACGAGCGCGGAGAGCGGAGCCGACTCCGCCGGATGCTTGGGCAGCAGACTTTCGCAGGCAGTTGCCGCGGCAGTGCGCAGGGTCTGCTCCGCGGCCACCCAGTCCTGCATGCCGCGCTGCGCGGCGGCGAGCGCCCGGTGCATCCGCGAAAGCGATGCCCGGCCGAAAAGCCGCGGCGCGTGCTCCAACACCGAACGCAACACCACCTCCGCCTCGCCGTATCGGCCCAGCGCCTGGAGCGTATCCGCGTAGCCGCCCATGCACTCGACGACGAACTGATGGTCCTGCCCGAACAGCTTCCGCGCCATGTCCAGGGCACGCAGGTAGAGCTTCTCCGCCTCCGCCGCCTGCCCCTGCGCCAGTCTCATGGCCGCAAAGCCGGTCAGCGAACGTGCGATGTCGCCATGCTCCGCCCCGAGGGTCTGTTGGTAGAGATTCAGCGCGGCGACGTAGTGCCGCTCCGATTCCTCCCATTGCGCCGGCTTGGCCGCCGCCCAAAGCGCGAAGGCATACTCGTTCCGGCTGTCGGCAACCAGCCGATGTTGTTCGCCGTGCTGCCGGAGGCGCGTTTCCAGGGCGGTCCGCTGCAATTCCACCGCTTCCGGTTGCCCCAGCTCTGCGAGTACCATCCCCAGCAGAACCATGCAGCGCAACGTCTCCGGGTGGTCCTCTCCGTAGGCCTCGCGATAGAGATCCAGCGACCGGCGGAGGTGTGTGGCCGCTTCCTCCTTCCGCCAGATCGTTTCGTACGCGGACCCGATAGTGTAGCGGAGCGGCGCCTCCATGGCCGGTTCCTGTTGGAACTGCTCGCCGACGTGGAGCGCGACGTGGTCGAGCACTTCCACCAGCGTGGCGTCGCTGCCCAGACGATGAGAACTGGCCTGGAACAACGTGTCTTGCAGGAACGCGAGGGTGCGCTGGGCGCGGTCCGCTTCATGGCGGGCACGACCGTAAAGCACGTACATGGACGCAGCCGAACCCACGCACAGCAAAGCCGCCGCGGCCGCAAGCGCCAGCGGCAGGCGGTAACGCCGCACCGTCTTCCGCAGCATGTACCAGGCGCTGTCGCGTTTGGCCTCGATCGGCTCGCCGCGCAGGTAGCGGCGGACGTCGGCGGCAAGCTCCCCGGCGCCCTGGTACCGGCGCGGGCGGTCTTTCGCCAGGCACTTAAGCACGATGGTATCGAGCTCATGATCCACACCGCGCGACAGCTCGCTCGGGGGCCGGGGTTCGGCGGTCAGGATGCGGTCGATCACGTCCCGGATGTTCCCCAGGACGCTGTAGGGAAAACGGTCCGCGAGTAGCTGGTAGAGGATCACGCCCAGGGAGTAAACGTCGGTGCGAACATCGATCTTGTCTGCCGCGCCCTCTGCCTGTTCCGGACTTGCCCAGGGCAGCGAACCGATGAACTGACCGGTCATGGTCATGCCGCTTGCCAGCACCGTGGCATCGCCGTCCTGCGCCGCCAGCTTCGCCAGTCCGAAGTCCAGCAGGTGCGGCAACCCTGCTTCGTCCACCAGGATGTTGGCCGGCTTGAGGTCGCGGTGAATCACCCCCCGCAGGTGTGCGGCATGAACCGCGTCGCAAATCTGGGAGAATAGTTCGAGTTTCTGCGGCACGGCCGGTGCGGCGCGCCGAGCGAACTCATGGAGTGGCCGGCCGGCGACGTAATCCATCACCAGAAAGAAGTGACCCGCCGTCCAGCCCGTGTCGTATATCGTGACAATGCCCGGGTGCTTGAGCTGCGCTAACGCCCGCGCCTCGAGCTCAAAGCGGCCCCGGTCGTACCAGCCCAGCGCGGGAAGCATGACCTTGATCGCGACCTCGCGGCGCGTGGCAACCTGAACCGCCCGGTATACGGCGCCGTTGGCCCCGCGGCCTACCGGTTCACCGACCTCGTAGCCAGGGATGGCGGGCGCCGCAAGGGGATCGAAGGCCGGTTCCCGCGCGCGGCTCGAACCGTCGCCGTCCGTTCCGGCGCCCTCGGCAAGGCTGCGGGCTCGTTCCGCAAGATGAAGGGCCCGGAGCTTCTCCCCTAATTCGGGGAGCAGGTCGGCGTGGGCTGCGGTCACGCGGTCGTCAGGGAGCGGGTCGCCGGCCATGCGCCTTGCGATCACCTCTTCCAGCACGCGCAGCACCGCCGCATGACGGGCATCCGGCACGTCTGTCTTTGTATTGCGGACCATTCGCTCGCTCTCAATCAGCGCCACCGAGCGCCATCGCTCGGACTCGCCACCATAGAAAACAGCAATGACGGACGCTGTACTCCGGGGATTCCAGAAGCCCTATCGGCAACGGGACAGAAACCGCGAGCGCGTGCCCAGGATCAATCGCAGGCGGTCCTTTGCCTTGCGGCACAGATTGTGTATGGCGCGGGGCGTGCGGTGCATGGCGGCGGCGGCGTCCGCCACGGAACGACCTTCCAGGTACACCAACCGCACCGCCTCTTGATGCGCCGGGGGCAGCGAGGCCAGGGCGGAGCGGACGGCGGCGAGCGCCTCCTCGCGCGCGACCTCCCGACTGGGTGTATCTCCCGGTCCCGCCATCAGGTCCAGCAGGGCCGCCACCGATTCCTCGATTCCGGGCGACACGCCTCCCGCCGCAAGGCCGCCGCCGCACCGTTTCAACGCACGCCGCGCTTTGATCGCGTTCCGCAGGCGGCGCAGAGCGATGGTCGCCAGCCAGCGATAGAGCGCGTCTTCACCGCGCGGTTCGAACCGGCGAATGTGGCGGAAGGCTTCGATCTGTGTTTCCTGCACCACGTCGTCGGCATCAACCGTGGCGTGCAAATCGCGTGGAACCCGGCGGGCGACGTGTGTCCGCAGCCGGTCGTACGTGTCAGTGAGCAGGAGTGTCAGAGCCGCGGTATCGCCGTCGATCGCGCGGTTCACGAGCTCCGTTTCGCGCCCGGCAGCCGTCTCGTCTCTGTGCGACATGATCTGCATCGCCCCCTGGGATCGCGGAACCTGGCAGATTCTAGGCGCGCGTGCGGTTGCCGGGCAAACCGGTCGGGGCCCGCCGACAGGGGCGCCCCGCCGCGGCGAGGGGGGCGGCGTCCCGGTTTCCGCTGCATCCAATAAATCCCGGGAATCCTGGAGCGCGCGGCGCGTCGTTGCTGTTTTAGCGCCTGTGGGTAGCCGCGTTTGGGCCGGACGGCCCGTCGCCGCCGCGGGGTGAGAGGCGAGCATGGCGTGCCGATCGCCGCGCGCGGCCGAACGGTAAGCACGAACCTGTCAACGAGCCGCCGTCTAACGATGGCGTAGCGCACACGCCGGCCCCGCGACAGGGGACGAGGCCCGGTTATGGAGTCGGTTCGATGAGCCACCAACGTCAACGAACGGGGCAGGTCTCCGCTGCCATAACGCTTTCCCTGATGATCGCCGCCGGCGCCGCGCTTCCGCACGGCAACGTCGAAGCGGCATTCATTCAGCAGACACAGTTCGGAGCGCGGTTAACCATCGCGGTGGCGTGGGGGGACGCCGACGGCGACGGCGACCTCGACCTGGCCGTGGGCAACAACAGCGGTGGAAATGAGCTTTACGTCAATAACGGCGACGGGACCTTCACCGGCCAGGATCAGTTCTTCAGCGGTCCGTTCGGGACCACCACGTTCGTCGTTCTGTGGGGCGATTACGACAACGACGGCGACGCGGACATGGCCGTCGGCAACTTCGGCCCCAACAAGCTGTTCACCAACAACGGCAACGGAACCTACACGGAATCGAACCAGTTCGGCGGCGGCAACACGCCGGCTATGGCGTGGGGCGACTACGACCGCGATGGCGACCTCGACCTTGCCGTGGGCAACGGCATTCTGGGTGTCGACGAGCAAAACTACCTTTACGTCAACAACGGTGACGGAACCTTCACGCAACAAGCCCAGTTCGGCATCAACCAGACGCAGGCCGTGGTGTGGGGCGATTGTGACAACGACGGAGACCTCGACCTGGCGGTTGGCAACGGCGGGTTCGGCTTCATCCAGCAGAATTTCCTTTACCGCAACGACGGGGGGACCTTCGTCGCGATCCCCGACTTCGGCACCGGGGACACCACCTCGCTCGACTGGGGCGACTTCGACAACGACGGCGACCTGGACCTGGCGGTAGGGAATTGGAACAACACTCAGTCGGCGCTATATGTCAACAACGGCAACTGCACCTTCGCCGGGCACGCCGAGTTCGGGGCACGGGACACCAACACCGTGGTCTGGGGCGACGCCGACAACGACGGCCTGCTGGACCTCGCCGTGGGCAACGGCGATTTCACTTCCGCGGAGCAGAACTACCTGTACCTCAACAACGGCGACGGAACCTTCACCGAGTTGCCCGAGTTCGGGCTGGGAAGCACCGATTCACTCGCCTGGGGCGACTACGATGGCGACGGCGACCTGGATGTGGCCGCCGGCAATGAGCACTCGCCATCGACCAACTACCTGTACGTAAACGACGTTGGCGGCCCCTACTTGCGACTGCACTTGGTGGGACATCGGCACGACCACGGCACCGGCCACTCCAACCGCGATGCCATCGGTGCTCGAGTGATCGTATACGAACCTGGGTTTCTCGGAGATCCGGCACACCGCCTGGGCCTGCGCGAGGTGTCGGCGCACGGAGGGTTCGCCTCGCAGAACGCCATCGACCCGCACTTCGGCCTGCCGGGGATGACGACGGTGGACGTGCGCATCGTCTGGCCGGGATCGGGGGGATCGAACATCGTAACGGATCTCACCGCGGTCCCGGTCAACCAGGCGCTTACCGTACACGAGGCGCCGCCGATCACCGTCGTCCCGCCCATCGCGGAGCAGATCAGCGCCGTAGCCTGCACGACAGACATCGAGTGTCGCCCCGCCGGCTCGCCCGGCTCACCGAGTCAGGCGCGTTGCATCGGCGGACGCTGCTACGGACCGAAGAACCGCTACATCTCCTTCGTTCCCAACACACTGCTGCCGCTGGAGTACAAGGTGTACAAGGTCCCTTCCGGAGCTCCGATCGGTTGGGTCAGCGCGCCCGACGGCGCGGGGATGGCGACGGTCGTCGCCGGTCCCGTCTCCCGCACCTGGCCCGAAGCCGTGATCCACGTCGGCGACTGCGAGATCGTACCGGCGGCGGAGTACGTCATCCGTGCGTCAGACGGCGTTGCGGACTCGGCTCCGTTGACCTTGCCTACGATTGCTCAGCCGGCGCCGAAATTCTGGGGCGACACCGTCGGGGGATTCAGTGGAAGCTGGGAGCCGGCCAACGGCGTGGTGAACGTCAACGACTTCGTCGCGGCGCTCCAGCGGTTTCAATCGCTGCCGACCGCGCCACACGTGTCGATCGTTGACGTCGTCGGTGCAGGCCTCCCCGGCCAGGAGGCGTGCCTCAACCGGCTCGGAAACGTCAGCGACGTGTTCAACCTGATCAAGGCCTTCCAGGGACAGGCTTATCCGTTCACGACCGACCCGGGGAGTTGCCCTGTGTGTCCGTAAGACGGGCGGCACGGTCGCGCCGACGATTGCGGGTCGGACCGGTGGCGCCATGGTCGTGCGCCGGCTGAGCCCGCACTGGGCCACGTGCCGTTTTGTGGCGCTTGGGCGAGGCGGGACTCGAACCCGCACGTCCGATTAAGGACAGGGGATTTTAAGTCCCCAGCGTCTGCCATTCCGCCACTCGCCCCGCTGCGGACGAACACCGACCTTACGCGCGCCGGAGCGTGCTGCCAAGGGGCGGCGCGCGGGTGGCCAACGCATCGGCGAGGACGCTCGCGCGGAGCCGAGGCGCGCTTCGCAGCGTAGGCTCTCGCGAGAGGGCGCGGGTCGTCTTAGAAAAGGGGATAAAGGAACGGCGCCAGCGGTGAGGAGCTGGCGAAGATCACCAGTGCTCCGACAAGCAGCAACACGACGATCAGCGGAACCAGCCACCACTTCTTCTCCTGTTTGATGAACAGGAAGAACTCGCGAGCCAGTGACTGCTTTGCCATGTCTGAAGATCCGTAGTTCGCGCCGGTCCCGACGGCCGCCCCTCTGACTCCGCCGCCGGGGTTCGGGCTGGTTCGACCCGGGCTGCCATCCCGCGAATCAGCGCGTGACGGCCTTGGCCTCCAGAAGGGAGCTCGACTCCAGAGCAATGCTCCGCTTCATCCCCGCGTCGAAATCCACCGCGCCCGGCTTTTCCGTGAGCACGTGGTCGCCCATCACCAGCACGTCGATGCCGGTGTTGACGAATGTATTGTAAGCGTCGCGCGGCGTGCACACAATGGGCTCGCCGCGAACGTTAAACGAGGTGTTGATCACCACGGGTACGCCGGTGAGCCGGCCGAACTCGCGGATGAGGCGGTAATACCGGCCGTTGTCCGCATCGGTGACCGTCTGCACCCGGCCGGTGCCGTCCTGATGCGTGACCGCCGGGAGCACGGAGTGTTTTTCCACGCGCACCTTAGGCACCAGCAGCATATACGGCGCATCCATCCCTGCCGGCATCTCGAAGTACTCGTGCGCGTGTTCCTTGAGCACCGCCGGTGCGAAGGGGCGGAACGCCTCGCGGAACTTCACCTTGGCGTTGATGATGTCCTTCATCTTCGGATTGCGCGGGTCGGCGAGCAGCGAGCGCGACCCTAAGGCCCGCGGACCGAACTCCAGCCGCCCCTGGAACCAGCCCACCACCTTGCCGTCCGCGATCAGCCGCGCCGTGCGCCGCAGCAGTTCCGTCTCGTCGCGCAGGGTCTCGTACGACGCCTCCGCCGCGTCCAGCACGTTGCGAATCTCGTCGTCGGAGTACGACGGCCCCCACAGCGCGTGTTTCATCTCGAACACCCGCGGGTTCTTGAGAACCGTGTTGTAGATGTAAAACGCCGTGCCCAGTGCGCCGCCGGAATCGCCCGCCGCCGGCTGGATGAAGATGTTCCTGAAGCCGGACTCCTGCAGGATGCGCCAGTTGGCCACGCAGTTGAGCCCCACGCCGCCCGCCAGGCAGACGCTTTCCATCCCGGTCTGCCGGTGTACGTGGGTGGCCATCTTGACCATGATCTCCTCGACGATCTTCTGACCGGAATGGGCGATGTCGCGATGGAAGTCGTTGAGTTCCGTTTCCTTGGGCCGCTGCGGCTGGCCGAAGAGCTCCTCCCAGCGATGGTTGATAGTGCGCGTCGCCGAGTAGGGGTGCGCGAAGTACTTGAGGTTGAGGCGGATGCTGCCGTCGTCCTTAACGTCCACGACCTCGCGGAACTTATCCACATACGTCGGCTTGCCGTACGGGGCCAGCCCCATGACCTTCCACTCCGCGTCGTTGACCCGAAAGCCCAGGTACGCCGTGATCGCCGAGAAAAGCAACCCCACGGAGTGCGGGAAGCGGATCTCCTTGAACATCTCGATGTCGGTGCCCTTCCCCACGCCCCAGGCCGTCGTTGTCCATTCGCCCACGCCGTCGGCGGTGATGATCGCCGCCTCGCGGTACGGCGAGACCAGAAACGCGCTGGCGGCATGGGAGAGGTGATGCTGGCAGTAGAGGATCTCTTTGTCCGTCCCCAGCTTCTCCTGAATCTCGCGGCCCATGTGCAGGCGGTGCCCCAGCCACAGGGGAAGCGCCTTGAGCCACGCCTGGTAGGTCAGCGGCCAGCAGGCAAGGATGCTCTCCAGGATGCGGTTGAACTTGACCAGCGGCTTCTCGTAGAAGCCCACGTGGTCCACCCGGTCGATGGTGATTCCCGCTTCCTTCAGGCAATACTCGATGGCCCGGGCGGGAAAGTCGAAATCGTGCTTTTTGCGCGTGAAGCGCTCTTCTTCCGCGGCGGCGATCAGTTGCCCGTCGCGTACCAACGCCGCCCCGGCGTCGTGGTAGTAGCAGGATATTCCCAGTACGTTCACCTAGAAGGGCCTCCGCATCCGCTCCACCGTCGGCTCATAGTGCCGGTAGTCTTCCCAATAGGTTCCTCCGGAATGCAACCGCATGCGCAACGGGTCGGCCATTCGGACAATCAACGCGAACACGGGCAGCAGCACCACGAACAGCAGACTGAGCAGCACGGTCGCCATGGCGATGCCAATGGGCAGCGTCACCGTCATCCAACCCACGTATACCGGCTTGGCTGCCGCCGGCGAGGCGACGGAAACCGCCCACAAACCCACACCCAGCGCCCAGAAAGCCAGGGCGGTGATCTGCGCCCCGCTGCCCGACCAGGCGAAAACTCCGGAGCCGCGGCGCAGGCTCGAGCCGATCCACAGAATGGCGCCGAGGACGCCGAAGCCGATGAGCATGGCCCGCCCGAACTTCTTCAGGTCCAGCAGAGAGGGGTTCTTGTTTACGGTAAACACGTTCTTCTCGTTGTCGCCCCCGTCGATCGCAGCTCCCGCGGCTTTAACGCAGCCTCCCAGGGCGCGGGATCCCCCGCCCCGACGGACCTAATCGGCGAAGAGCTCCTTGGCTTCCAGCTTCTTGACCAGAATCTCCGGCTCCCCGAGGGGGTGTTCCGCCCGCAGCTCGGAGGTTGCCGCCGCCCATGCGCGATAATCACCGTCCGGCCGGAGCATCTTAGCGCACTTCTCCGCCGTGCAAGGCAGAAAGGGGGCGATAATCGTCGTCAGCGTCCGCGCCGTTTGCAGGCAGACATTGATGGCCCGACCGCAGGCTTCCATGTCGCTCTTACGCGTCTGGAACGGCTTGGTGGCGTCGAAGTACCCATTGCCGGCACGGGCGAGGGACATCACCTCGGCCAAAGCCGCCTTGAAGCGGCACGCCTCGAGCGCTTCGCCGGCCATCCGAACGGCATCGCCACAGCGCTGGAGCTGCTCACGATCCTCGGCCGCCCGCTCCCCAGGAGCAGGCACCTTTCCCTCGAAGTACCGATGGGCGAAGGTCAACGTGCGGTTGAAGAAGTTGCCGAAGGCATTCAGCAGCTCGCCGTTGTTGCGGGCGATGAAATCGTCCACGTCAAACGCCGTGCGCGCCTGCTCCGGGGCGGCAACCGTTAGGTAATAGCGCAGCGGATCGGGGTCGAAGGTGCGCAGGTAGTCCTCGATCCACACCGCGTTTCCCCGACTCTTGCTGATCTTCTCCTCGTCCTTGCCCGGGAACTTGATGTTCATGAAGGAGTTGGCGACCACGTTGTGAGGAAGCTGGTACTCGTGCCGCTCGCCCTGGATGCTCTCGCTGTCGTGCGTCGCCAGCAGCATCGCCGGCCAGGTGATGGCGTGGAAAACGATGTTGTCCTCGCCGATGAAGTGGACGACCCTGCATTCCGGGTCCTTCCACCAGCGCTCATAGTCCTCAAGCGCTTCGCCGCGCCGGCGGCATAGGGCGGCGGTGAACGAAACGTAGCCGATCGGCGCGTCAAACCATACGTATAGCGACTTACCCTTGGCATCCGGGTCGTCCAGCGGAAGGGGCACGCCCCAGGTGAGATCCCGTGTCATCGCCCGCTCCGGCAGCCCTTCGGATTCGATCCGCCCCAGAGACTGGTTGATCACCACGGGACGCCAGCAGGCGCCGCCCGTGCGCCCGTTCTTCTTCTCCGTGAGCCACGCGGCGAGGCGCGCTTGCAGGCGATCCAGACGCAGATACCAATGTACCGTGTCGCGCAGCACCGGCTTGCTGGAGGTCATCATGCTGACCGGGTCGAGCAGACTGATCTGATCCAGCGCCCGGCCGCAGCCTTCGCACTGGTCTCCGAAGGCCTTGTCCGAACCGCAATGGGGACAGCGCCCGCGAACGAAACGATCGGGCAGGAACTGCTGCGCTTCCAGGTCGTAGAGCTGCTTGTCGGTTCGCTTGGTGAAGAGCCCCTTCTCGTGGATCTTGAGAAAGAAGTCCTGCGAGAATCTTTCGTGAACGGCCACATAGTCCGGCTGGTGGGTGCCGCCGTAAATGTCGAAGTTGATCCACAAGCCGGCGAAATCGGCCTGCTGGCAGCGGTTGTAATGCCGCGTCAGGTCGGCCACGTCGCGGCCCTGCTCCCGGGCCGTCTTCAGGGCGGCAACGCCGTTGTCATCGCTGCCGCAGATGAACCGCACGTCGGCGCCGGTGGCCCGCAGGTAACGCACATAGGTGTCCGCCGGCAGGTAGGCTCCGGCGATGTGCCCGACGTGCAGGCGTCCGTTCGAGTAGGGCAGGGCGGCGGTAACCAGGAACCGTCTCTGGGCCATACAGTAGTATCTGCCTTAGCATCCGGGCGGGCCACGAGCCTCGCGCCGCCGCTCGCAACGGGCGAGGGACGGGCCGCGATTCTATAACGGCCGGCGTCATCCGCAAGAATAGCTGCTCCCTGGTACGGCGAACGACCGATGAAAAACGGGTTTTGACGCCTGCGGCGCGGTGTCCGTATAATCCGTAACGGCGTTGAAGGCGGCAATGCCCCCGGCTCGACGACAAGGGGCGACCGTGCCCCGTCCGCCGCCGCGCCGCACGGTAGGAACACACCATGAAATCAGAGTCGTTCCTCGCTTTGTTCTCCATGCCCGGCACGACGGAGTGGATCATCATCCTGGTCGTGGCGCTGCTGGTTTTCGGCCGGCGCCTGCCCGATGTGGCACGATCGCTGGGGAAGAGCATCGTCGAGTTCAAGAAGGGCATCCGCGAAGTGAAGGACGATATTGAACAGGCGGATCGTCCGGCGACCCCGGCTCCACCGCGGCTCGAACAGCGCACCGGCGAGTCCTCCACTCCCTCGGCGACCCCCACGCCGCCCGGCCCGCAAGACCGCGTGCCCTCCAAAGTCGACTAGCAGCCTGTGGCACAACTCGTGGCATGGGCTTCCAGCCCATGGTTTCACGGGCAGGATGCCCGTGCCACATCGCGTGGACCGCTTTTCGCCACGGGCTGCTAGGCCCGGCACTGCCGAGTTGGGATCGGTTGCGCCCGCGCCACCGCAGCACGGGACGAACGGCCCCTTTGTGGACGCCGTCCGCAGCGCTCGCCCCGTGACACATATCCGTCTCCGACGTGCAACCATCAGCCCCTCTTAACCCTGTGAGCGCGGCGCGCGCGGGTGCCCGGGCCTCAGGTCCGGCGGTTTGCGGCTGCGGCGGCCTCCGTCGACCGCCGATATCCTTCGCGGATGCACGCAGATCCCCATCGGAATTGGTGGCAGAGCCTCCGGCGCGTGTGGCGCTCGAAGCCCAGCGTTTCGTTTGTTCGCGGCGACTATCGGACCCCTCTGGGTTCGCACCGCGAACTGGCTCCGGACCGAACGCAGGCCGCGATCACCCGGCGCGCTCTTCTGCGCTGGCTGGTTATCGGATCGGTCGCCACGCTGGGCCTTGCCGTTTCCTTGTGGTTCGTCTTCCTGCCGCGAAGCGCCGGAGAACACCTTGCCCAGTGGTTCGGCGTCGTGACGCTGTTCGGAGCCGTCGCCCTCGCGGCCGGTACACGCCTCCTAACCAGGGATCGTCTGGTTTCCGCCCCCCTGCCCCCGCCTCTGGCAGCGGTGCAACTGATCACGGTGCTCTCGGGGGTCATCTCCGCCAGTGTTCTCATCGTGATCCTCGGAGTCCGCACCGTCTATGTGGCGGTGGAGCTGGTTACGGTTGTCCCTTCCGCGGACGTCCCGGAGTTCGGATTCGGACCGGGAGGGTTGATCACCTGGTGTCTCCTGTTGCTGGCCTGTGCCGTGGGACGGCTGTCCACGCGAGATCCACGCCTGACGGCCTGTCTGACCGCGGGAGGCGCCGCCACCGGCGCGTGGGCCTGCCTGCTGGCTCCAGTGTTCTACGTCGCCCCGCACGGTGGACTTTACCGCACGTGGAGTACGACGCTACTGTGCGCCTGGCTGGCCTTCGTGCTAGCCGCCACCGCGCTCGCCGAACCGCGATCGGTAGTTGGCACAAGCTCCGCCACAGTCCCACGTCCCGGCAGACCGACCTTGAGCACGGCGTGGACCGGACTGCGGATGGTATGCGGCGCCATGGCGACCGCCCTGCTGGTGTTGGCGGCCTACCACTATGCAGTCCCCTTGGACACGGCGAGCGGCAGGTGGCGCGCGCCGACCATAATGATCACGGCTTCCGCGGGCCTGGGCGTGGGCGCATGCGCGCTCCTGGCGCGGCGGCTGGGCGGAGGCGGCTTGTGCGAAGCGACGATGGGGCTCGCCTCCATCACGCTCGGCGGCGCTTGCGTCTGCCTCCTGCCCCACGTTCCGCTCTCCATGGCCGAACGGTACCCCATGGTGCTCAACGCGCTGCTGATCGGACTGGCCCTGGCCGCCGGGCTGCACACCCAACTGGCGCGCATCTGGCGGCGACGCCTCCTGGGCGGCGGAGTCTGCGAGACGGCGGATCGCTGGCTTCCGCACACGCGCCACGCGGCGTTCCTGACCGCCGCGGCCGCCCTCACGGTGGCGGGGATGATGGCCGTCTGGCCCCGGCTGCGCGAGGTCGGAACTCCGGACTTCTCCCTGGGGCGCGTCACCGCGGGGTTCGGCGGAAATCTGCTGCTGTTGTTGGTGTTCCTCTGGGCGGCGCGTCAATGGCGACGGCCGACCTTCCACATCTTGACGCTTCTGGCGCTGGTCTCCACCGCCGGCTTCATGCTCGTCCGCATGCTGCCCTATACTCCGCGTTTCGGATAGCATGGCCGGCGCGGGAGGAACACGTGTGGTACATGGCAAACGAGTCGAGCGTTTGCTGCGCCTGATCCAGGTCCTGCAATCAGGGCGATCCTACGCCGTCGACGACCTCGCCGATTCTCTGCGCGTCTCCCGGCGGACGTTGTTCCGCGACCTTAACCTGCTGGCGGAGGCGGGGATCACCTACCGCTTTGACGCCGTCACGCGCCGTTACTCCACCGACCGCGTGGCCCTGCTTCCACCCGTGGCTCTTTCGCATGCCGAAGCGCTGGCGCTGATGATCGCGGCCCGGCACGCCTTGCGCCAGCCGTTCATGCCCGACCCCGGCGCCGCGAGCTCCGCGGGCATGAAGATCGAAAGCATGTTGCCGCAGGCGATGCAGGATTACTGCGGCCCGCTGCTCGACGGCGTAGGCGTCCGCCTGGACCGAGCCTCCGACCCCGAGGCGGTGCGCAACGCCATCCCTGTTTTGCAACTGGCACTTTCCAAGCACAGCCCGGTGTGGGTGGAGTACGACTCCTACGCCGACGACCGGCTCCTGGAGTTCGTGATCCACCCCTATCGACTCATCTACCTGCAACAGGGCTGGTACCTCATCGGCTACGCCGAATCCTCCGAAGCCGTCCGCACCTTCAAGGTGGAGCGCATCCGCGGCATCAAGGTGCTGCACCGTCCCTACCGTGCCGATGCCCGTTTCAACCTGGACGAATACCTGGGGAACGCCTGGCAGGTGATTCGCGGCGACCGCCGCTATCATGTGCGCATACGCTTCGAGGCCAAGGTCGCAGGATGCGTGGCGGAGATCCGCTGGCACAAAACCCAGCGAACCACGCCGCAGGAGGACGGTTCGTTGCTTTTCGAAGCGGACGTGGACGGTGTGGACGAAATCGCCTGGTGGGTGCTGGGCTACGGCGATCAGGCAAGGGTACTCGAGCCGGCGGCCTTGCGCCGCATCGTCGCGGGACATGCCCGCCGCATGCTGGACTACTACCTCGCCGCCGCCGATCCGGTGGCGTAGCGTCGCGGAGGCCCCGGTGCGCGCCGTCGTCCAACGAGTGTTCGAGGCCGGCGTTGAGGTGGGCGGCGCCACCACCGCGGAGGTTGCATCCGGACTGCTCGTCTACCTCGGCGTTCACCGCGAGGACCAGCCGGCCGATGCCGACTATCTGGCGGAGAAGGTGCGGTTTCTCCGCGTTTTTTCCGATGCCGAGGGACGGATGAACCTCGACGTGGTGCAGGCGGGCGGCGCGGTGCTCGCGGTTAGCGCGTTCACGGTGCAGGCCGATGCGCGGCGGGGCCGGCGACCGGGGTTCGAGGACGCGGCGGCGCCGGAGGCGGCGTTGCCGCTCTACCAGCGCTTCTGCGATCGGCTGGCGACGGCCGGCGCCGAGGTCCGGCGCGGCTCTTTCGGCGACCACATGAGCGTGCGGAGCATCAACGATGGGCCCATCTGCGTGCTGCTCGACTCCCGCCGGCTCTTCTGATCGGGCACCATCCCCATGACGCCAAGAAACCGCAATCGCTGGGTGTTTCTGTGCGTGTGGGCCGCATCCAGCGCGTACCTGGCGACCTTCGCCTTCCGCGGCTGGATACCCCATGACGAAGGGTTGATCGCGCATTCCGCGGAGCGGGTGCTCGAGGGCCAGCTCCCCCACCGCGACTTCGACGAGGTCTACACCGGCGCCCTGACCTTCTGGCATGCCGCCGCATTCCGATTTCTGGGCGCCGACCTTGCCGCGCCTCGGTGGGTGCTACTGGTTTGCGCCATCCTCTGGATACCCGCGGTCTATGGCCTGGCGCGCCGCGTGGGAGACTGCTGGATCGCCGCTCTAATCACTCTGCTCTGCGTGGCATGGACGATGCCCAACTACTTCGCCGCGCTTCCCTCCTGGTACACGCTGTTCCTGGCGACGTTCGGGACGGCGGCGCTACTTCGCTACCTGGATGTGCGGCGCCGGCGATGGCTCCTCCTGGCCGGTGTTCTGGGTGGGCTCTCGCTCCTCGTCAAGATCACAGGGGCCTACTACCTCGCCGCGGCAGGGTTTTTCCTACTGTTTCTTCCGCCGGAGGAATCTCCGGAGACCTTGGGGGCCGCGAACCGGGCCGGTCCCGTGTATCCCGCCTTTGTGAGTGCCCTGCTGCTGACATTCCTCGGCTCGCTCCTGGCGCTGGTTACACAACGGTTCCAAGCCGCGCCCGCCATGGAGATCATCCACTTCGTTTTCCCCTCCGCAGCCCTGGCGCTGCTGATCATGCAGACACAGTGGCGGACGAGGGCGAGCACGCTTGCCGCATCATTCACCGACCTGGCCCGCCTGGTGCTGCCCTTCGCGGCCGGATGCGTCCTGCCCGTGGCGATCTTCCTCGTACCCTACGTCCTCGCCGGCGCGCTGCCGGCTCTGTACGACGGGGTCTTGATCCGCCCCCTTAAGCGATTCGAAAGCGCCACCTATTCCCTGCCCCATTGGCACACCCTCGCCTACGCCATCCCCTACGGCGTTCTTCTGGTGCTACCGCTCCGACTCCCGGCCTTCGTACACACCCTCGCCACCGGGCTGGGTGCGGCAGGCCTCGCCGGTCTATTGTTCTACGGCGGCGATCCCCAGGTGTACCCGGTCGTCTGGAACTCCCTCCGTCCGCTCGTCCCCCTGGCGGCGGTTGCCCTTACGGTGGCCCTGGCGCGCCGCGAGCGTCCATTCCGGCGGGCGCCGGGCGACTCAAGTGCGGCCTTCCTGTTGGTCGCCATGGCGGCACTCACGAGCCTGGTGCAATTCCCCTATTCCTTCGCCATATACTTCTGCTACGGCGCGCCCTTCGTCGCGCTGGCGCTGGCGGCCGTGGTCCGGCTCCAGGCGCCGCGCTACAGAGTGCTGCATTTTTGCGTGGCGCTCTTCTATCTGGGCTTTGCCCTGGCCTGGGTGAACCGTGGGTTCATTCGCGCCATCGGCGTTCAGTACATGTTTGTGGAGCAGACCAGCCGCCTCGACGGCCGCGGCGGCGGACTCGCCGTGTCCCCGGAAAGCGAAGGCCTCTATGAAGAGCTGGTGCGCGTGGTGCAGGAACACGCGGCCCCTGGAACCTACATTTACGCCGCACCCGATTGTCCGGAAGTCTACTTCCTTACCGGCATGAAGAACCCGACGCGCACCATGTACGACCTCTTCGACCCCGTCGCCGGCCGGGAACAGCGCATCCTGGAGGCCATCGAACGCCATGATGTTCGCGTGGTGGTTCTGAACCGGTTCCCGGAGTTCTCGCCTCCTCTGGCGTCGCCGTTGCGCAGGGCGCTGGACGCACGGTTTCCGCGGAACGCGAACCTGGCCTGGTTTCGAGTGCAATGGCGCGAATGAGCATCAGCAACCGGCTTCTCGAATATCCCTGGGTTTACCGGGCCTGGCAGCGACCGTTTGCCGAAGCCAAGTTGCGGCCTGTCCGTCGCCATAACGACCTGCGCAGCGTGCGGCGGGTGTTGGATGTCGGCTGCGGCCCAGGCACCAACAGCCGCCACTTCGAACACACCGACTACTGCGGCATCGACATCAATCCCGCGTACATCGCCTCTGCGGCCCGCAGGTTTCGCGGCACGTTCATCGCCGCCGATGCCACCACCTACTGTGTGCCACCGGACCGGCGCTACGACTTCGTGCTGATCAACAGTTTCCTGCACCACCTTGCCGATGGCGAAGTCCGCGCCCTGCTTGCGAATCTGTGGCGCGTGCTCAGCGACGCCGGATACGTGCACGTGCTGGAGCTGGTCCTCCCGGCGCACCGCGGTCCGGCACGCTTTCTGGCGCGTCACGATCGCGGCCGCTTCGCGCGCTCCGTCGGCTGCTGGAGCGAACTACTCGCCGAGCGCTTCCGGCCGGTGGTCTTCGAGCCCTTCAGCCTGCGCCTGTGCGGCATTACGCTGTGGAACATGGTGTACTTCAAAGGAGCCGCTACGTGACCGCCCTGGCACCGCGCGTCAGCGTCGCCATCCCGGTATTCAACGAGGCCGACGTACTGCCCGAGCTGTTGCGCCGCCTCATGGGCGTCCTTGAGGGGTTGCCAGGCGGACCGCACGAAGTCGTCTTCGTCGACGACGGCAGTAGCGATGCCACCGTATCGCTTCTGAAAGCCGCGGCGGAGCGCGACTTGCGGATCTCGATCGTGGCGCTGTCGCGTAACTTCGGCCACCAGGCGGCGATCACGGCCGCGCTGGACCACGCCCACGGAGACGCCGTGGTGGTCATGGATGCCGACTTGCAGGACCCTCCCGAGGCGATTCCGACCCTTCTCGCCAAGCTGGCCGAGGGCTTTGACGTAGTGTACGCCCGCCGCGGCGAGCGCCATGAGCCGTGGTACCTTCGCGCGTGTTACTACCTGTTCTACCGCCTGATCGCCGTGCTCTCGGACACGCGCCTGCCGCTCGACGCGGGCGACTTCGCCGTGCTTTCGCGCCCGGTGATCGAGGCCATGCGCAGCGCGCCCGAGCGACATCGTTACCTGCGCGGGCTGCGGAGCTGGGTGGGGTTCCGTCAGACCGGCATCACGGTGGACCGGGGCACGCGGGTCGCGGGCGTGTCGAAGTATCGGCCACTCAAGCTCTTGCGGCTCGCCTTCGACGGACTGTTCGCCTTCAGCACGGTTCCGCTGCGCGCGGCGGCGGTCGTCGGCGGAGTGGCGGTCGCGGGATCTTTGCTCTTCGTGGCCTACGCCGTCTACGCGAAGCTCGTGCTCGACCAGTCGCCCCAGGGCTTCACCGCACTGATCGTAGCCATCGTGTTCTCACTGGGCGTGCAGCTCATGTTTCTCGGCGTGATCGGCGAGTACGTCGGGCGGGTGTATGAGGAGGTGAAGGGCCGGCCTCACTATGTTGTTCGCGAGGTCATCCGCCACACGTAATGGCGGTGCGGCATCGCTGCCGCTGTGTGGCACGGCCGCCGCCCTGTGGCATGGCGGGTGAGGGGTGGCCCACCGCTTCAGCGGTGGGGGAGTCGATTCGCGTACCGATTGCCGATGGTCGATTGTCAACTTGGGCGTGGCCAGGCGAGGATAGAAGACGGATTGCGAGCGCGCCGGCCGGGACGCGAGTCGCCTGACGGGTAGTGTTTGCGAAAGGACTTCTGCCGTGCGAAGAGGAGCATTCGCGGTCGTCTTGATTGGCGCGCTGATGTCGCCGCTGTGCATGGGAGGATGCCCGGGCCCGAACCCGCCGGGGGGACAGAGTGATGTGCCCTGCTTTGAGCCGGTCGATTGGGCGGTTGAATTGGCGCGGTTTGTGTCACGCCCGGACGCTGAGGGCAGCGCCGTTCTACTGCTTACTGTACAGAGCCTGGAGGACGCGCGCACCGATGCCGCTGATGAACACCGTGACTACTCGCCCCACCGTGCCGTCTATCGTTTCAATCCTGCTGACGAGACCGTCGACCTCGTCGACGATGACGTCTGGGATCAAGCTACCGGGGCGATTTCAGAGTGCTGTGCGGGGTTCGTCCCGGAGCCGCCGTTCGATCTGGATGAAAGCCAGCTGTATTTCAACGGGCGGGCCGTGGAGGTGGCGGGAGGAAGCGTATTGGCGGTCAGCCAGGCGCCGTCCGATCGGGTGGTCGCGGCTCTCTCGACTAACGGCAGGGTCAGCTTTCTTTTTCAGATCGCATCGGGACAGCATTACCATCAGTTGTTTTCAAGGGCGACCGGTGAGCCGGTCGGGCCCTCCCTCAGGCTTGCGGTCGGAGGGTTTGAGAACGGCGGCGTACTTTTCGACTGGACACCCGACGAACGCTATGTCGTCTATGAGCAGGGCTTGGGTAGTACTGGCAACCGTGGCATCGGCCTCGTCTGCATCGTCCCAGTTGCAGAGGTACTCGCTACCTTGGAGACCGCGCCATGAGACGCGCACGAGCGCCAGGCGGCCGATGGGCGCGGACTTTCGCGTACAATCGACGATTGACGATCGACAATCTCCCTGCTTCCCGCCGCCGTGCGTCTGGCCGTAACGCCGCGGGAGTCGACGAGTCACGGTGAATGGACCCCGCGTACGCCGCCGAATACCGCACTATCTACGACAACCACTGGTGGTGGCGCGCGCGCGAATCCTACCTGGTGGAGCGGCTTTCCCGGCTCTGCCCCAAGGGCGGGTTCGGTCCCATCCTGGACGTGGGGTGCGGCGACGGCCTGTTCTTCGAAAAGCTACGCGGGTTCGGCGAGCCGGAGGGAGTGGAGCCTGACGCCTCGTTGGTTACGTCCGAGGGCTCGCGCTGGGGTCACATCCATGCGGGGCCGTTCGACGAGACCTTCCGGCCGGAAAAGAGGTACGGTCTGATTCTGCTGCTGGATGTGCTCGAACACCTCGACAATCCGGAGTCCGCCGTCGCTCGCGCCGCGGATCTGCTTGAACCCGGCGGTCGGCTCGTGGTGACAGTCCCGGCGTTCAGGATTCTCTGGACCCGCCACGACGACCTGAACCGGCACCGAACGCGGTACACGAGGCGCCGGCTTGCGTCTCTGCTTACCGGTGGGCCGTTGCACGTGGACGACTGCCGGTACTTCTTCTTCTGGACGTTCCCCGCGAAGCTGCTAGTGCGGGCTAAGGAATGGCTGATGCCAGGTGCGCCGCGACCGCCGGCCATCCCGCCGCCGCTCGTCAACCAAACGCTGATGATCCTATCCCGTGCGGAGCACCGCCTCGTCGGATGGCTTCCGGTGCCTTTCGGGAGTTCGTTGCTGGCGGTCGCCACGCGACTCCGCCGGGGTCAGGCATAGCCGGGCGCCTATACCCACCCGGTCATAGCTTCGCCGAAACCACGGCCGTGAGCGCCTCCGCGACATCCCGCAACACGGCAAGCGGGTGCTGATCGGCATTCACCTTGGCGATGAGCTTCTTGGGATAGGCGTCCAGCACGGGGGCCGTCTCGCGCTCGTAAACGTCGATGCGGTTCTCAATCACCTTGCGGTCCGCATCGTCGGGCCGGTTGGACTTCGAGGCCCGCGCCGCCAAGCGGGTGACCAGCGCGTCGCGATCATCGATCATCAGGTAGATGATCTTCTTGACCTCGATCACCTCGGCCAGCAACTGCACCTGCGCCACCGTCCGGGGTATCCCGTCGAGGATCAGCGCATGGTAGCCGAGGTTCAGCTTCCCCGCCTGGATGAGACCGTCCACGTGGTGGCGGAACACGCGAATGGTGAGCTCATCGGGGACGAGCAGGCCCTTGGTCGAGTAGGAACGGAACTCTCGTCCGATGTCCGTATTCGGGTCCAGGCCGCGGAAAATGTCCCCCATCGCCAGGTGGACGAGATTTGGCATGCACCCCAGCACGGCGCCCTGGGTTCCTTTGCCGGAACCCGGGCAGCCGAACATGAGGATGCTGGGATATCGTTGCGCGCCCGCCATCTTACTGCTGTTCAAAGGGGTCGGTCGCACCTTCACGCTTGGACTGCCACACGGCCCACACCAGCACCACCAGCGCAACGCCCACGGCCGCCACCCACGCGAAGTTGTAGGCCATGTGCTGGAACGACTCCGGCAGCGAGTAACCGATCTCCTTGGCCTTGGTCTTCACTGCGTCCACCACCGCCTTGTCGTACGGCACCATGAGCGGGACGCAGAGCACGGACACCATGTTCATCACCTTGAGCAACGGGTTGACCGCCGGGCCGGCGGTGTCCTTGAGTGGGTCGCCGACGGTATCGCCGGTGACGCCCGCCTTGTGCTTCTCGCTGCCCTTGCCGGTGTTGCGCTCCAGGTCGCGAGGCTCGTCCTCGATGGTCTTCTTGGCGTTGTCCCACGCTCCACCGGAGTTGCACATGAAGGAGGCAACGAGCTGGCCGACCACGATGGAGCCGGCCAGGAAGCCCGCCAACCCCACCGGTCCGAGGGTAAAGCCGACCGCCAGCGGAGCGAACACCCCGAGCAGCGCCGGCCCCACGAGCTCGTGCTGCGCAGCCGTGGTGCAGATGGCCACCACGCGCCCGTAGTCGGGCTTCTTTGAACCCTCCCAGATCGCCTTGTCGCGGAACTGCACGCGGCACTCGTTCACGATCAGGTACGCCGCGCGACCCACGGCGCGGATGAGCATGGAGGAGAACATGAGCGGGACCGCCCCGCCGATCAGCATGCCGATGAACAGCTTGGGGTTCGAGACGGTCAACAGTGCGGCCACATGCTCGAACATGGCAAGCGGCAGCGGCTTGTCCTCGCCCTGACCACCGGAGCCGATCACCGTGATGTAGGACGCGAACAGCGATACCGCGGCGATGACCGCCGAGCCGATGGCCACGCCCTTGGTAACCGCCTTGGTAGTGTTCCCCACCGCGTCCAAGTCGGCCAGAATCTGCCGCGACTCCTTGTACTTCTCCTCGCCCATCTGCTTGCGATCGAAGCCCATTTCGGCGATGCCGTTGGCGTTGTCCGCCACCGGGCCGAACACGTCCATGGAGATGGTGTTGCCTGTCAGCGTCAACATGCCGATGCCGCACATCGCTACGCCGTAGGCGATGAAGATGGGGTTGGTGTTCGCGTAGATGGCGACGGAGGCGAAGATGGCCACGCACAACACGATGCCGGTCCACACCGCGGACTCATAACCGACGGCAAAGCCTTCGATGATGTTGGTCGCGTGCCCGGTGCGGCAGTTCCGCACCATCCCCTTCACCGGCTTGTATTCCGTCCCCGTGAAGTATTCGGTGACGCGGTTGAGGGCCACGCAGAGAATGACACCGATGAGGCACGTGTACGCCGGGCGCATGTCCAAGCCGGCCACGCCGAAGTTGTACCACCAGCCTAGGCTCTGAATGCTCTCCCAGGCCATCTGGTTACAGTTGGTAGCGTCGAACTTCAGGTAGAACGCCCCGAGGATCATGAAGCCGATGACCGAAATCGCCGATCCCAGAATGAAACCCTTGTTGATCGACTTCATCGCCTCCGCGACGTTCCCCCGGTCGCCGGCGCGCACGGTGTAGGTCGAGATGATGGAGCCGAACACGCCGATGGCACGGACGAGAATGGGGAAGATGACGCCCTTATGCCCGAACGACGCCCAGCCGAGGATCATGGCCGCGACGATCGTCACTTCGTACGATTCGAAGATGTCGGCCGCCATACCGGCACAGTCGCCCACGTTGTCACCGACGTTGTCGGCAATGGTGGCGGCGTTGCGCGGGTCGTCTTCCGGAATGTCCTTTTCAACCTTGCCGACCAGGTCGGCGCCGACGTCCGCGGCCTTGGTGTAGATCCCGCCGCCGACCCGCATGAACAGCGCCAGCAGCGTGCCGCCGAAGCCGAAACCCAGGAGGGCCTCATAGGCGTGCTCGCCGTACGTCATGAAGATCAGCGTGCCGCCGAGCAGCCCCAGGCCGTCGGTCAACATGCCCGTGATCGTCCCGGTGCGGTAGCCGAGCATCAGCGCCTTGCCGAACCCGACGGGAGCCGCCGCCGCAACACGCAGGTTTCCAGTGGTCGCCAGACGCATTCCGATGAAGCCGACCACGGCAGAGAACACAGCGCCCATCAGGAAGGCCCCGGCGCGGCCCAAGCCGTACACCTTTGCGAGCACATCCGCCTGGGTGGCACGGCTAAAGTACAACAGGACGACGAGGATCAGGATAAGTACCACTACTGTCGACAGTTGCTTCTTTAGGTATGCGTTGGCACCTTCGCGAACCGCCGCGGCGATCTCCTTCATCCGGGTCGTGCCCTTGTCGGCGGCGTAGACCTGCCCCACGAGCATGAGGGCGTACGCTAAGGCGGCGAAAGCCACGATCAGGCAAACCCACAGTGCGGCACGCTCCACCGACGTGAACTTTGGATCCGACATGAACGCGAAGTACTTGAACCCCTCGGAGCTCGCCCACGCGGGGCTCGCCCCCAGCAGTAGGGTTCCGAGGGCCATGGCGACCATCCGATACGAACGACGCAAAAGCATAGACGCTCCCAATCCAAAACCGTTATTCGGGTTAACAACCGCGCCAACCAGACGGTGCGTTAGAAGAGCAAAACCCGAGCGGCGCGTCAACCCACCCGGGGAAGAAAGTAATCACATCCTGGTCGCAGTTCCCGGCCTGGAAACTCATCCCTCGTACGGGCCACGGACCGGTCGCGTGCGTCGCCTGGGCCGGGGCGACATCCCGGCGACTCCGTGCCCGGCCTGGCGATCGTGCGGCAGGTTCCGACTGCCTCGCTACCCGCCCCACGCCCGGAATCGCCGCTACTCCGCGGCATGATCCAGCAGCGCCAGCACCACGTTGTACGCCGCGTGGCAACCCGCCGCCGGTCCATAGCCGCGATACCAGAAGATGACCGCAAGGTAGACGCCTGCCAGGGCACGAAACACGAACCTCGAGAAGCGAAACGGCTCGATACCCACGGGATGATGGTGGTGCGCCGCGAACACCGCCGCGCTCAGCAGCACCGCCACCGCGGCCGTGGCGCCACGATCAAACCCCAGAAGGTCGGCGCCCACCATGAACACCGCGGTAATGAACATCAGACGGAACACCAGCTCCTCATAGACGCCGGCGCCGACGCCGAGCGCCACCTGGCGCAGTAAGGAGGCGCTCGTCTCGGCGGCGGCCTGCAAGGGGATCATCAGGTTCAACAACAGCAGCGGAACCGCAAGCGCGAGTGCCTCGATGTACATCCTCCCCACCTCGCTCCAGTGCACGCGCCAGCGCTCACCGGAGAAGGCATGGGTCGCCAGCAGGATCGCAACCACGGCGACCGGCGGCGCCCACAGCCCTACCTGTCCGAACAGGGCGAGGAAGCGATGGATGAGGGTGAAGGCGATGACCCGCGGCGACTGCCCGGCAATGCCCTCCAGCGGCGCTGTTGAAACCGCCTCGTAGAAGAGGATCAACGGAAGAAGGAACACTAACGAGTCGAGCGGTCGAGCCAGCACGCCCCGCTTCGCGCGCCGCGAAACGACCCGAGCCTTCTTGCTGCGCGTGGATGCCGACACGGGAGCGTATCCTGACCGCGGACGCGGCGCATGCAAGGGCCGGCGAGTTGCTCTGCGCCGCTCGCCCGCATATAAGGACGGGCGGGATTCGCCTGTCTTTCATGCGGCGGATCGTGCTCACGACGGAAGGGAGGCGTTATTCGCATGAGTCTTAAGGGACGTCATTTTCTTTCCATGCTGGACCTCGCGGGGGAGCAGATTCTCCAGGTGTTGGAGACGGCGCGTTCGCTGAAGGCGACGGGCGCCTTACGCGCGGCCGCGGGCGGCCGCGGACCGCTCGAAGGGCGAACCCTGGCCATGATCTTCCAGAAGCCCTCGTTGCGGACCCGGGTGTCGTTTGAAACCGGAATGACCCAGCTCGGCGGGCACGCCATCTACCTCGCCCCCAGCGACATCAGCCTCGGAGCCCGTGAGACCACCGAGGACATCGCCCAGGTGTTGTCGCGCTACGTCGACCTCATCATGGCGCGGGTGTTCGGACACAACATTGTCGAGGACCTGGCCAGGCACGCCACGGTGCCGGTTATCAACGGCCTGAGCGATTACGAGCATCCTTGTCAGATCCTCGCCGACTTTCAGACCATCGTGGAACGGAAGGGAACGCTGAGGGGCGTCAAGGCCTGTTACATCGGGGACGGCAACAACGTCGCCCACTCGCTGATGCTGGGTGCCGCGCGCGTGGGGATGCACATGACGGTGATCACGCCGCCGCAGTACGAACCGCAGGCCGAGGTGCAGAGACGGGCCGCCGACGCGGCGCAGGCGACCGGCGCCCGGATCGCAGTGGCCAACGACCTGGCGGCGGCAAAAGGTGCTGATGTGCTCTACACCGACGTCTGGGCGTCCATGGGGCAGGAATCGGAGGCGGCAGCGAGGAAGAAGGTCTTCGCGCAATATCGCATCGACGCGGGAACCATGAAGCTGGCCGACAAGGACGCCGTCGTTTTGCATTGCCTGCCGGCCCACTACGGCGACGAGATTGACTACGCGACTTCGCGGCTGCCTAACTCCGCCATCTTCGACCAGGCGGAGAACCGTATGCACGCTCAGAAGGCGCTCATGTTGCACCTGCTGGGATGCGCCTGAGTGACTCGGCGCGATGCCGCGCCACGCCGTCGCGTCTGGACTTCCCTTGACGGTCGCGGCTCCGTGCTGGCAGCGGGGAACGGCGTATGCCCGGTTCGATCTGTCCATCGCGGCGTCTAATGGCCGCCGCGGGCGTGAACCGATGAACCGTACTTCGCGTGCGATGGAGAGGTGCCGCGGGAGTGGTCCGGATGCCGGGCGTTAGGCAGAACCTGATGGTCGTCGCGTTGGGCGGCAACGCCATCACGCAGCCCGATCAGGAGGGGCGCGTCGAGCAGCAGTTCGCGAACTCGCGGACGGCGGCGCGAGCCCTCGCCGATCTCGTCGTCGCCGGGAACCAGCTCCTCGTCACCCATGGAAACGGGCCGCAGATCGGCAACTTTCTGCTGCGAAATGAAGCCGCCGCGGGCCTGATCTACCCCCTGGCCATGGAAGTGGCGGTCGCACACGTGCAGGGCGGCATGGGCTTCATGATCGCCCAGACGCTCACCAATGAGCTCGCGGCACGGGGCGACCGGCGAATCGTCACCGCCGTCGTCACCACGGTGCTCGTGGACCGTGACGACCCGTCGTTTCGCAACCCGACCAAGCCGGTGGGGCGCGAGTTGACGCGCGAGGAGGCGCAGCGGTTCGCGCAACAGGACGGTTGGAGCATCAAAGAAGTAGCGCCCGGCCGGTACCGGCGTGTCGTGCCCTCCCCCTTGCCGCAGCGGATTATGGAGATCGAGCACCTCCGTCGCGCGGTTGCGGCGGGCGAAATCCTGGTGGCGTGCGGCGGCGGGGGCGTCCCGGTCGTGCAGGACCCCGTGGGTGGCCTCTGCGGTGTGCGCGCCGTCATCGACAAGGACCTCGCCAGCGCCCTGCTGGCCGCGCAGGTGGATGCCGACGCCATGCTCATTCTCACCGGGGTGGACCGCGTACGAATCAACTACGGTAAGCCCGATGAACGCGGCATCGAACGCATGACCGTCGCCGAGGCCAGACGCTGGCTCGAGGAGGGTCAGTTTCCGCCCGGTTCCATGGGCCCGAAGATACAGGCAGCCATCCAGTTTCTCACGATCACGCGGCGTAGCGCGGCCCGCGTGCTGATCGGAGATTTGTACCGGGCCGCCGACGTGGTCGCCGGCCGGACGGGCACGATCATCATGGGCGACGGCGAATGACGGGCCCTCCCGCCGCTGCCGTCGCGACCCCTTCCCTCCGGCAGCGTTCGAGGCTCGATCCCCGCAGAAGCTTGCGCGAAGCGTTGGCGCGAGCCACCGTACCCGATAGAGTAGTCGGCACGAGGTCGGCCCGTGGGTGCGGACGGCGCCTGCCCACCGTTTGCGACCCGGCGATTCCACGCACCTTGTCGCCGATTCCCGGATGGTCGCGGAACGGCGTTAGGGGTGTCGTAAGGCGAGCGGGTCTCCTGCGACGAACTGGGTGTGGTTGAACGATGCTTCCGAAATCCAGCCAACGTGTCAGCACGGTCATCAAGCTCGCAAACCGCATCGCGCGGGAGTTCGAGCAGGAATACGTGGGCACGGAGCACGTGCTGCTGGCGATCCAGCGCGAGGGCAGCGGCGTGGGAGCCGCGGTGCTCAGCAAACGCGGCGTCACCGCCGACAAGCTCCGCGCTGAGGTCGATCATCTCGTGCGAAAGCAACTCGAGGAAACCTGGGTCTTCGGCCGACTGCCCGGCACACCGCATTTTAAGAACGTGATTGCGACGGCGATCGAGCAATGCCAGGAGCTCCAGGCCAAGGAAGTCTGCACGGAGCACCTGCTTCTCGCGCTGGCCAAGGAAAAAGGCAGCGTGGCGCAGAAGGCCCTCAAAGCCCTGGGCCTGACCTACGATGAGGTCCGCAAAGAGGTCGAGGCACTTACCGCCGCCTAGCTGTGAGTTCTTTCGCGTAGCCGCCGGCCATCGCCGCCGCACGCCTCAGTGTTGGCCGCACCCCGCTGCGCCGATTGGCGCAGCCCTGTGCGCATAATCGCGCATGGACGGTGCGATCCGGCCTCCATCCCTGGGCGTCACCCCAGCTCGATCGACTCGCAGGCGATAATCGCGCCACGCCGCCTGACCGCCCGATGCGGGCATGACAATTGCAAGGCAGTCCTCCGAATATGGCACCCAGCCCGGGCCGGGCGGGTGCGCGCCGCGCTGCGGTCCGGGCGGCCGGGGTGCGAGCGGCCCAGAATGCACGACACGGTTGTCGGCAAGAACGCCGGTGCCCGGATCGCCGGGAGAGCGCCGACCACCCCGCCCGCGAGTCATCTCCGCGGCGGGCTTGCGAAGCGGCGCGGGAGCGGAACGGCACGGATGCCCGATACCCGCAGGCCAACAGCACCGTCGCTGCCCGTATCTGGGCCAACAACCAGGAGCAGACCATGACGCTGTACGCCAAGCGCGTGCCCTTGATGGACACGGAGAACGCCTTCAAGGTCGGCCCTTACATCCGGCTGGTCGAGGAATCCGGACACCGGGTCATCAAGTGCAATCTCGGGGAACCCGACTTTGCGCTGCCCGCGCACATCCGGGATGAAATAAAGTCGCAGCTTGACAAGGACAATACGCACTACTGTGACCCGCAGGGGATCTTGCCTCTGCGCGCGGCGATCGCCCGGCACATCGGCCGGACGCGCGGCTTGGCGATTACGCCTGACCGGGTCGTGGTCTTCCCCGGGGCCAAGCCACCGATCGGACTGTGTCAGCAGACGTATGTGGACCTGGGCGACGAAGTGATCTACCCCTCCCCAGGGTTCCCCATCTATGAGTCGTTCACTCGGTATGTGGGCGCCGAGCCGGTGCCGCTGCACCTGCGTGAGGAAGCCGGCTTCTCGCTTGAGGGCGACGACCTCGCCCCGCTGATTTCACGCAAGACGAAGCTGATCATTCTGAACTTCCCGTCCAACCCCACGGGCGGAGTCGCGTCCGAGGAGCAACTGCACGCCCTGGCGGAGGTGATCCGCAGCCGTGCCCCCGCCGATGTGCGTGTGTATTCCGACGAAGTGTACGAGGACATCGTATTCGACGGCCACCGCCATCATTCCATCGCCTCGGTCGGCGATATGGAGCGGCGGACGATCATCGTTTCCGGAGCTTCGAAAAGTTTCTCCTGGACGGGCGGACGCGTGGGCTGGGCGGTGTTCCCGACGGCGGACGAGGCGCAGGTCTTCAAAAACCTCAACATCAACTACTTCTCGTGCGTGCCGCCCTACAACCAGGAAGGGGCGCGCGTGGGTCTGGAGTCGCCCGAGAGTGCCCGATCCATCGCCGTCATGGTCGCGGCCTTCCAGGAGCGCCGCGATCTGATGGTTACCGGCCTGAACCGCATCGACGGAGTTTCGTGCCGCATGCCGCGCGGGGCGTTCTACGTATTCCCGAATATCGCGGGCCTGTGTACACGCCTGGGAGTTCTTCAGGCGCACGAGTCGCTGCCCGAGGCCGTGCG
This sequence comes from Planctomycetota bacterium, assembly GCA_016208685.1. Classification (GTDB taxonomy): domain Bacteria; phylum Planctomycetota; class Phycisphaerae; order UBA1845; family UBA1845; genus JACQXM01. Next base: position 124,668 of record JACQXM010000012.1, on the reverse strand, counting down.
CTCGCGTACCAGCCCCTCGACCTTGTTCCAGATGTTCCTGCTGTTCCGTTACCACGTGGCGACGATGGATCGGCAGTCGTTCGGCCGGATCGGAACTCACGGCAAGCACTTCCTACGCATCTCCATCGCCACGGCGGCGGAGGACCTCCGCGAGGCGTTGAAACGCATTGAAGCGGCGGCGCAGGACCGCCGGGGCTTCGCGGAGTTCGTGGCGGAAGGGGCACATTTGCATTGACCGGCCGGCCGGCCGCGCCCGGCGGGCGGTAACCGGCGCATCGATAGGGCTGCGGCCATACGGAAAGGACCTGTGATGGCAATGGAGTTTGGTCCACGACGGGGCATCTACATCGACTTCAGCGCCGAACCGGCCGCCGGCCCGTCCCCGCTCACCGCGGAGGAGCTGGCGACATTCGAGACCTTGGATCTGCTCTACCGCTGCACCTGCGCGCTGCTCTACAACTACGTTCCCACTTCCGGACATCCCGGCGGCTCCATCTCCTGCGGTCGATTCGTCGCGGGACTGATCTTTGACTCCCTGGACTATGACCTGTCGGACCCGGACCGCGAGGACGCGGACATCCTCTCGTACGCCGCGGGGCACAAGGCTCTGGGCCTTTATGCCATGTGGGCGTTGCGCGACGAAATCGCGTCCTGTGCCGGCGGCGACTTGCTGCCGGACGACCTCAGCAAGCGGCTGCGACTCGAGGATCTTCTCGGCTTCCGCCGCAACCCCGTGACCGTTGCCCCGCTATACAAGCGATTCCGCGCCAAGCCGCTGGACGGACATCCAACCCCCGCGACCCCCTTCGTTCGCCTGGCGACGGGCGCCTCCGGCGTCGGCTTGGCGTCGTCGCTGGGTCTGGCTCTGGCGGCCGCGGACTACTTCGGGGATGACGCGCCCCGCGTGCACATCGTCGAAGGCGAAGGTGGTATGACCCCCGGCCGGGTCGGAGAAGCGATGGCCGCCGCCGGCACCGCCTCCCTGGGGAACGTGGTGCTGCACATCGACTGGAACCAGAGCTCCATCGACTCCAACCACGTCTGTCGAGACGCCGCGCAGCCCGGTGACTACGTGCAGTGGACTCCCATGGAGTTCGCCTATCTTCACGATTGGAACGTGCTGTACGTGCCGGACGGCATGGACTTCCCGCAGGTCATCGCCGCCCAGCGCCGGGCCGCGGCGTTGGCCAATGGGCAGCCGACGGCCATCGTCTATCGCACGACCAAGGGGTGGAACTACGGCATCGAGGGTCGGGCGTCGCACGGCGCCGGCCACAAGCTGTGCTCCGCCGGTTTCTACGAGGCACTCCGGCCGCTCACGGAGCGGATCGGGCTGCAACTGCCCACTTGCGACGCCGGCGCCACCAACTGCCGCGACGGGCGCGAGAGCACGGTACTCGAACAGTGCCTTTGGGATGCGCTGACCGTCCTGCGCAAGGCGGTGGCGCGGGAAGAGCCGACCGTCGCCGCACTCGCCGCCCGCCTGCGTGACGCCAGGAGGCGCCTCGAGACGCGGCGTCGTAAACCGCGACCGGGAGCTCCAAGCCTCGAGGGGCTCTACGCCGTAACGGCGAAGCATGGCCAGGCGACCCCGCCGGAGTTGCTACTCAAGCCGGGCACGCGGACGACGCTGCGCGGCGAACTGGGACGGGTGCTGAACTTTCTGAACCGCAGCAGCGGCGGTGGAGTATTGGCGGCCGCCGCGGACCTGCTCGATTCCACCAGCATCGCGACCGCCGGCGACGGCTTCGGCGCGCGCTATTACAACCGCCGCTCCAACCCGGCGTCGAGACTGCTCTCCATCGGCGGCATCTGTGAAGACGCCATGTGCGGTATGCTGGCGGGGATTTCGACGTTCGGACGGCATCTCGGAGCGGGAGCGTCGTACGGGGCCTTCATCGCGCCGCTGGGGCACATCGCCGCGCGGCTGCACGCCATCGGCGCCCAGGCGCGACAAGCAGTCACCGGTGAACCCTATCGTCCCATGGTAGTGGTGTGCGGGCACGCCGGCCTGAAGACGGGCGAGGATGGCCCCACGCACGCGGACCCACAGCCGCTGCAACTGCTCCAGGATAACTTTCCCCGCGGGACGGTCATCACTTTGACTCCCTGGGAACCGCAGGAGCTCTGGCCGCTTACGAGCGCGGCGCTGGCGCGGCATCCGGCGGTGATCGCGCCATTCGTCACGCGTCCGGCCGAGATCGTCCCCGACCGCGCGGCGCACAACCTCGCGCCCGCGACACAGGCCGCCCAGGGGGTGTACCTGCTGCGACGGGCACGCGGCACCGGTGACGGCGTCGTGGTGTTGCAGGGAAGCGGCGTCGCTTACGCATTCGTGTACGAAACGCTTCCGCTGCTTGAGGCCGCGGGCGTGGACCTCGACGTATACTATGTTTCCAGCGTCGAGCTCTTCGAGTTGCTGTCCCGCGAGGAACAGGCCGCCATTTTCCCACAACGCCACGCGGAAGAGGCCATGGGCATCACCGACTTCACATTGCCCACGATGCACCGCTGGATTACCTCTCCGTTGGGACGCTCTGCCACCGTGCACCCCTATTGGAAGGGCCACTTTCTGGGAAGCGGTCAGCCGGAACGGGTTCTCGAGGAGGCGGGGCTGGACGGGCGCAGTCAGTTCGACGCCGTGGTTCGCTACGCCAAACTGCGCAAGGGACTCAGCCGGAAGTTTGTTTCGGTTTCGTAGTCGAACCGGCCGCAGTCCCGGCCGGCATGGGCTGCGCCGAGGCGACCGGCGTGCGTCGCGGCACCGGGTTCTGATATTCCCCCGACACGGGGACTTCCGGACTCCCGCCGACGCGCTCCTCGCCTCCGGCAGCGGCCGCACATCCGGCACGCGGGCCCCACCGCGCGAGCAGTTTCTGCACGCGATTGAGACTCACCGGCTTGCTGAGGTAGTCATCCATGCCGGCTTCAAGGCACCGCTCGCGGTCGCCTTTCATCGCATGCGCGGTCATGGCGATGACGGGCAGACCGTCCCAGCGCGCGTCGGCACGAATCCTGCGCGTGGCCTCCAGACCGTCCATTTCCGGCATCTGCACATCCATGAACACCAGGTCGAAGAAGGAGCATTCGAGCGCCGCGAGGGCCGCGGCGCCGTCCTCCACCGCGATGACGTCACAACCACACTTCTGAAGCAGCGCCAAGGCCACCCGCCGATTCACCGCGTTGTCCTCCGTGAGCAGCACACGGGCGCGGAAGCCCCGGTGGTATCCGTCGCTTTCGCGGCGGCAGTTCCCGGTAACGGAGTCGTCGCTCACCGGAGGACCGTCCCAGGCAGTCATCGCAACCCGTACCCGGGCGTCCTTGGGCGCCGGGCAGGCAGCCGGCAGGCCAAGGGTGGGCCCTATTACATCGGGCGGACGCGCCGCCGGACGATTGGGCAGCCGGAAGAGGAACGTGCTTCCGCGCCCCACCTGGCTCTCCAGCCAGATGTTCCCTCCGAGCTGCTCGATGATGCGGCGCGAGATCGTCAGTCCCAACCCCGTGCCGCCGTACCGGCGCGTGGTACTGCCGTCGGCCTGGGTGAACGGTTCGAAAATCGCGTCGCGCCGCACCTCCGGAACGCCCACGCCGGTGTCGCGCACCGAGAACAGCAAGGAAGGCGCCTCCCCCGGACCCCCTTCGGCCTCAACGGTCAGTGCGATCTCGCCCTGCTCCGTGAACTTGATGGCGTTGCCCACCAGGTTCACCAGCACCTGGCGCAGGCGCGTGGGATCACCCGTCTGGTACGCAGGTACGTCGGGATGCACGCCGATGACCAGTTCGATCCCCTTCTGCGCGGCGTGGTGCGAAAAGACGTCGGCGATGGCCTTGACGACCGACACCAGATCGAAGTCGATCTGCTCCAGCTCCAGGCGGTCGGCTTCGATCTTCGATAGGTCGAGAATGTCATTGAGCAGTTCGAGGAGCGAGTTGCTACATTGCAACACGGTGTCCAGGCACTCGCGCTGTTCCGCCGAGAGGGGTGTGTCCAGCGCCAGCTCCGTCATCCCGATGACGCCGTTCATGGGGGTGCGGAGTTCGTGGCTCATGTTGGCAAGGAATTCGCTTTTGGCGCGATTGGCGGCGCGCGCGGCTTCGCTTTCGGCCTGGAACTCGATCATACGTTCGCGATCGCGCAGGTGGGCGCGGATGGCACGCCCCGCGTTGACCCACGCACCGCAGAGGAGAACAAAGCAGATGGCGGCGATGCTGGTCAGCGAGTGCAACCGCGCGTCCAGTGCCGCGGCGTCGCGCTGCACCAAGGCCTCCAGTGCCCGCCTCGCCCGGTCCATCCCATCCGCATAGACGGCCTTCTGGTTCTCATACGCTCTGGAAGTGAGCTGCTCCCAGGCCTCGCGACTGCGACCCTCGCGAATCAGATCGAACGCCACGTTCTCCATCCGCACCAGACGTTGATTCGCGGCGTTGGTTTCCTCGCCGAACACTTCGTCGAACAGGGTCGGCGAAATCGCCATCAGCTCACGGATTGATTGATCGAGGGTAGGCTCAAAGAGCCGGTAGCGTTCCTCCCACGCCAGATCACCGGTCGCGGCCGCCATCCGCGCTGACATGGTGAGTACTTCGTCCAGATGGCGGATTTCGCCTTCGAGTCGCTCGACCGTGAGTTGTTTGTGAACCACGCCGCCCAGCCGGAGCTTGACCAAACCGACGGCGGTGGCAACGCAGACCATGAGGATGAAGGTGCCGCAGACGGCTACCAGCAGCCAGAACCACGGCCGGCGCCCGGGCGAGCCTGGGGCGGGCGTCGGTCGATCCGGCGAGGGTCCAAGCCGCTGCATGCTGTCTTACCAACTTCCCCCATCGCGCGGCGCGGAACCGACCGCCGGCCGGTCTACCATCGCGCAGAGCCGTCGACGTGCCGGCTGGGCCAGGGGGTTCGCGCGTCGAGCTACTTCACCTATCGACAGCCCGGTGGGCGGCAGACACTTAGGACGGTAGACAAGGGGGAAACCGGATAGTGAAACCCCCTATCGCGTAAGTACGCGCGTCTCACAGCCGCGCCGCACGCAGTCTGGCAGGGAAGCGACGTACCGGCTCAAACGCCCGCCGGCACTCCTCAAGAAGCCACCAGCATCATCTTGAACCCCGCTACCGTCAGAACCGCGGCGAGCAGGTAACGCAGCGTTTTGGGCGAGACGCGGCGGCTGCCAAGCTCGGCACCGATCGCCCCGCCGATCAGCGCCGCCGCCGCCCACACATACAACTCCGCGGGCAGCGCCGGCACGCTCCACAGACGGCCGCCCAGACCGGCCAGCGAATTCACCAGAATGAACGCCGCCGATACCCCGGCGCACAGCCGGGCGTCGGCCCAGCGCATCAGCAGCAGGAGGGGCGAGAGGAAGATCCCGCCGCCCGTGCCCGTAAGACCGGAAAGCAGCCCGATTCCCGCCCCAGCTCCCAGCGCGCTGAGCAGTGCCGGCCGCCGCAAACGAACCGTGCGGCTCGCGGCACTCATGACCAGTCGCACCGCCGCCGCCAGCAGTACCAGACCCACCAGGGACCGGTACACACCGGCCGGCAGCGTGAGTACGCCGCCCACGAACGCCGCGGGAACCGACGCGGCGGCAAAAGGCCAGAACAGCGACCAGCGGAAACAACCGGCGCGGTGGAACCGCACGGTGGCGATGCCGGCCACCAGCACGTTCAGCAGCAGCGCCGCCGGCTTCATCACCTCCGGCGCCACGCCCACCAGTGCCATCACGGCGAGATAACCCGACGCCCCGCCGTGGCCCACCGAGGAATAGGTCACCGCCACGAGGAGGATCAACGCAGCGACAAGCAGTGTTTCCATCAAGACAGCAGCACCGAGCTCAGGCTGACGCGCGACGGTGCAACGAACCGGCCCGCGGAAGCCCGGCGGAGGGCAGGGAATGCGAACTCAACGGTTCCGCGCCGCCGAACTAGAAGTTGTAGTACGCGTGGTAGTGGTCGCGGATGGCCACGTCGACGTTGAAGATGGCGGCGATCAGCGCGGCGCGCATCCACATGCCGTTGCGCACCTGCGCCCAGTACTTCGCCTGGGGCAGGGAATCCAGGCGCTGGTCGAGCTCGTGGCGCCGCGGCAGCGGGTGAAGGATGGCCAGGCCCGGCTTGAAGTCCTTCGCCATCTCGCAGGTGAGGGCGTAACGGTAATAGTCGATCGACTTCGACTCGCCGGCGACGTCGTGCTCGTCCTGAAGCCGCGTCATGTACACCGCGTCGCACTCGCCGATCCGCGACGGAAGATCGTCGGCGATTTCGTACTCCACGCTGTGCCGCCCGATGTATTGCAGAATGTCCTCGCCGATGCGCAGCTCGGGGGGCGAGATGAAGAGCAGGCGAACGCCGGGGTAGCGGCACAGCAGGTAGGTCAACGAGCGCACGGTTCTCCCGCGCTTCAGGTCTCCGACGAAGGCGATGGTCTTACCGGAGAACACGTTGCGCATGTAGCGCCGTTCGATGCGCGTGGTCTCGGGGTCGGCGAAGGCGCGGAAAAGCGTATAGATGTCCAGCAGCGCCTGCGTAGGGTGTTGGTCCTTGCCCGAGCCGCCGTTAATCACGGGAATGGTCCGCGGCATGTCGTTGAGGATGTGCGCCACGTGTTCGGCGAACCCCTCGGCCGGGTGGCGCATGATGATGAGGTCGAAGTACTGACTGAGCACGCGGATGGTGTCGTCCTCGGACTCGCCCTTGACCTCCGACGATGTTGACCGATCGCGCACGGAGTTGTACGGCATTCCGAGGACCTGGCAGGCGGCGGTGAAGGACAGGAACGTACGCGTTGACGGCTGAATGAAGTAGAGCATCGCCCGGCGATGGCTGAGCAAAGTCAACAGAAACTGCGTTCCTTGGCGCGAGGCGCCGACGGTGCGGATCATGTCCGCAAGCTGGCAGAGCTGCTCGATGGTGGTGCGGTCGAATTGCTGGGCCAGCACCACGTGAAACGGCTTGTCGTTGCGATTCAGCGCCGCGATGCGGTGACTGCTGTCCATGGCGGGCGGGGCTTCCACTTCCGCGTCCAGTGTCGGCATGATGACCCTCGAGTGCCAGGAGATGCGTGGGCGACGCCGTCCGAAACGATCGGAAACCGCCTCCTCAATCGCCCGTACGTGCTTTTGATACCACGCCCGAGGGGGTATTGTCAACGACCGGAGGATCCGGCGCCTCCAGTTCATAGACGCGCAGCCCTCCGTCGCCGCGCTGAATCATGTCCGAAAGGTAGGCAAGCCCCGACCCCTCCGAAAGAAACTCCCAACGGCAATCTGTGAGATGTGGGAATTCCACAGCCGGCCGGCCGCGGCGTTGAAGCAGCTCCTCCAGTTCCTGCCACCAATCGAAAACGCGCTGCCCCCCGGGACTCTCCGGATCACGGTAGTGCCAGCGCTGTGGGTCGGCGATCACCCAGCGCACGCCGTCGCGGCGTAGGGCGGCCAGTGCCTCAACCGGCGGAACGGATGCCCGATAGCGACGACCGCCGACAACCTCTGCCGCGGTCCCGTCGAGATACACGGCGTACTTTCTCGGGTCCTCCGCCGCCACCGCGCGACCGCCCCGCGCCGCCAGCCAGGATGCCGCGCCCGGAATCGCGCTTCGCGTGGTGAGAACGCGATACGTTCCGGGACTGCTTGAAAGGCAGATCGCTGCCGTCAAGGGCAAGGTAGCGCGAAGCACGTACCGCAGAGATCCACGGGATCTGTCGCCCGCAAGCGCGCCGGGCACCCGAGTCCGGCCCTCGGCGGCAAGCCGTAAGGTGTCGACGAATCGCACACGACCGAGGCCGCAGAGCCATCGCAGCACCCGCCCCAGCCCCAGTACCACAGCGAAACTGAGGAGGGGAAGCAGCGGGCCCCATGCCCGGGCGACGGCGAACGGTTGCAGCGCCAGGAGGACAGCGCTCGCTATCAGGAGCCACGCCACACCCGCCGTGTGGCGTCTCCGCATCAGCTCGATCGTCCCCGGAAGCAGCAGGATCGTCGCGACCCACCCCTGCCAGTATGCAAGGTAACCGGCGTATGCGATCGCCACCTGCGGACTCAGCGTCCAGAACGATCCTCCGGAAGCATTCACGCCTTGATCGCGGACGCTCTGCGTGAAGCGCCATAATGCCCCGGTGAGCGTCGTCAACGGCGAATCCCCGCCCGTCATTCGGGCCGCAACCCAGGCCATGGCCGGCACCGCCTCGACCGCCAGCAGTGGCACCATAATGCCAACGGGGACCCAAAGCGCTCGCTGCACGGCGTATGCGATTCGGGCGGTGTGCCCGTGCCCCACCGGGTCGGGCTCCGGCCGACGCAACGGCGCAGGGGATACTTTCGTGCCCTGAAACCAGGCTTCGACCAGCATGACAACCACTGCCAGGTACGCGGCGCGGTAGTGACAGGTGACTGCCGCTCCGAGCGCCAGCCCGGTAGCAAACAGGGCCCGCCGCGGGGATGGCGGGTTACGCCGCGCGAGAACCCAGGCGCGCACCGCCAGCAGGACGAAGAATGCCGTCGGCGCCTCCGTGAGTCCGCCCCGCGAGTAGCTGATATGTTGCGGTGAGCACGCCAGAAGCAGGGCGGCGCAGATCGCGACTCGCCTGTTGACCGCAACGACGGCCAGCGCATAGAGCAGCGCGACAGATAGCGTGCCGAACAGCGCGTTCATCGCGGGCAGCGCCGCGGGTCGCTCGCCGACGACGGTCATCATCGCCGCCGCGAGCAGAGTGTAGCCGCGACAGGGCTTTTCGTACTGAGCCGCAAAGTCCACACCCGCCGCCTGGAGTCGCTGCTTCACCGCGGACTTGTCAGCGCGAACCACGGCGGCGAGCGTCGCACGGTCGGCCAGCACGCCGGCGCACCGGCGCCACAGGCGAGCCTCGTCGTAGTAGGCGGCTTCGTCCTCGAATCGGATTCCAACTTGGGTCACCCCCGGGAACCGCAACATTCCCGCCAGGGCGACGATGGCCAGCGACCAGGCTAGGCGATGCCGGAACACGGGAATTCACTCGGGGGGCGCGTGGCGCGGATGATGAGCGATCCCGCTATCTCCCGGACCATGGGCATGCGCTCCAACAGCCGTCCAACGTGCTCCACCGCGCCTACCATGGGGCCCGGCGTCAGGGGGTGGAGGAAGTCAAAGGGCGTGACCGAAACGTCGACCAGGCCCGCCGCCACCAGGGCGCGGGACAGCCCGCGTCGGAAGAACGCGGTTTCGTTGGGCGTGTTCTGAAGCAGTCGACCGATGAACCGCACGTTTTTCTCGACGGCGATGTGGGGATTGAGCATGTTCGGTTCAAAAAAGAGCAGCCGCCCGCCGGGGCGAACCAGCGCCACCAGTCGCGGCAGAAACGCCGGCAGGTGCAGATGGTGGACGACGGAATTCCCCAGCACGACGTCGAACGGAGCCGCCGGGGGCGATTCGCTGAGCAGGTCCACCATTTCGAACGTGACATTCTCGAACGCCGCGCAGCGCCGCCGGGCGATGGCCAGGGACTTGTGCGAGATGTCGCAACCCCACAAGCACATTCCCGGAACCGTGTGCAGGAGCGCCTCGGTGAACGCACCGGTTCCGCATCCGATCTCCAACACCCGCGGGGCGTGGAGGGCGGCGAGGATTTCGCGCACCACCCGGGCCCGGCGCTCCAGGCGGCGGAGGCCGGCGCGCGTGTGGCTTCCCCACCAACTGTCCTGCTGCTGCTCGGCCAGGGCGTCGAAGTAATCGCGCTCCACGAACTGGAACCCAGTGTCCGGCCGGTGCCGCGACAGCAGGTTAGCGAACACTTTCATTCACCCCGCCGATCTTAAAGGAACTTCACCTTCCGCGCCGCCAGCAGGCACATGCGGAGCAGCATCCAGCCGTGCCGGAAACGCGAGATGTTGGTCTCACCGTACACCCGGGCCTTGTAGTGCACCGGCAGGTCGATGATCTTGAGGTTCAGTCGCGCGGCGCCGAAGAGCAGATCGAAATCGCCGAAGGGATCGAAGTCGCCGAAGTAGGCGCGGTTCGCCGCAATCCGCTCGTAGTCGTCGCGCCACAACGCCTTGGTGCCGCACAGCGTGTCACGGAAACGCTGTGACAGCAGATAGGTGAACACCCAGCCGAAACACTTGTTGGCGAGCAGATTCAGAAAGCGCATCGCCCGCCGGTCCATCAGATACACCATTCGCGAGCCGTTGATGAGCTCTCCGGCGCCCGAGGCCAGACACGCGAAGAAGCCCGGCAGTTCCTCGGGCGGAACACTGAGATCGGCGTCCAGGATAATCAGCACGTCGCCGGTGGCCGCGGCGAAGCCCTCGCGCACGGCGTTGCCCTTTCCGCGCCCGCGCTGCTGCAAACACTTCAACTCGAACGGCCCGCTGTAGGCGCCGACGACGTCGCGGAGCACCGCCCAGGTGTCATCCGAGCTGCCGCCCTCCACGAAGATGATCTCCTGTTGCGGAGCGATCCGCGGGATCCGCTCCAACAGCAACCGGATGTGCCCGGCCTCGTTGCGCGCCGGCACCACGATCGAGACGCTGCGCGGTGGCCGGCGCGGCGCTCCTTCCGGCCGCACCGAACGCGCCACCAGGACGTAGTTCAGGCCCAGATGGTGCATTCCCGGCAGGTTGGCAACCCAGCGGTTGACTAACCCCCCCAGCCCGGGAACCGGGAGCGGACAGGGCGTCATGCCGAACACCCGCACGGTTTCGAAACCCGCAAGCCGCAGCAGGTGCGCGACCTCCTCGCTGGGAATCCAGTTCCGCTCCGGCGTGGGTCTTTTCAGTCGTGTCCACTCCGCCAGTTTCAGGGCCGGTTGCCACAGGCGGCTGTCGTGCGCCACCAGCACACGAGTCCGTGCGTGGCAGACACGCTGGAGTGCCTGGAACAACGCCTGCAAATCGTAGATTTCGCCCAGCGTCTGGGAGATGACGACGTAGTCGAAGGTATCGTGAAGGCGGTGAACTTCTTCCGCGGCCAGGCGCAGAAAACGCAGGTGCGGGTGTCGGCGGCGGGCCTCGCGGATCATGCCCGTGCTTAGGTCCACGCCCACCCCCACCGCCGGCCTCAGAGCCGAGAGGAGTTCGCCCGTGCCGCAGCCCAGGTCCAGCACACGCGACCGGGGCGGCACCATGTCGGCAAGCCTCCGTCGCAGGCGCCGGTAGTAGTAATGCTCGCGCGAGGGGAGCTTCGCCGCCGCCATGCGGTCGTAGAAGTCCGCCACGGACCGCCGCCAGCGCTCGGCGTCGGCGGTATCCCGTGCAGTCGGCGGCACGGAAGCCTCGCGAACCAGCGCCGCTAAATCCGGCGGGGGTCGCAGAGAGGGCGAGGCGGGCGGCGTCAGGGTCGCGGGGTTCATGCGTCGCCAGTCGGGTTCGGGCCCGCGCTGGCGCTCACAGCGGCAACCCTAGCGCAGGCCCGGGCGGGTTATCGGCGGTTCCGACAGGCCGCTTTTGCAGTCCGAATGACGAGCCGTGGCCGGAGTCGCCTTTAGCCCGTTTGTTCCCGGACCGATACACGTCGAGGCGGCACGACCGGGTGGAAGCGGCGCACTTCGCCACGCCGGCTGCCGCCGGGCGAGTGTAACGAATGGTCGCGATCCCTAAGGAACGATCCTGGTTGGCGTTGTGTGCCCTGAGCCTCGCGGCTTACCTCCTCTGCTCCGATTCCGTGCGTGCCTTCGTGGCAGAACTCGGACGCCTGGCGACCCGACTCTAGCGAACCCGGAGCCAACCCATGAACGCCCTCGCCTCTCTTGCACTGCTCGTCACCCTGGCCGGCTGGTGCATCGGTTGGCGCCTGGGAGAGCGCTGGTGCCGGGCGTGCGGCGTCTATGAACGATTCAGCCGCTGGGCGCTGGCGTGCATCGTACCCTGTGCCTCACTGGTGGCGGCCGTGCACGCGCCGGCCACCGTGGCCCTGCTGACCCGGCGAGGCGTGGTCACGATCGAGGTGGTGGCCTGCGTCTTTATGATGATGCTGGCGATCGCACACCGGCTGACGCGTTCCGCGGCCGGTCGGGCCGCGGCGTCGTCGGAGCCCAGCCGACACCCCGCCTCGCCTCCGGAGCCTCCGGTCGCACCGCGATGGTACCGTACCCCCTGGCTCATCGTCCTCGGTTTGTACCTGGTGTTCGTGGTCGAGGCCCTGACCCGCTATCCCACCGGCTACGACGGCATGTACTACCACCTGCCGCTCGCCGTCCGCTGGATGCAGACCGGCATGCTCGGTATGCAGAACGGCGAAATCTACTACTCGTTGCCGGAGAATGGGATTCTGTGGTCGTTCCTGCTGGTGAGCGTGCCGCTGGAGCGGCTGCTTCCGCTGGTCAACGTACCCAACGCGGTGATCCTGGCTGCCGCCGTCTATGCCCTGACGCGCGTGCTGGGCGCCGGTCGGCGCGCCGCCGGCGCCGCGGTGTGCATGGCCCTCAGCGTGCCCGTGGTGCTGTTTCAGTCCTTCGCGGCCTACGTGGATCTCTACGGGGCCGTGGCCTGGCTGCTCGCGCTGCTGGCGCTCACCTGGCACACCCGCGTGACACATGTTCGTCAGCGGCGCGACCTGCTCATCCTGGCCGGGTTGTCGGCGGGCGTAGCGCTGGGGTCCAAGTCGACGTACCTGGCGCTGGTCGGCCTGCTGCTGCTGCTGGTACTGGCGCTGGACTGGATTCGCCCCCGCGATCGTGCCGCCATACGCGGCAGGCCGGTTCGCAACGCCATGATCTTCGGACTCGCCTCCCTGGCATGCTCGGGTTTCTGGTTCCTGCGTGGCACCGTCGAGGCGGGGAACCCCATCTACCCCTTCGGCGTCAGCGTTGCGGGCAGGCAAGTCCTCCCCGGTTTCAACGCCCTGGACCACTGCCCCGCGCGTCCACTGGGCCGGAAGATCGCCCGCTGGTGGGCCTACCCCTGGGAGGAAACCAAGTATTCGGGCACCGGATATCCCTACAGCGTAAACAACGCGTTGGGGGCCGCCTACACTACCTTTGTACCGGCGGCGGTCCTCGCGGTCGCCCTGGCGTTCCTCCGTCGCCGACCGCGCGATCCCGCGGAGCGCTGGACGCTTGTCTACCTGTTGTTCACGCTGGCGGGTATCGTCCTGCTCCTCACGCTGTTTACCGAGATTCTGCGTTACGTGCTGCCGCTGGTGTTGCTGGCAGTGCCGCTGGGGGGCATGCTCTTTGACCGACTGGTGCAGCGCTCTCCCCGTCCGGCGTGGGCCCTGTTGAGCATCACGCTGGTGATCACCGCGACCATCGCGGCCTACAAGCCCGCGGCATCAATGGCGAGCCGCTGGCGCCACGGCGACTGGAGCCGCGACTGGTTTTATCAGATCCCACCGCCCGTGGGTAACTTTGACCCCGGGTCGCGCATTGTGAACCTCGCGCCGCCCGAGCTTACTTACCCCCTGTTGGGCGCCGACTTCCGCAACGTAGTAATCCCCAAGCCGGTGTGGGATACGCTCGACAACGGCGGCGCGGTCACCGCTGCCGCGCTCCTGGCACACAACATCGATTACGTTGTGGTCCAGGAGCCGTTTCCCCCTGATTGGCCCGCGGATCTGCCCCTGGAACTGATCTACGACGACAGCACGACTCGCCCGCTGCCCACCACGCCCGCTACGCGCATTTACCGCGTGGCCGCCAGGACTGGTGAGCACATGGCCCGCTCCGGCCCGTGACCGGGAGCCGGGAAGCGTGTGCCCGCTACGTCGCATTACACTCGGTCTGCCGGAGCTGCGTTCGGGAAACGCCCGGCAGCGTGCAACCGCCCCAGGCGGATGTAGCTCTGCACCACATGCTCGATGGTGGCGCGATCGCGCTGGCTAACCGTTCGCACCACCCGGCCCGGCACTCCCATCACCACGCTGCCGTTGGGGACCACGGTGCCCGGCGGGAGTACCGTCCCCGCGGCGATTAGGCACTCACTGCCGATGTCGCAATCGTCCAGCACGATGGCTCCGATGCCGATCAGGGTGTGCGCACCGACACGCCGGCAATGCACCACCGCACGGTGACCGACACCCACATCATCCTCCACGTCGAGAGGTACGCCGTGGGGCGTGTGCACGATCACGCCGTCCTGGAGATTCACGCGCGCTCCGACGCGAATGGGCGCGATGTCCCCGCGCACCACCACGTGGTGCATCAGCGTACATTCGTCGCCGAGGACCACGTCGCCGCCGACGTAGGCCGTAGGCGCGACGTAGACATCACGACCCAGGATCGGCACCGGAGTTTCACTCATCGCCAGTTTCCCACCACGATCCGTCCGAACTCGCACTTAGGCGCCGCGTGGCTCCGGCGCGCTTCACCACGGTCGCGACCCTGTCTCCACATTCACCGCCCGGCAGTCGGCGAACCGTCCCTGCACTGCGGGAGCGACGTTAGACGGTCTTCCCCGTGCCGCAACATCGCTCCCGTTGCCCGCTCCCTGACGGCCGCGGCTCCGTTTACGCCTTCACCAGCCCGCATTCCGCATCCACCATTCCGCGTTCGTGGTTCCACGGCATCGTCGTTGCGGCGACGGGCCGCGCCTCCGACTATGCCTCGCCGATCGCCGAGGCCGCCGCCTGGTGCTTCGTGTGCGTGATGGACAGGAAGACGCGCCTGATTCCCAGCGCCTCGGCCCGGCGAGCCGTTTCCCCGGAAAGTGAAGCCACCGGCCGGCCCAGTCCGTCGGGGAGGATCTCCATGTCCGTCCACGCGATCTTCCCGCGCCATCCGGTCCCGATCATCTTGAGGATCGCCTCCTTCGCCGCCCATCGCCCGGCCACGAACGGCACGGGATCCGCGAACTTCCGCGCCTGCTCCCGCTCCGCAACCGTGAGCACCCGGGTCAGGAAGCGCTCCCCATGGTCGGCCAGCATCTCGCCGATCCGCGCGCACTCCACCAGATCGATCCCGTGCCCGACGATCGGCATGGCGCTAGCCCGCTCCTTACGACCCTCCGCAACGCCGCAGGAGGCTACCTGCGGCGGCAACGCCTGGCGAACCGCTCGGGTTCATAGCCCCACCTTCGACTACAACCCGCGGACCAGCTCCACGAAACGCCGCCCCCGGTCCGTGAAATTCACGTAGGCGTCGAAGCTCGGAGCTCCGGGCGAGAACAGCACGGCGTCTCCCGGCAAGGCCGCCGACCTCGCCAATTCCACCGCGGACGCCAGGTCACGCGCCTCGAGGATGCCGTCAGCGCCGGTGACCGATTCGCGTCCCGCAGCGTCGCGCGCCAGACGCACGGCGGATGCGAAGTACGGACCGGATTCGCCCATGCACACCACCGCCCGCGCCCGCCGTGCCAGAGTCGCCGCACAATCGGCGAACGCAACTTCCTTTCGTTGCCCGCCTACGATGACTACCTGCGCGCGGTCCAGCGCCTCCACTGCCTGCACCGTCGCCGACGGTGCCGTCGACTTGGAGTCGTTGTAGTAATCCACGCCGGCCACCGTGCGCACGTATTCCAGCCGATGCTCCAGTCCGCGAAACGAAGCCAACGCCTCGCGTACCGGGGGCTCCGGCAGGCCGAGAGCACGACAGACCGTCAGCACGCACGCTGCGTTTCGCCGGTTGTGGGCGCCCGGGACCCGCAGCTCGACGGCTTCCGCGGGCGCCGAAACACGTACCAGGCGCGTGCCGCGTTCCCGCGCCACCGCCGCTACGGCCGCCTCCGCCTGCGGGTGCAGTTCGCCGACCGCCAGAAACTCCGGCGCGGGGTCGCCGCGCAGGATGTTGAGCTTCGTGTCCAGGTACGCCTCGAACGTCCCGTGACGATCCAGGTGATGCGGCACCAGATTAGTGATCACGGACCAGCGCGGTGCCCAGCCGATGTGCGGCAGGTCCTCGAGCTGTGCGTTCGAGATCTCCAGCACTACCACGTCGGTAGCGCGAATGGCATCGAGCGTCCCCAACAGTGAGCCGCCGATGTTCCCGCCGAGATGAACATCCGAGAAGCCGGTGGCGCGGGCACGGACGCAGGAACGCAGCGCCTCCGCCAGCATGGTGCACGTCGTACTCTTACCGAAGCTGCCGGTCACCCCCGCCACGGGCGCGGGGCAGCGCTCACAGAACAGGTTGAGCTCCGTGGTCCAGGGGATCCCGCGCCGCGTCATCTCCTGGTACATCGCCGATCGGCTCTTCACGACCGCCGGGTTCAGCACCACCAGATCGGCGTGTTCCAGGTCGCGCGCGTCGTGCGTACCGAATCGTCGGCGGACCGGCAGATCCGAAATGGCAGCGATCGATTCCTGAAGAGTCTCCGCGGCGGCCTGGTCGGTGACGGTCACCTGCGCGCCCTGCCCCACCAGCCAGCGTGTGACTCCCACGCCGCCCCCAAAGCGACCCAGGCCGACGACCAGGGTACGGCAACCGGCGAGAGACCGCTCCTCTGGCCGGCGCGCAGGACCGCGCGTCGCCACTTCGTGCTCGAGCGCGTGCCGCGTCGTCATGCCGCCTCCGTTCGCTGCCGTCGCCGGGCCGCCAGCCGCGCCGCCAGAAGACCGAGTTCGAAAAGCAGGTACATCGGTATCGCCAGCAGCATCTGACTGACCACGTCGGGCGGGGTCAGCACCGCCGCAACCACCACTACGCCGAGAATCACGTAGCGCCGCCCCTGGGTCATCGTGGATACCGAAACCAACCCCGTCCATGCCAGGAAAAACACCACAATGGGCGTTTCAAAGGCGATGCCGAACGCCAGGGCGAGCATCAGCACAAAGGAAACATAGTAGTCCAGGGCAAATTCGCTGTGCATCGTGGTCGCGGTTGGCGTAGGGTCGAAGGGCATGGACCAGGTCTCGGTCGGCGTCTTAAGGAGCAGGCGGCGGGAGTGGGCGTTCACCCACACGTCCCCGTTCCGGGGATGCGGAGGATCGGCTGAAAGCAGCGGCACGTTGAGCGGCGGCGCGGCGTCTACCTGCGGCTCGATGGGCGCGTTCGGCAGGAGGATGCTTTGAAAACCGCTGGGGGCCAGCTCCGGCACGTCGAACGCCTTGTTAAAGCTGATGAAGAACTGCAGCACCATGGGGAGGGCAACGTAGTAGAGGAACGCCACGCCCAACACAAATAGGAAGAGAGAGCCCGGCACCAGCGACTTCAAGAACCTCCGCTCGTGCGAATACAGCCCCGCGGCCACAAACGACCACACCTGATACAGAATCCAGGGCATTCCGAGAATCAACCCGGAGAGCAGCGCGATCTTGAGGTAGGCGGAGAATGCCCCGGTCGGCGAGAGCACCTGAATCTTGGGCTGGAGGCCGTTGTAGTACTGCACGATCAACAGCGGGCGATAGATGATCTCGAGTATCTCGGTGCCGAAGTAGAGGGTGACCGCCATTGCCACGACCACGCCGACCAGGGCCCGGATCAGGCAGCGCCGCAGCTCGTCCAGGTGATCCCCGAAGGACATCCGCGAGGCTTCGACGGGGTCGGTGGTGTTCGGGTGCCGGGGGCCTGGTGCGGAGCGGAGTGACGCGCTGCTCATCGCGCGGGATTCTAGGGGACACAAATCCGGCCTGCAACGCAGCGGTGACGGGCCCGCGCGCCGCCCGCCGGAGCCGGACGACCGGTTACGCCGCTCGGCGAATCAGTGCTCCTTGCCCAGGTAGGTCTTCGACTCGGTGCTCACGCGGATGCGATCCCCGGTTTTGATGAACAACGGAACCGAAATGGTCATCCCGCTGCCCAGCCGGGCCTCCTTGTACACGCTGCTGCTGCCTCCGGCATGTTCCACCGGCGCGGTGTCGGCCACGTTCATTACCACGACGTCGGGAAGCTGCAACGAAAGCGGCTCACCTTCGACGAAAAGAAAGCGATAGGTCTCCTCCTCGGTGAGGAACGGCATGGCATCGCCCAGCACGCTTTCGGGCGGGGAATACTGCTCGAAAGACTCCGTATCCATGAACACGCGCTGCTTGCCGGCGGCGTAGAGGTACTGCATCCCGCGGGTCTCGGTGGTTACCTCCTCCGGTTTGCCTAATTCGTCGAGCGATCGGTCGCCGATGTGACCGCTCCTGAGTTCACGAAGTTTGACGTGAACCGTGGGACGCTGCTTGCCGCTGTGCGAGGTCTTCCAGTCGAGGACCGTGTAAAGATGCCCCTGGAAGCGGATGACCATGCCCCTCCGCAAACCGACCGTCTGAGACATTGTCGGACTCCTGAGGTACGCCGGGTGCGGATCATGCTATCAGGTCGCGCCCCCTGCTTCCACGCCCACGGGCCCTCGCGCCGGCTCGGTGGGTGCGCGGGTGCGCGCCGATCCCACGCGCCCTTCGGGAGAAGCCGTGTGCCGGGGCGCCTGCCACCACGTTTCGCGGGCTGGAAATGGGACCGAATTGGTACTATATTCGGTCGGCCGGGACGGAGGTGCCGACCCGGCGGCCGGCAGCGGCAAGGCGTTTGTCCATCCGCCGCCAGGTACAAGCAGCAAGCCCGAACCGAGGAACCGAACATGGGTGTCGTGAGTCGTGATGAAATCCTGACCCAACTGCGGACCGTCCACGACCCCGAGCTCAACAAGGACCTCGTGACCCTCAACATGGTCAAACAGGTCGCGGTCGAGGGCTCCACGGTGCGCCTGCACCTGGAACTCACCACGCCCGCGTGCCCGCTCAAGGACCGGATTCGCGCCGACGTCGAGCAAGCGCTCAAGCGTCTGGTCGGCGTCGAGACGGTGGAGATTGAATGGAGCGCGCAGGTCCGTTCCAGCCGCCCCGCCTCGCCGACGCAACTGCCGGGGGTCAAGAACGTGGTGGCGGTCGGTGCGGGCAAGGGCGGCGTGGGCAAAAGCACGGCCGCGGTACTCCTGGCGTACGGCCTGCATCGCTGCGGGGCCAGCGTCGGTCTCATGGATGCCGATGTGTATGGTCCGAGCATCCCCACCATGACGGGCGTGGAGGGCGCCCGACCGCAGGTCCGCGACAACCTTATCGTTCCCCTGGTCGCCGGGGGCGTGAAGATCATGAGCATCGGTTTCATGGTCGACCGCGACAAGGCGCTCATCTGGCGCGGGCCGATGGCGCACGGGGTCATCAAGCAGTTCCTCGAACAAGTGGACTGGGGCGAGCTGGATTACCTCATCGTCGACCTGCCGCCGGGAACCGGTGACGTACCTCTGACCCTGGCGCAAACCATCCCCATGACGGGCGCTGTAGTCATCTGCACGCCGCAGGACGTCGCCCTGCTCGACGCCCGACGCGCGGTCAAGATGTACGAGCAACTCAACGTCGCCTGCCTGGGCATGATCGAGAACATGAGCTACTACCTCTGCCCCAAGTGCGGGCACCGGGACGAGCTCTTCGACCACGGCGGGGCGCGCTCCGCGGCGGCGGAGCTGGGCGTTCCGTTTCTGGGCGAGATTCCACTCAACGCCCGCATCCGCATACACGGCGACGACGGCCGGCCGGAGGAGATATTCACCCAGTCACCGGACTTCGTCCGCGAGGCGATCGACCGCGTGGTGACCAACACCGCGGGCCAGATCAGCATCCGCGGCCGGCTCCAGGTTGCGGTGCCCACGCTGACGGTCGAGTGACCAGGTGTCGAGGGCTGCGCCGACGGCCGCCGCCCTCGGAAGCTGAGGATGCCGTCGCCGCAGGTCCCGGAGACACGAGCCATGCGTACCGGCGAACTTCTGGCAGAACAACTCGCGGGAACCCGTGACTGGACGCTTAAGCTGCTGGCCGATCTCGACGGGGACGACTGGTACTTCCAGCCGGCGCCCGGTCTGGCACACCCGTTGTGGCTCTGCGGCCACCTGGCAGGTTCGCAACACACTCTGGTGCATGTGCGCTGCCTGGGGCGCGGGATCCTGGGCGACGATTTCCTGCGGCACTTCCCTATTGGTCAGGAAGTCCGCCCGGCCGGGGAGCACGATTATCCCGGCGTTGCGGAGGTCCGGCGGGCGATGGACGACGTGCACGCGGCCACCGTCACAGCCGTCCGAGGGATGAGCGATGCCCTGCTCGCCGAGCCCGCGTACGCCGCCGACGGCAAGTCGCCGCACCCGCACTACCGCGACAAAGCCGGCGCCATCGCACACTGCAGCCGCCACGAAGCCTTCCACGCCGGCCAGATCGCCACGATCCGCCGCCTGTTGGGGAAGCGGTTCCTGCGGTAGGGTTGGGGCCGATGCACCGACCGCGGTGATGTCGCCGGCATAACCCGCGCGGGCGAACGGGCGCCGCCAATTACCGGGCCGCTTGCACCCGCGCGGTCGCCACTCGCACCGCCGACCATCGCATCTCCGATCTGCGAAACTCGGATCGGACCGCCGATGCTACGCGACTGCCGCGCGGGAAATCGGATCGTGCCGAGATTCGTCTTGGTATGGCGCTTGATGTCGGGGACGGCCAGGTGCCAGATGCCTGGTGCCACTGCTGTGTCAGCAGTGGTATACGGTCAGGTGCCACGTGCCTGGTGCCACTGCTGTGTCAGCAGTGGCATACGGTAGAACGCGGACCGAACGGTTACACAGTTACCGACTCGCCGCCAAGTTCCCGTTCACGAACGACCACTGCTCAAGAGTGGCACACCCCACAGTGCCACCCGCCTGTCCCTACGCGAGATACCGGACGCGGCGACCCCTTGAACGCGATGTGATCGCGCGTTAGAATGCGAGTAACCGATAACACGCGGGAGAGTCAAGCCATGCGTCCGGTTACTTTCGTAGTTTACTTAATCATATTCTCGGCCGTTGCGTGGTGCCCTCGTGCTTGGTCCGATAACATGCTGCACCGCTACGACGGCGACGTGTTGCCGTACGATCCCTCGGCGGGTTGGTTGATCTTTCAGGCGTGCGACGGCGCGTGCGCGGAAGGCCTCGACGCCGGGAGTTTCGTGCTTCATTGGACGAACGGCAACCAAGCGGCATACGGGTACTTCTTCACCCCCGCTCCAGCTCCCTCGCCGCCGTCGCTATGGATCGAATGGCGCTTTCGATCCGACCATTCGCTCACCGCAGCGCCGTTCTTCGGTTGCGATGCGATCGTGATTCTCAGTTACCGCTCGACGCACGAGGTGGTGGAGATGTATGGCGATAGCGCCAACAGCATCGAAGGCGGGCAGTACATCACCGGGCTGGCCCTCAACGAGTTCCACACCTACCGATTCGAGAGCCCCGACGGACTGACATTTCACGTTGCCGTGGACGGGCGGGTGTTCATCGAGCCTCTCGGCCCCGGCTCTCCGGGGTCGGATTACGTCGAGTTCGGCGGAGGTGGCGGCTGCATCCAGCGACCTGCGGTGGTCACAAACGCCTGGGACCACTTTCGCTTCGGCACCATCGGCTCTGGCGAGCAGATCATCGCCACCGATCCGCCGGCGGGGGTGCTGGACCCGCTGGTTTATCCCAATCTCGATCGCTTCCTCGTCACCTACGATTCACCCAACTACGCCTACATCGACGACATCACCGTCGAAGTCACCGGCGGTGTCGCGCCGCAGGTCATCGCCACGCGGCGGCGGGACAACGGCAACCCCGAAGACCTCGAAGTCGTCCTCGATCGAGCGATGCCGATCGGCGCCACGACGCGCTTGCATCTGCTGCCTCATCGGCGGCGGCTGCGCCGCGGCCTTCGATCCCACCTGCACCAACGCCGGCGGCACGTTCGTTCCCGACGGCGTGTGCACGGACGCGCAGCCCTGCTGCCTGCCCACCCGGCAGTGCCAGATCCTTGACCCGCTCTGCTGCGCCGCGAACAACGGCACGGTCCTGAATTCGCCCGACCCCTGCGAAGGTGACGTCGACTCCGACGGCACCGACGCGTTGTGTGGAGACGAATGCCCCGGTGATCCGGCGAAGCTCGACCCCGGCGTCTGCGGCTGCGGCGGCAGCGACACCTCGGACGCTGACGGCGACTCCGTGCCGGACTGCACCGACCAATGCCCCGGCGCCGATGACGCGATCTTCGCCCCCGGCTGCGCCGTGGCCATCCCCGCCGCGTCGCAGTGGGGGATCATGATCCTAGCGCTCGCGCTGGGCGTGGCCGCGAAGGTCCGCTTCGGGCGGTCGCGCGCAGCGGCGGCCCGCCTTCGCGACGGCTCCTGACGACTCCGGGAAGTGACTCCCTCGCCCGCAAAACCGCGCGTGCCACCGGGCGCCGACGGGTGGCATGAGCCACGCTTGCGTGGCCATGCCTTCATCGATGCCGGCTCATCCCGCGCAAATTGTCCCGACGCGGACTCATGTTGATGGTCGGTCTATCGTGCGCCTCTCCCGCCTCGGCCTGGCGCCGGACCACGCCCAACCCGTCGGTGCGTCGCACGATCCCTGTCGCCTCGCCCCAAGCATGGCCACGCAAGCGTGGGCCATGCCACCCTTCAGGAGCACGTGCAGCCACGACCGCCAATCGCCGCCGGCCGCTTCGTGGCCTTCGTGCGCTTCGTGGTGAGAGCCGCTGTGAGAACGCCGGTCGAGGCCGTGCACGCAACCGATCCCTGCGCTGATCGCACTGCCGGTGGGCACGAACCGGGCCCTACTTCCGCCGCGGGCTGCGGCGCGGGCCTCGAGTGGCGGGCGGCGCCTCCAGGCCCGCCTCCCGGATGATCTCCCTGGCCGTGCCCCAGTTCAGCCAGCTCGCGACCAGCGCCCGCTCCCTCGCGGTCGCGCTCTGTATGGCGGTCGCGGCTCTGCGCCCCGGAATCGTCATGGCGGCGCTGCGCTTGGCCATGGCACCCGTCACAGGTCCGCTCCGTCCCAAGCATGGCCACGCAAACGTGGACCATGCCACACGTTCACTCCTCCAGGTGACGATGCATCCACGGGAGGCACCGCAATCGCCCGCCGGAACCCTTCTCGTTTTTGATTCGTGCCGCCGCGCCGGTTAGAATGAATGTCCCCGGGGGCGATCATGGTGGCTCATGCGGTGAAATGGACACGACGCCTGGCGGCCGGCGCGGTGAGCGGGCTCGCGGTCGGTGCTTTGCGCGGCGCGATCGCGCTGGGGGTTGCGGCGACGCCAGACCCATCCGATCAGACGGCGGCGGACGACGTCGGCGTGGTCGCGCCTCTGCCCCATCACATTACTTCGCTCGACGCGAACGGTACGTCCACCCGCGTCGTCGTCCAACCCGTCGGGCCGGCCAGGCGCGAGTACGGGGGAACCGGTCGAGAGCCTGAATCCGTTTCTGTCCCCGGCGGGAAACTCATCTACAGCAACACCCGCGGGCACCTCGCCTACGCTCCGGGCGCGGGACGGACCATCAGCGATGACCTCTTCACGAACGCGGGTACCGATTGCGACATTACGGGGTACGCGCTACTGGTCAGCGGCGGCGGGTTCGGCGGAGGTCCGGGCTTCGGAGTGCAGGTCGCCTTGTACGACGGCTGCCCTGCCGCCGGTGGTCGGGTGTTCCCGCGGACGAGGGCCACGGCGTTCCTCCCCAACGACGGACTGTACGAGGTGGTCGTGGATTTCTCGCCACGGCCCACGCCGGTGACCCCCACGCTATGGCTGGCGGCCACATTCAGTAACGACGCCGCGGGATGGGTGTTGGGAACGCCCGCTGAAATCGGCTACTCCGACGATCTTTTTCTCCATCCCTCCACGGGCTGCGGGAGCTTCTTCGGTGGCTTTCCGCAACAGCCGCACGCCAGCTTCGCCGCCCGCGTCTGGGCGACGGACGCCTGTCCGGAGGCCTTTCTCGCCTATCACGCGGTCCGCGGCTCGCCGCTCTCGCGCCCCGCCGGCGCCAACATCGTGGCCGCGGATGACCTGACGCTCACCGTGGAGACGTGCGAACTGGCGCGGATCGAAACCGCAGCCCGGGGTCAGGTGGGCCCCTACACCATGGAATTCGGGTTGCGTGGCGACGGGCCGGGCGACCCCATCCCGGGCGCAAGCTGGAGCCATGTCGGGCGTGGCGATGGATCCATCGAGTGGTCGCGGCGCTCCTTTCCTCCCGGGCTGATCGTGCCCCAGGTGCTCTGGTTGACCTGGAAGCCGAATGTCGATTCCACGGGGGTGGGAGTCGCGGGACGAAATCAGATCGGCGGCAGCGCGGACTGGTATGCGGCTTTCGATACTCCGCAGGCACCGGGCGTCTGGAGCTTCTTCTCCGTCGGCGGCGCACTGCGGTCGGTGTTCCAGGCGTCCATCCGCTGTTACGGCCCTGCTCCGGTCGGGGCGTGCTGTGCGACCGCTGCCAGCGGCGCCATCGAGGTGTGCCAGGATGGCGTCACCCCTACGGCCTGCATCGGACGGTGGTTCCCCGGGCGGTGCGAGGACGAGCCAGCGGCGTCGAGCTGCGGCGCACGTGCCTGCTGTCTGCCCGACGGCGGATGCACGGACCTGGCGGACGCCGCATGCCGCGCGGTGGGCGGCGTCAGTGACTCCCGGACGCGCTGCGGCGCCGCGCAGCAGGAGTGCCCGCCGTTCGCCTGCCTGACGGGGCAGGGCGCATGCCTCTCACCGGGCGTGGCGGTTCCCTGTCTTGCCGACGCGGAATGCCCCGGCGGGCAACGGTGCGCTGAGGACGGCCTGTGCACCGGGCGCGCCGGCTGCTGTGACACCGGCTGCTGCGCCGCGGTCTGCGGACCGCCGACCGGCGATTCGTTCTGTTGTGAAGTTGCCTGGGACGGCACGTGCGCGTCCATCGCCCAGGCGATCTGCGATCCTCCGCCCGTAAACGACGAGTGCTCCGAACCCGGCACTTCCGGTGGAGCCGCCGAGATCATCCTGGACGCCTCCGGCCGGGGTTCCGCTACCGGCGACGCGAACCGCGCCTGCCGTTCGCCAGTCGATCCCACCCCCTGTTGCAGCGGCGGCCCGGCCGCCGAGGGCGCCACGTTGTGGTACCGGTTCGTGACACCCGCATCGTCGGCGCGCGTGCACACCTGCGCCACGCCCGCGCCGCTACCCGGGCAGGACTCGCTGTTGCAGGTGTTCGCGGCGGACGACCAGGGCAGCCCGGCGGCGGCGTGCGACTCCCTCCGCGAAATCGGCTGCAACGACGACGGCGGCTGCGGGCCGCAGGGGCGGCTCTCGGACCTTTGCGTGGGCGGGCTGATTCCCGGCGAAACCTACTACATCTTGCTCCGGGGTGCCGCAGCGGTCGACCGCGGCACCTGCCTGCTGGAGGTCGAGTCACCCTGCCCACAGGCGGCGCTGCCGCGATGCCCCGATGGCAACGTGGTCTGGGTGGACCCACCCGCGGGCGTGGTCGACGCCCGCCAGCCGCACCCGCCAGCCAACGCCGCCGCGCTCCAGGGCATCGATCGATTCACGGTGTTCGCGCCGTCGGCCGTTGACCCGGCTGCCTGTTGGAGTGTGTGCCGATCGGATGGCACCGGCGGCGCGGACGAGATCGAACGGGTTCAGGATAACGGAGACGGTACGCTAGCGGTTGTTCTGCGCCGGCCGATCACCGCGGGAACCGCCGTCACCCTCACCTACACCAGCGACAGCGGCTGTACACGGGCGCGCGGCGAATTCGCCGCGCTCCCGGGCGATGTTGCCGCCGACGGCACGACCAGCGCGCAGGACGTGCTGTCGTGGGTGAACCGTTGCGCCAACCGTACCGTTCCGCCGCCGTTCGGTGTCTATAGCTGCGATGTGGACCACTCCGCGGCCGTGTCCGCTTCCGACCTCGTGCGGCTGGTGGACCTGCTCAACGGCGCGGGCCAGTTCGATGTCTGGAAAGACCGGCGGGTAAGCCGCGCGTTCCCGTGTCCGTGACCGGTTGCAGTCGACGGCGAGTGCCTCGCCCCCATCGCCGGGGATCGCGCAAAGGGGGCGCGGGTAGAGCGCGGCGGGCGCCAGCCGGACGCGGTCGCGTACAATGCGAGGCATGGTAGATGGTCCAGCCGCTACTGAGTTCACTCCGATACCGCCGGCAGGTGCGGCCGCCGCCGCCAGGGGTCCCCTGCCAGCCATTGCCGACGATGTGTACTGCCAGCGCTGCGGGTACAACAACCGCGGGCTGACGAGCACCCGTTGCCCCGAATGCGGGGAACCGCTCGACGGGCTTCGATCGCCGGTGTCGGCCATACCGTGGATGCAGCGCAGGGGGATCGGTCGCGCGCGGGCCTACTGGAGGACCGTCTACTTTGCGATCTTCCGCCAGAGGCAACTGGCAGCGGAGATGTCCCGGCCGGTTCCCTTCGCGGATGCCCAGGCGTTTCGCTGGGCGACCGTGACGTTAGCGTTCGTGCCGTTGGCGATAGGCGCCATCGGGTACATCTTCTACTTTCGCCCAGACCCGTTCGACACGGAGGCGCTAAACGGTCTGGCGCAGCAGGTCTGGCCGGTGGGCGTTGCAATCACCGGACTGTGGTTGTGCCTCGCGGCCGCCACCGGCATCCCCAGCTACTTCTTTCATCCGCCGGAGGAACCGGTTCACATGCAAAACCGCGCGGTCGCGCTGAGCTATTATGCTTGCGCGCCGTTGGCGGGGACGTTCCTGCCCGTAACGCTCGTGGGGGCGGCGGTGCCGGCCTACGTGTCGGAGCGGCCGGTGTTGGCGTTCGGCTGCCTGCTCGCCGCCGGCGCGCTGGCGCTGCTGGTGCTTGGTGTCTGGTGGTCTGACACGGTCCGACTCCTGTGCAGGGTGATGCCGCCGCACGGCCGGCGGGCGCTGGTCATGGCGATCGTACTGCCGCTGGCGTGGACGGGCACGGCGATGCTGGCGATCGGCGCGCCGGTCTTTATAGCCTTCTTCGTTTCACTGGTCTGGGCGAGCTACCGTTAACGGCGAGCGGCGGCACGGCCCCGGCAGGAACAACTCGGCGGCGCATTTGCGGGGCTGCGACGGTCGGGAAGCGAGCGTGATCGCGCCAAGCCCCAACGATAGGGACACAACCAACTGATCGTACGTTACGCGCGCGGGCCGCGACCGGCCGGGCGCGGCGCCGACTGCGAATCGCGCGGGCGGCCGTTCAGGTAAAACGGGAAATCACCCCGGTCCCAACGGAAGTCCGTCCCGCCGTCGTCAATGCCGTCCAACCCGACGGAGTACAGCAGGGGATGGTCCGCGTCCGGCAGGTAGCGCAGCGGGTCGTGCCCCGGCGCAAACGGGTCCTCCGGGATGTCCGTCAGGTACTGCGGCACCAGTTCCTCGAGCGTTTCCGGCCGGCAGGCGTGGTCATACTCATAGAGGCGCAGCGCCACGGCGACGGCCGCCATGCGTCGCAGGGCGATCAGGCGGTGGTAGATGACGAACGTGCGCTGCATCGCCGGCTGCCGAGCGCTGAGCGGGCGCGCGGCGCGATCCGGGAAGCTCCTTAACGGCGGGTCGGCGGGGAAGAAGGTCGCGGCATCGGCGTAGTTACCCTGCCCGGCCGCACGCCGCCAATCATCGCACCGTCGCAGCAGGCGAATGCCGTCGAGCACAAGCACGGGCGCGAAGCCGCGGGTATACAGCCACTCGCGGAAATCCTGCACGCGAAAAAACGGCCCGCCGGCCGCCACCACCGTCGGTGAGGACCCCTCACCGCTGATGGCGCTGCGGACCGTGTCGTGGCCGAGCATTCGCTCGACCAGCACTGTTCGTGCCAGCGCCTCCCGCCACGGAGCGTCGTCGAGCATCAGCTCGATCACCCACCGCATGCCCTCGGGTGCCGCACACGTCTCCTCGTCCGGCCCGGACGACCTGCCGGGTGCGATGGCCACGCAGGCCCGCGGCAGCAGCTCCTCGAGCGCCCGCACGGCGCCGACGACATCGTTTCCCGCCGCCACGAGAAAGCCGATCATCCCCGGGTAGCGGGCAACGGCGCGGGCAAACGCGTCCGCATCGTGAACCAGCTCGAGCGCCGCGGCGTGGTCCCCCATCGCAACCTGGCGAAGCGCCGCAGCATGCAGCAGCCGAGCCGCGCGACGCTGCGCCTCCGTAGAGGGGATCACGTAGCTCGCGGCAGGATGGCGCATGCGCACCGACCAGGTCAATCGTGGCATCTGCCGGCCCCGGCGCATCTGCGTAAGGAAGCTTGCGTTGTCCGCCACGACCGAAGCGAGTAGCTCCGGTTGCTCGTCGTACAAGCGCACGCCATAGACGAGTTCGTCCACCAGCTTCGTTTGGTCCTGGGAGAGTGCCATCGCCGCTATGGCGCTGCGGTAGAGCAAGGCAGCGTTCTCCGAGTCGGGAACGTCGGGCTCGTCGAAATCCTCAGGCAGGATGGGCTCGCCCGCGGCACGAATGCGCGCCAGCTCCGCCTCCAGGCGACGATCAGCGTCCCAGCCCCAGGCGATCCGCAGCAGTCCCAGCACCGCTGCCGTCGCCATGCCGGCGCGCAGAGTCCGCTTGAACCAGAGAAAGCGCGGCGGAATGGGTATGGACGGCTGCTGCCGGTCCTCGAGGTCCGGTACCGCGGTCGCTGGCGAGAACGGCGACAACGCTTCGCTCACGGCGCGTCCCCCTGTGGAATGGTAGGCGCCTGGACACCGCGCGTCACGATCGTTCCTCAGCGTCGAGAGTGAACGTACATCGCCGCGGCGCCGGCCGGCTACTCGCTCACGGCCACCACGACGATCTCGTTGCGGTTCGGCAGCGACAGGTAGATCGTCGCGCCGTCCGGCGTGATCAGCATCTCGTCGTCCTCGGACAGCTCCTCCGCGGGCAGTTCCAGCCCCACGCGGAGCGTCGCCGTGGCCGCGTCGAAGAGCAGAATGCCGCTATGGGATTCCGTGGCCGTGACCTGCTGAGTTCCACGGATCACCATGTCGCCATTGGCGCGCACCACGAAGGAGTGCGCGGAGACACCGACGGTACCCACCAGGTCCGCGGGAGTCCCGTCGGCGGCGATGGATTGCACACCCGCACTGGTAAGCGCCGCCAGATCTTCCGATCCGTACAGCACTCCATCCAGCCCAAACACCAGGTGGTGCGCTTCACGGAGCAGGTCGTTGCCCGCATCGGCATCGGCGAACAGCGGGTTGGGAACGTTGAACACGGCGCGATCGCCCGCCACGGCGATGGTCGCCAGGCGGTTGAAGGTGTTGTCCTGACCGACCAGAAGCGTGCCCGGGACGATGACCTGGCTGGCGAAGGCCGAGGGTACGATAGTCATGGTCTCGGGTTTGATGTTCGCGGGAGTCACGCCCTCGCCCAGTCCCTCGAAGGCCGTGGCATCGCCCCCCTCCGCCGGTGCGACCGCAAGCGTGAAACAACACGGCGAGCCGATCCAGAACTCCCCGGTGGCGGTGATCGCCAGCACCAGCGAAGCCGTTTCCTGATCAAACAACGCCATGGACGCCAGATTCGTCGCCCCCAGCGGCGTCATGGTGGACAGGTCCGCCCCCTGACCAATAGGCCCGAACAGGCCCTGTGCGTTTACGGCGAAGAGCGCCCCATCCGAGGGCCGCAGCGCCAGACCGGTGGCGCCGCCCGTGCCGGTCGCGAAGGTGGTGAGCGCCACCGGCGGGGGCGCCGCGCCGCCGTCATCGGTCCCGTCTGCGGTACCGTCCGTGCCCGCGCCATCGTCGTCCCCGCCACCGGCACCGTCGTCCGATCCGTCGATGCCGTCAAGAATGTCGTCGATACCCGGCAGAACCGCTCCCCCGCCCGCCGTGCACCCGGCTCCAGCCAACGTCAGGAGCACGAGGCCGTACAGCCATGCGATCGTTCCGTGATTCCGCGAATCCGCGCCCCATCCAAGCCTCATTGTGTCGCTCCTTAACCAATAGCCAACCTACCCACCCGGGTGAACCTTCATGGTACGGTGGCCGCCGCCCGCGAGCAAAAGAGGACTCGCGCGCTCACCGTCGCCGGCGCGCCGGGCTTGGCCCGGGGGCGACACAAGTGGAGGCGCACGGCGGTTCCCATAATCGACAAGGCGATGGCGATCCTCGCACGCTCGATGAGTGCCACGGGTTGTCCCTGCATTGCCCGGACCGGCTGACCGATAACGATACTGCCCAGTCGCGGCGCCCGGATTTCGAGCTGATGCATCGCGTGAGACCCACATCCAACGGCTCCCGTCTGTTCGTGGAAATCATCGCAATCGTCGCGGTCGCCGAGGTCGCGGTGGTGTACGTTCGTCATCACCTGGCACCGCACGTCGAAGGCATCATGGGCGTCATCCTCGACACCGCGGCCGGTGTGCTGCTGTCGGCGCCGTTCATCCTCTGGCGCATCCGCCGCGCCACGGAGCGCGCGGAGGGTGTCGGAGCAGGCGCATGGGTGTCCGGCCGCTGGCGCGACGGGGTCAATTCCGCGGCCGTCTTGCTGCTCGGCGTGTCATTGACGGCGATGTTGGTGGAGCAGTCGCGCACGGACGCGCACCACCAGGCGCGGGAGCGTTTCGATCGTCTTGCGGAGCGGCTCACCACCGAAGCCCAACGCCGCGTCAACCTCTCCACCTACGGGCTGCGGGCCCTGACCGGCTTGTACGCGGCAAGCCGGCACATCGATCGGGAGGAATTCCATGCCTTCTTCACCGGACGGGATCTGGCGCGGGAATTCCCCGGCACGCTTGGATTCGGCTTCATCGAACGCGTGATGCGCCCTGATGTGGAGGAATTCGTCGCCGCCCAACAAGCCGACGGCGCCCCGGACTTCAACGTGCGAACCGCCGGCGATGCCCCCGACCTGTACGTCGTGAAGTTCGTGGAACCCCTGGGACCGAACCGTGCCGCGCTGGGGTATGATCTGGGCGCCGACCCCACGCGCCGGGCGGCCGCCGAGCATGCTGTGGCGTGCGGGGCACCGACGCTCACGGGTCGGATCACGCTGCTTCAGGACGAGGCCGGTCGGCCGGGGTTCCTCTACCTTCTGCCGGTTTACCGTCATGGCGCCCGCATGGACACCAACGTGGAGCGCGAGACCGCCCTCGTCGGCCTGGTCTACGCGCCCCTCGTCGTCGAGAGACTCTTCGCGGGACTTTTCGAGTTCGCCGAGGAGCTCGTAGACCTCGACGTGTTCGACGGGCGCGGCCTGACGGCTGTCCAGATGATCGTGGATACCGGAGCGGAGGAGGAGGGCAGCGGAGGAGGCAGCATCGAGGCCGAGTACCGGGAGCGAATGTTCCATGAGCTGCGGCAGATCACCATCGCGGGCCGCGAGTGGACTCTGGCATTGAGCACGACGCCGAAATTCGAAACCACTGCCCGGGCGTCAACGGCGACCATGCTGGGCACGGGGGGGACGCTGCTGAGCATCCTGCTCGCCGCCGTGGTCTGGATGCTGGATACAGGGCGGGCACGCGCCGCGGCCCTGGCCCGCGCCATGACTTCGGACCTCCTGGCCGCCAAGACCAGGGCCGAGGTGGCGCTGCGCGAAGTGGAGGCCCTGCGCCGTACCATCGACGAACAGTCCCTGGTTTCCATCGCCGATCCCGAGGGCAGGATCGTCGACGTTAACGGCATGTTCTGTCGCCTGAGCGGCTATTCGCGCGAAGAGTTGCTGGGCAAGGACCATCGCATCCTCAACTCCGGCCGGCATCCCAGAAGCTTCTGGCAAGACCTGTGGAAGACCATCACGGGCGGCACGCCGTGGCGCGGTGAGATCTGCAACCGCGCCAAGGATGGCACGCTGTTCTGGTTGGACACCACCATCGCCCCCTTCCTGAACGCCGCCGGCGACATCGAGAAGTACGTCTCCGTCTACACCGACATCACCGAGCGCAAGCGCGCGGAGGCGGTTCTGCGTGAAAGTGAGGAGCGGTTCCGGCTGTTGTTCGAGTCCTCGCCCACGGCCCACGTGCTGATCAACCCCGAAGACCTGTCGGTGACGGCCTGCAATGAGGCGGCGGCCAAGCTCCTGGGGTACACGCCGACCGAGTTCATCCGCCTGCGAATCCCGGATTTCGACGTCCGCCAGTCGGAGGCGGACACACGGCGCCTCGTGCAACAGGCATCCGGCGGGGCACGGCTCCAGTTCGAAACGCAACAACGCGCCAAGTCCGGCGAGCTGCGCGACGTGGTGGTTTCGTGCCAGGCCGTACAAGTCGACGGCCAGACACTGCTCCTGGGCACCTGGGTGGATATCACGGCGCGCAAACAGGTGGAAAACGAACTGCGGGTGGCGGCGCGAACCGACCGCCTGACGGCCCTTCCCAATCGCGCTTTGTTCCACGAGCGGCTGGAGCACGCTGTTCGGCGCACCCGCCTGGACAGCCGCTACTGCTTCGCGGTGTTATTCCTGGACCTCGACCGCTTCAAGATCATCAATGACAGCATCGGCCACGACATGGGGGACATGCTGCTGCGGCAGATCGCGGAACGGCTGAGGTCGGCCATTCGCCCCAGCGATTCGCTGAGCCGCGAGGCGCGGGGACATACCGCGGCGCGGCTGGGCGGCGATGAATTCGTGCTTCTGCTCGACAACCTGGCGAGTACCGACGACGCCCAGACCGTTGCCGGACGGTTGCTGCGCGTTTTGTCCACCCCCTACGCGCTGGGCCAGCACGAGGTGTACTCCACGGCCAGCATCGGCATCGTGACAAGCGATACCGGCGCCGAAAGCGCCGACGAGGTGTTACGCAACGCTGACATCGCCATGTACGAGGCCAAGATGGCGGGCAAAGCCCGCTTCGTGGTGTTCGACCGCTCCATGCACGAACGCGTGCGCCACCGGCATGACCTGGAGACCGATCTGCGGCAGGCGCTGGCGGGCGACGAGATGGCCGTCGTCTACCAGCCCATCGTCTCGCTGCGCACCGGCCGCGTGGACAACTACGAGGCGCTGCTTCGCTGGAACCACCCCGGGCGCGGGCTGGTCATGCCGGCAGAGTTCATCCCCATCGCCGAGGACACCGGGCTCATCGGGTCGCTCGGCGAGTGGGTACTGCGGCAGGCATGCGCGCAATTCGCGTCGTGGCGACGGGCGTTGGGCCCGGACGCCCCCGCCGCCGTGAGCGTGAACGTCTCCCGCGCCCAACTCGTGCTCTCCGACCTCCCCGAGACCATTCGCCGCATCCTCGCCGACACCTGCGTTCCACCCGCATGCCTCCACCTGGAGGTCACCGAAAGCGCGATCATGCGCGAGGCGGAGGCGTCGAAGCGCATCCTCAGGAACCTCAAGGACGTGGGCGTGAAAATCGCCATCGACGATTTCGGCACCGGCTATTCGTCGCTCGCCAGCCTGCACCAGTTCCCGGTGGACATCCTCAAGATCGACCGCTCCTTCATTGCCAACCTGGTCCGCGGACGCGATTTCGTCGCCCTGGTGCAGGCGGTGACGCAGTTGGCGAAGAACCTGCGGATCGCTATCGTCGCCGAGGGGATCGAGACCGTGGAACATGTGGAGCTGCTCCAGGCGCTCGACTGCGAGTACGGCCAGGGATACCTGTTCGGCCGGCCGGTCGACGCGGCCCTGGTGCCCCGGTTCAGGATGCGCGAGATGGTACTCCCGACCCCACCGGCCGG
This sequence comes from Planctomycetota bacterium, assembly GCA_016208685.1. Taxonomy (GTDB): domain Bacteria; phylum Planctomycetota; class Phycisphaerae; order UBA1845; family UBA1845; genus JACQXM01. The sequence continues at coordinate 91,419 of JACQXM010000012.1, read as the reverse complement.
GGCTCTACATGCCGTGGGAATCTGAGGTGGCGTGTGCCCTTCGCCTGCGCACCGGCGGGATTGCGACGGCGTGGAGCCAGCAGCTTGTGGCCAAACTGGTGTCGCGGGCTTCCAGACCATGCTCTCGTCGGCTAGACGCCTGTGCCACACCTCGACCCCGGCGTTTTACCATGGGCTGCCAGGCGTTGCGATTCGGGGGCGCAAATTGGTGCCCGGGCGCGGGTTCTCCCCAAATCCACGGCCCGCCGCCGCTTGCACCTGTACGCCCCGGCAGTTGCGGTCGAAAAAGGGAGAGAGGAGAACGAGGCCGGAGTAGGCAGTTGTCCGACAGCGGCTCGCCTCTGGCGCAACGCGCGTCAGGTTGAGCCCCGCGACTTGTCTGGATCGCCAGTCGATGTTAGCGTCCTATGCGCCCCGGTCGCCCCGTCCTGTCTGCGAGCCCGCACTCCAGCGGGGCGATGGGCCCTTCGGACGAGCCTCGAGCATGGGCAGCGCACCGCGACACCCGCCGCATCATCGAGTGTTCCATTGGCGTAGCCATCGGCATAGGCGTTATGTTGTTCCCACCCTCGGCTTTCTGCTTCTTGCCCTCTTCGTTCTCCTCGTCTATTGGGCGGCAATCGGCGCGTGCAGCGTCGGGTAGACCGCTCGCCCCCTCGGCTACCGGCCGAACGGGGTCCATCCGTCTCGACGCGATCCATCGTCGTCTGTCCCCAGCACCGCGCGGGCCGCACTTCGTTTCCAAAGGACGGCGATTCCACGGCCGGCTGGGCAGTAGCGCCGACCCACGCAGCGCGGCTCAGAACAGCAGCGCCGCCAGCGTGACGGAGAGGATGAACAGGAACACCAACTCGCCCAGGAGTATGGACCGGCCGGTGGTGACGAGGGGCTCGGGAGGGAGCATGGGCGACGGGGCCGAGGGCTTGGGGGGTTGCGACCAGGCGCTGACGGTCACGGCCTCGCAGTTCACGCAAAACTGGTAGCCATCACCCTCCACGCCGTGCGGCGGCGCATCCGAAGTTGAGTCCCCCGCGAATCGCCAGTGGGTCCACGCATACACCTGCCCGACTACGCCGCAGCGTGGGCACGGCTTCTCCGGCCTCCAGACCGGCGGATCGACGCCGGGCGTGTTGAAGTGAGCGGCCCCGTACTGCCTGGCGTCGAGGCGTTGGAGGCGCTCGCGTGCGAATCGGCAACGCCGCTCGCAGGCCTCGCACAGGCCCGGCAGACACGCACTCGGCGCGGCATCCGGGCCGAACTCACCCTTGCAGCCGTAGCAATGAGGCATGCGAGATCTCCGGAGTCTGTTACGTCGGAAAAACGCGCGGGAAACTGCACTTAGGACCGGCGACGACACGGTTCCCCCCAGGCCCGCGGGGTCGGCTTTCCAGCCGGTTTTGGCACATCTTTGGGCCTCAGTTCGCATGGCCGCGTTGTTGGCAGCCATGCACCGCACGCGCCCCGCGCGCGGGAGTCGCCGCCCCAACCCGGGGTCCGGAGCTTGATCGGGAGGCACCTTGAACGCATGAACGCGGCGGTGTCGCGGGCGCTTGGCGTTACCTCCGGCTGGTGATACACTGACATCGGGGTAATGACGGGGCTACCGTTCAGTTGGCAGGGAGAGGACGCGCCCGTCTTGCGCGGGACGTCCACCAGGTGAAAGGCTCAAACCATGTTCGGGCCACCCAAGGGACTTTGTGCGGGTCTAATGGCTGTAGTCGCCGGTTCAGCGTCGGCGGGGGCGCAAACGCCTTTACTGTCGCTGTGGGTAACGGAGGTGAACGGTGCCGCCTGCCCCAGTTGCCCTACACAAGACCTGCCCGCCGCAGAGGTCAACCCCGGCGACGTCATCCGGCTCGATGCCTTCATTGAAGGGTGGGACGACGATCCACAGCGCGGTCGCTGCACCGGGCGGCCGGGAACGCCGGGCGTGCCATTCGGGCTTCCATGCTCGCTGGGTACCCAGCAGTGCGGTTCCTGGAGACATTGCTCGAATACCATCCAACTCTGCCAACGCGATAGCGACTGCTTCGGTTCCGGTCGGTGCGTTCCGAGCACCTGCGCCATTTCCCCGCGATTGAGCGCATTTCAGTGGACGCTCGAGTTCGCAAGCTACACGAGCGGGGCCGCCGGACGGTTAGAACCGGCGAGAATCCTATGCGATCCCCGCGACTGTACGACGCTGGCCCAAGGGACGTGTCCGTGCACTCAGAATCATGTCTCCGCAAGCGAGTGCACCTGCGTCGAGATCAACAGTTGCGAAGACCAGGGTGTGTGCCACCGGCCCGCGGCCGCGTTCATCGAGCTGGTGCGACCGGACTACCTGTTCTTCGGGCGACCGAGCCTACCGATCGTCAACACGTGGGGGACCGATCCCGACCCTGTGCTGTTCAGCTATGAATGGGGAGGGGTCGATTTCTCTGACGGTCTTCTTGGATTGGGTGTGCCCGACAACGGCTCAGCGCGATATCTTGGTTCGCTGCTGCTCGTGGCCTCGGTGGACGCCTATGGCACGTTCACGGTCCGGTTCAGGGCGGAGGCGGTCTACACATTCGTGCTCGATGAGCTGAACGGAACGTTTCGCGATCTGAGCCTCTCGCCCGCCGTCCTCCACATTCCGCAGTGCCACGGCGGGGCCGATTGCGACGACGGCCACCGGTGTACCATCGACACCTGTGAACCCGAGTCGCAGCTTTGTCGCCATGAGGCCATTGTCTGCCCACGTGGACAGATTTGCCTGGGTGGCACTTGCCGTTCGCCCGCGGCGGTGCTTGAGGAGTAGGAGAGCGCTGTCCACTGCATCCCGGCGCGACCGCGACTGCAAACGAGGGGTCCACGGATCAGTCGCTTCCGGGCTTCGGCGTCGCCGCCGTAAGCCCTGCCGCCGCTTGTCGCAGCGCGAATAGCGGGTCGTCGAACAGCACCGCGGCCGGTCCGTCCGGGGGGACGAATTCCTCGATGTGCGAAAAGAACCGGTAGCGCAGCTCCACCTCACCCGTGTGAGCATCGCGCCACAGCTCCACGATCCGACCTTGCTGCGGCGGGTCCAGGATCGAACCGGTGACCATCTCGACGTAGCCGCCGCGATCGACTACCGCGTGTCGGTGCCAGTGGCCGGCGACGTGCAGCTTCACGCAGGGGTGCGCCTTCAGCGTCGCGATCAGTGCCGCCGGTGTGGCGGCCGTCCCCAGTGTGGCGTCGAGCGATTCACTGGGGTGATGCGTCGCGACGATCACGATGTCGCCGCGTTCATCAGCCGCGGCCAGTTCCTGGCGCAGAAACAGAAGTTGCGCCAGCGAAAGGGCGCCCTCGGAGTAGTTATGTGCCGGGGTTTCGGGAAAGGGCGTGGCGGTGTTCAACGCGATGAGCCGCAAACCGGGACGCAACGGCACACTGTACCACGTGCGGGTCCCCACCGTTCCGAACCCATGCCCCGGCGGTTCGCCGGTGCTCGCCTGGTGCGCCGCCACGAACTCGTCGTTCGTGATATAGCGGCGATCGGGATGCGACGGCACGGATGCGGGAAGGTTCACATCGGGCGGCGGCCCGGGGTGCGCCGGTGTGATTCGCCCCCACGCCGTAGTGCCCACTGGATCCAGCGCCAACGGTAGAAACAGTCCGATCCGCGTCGGAATCGGCAAGGGGCTGATGCGATGTCCGGAGAGCGGCGTGACGATGGGCAGGATCCCCACCGCAAAATGGTCGTGGTTGCCCATGACGCCGTACCAGGCGATCGTCGGCAGGTCGCCGTGTACGCCGCGGCGGTAAAGCCCCTGGGCATCGAAGGGATGATGCGGATCCAGTTGCGGCTCGGGAATATCCTCCGGGCGCCGGTCGTCGGGGCCGGAGCGCGGATCGATGCGGCCGCCGTCGAGGCAGGTGAAGAACCATTGCAGCTCGTTGTACTGCACGTTGTCCAGCGCATCGCCGGTGTGGATCAGGAAGTCGATCCGCTGGCGGGCGACGTGCCACTTGTTCACGGTACGAATCATGCCGTCAAAGAGCTGCGTGGAGTACGCTTCGTAGGGTCGCCAGGCGCTAAGCGTCAGGTCCGCGAAGGCCGCCAGCCGCCCCGGCGACTCCTCGTCTACGATCTGGGCATCGCTGATGTGTGCAAACCGCGCCAGGAGCGCGAACCGTGAGGTGTCGAGCGGACCGGTGGCCTCCGGCGGCAGGGGCACACCGGGTATCGCGCCACAGCCGCCGACGCCTGCGGCGAGAAGCGTCGCCCAGACGGCCAGGCTGACGCCCCCCTTTCGTTTCTCAACACGCACCCAGGAGAAGCACATTATCGGATCAACCCTGTTCCCGTCCCTCCAGCGCCTCTCCGCGTGCCGGGCGCTGCGGTTCCTTTCCTGCGCTACCGAACCTTGAGCGTCCCCGCCCCGCCTCCTATACTCGCCCGTCTGGTTTTTCGGAAATCTACAGGAGGAGCATCGGGTGACGAAGATCAAGGCGACGAACATTACCTGGCACGAGGGACACGTAGGCCGCGAGGAACGGGAGAAGCTCCTGAACCAGCGGGGAGCGTTGATCTGGATGACCGGGCTCAGCGGCTCCGGCAAAAGCACCATCGCTTACACGCTGGAGCACGCCCTGGTGCAGCGCAAGCACCTCGCCTATGTGCTCGACGGGGACAACATCCGCCACGGTCTTAACAAGAACCTGGGTTTCTCCGCCGAGGATCGCACGGAGAACATCCGCCGCATCGGCGAAGTCGGGAAGCTCTTCGTCGATGCCGGCATCATCACCATCACCGCTTTTATCAGCCCCTACCGCGCCGATCGCGCCGTCGCCCGCCAGACGGTCGGAGCAGGCAATTTCTTCGAAGTCTTCTGCAACACGCCCATCGAAGTGTGCGAGCAGCGAGATCCCAAGGGGCTGTACAAGAAGGCCCGGGCCGGGGAGATCAAGGGTTTCACGGGCGTTGACGACCCCTACGAGGCACCCGAAAACCCGGAGCTTACGCTTGACGCCTCGAAGGTCTCGCCGCAGGAGGCCGCCGTGATGCTCTGCGAGTTCCTGGAGGGGGCAGGTAGAATCCCTGCGCTCGGCCGCTGACGGTCGCCGCCGCCAGGGACCGGCTCTCGCCAGGTGTAGCACACGGGGAGCCCCTCGCCCGACACGTGCAGGGGCACGGAGCCGCCCTGCCGATCCGCAGCCGTCAAACGCGCGAACCCACACCGGCGCCTGCGAATACCGCAAACTTCACAGCTTTTTAACCGCTGCGCGCTAGGATGTTGTCACTCAGATGCTACGCTAGGGGTCGGCTCGATGAGCGACCCAGGCGGGCGGGCTCCAGCCGCGACGGGAAGGCGAAGGCCGTGGCCGGCCCCGGCGCTGGCGCACAGGGCGACGCTTCTGAAAGTCCCTCGCCGGCTGGTGAGAAGGCCGTGCTTCGGCCGCGAGCGAATCGTGGTTCTCGCCCGTTGCAAGCGGAGGTATCCTGTTGCCGGCTGTAGGTGAACCAAAGGTGACAGCGGCCGCGAAAGGAATCCTGATCGTCGAGGACGAGGTGGACCTCGCCGATTTGCTGAGTTTCAACCTTCAGCGCGAGGGCTATGTCTGCCGCCGTTCGAACGACGGTGCGGCGGCGCTCGCTGAACTCCAGCGCTTCTCCCCCGATCTGCTCATCCTCGATCGCATGCTGCCGGGGAAGTCCGGCGACGAGGTCGTGCGCGACCTGCGCCGCGACCCCCGCACTGCCGCCATTCCGGTCCTCATGTTGACCGCCAAGGCCGAGGAAGCTGACGCCCTGGTGGGGTTCGCGCTCGGCGCCGACGATTATGTAACGAAGCCGTTCTCCATGAAGCTGCTGCTGGCACGCGTGGCGGCGATCTTCCGCCGCAGCGCCGGCCGCGAGCCGGAGCCCGACCTCCTCACCATCGGACCGGTTCGCATTGACGCCGGCCGCCGCGAGGTATTCGTGGACGGTTCCCAGGTGACGCTCACCGCCACCGAGTTCGGCCTGCTGCGCACGCTGATGAGGGCCGATGGCAGAGTCATGGAGCGTGGACAGCTCATCAACGCCGTGCTCGGCCCGATGGTGGCGGTGACCGACCGCACCATCGACGTGCACATCGCCGCGGTGCGGAAGAAGCTGGGGAGTGCCGCCGCCTGGGTGCAGACGGTTCGGGGCGTGGGCTACACTTTTCGAACGCCCATGGACTGAACCGGCGCGCCGTTCGGCACGGCGGCGGCAGAGCCACTACCACCGGCCCCTTACGTCGCGCCGCGAGGGCACGGCTACAGGTCCGGGCGCGGCCGGATGCGGCGGGACATTCCAGGTTCGCTCAGACCACTAACGGCGATCTGATCCATGGACATGCCCAACCGTGGGGCGCCGGCCTCCCGGCCGCACGCTCCGCTTGACTCCGACAATTCCATCGCTTTCAGTGTCCCTAAGGTGCACTCCATGAACGTCACGCGGGGTCGGCTCTTCTGGAAGCTCTTCCTGGGCAATGCGGCGCTTCTGGGCATCGTGGCGGCGGTCGGCATCGCGTGGCTGGTGGCTGAGTTCGATCACTGGCACGCGGAGGAGATCAACGAACATCTACACCTGCAAGCCGCGCTGTGGTCGAGCATGTGTGCCGATCGCTTCGATGTGCCGCATGCCGACGAACTCCAGGCGCTCGTCCGCCGTGCCGCCACCGGCGAGCCGCACGGTGTGCGTGTCACCCTGATCGCCGCCGATGGAACCGTACTCGCCGACTCCCATGGCCACCCCTCCCGCATGGGCTCGCATGCCGATCGCGCGGAGATACGGGCCGCCCTAGCGGGTGGGACCGGAGAAAGCACGCGATGGTCGACTACGTTGTCGCAGGATCTGAGGTACGTAGCACGGCGCGTCGAGGTCGACGGGAAGGTGCGCGGCGTGGCACGGGTGGCGATGCCGTCTCGAACCCTGAGCTCCCAGACCGCCTCCCTGCATCGCCTTGCCTGGGCGATCGCGCGGACCCTCCTGCCGGCGGTGCTAGTGTTGGCCCTGGGATTGGCGGTGCTCTGGAGCCGTCGGATCGGGCGGATTACCGCCGTGGCCGAGAGCCTCTCGCATGGCGACTTCGGTGCCCGGCTCGCGGTGCGGGGGCGCGACGAGGTGGCGGGGTTGGCGCGTTCCCTGAACCGCATGCGCCGCCGCCTGGCGGACCAGTTCGCGACCATCGAGCGCCAGCGGCGGACGCTGGACGCCCTGGTGTCACAACTACATGAGGGCGTCCTGGTGGCCGGCGCCGATCACCGCCTGGTGGTGGCGAACCCCAAAGCGATCGAGTTGCTCGGCCTGACGTCACCCCGCGCCGACGGACGGTTGACCGGTGTTCCGCTGGAGGAATGCGTGCCACAACATGACATCCAACAAATGCTGAGCCCCGGCGGCGACGTCGCGTTGTTAAACGCCGAAAGCACTACCAGCGCAACGGCACCCCTCGCCTCCCCCACCGCCCCGCAGGAGGTTCGTATCCAGGTTGACGGGACAAGGGGACCGATGACCGTGCTGGCCCAGGGGTTCGACGTGCATCTTCCTGACGTGCCCACGGGCGACGACGCACCGGTCGCCGTCCATGACGCGGTGCGCATCGCCCGGCTGGTAGTTCTGACGGACGTCACGGAGCTGACACGCCTCATTCAGGCCAAGGCGGAGTTCGCGGCCAACGCTTCGCACGAGCTGCGGACGCCGCTGGCGGCAATCCGGGCCGCAGTGGAGACCATGCGCACGCTCGCCCCGTTCTCCGAGCCCGAACCGCCGCGACATTTCCTGGAGATGATCGGGCGCCACGCGGGGCGGATGGAGCAGATGGTGAGCGACCTGCTCGATCTGTCGCGCGTGGAGTCGCCGGAGGCGGCCTTTCAGCCCGCCGAGGTGCGGTTGACCGATTTGTTGGGGGAGCTCCGCACCGCGTTCGCCGAGTCTCTGGAGGAGAAGCTGCTCCGTTGGGAGGCCGACATCGGCGACGGCTGCGAGCGAATCACCGTCAGTCCCGAGCTTCTGCGGTTGGTGCTGCGGAACCTGGTGGAGAATTCGATCCGCTTCACCTCCGGCGGCGGGTTCGTGCGCACCACGGCTCGGCGCGACACGGACGGATGGACGATCGAGGTGGCGGACAACGGCTGCGGCATTCCCCTGGAGGAGCAATCGCGCGTGTTCGAGCGCTTCTACCAGGTGGAACGTTCGCGTTCCGGGCCGCAGCGCGGCACCGGGCTGGGGCTGGCCATCGTCCGCCATGCGGTGTCGGCCATGAAAGGCAACGTTACCCTGCACAGCGAGGTGGGCGTGGGAACACGGGTCTGCCTGCGGATTCCGCGGGCCGCCATCGCCCGCGACGCGGAAGATCGCTGACGCCGGCGTGGCGCCGGGCGGATCCGCCGCGTGGGCTCGCGCGGGCCGTGCTCCGCGGCGCGACTCGACACTCCAGCGGACCGCGCCGGGCCGGCGGGCAACGGTCGTCTCGCCGCCGCCTTCGCCGAATCTTAACCTCCTTTTCGCGATTCGATCACCCGTCCCTCACACCCGGTTCACGTACGGCGCCGACAGTACCCCCGCGATTGGGGAGCGGTGGCGGGCCGCGCTCCCGCGTGTGTTCAGGCCCGCGGGTGGTAAGAATGGAGAAAAACGATGACGTTACGCCCCGGAAGCCGCAAAGGCTTCACCCTCGTAGAACTGCTGGTGGTGATTGCGATTATCGCCTTGCTGGTGTCGATCCTGCTTCCCTCGCTGTCGTCGGCGCGGGAATCGGCGAAGGGATCGACCTGCGCCTCGCATCTGCGGACGTTCTCCGCGGGCTTCGAGCTGTACTCCTCCGCCGATCCGCGTAACACCCGGAGCAGCGGCGCCTTCGATCATCGGCGCGACGGCGACGTGCGAACCTACGGCTGGGTGGCGGACATGATCAACCTGAAAGTGGGTTCGCCAGGGCAGATGCTGTGTCCCACCAACCGTTGGCGCATCAGTGAGAAAGTCGCGGACTACACCGGCGCCGCGGCGACCGGTAGCGACAATCCCCTGCGTTGGGCCAAGAACGCCGGTAAGGCGTTGGTGCCCATCATCGACCCCGCCACCGATCAGGAAGGCGCGGCCGAATTCTGGGGCAAAGGGTACAACTCCAACTACGCCACCACCTGGGCCTTCTCCCGCGGCGACCCCACGGCCGCCGACGGATACGGCGGCGATGGCGACACCAGCGACCCGTCCAAATGCCCGCGCGACGGTGACGGTCCCCTGAACGACGGCCACCTGAGCGGTTCGCCGATCTCCGCCGACCGCATCGCCGTCATGGGCGACGCGCGCGCCGGGGACTCCAATGACAGCCAGGTGACCACCGCGTACGCCGACACCATCAATAAGTTCGCCGACAGCATCGTCGTCGGCGCCGGTGACTACACCGTGGAGTCATTCACCGACGGCATGAGCGTCGACTACAGCGCCGTAACCAAGGACCCCGGCCGCAAGGGACATGAGTTCAACGACATCGCCCCCCTGCACAATCCCAAGCAGGGCGATCTCGTCGGCGGGTATTCGAACATCCTGTTCGCGGACGGACACGTGAGTAAGGTGTACGACACCGGCGGGCAACTGGGTTTCTACGGTGACCCGAACAACCCCAAGGCGGACGAGCCGGACGGCTTCATCGGCCCCTACAAGACCACCGGTACGACGTTCCAGATCAACAAGTCCGCCTTCGACGAGGTCCGCAACACGGTGTGGTACGGGCGTCTGCGTCCCAAGGCGCTGGCGGGCGGCGGAAGCGTCGAGTAGCCATCGAGGCACGGCGATCCGGGCCCGCGCGGCGGGGCGGGCCCGGACAGGCGAAGATTGCGCCGGCCGTCTGGACTGATTGAACAACCGGGGGAATTGAAGTACTCACAGGCACGCCGCGACTGTCGATAGCTGGTCCTCCGCAGCAAACCTAAGCGGCTGCATCGTATCCGAAACCAGGCCGCCGACCGCCGCCCATGAGCCTCTGGTGAAACGTGTGGTATGGACTTCCGGTCCATCGTTCCACGAGCAAAATGCCCCTGCGACCTCCGGGCCCGGCTTATCGCCGCGAGCCGCTAGGGAGGGCAAGCAAGTCCGACGCGCCGTGCCGGCCGCCTCGCGGCAAGGGACCTTGGGAGAGCATCCGCCAGCCTGTGAGTTGATGGAATCGGAGGTAAGGCGTACGTGAGCGCCGGATTAAGTGGCAAAGGAGATTAACGAGAATTTAACGCAACGTTCACCTGTCGCTAATCTCGGTGGTCCACAACGGTGCGACCCGCGGACGAAGGTGTCCCGGGCGACCGAAGCTGGTGGTGGATCGTGGGGCGCCATGGCACGAACGACGGAACGAACGAGGCTTGCGGCAGTGTGCTTCGTGGTTTTGGGAGGCATGGCCGGCGCTGCCCTCGGGCAGAAGCCGGCGGAGCCCCCGCCCGCGGAAAAACCGGTTGAGGCCGCACCCGCGACGGCGCCGCCGGCACCTCGTGTGGAGCCCAGGGCCTACGACCTGCGCACCACCAAGCGACTCACCGGCGAGTGGGGCGGCGTCCGCACGGCGCTGGAGGACAAAGGGGTCAGCCTTAGGTTGTTCTACAATCAGCAGTTTCAGCAGAACCTCCGCGGCGGGCTGGACACCCACAACGGGCACCGCCTTTCCGGCAGTTACGATCTCCACCTGCTCCTCGACTTCGGCAAGATGAAACTGCTCGACAACGCCGGGTTCTTCATGGAAACCAAGGGCACCTGGTCGGACGGAATCAACCCCAACAAAGTCGGCGCGTTGCTCAATGTGAACGCCGACGCCGGCGACGATCACGCGATCTTCGTGAAGAAATGGTGGTACTGGCAGAAGTTCTTCCAGAACAAGCTCGAGATCCGGCTGGGTCTGCTGGAAACCAACAAGAACCTCTTCGATGTGAGCGCCTACGTCAACAACGAGGATGTGGACTTCATCAACCGAGGTTCGATCCGCAACGCCACGGTTCCGCACCGCGCCGGAATCGGAGCCTTCGCCAAATACTCTCCCTGGGAGTGGCTTTACGTTCAGGCGGCGGTCATTGACGCCCAGAGCCGTGACCGACGCACCGGCTTCGATACCGCCTTTCACGATGAGGATCGATACAACACCTACTTCGAAGCCGGCGTCACCCCCAAGTGGCGCTCCGCCAAGGGCCCCATGTCCGGGAACGTCCGCATCGGCCTGTGGTACGACGCCAATGCCCGGACGGTGTTTCGCGACACGCTCGGCGGACGGCGCGAGAGCGAAACCCGCACCGGCGAGGTCGGGTACTACCTCGGCGCCGAACAGCTCGTCTGGAAGGAGACAAGCGATGAGAAGGACGCGCAGGGGCTGGCGTTGTTCGCGCGCTATGGCCATGCCCATCAGGACGCGGCCCGCATCTCCGACTATTGGTCCGCCGGCGCCTCGTACAAGGGGTTGATCCGCACCCGCGACCAGGATGTTTTCGCCATGGCCGTGTCGCAGGCGATCCTCTCCGAGCGATACCGCAACGAAGTGCATCCCCGGGCCGATCGTGAAACCGTCTACGAGTGGTATTATGCGTACCAGGCAACGCCGTGGTGTGTGGTCGCTCCCCACGTGCAGGTGGTCACCAACCCCGGCGGGGACAAGGACGACCGTGACGCCCTGGTGGCGGGCGTTCGGGTACGGCTTACGTTCTAGAGCGTCAGATTCTTGGAGGATTGTCATGGAAGAGAGAGCTCAAAGGCGCCCGGCGTGGGCGAGACTGGCGAAGCTGGTGGTGCCGGGCGCGATTGCGCTGGGAACGAGCTGCGCCCAGGACATCAGGCACAGCATCGTGGCCGCGGGGCTGGACTTCGTCGAGGGTACGGCCGGGACCATCCTTGGCGAGGCCTTTCCCGTCGACGAACTCGTCGGAAACGACTAAGCCCCGGCAACGGCATCCGTTGCCGCCCCAAGGCGATGGAAGCCGCTCGCAGCGCACGCGGGCAGAGCCGCAACGTTAAGCGCGCAGGCGAGGGTTTCGGCGGGACGGGGCGCGGCGCTGGAAGGACGGTCAGGGGCAACGGCGGGCGGTGACGGCCGGGAGAATTCGGATGGCAAGTCAGGCATCCACCGGATCGCCGGCGGTAGCCCGTTCGTATGGGGCATTGAGGGCGCCGTACCGGGTGCCTCGTGTCGGAATTCGCCGTGTGGGCGCGACAGTCCGACGATGCAGTGGTAAGGGGAGTCTTGCATAGGAGCATGTCATGGCAGAGAGAACTTCATCGAGTCGTCGGGCGGTCGTGAGGGCGAAAGCCGTAACGGTTTGCCTGGCCTTGGGCGTACCGGTTGTGCCGTCGGCCGCCGCCGAGCCCAAGGCCGCCTCCGGGAGCGTGCGACTGGACGGCTCCAGCACCGTGGCGCCGATCACCATGGCCGCCGCGGAGATGTTCCAAGAGCAGCACCCCAAGGTGCGGGTCACGGTGGGCATATCCGGCACCGGGGGAGGGTTCAAGAAGTTCCTCGAGTCCCGCGCCGAGTTACGTACGGACGTCAACGACGCCTCGCGCCCCATCACGCAGGCAGAGATGGACCAGGCCGCCAAGCTGGGGGTTGAGTTCATCGAGGTCCCCATCGGTCTGGATGGACTTGCGGTGCTGGCGCATCCGTCGAATACTTTCTGCGAACATCTCACGCTGGCCGAGCTGAAGAAGATCTGGGAGCCCGGCAGCACCATCAACAACTGGAAGGACGTCCGCGTCGGGTTCCCCGACCTGCCGCTGCACCTCTACGGCCCCGGCCCCGATAGCGGAACGTTCGACTACTTCACGGAGGTGGTCGTGGGGAAGCCGAAGGCCTCGCGCGGTGATTACTCCTCCAGCGAAAACGACAACGTGCTGATCCAGGGCATCGCCGGCGACAAGGGCTCGCTGGGATACGTGGGGTTCTCGTACTACGAAGCTAATGCCGCCAAGCTCCGGTTGGTGGCTGTGGACAACGGGGACGGCAAGCCGCGCAAGCCCACGCTGGATTCGATCCGCGACGGCAGTTACACGCCGCTTTCCCGGCCCATGTTCCTCTACGTCAACAAGGCCTCCTACGCCCGCCCGGAGGTGCAGCTCTTCCTCGACTACCTGCTGGGGAACGCCAAGACCATCGTTGAGCACCATCGCGTTGGCTACGTGGCCTTTCCGGAGGAACTCTACAGCATCGCGGGCAAGCGGCTGCGCGAGGGCAAGGTGGGATCGGTGGTCGCCAAGGGAACCGGAAAGGACATCCTGAGCCTGTACCGGCAGAATTAGCCGCGACACCGCCTGCGGGGCGGCCGCGCGTGGGTTCCAGGCGGTTCCCCACCCGGCGGGAGTTGCGTACCATGGCGGCGGCACGGCTCGGGGACCCGGCACCGCGGCGGGAAGTCGAAGAACGGGTGCCCGGGCCGAACGGCGGGCGACTGCGCCTAGCGCCCCCGTAGCGGAAGTCGTAAGGAGCGCCCATGCCCAGCGCCGCGGTACGAGCCAGCGAGAAGGCCATCCACGTCGGCGTCTTCTTCTGCGCCATGGTCTCGGTGCTGACGACCGCGGGCATCGTCCTGGTGCTGGTGGTTGAGTCCTTCGCCTTCTTCCGCACTGTTTCCCCCTGGGAGTTTCTCACCGGCACGCGCTGGTCGCCGCAGTTGGAGCCCCGCAGCTTCGGGGTGCTGCCGCTGCTGTGCGGGACCATGCTGGTGGCGGGCGGGGCCCTGGTGTTCGCCGTGCCGCTGGGACTGGCATCGGCCATTTACCTCAGTGAATACGCCCGCCCCAGGGTGCGCGCCGTGCTCAAGCCGGTGCTCGAGATCCTGGCGGGAGTCCCCTCCGTAGTGTATGGCTTCTTCGCCCTGACCTTCATCACGCCCTACGTTCTGCGCCCGCTGCTACCCAGTGTCGAAGTATTCAACGCCGCCAGTGCCGCCCTCGTCGTCGGGGTGATGATCATCCCCACCATCTCGTCGCTGTGCGACGATGCCTTCCGGGCCGTGCCGCGTAGCCTGCGCGAGGCGGGCTATGCCCTTTCCGCCACCAAGCTGGAGGTCTCCACGCGGATCGTGTTTCCGGCGGCGATGTCCGGCGTGATGGCCGCGGTGCTGCTCGCCCTGGCGCGGGCGATCGGGGAGACGATGGCGGTGGCCCTGGCGGCGGGCATGACGCCCAAGCTCACCTTCAACCCCCTGGAAAGCGTGCACACCATGACCGGCTACATCGTTCAGGTCAGCCTGGGCGACACGCCGGCGGGATCGATCGAGTACCAGACCATCTTCGCCGTGGGCATGGCCCTCTTCATCATCACGCTGTCGATCAACATGATCGCCCAGCGCGTCTTGCGCCGATTTCGGGAGGTCTACGAGTGACGACCTCGGAGGAGATGTTCGAGCCGCGGCTAAGCAGCCGCCGCCGCCGCGGGCGCTGGTTCGGGCGGGCGTGCGCGCTGCTCAGCATGGTCGGAGTCGGAGTGCTGGTCGTCCTCCTGGTGCGCATCGGCCTGGAAGGCGGCGCCTGGCTGAACCTGCGGTTTCTCACCGCCGGGCCCTCCATGCTCGACCCCACCCGGGCCGGCGTGCGCAGCGCCTTGTGGGGAACGCTGTGGCTGATCACGGTCACCGCCACCGTGGCCGTCCCCCTGGGCATCGCCGCCGCCGTGTACCTGCACGAGTACGCACGTGACACACGTCTGACGCGATTCATCCGCCTGAACATCGCCAACCTCGCCGGCGTCCCCTCCATCGTCTACGGCATCCTGGGCCTGGCGGTGTTCGTCCGCTGGTTCGTGTTCGACCGCAGCATTCTTTCCGGGGGGCTGACCATGGCCCTGCTGGTGCTTCCCGTGATCATCATCGCCTCGCGCGAGGCGCTGGCCGCCGTGCCCCCCTCCTTCCGGCTCGCCGCTTACGCGCTGGGCGCCACGCGCTGGCAGACCATCTGGGCCCACGTGCTCCCCGCCGCCCTGCCCGGCATCATGACCGGGGTGATCCTGGCCATTTCCCGTGCCATCGGGGAGGCGGCCCCGCTCATCCTGCTCGGCGCCCTCACCTGGGTGACGGCCGTGCCCTCCAGCCTCTTCGACCCCTTCACCGTGCTGCCTATCCAGGTGTACGCCTGGTCCGACCAGCCGCAGGCGGAGTTTCACCACCTGGCCGCCGCCGGTATCATCGTGCTCCTGGGCATTCTCCTTCCCATGAACGCCGTGGCGATCGGAGTGCGCGCGTGGCACCAGAGGAGAAAGGCGTGGTAACCGCCATGGACACGCAGACGCCGTCGTCGACGACCCCGCGCGGCGGCGTGGCCGTCCCCGCCCTCACTCCGCGCAGCGTGGCACCCACGGACGGCGCCGCGGGCGACGTGGTCATCCGCGCCGAGCAACTCACCATCCGCTACGGCACGTTCCCCGCGGTTCGCGACGTGAGCCTGGAGATTCCCGCGGCACAGGTGACGGCGATCATCGGCCCCTCCGGCTGCGGAAAAAGCACGCTGCTCCGCGCCATCAACCGCATGAACGATTTCGTGCCCAAAGCCTCGGTGCAGGGACGTCTGTTCTACCGCGGCGCCAACGTTTACGGGCCGGAGTGCGACCCCGTGGATCTGCGGCGCCGCATCGGCATGGTCTTTCAGAAGCCCAATCCCTTCCCCAAGTCCGTTTACCACAACGTCGCCTGGGGAGCGCGGATCAACGGCTACCGCGGCGACATCGAGGAGCTGGTGGAGCAATCCCTGCGCCGCGCCGCCCTGTGGGACGAAGTGAAGGACAAGCTGCACGAGAGCGCCTACGCCCTCTCCGGCGGACAGCAGCAGCGGCTGTGCATCGCCCGCGCCATCGCCCTTCATCCTGACGTGCTGCTCATGGACGAACCCTGTTCGGCGCTGGACCCCATCGCCACGGCCCGCATCGAGGACCTGATCGACCAGCTCAAATCGCAGTACACCGTGGCCCTGGTGACCCACAACATGCAGCAGGCCGCCCGCGTCTCCGACCGTACGGCGTTCATGTACATGGGAGAGCTGGTGGAGGTCGGACCGACTTCGCTCATTTTCACCACCCCGCGCAACAAGCGTACTCAGGACTACATCACCGGCCGATTCGGATAGGCGTATGACGGCACACTTCGTGGACCTGCTGGACGAGCTGCGGCGCCGCTCCCTGCGCATGGCCAGTCTCGTCGAGGACATTCTGCACGAGGCCTGCGACTCGGTCTTCTCCTCGGACGACGGGCTGGCGCGGCGGGTGGTGGCCCGCGACAACGATGTGGACCGTGAAGAGGTGGCCGTCGAAACCGAGGTGATCCGCCTGCTGGCGCTCTACCAGCCGGTGGGGTCGGACCTTCGGCTGTTGTGCACGGCCCTGAAGGTCAACAACGACCTGGAGCGCATCGCCGACTGCGCCGTGAACATCGCGGAGCGTGCCCGGCACCTGCAGATCGAATCCCTGCCGCAGCAGGCGGAGCTGGTGCGTCAAATGGGCCCCATCGTCCGCCGCATGCTCCGCGCCGCGGTGCAGTCCTACGGCACCCAGGACGTGGCGGGCGCTAACAAGGTCTTCGCCGACGAGGAGATCGTGGACGCGCTGTACGGACAATTGGTGCGGAGCGTAGTGGCGGAGGCCTCCCGCCTCATGCAGGAGATGGCCTCCTCGCTGGACGTACTCTCCGTGGCCAAGAACCTCGAGCGCATTGCCGATCATACCACCAACATCGCCGAGGACGTGATCTTCCTGTGCACCGGCGAGATCGTCCGCCACCGGCCGCGGTAGTGAGGCGGCGGGCGGGCAGCCGATGCCGGCCTGCGAGTGGGCGGACCCGGAAGCAACCCGGGCTCGCCGAGGCGGTCCATGAACACCGGCGCATTGGTCGACCTCCACAGGGGCGGCTCGCGAGAGCGCACGCACCGGCACCAGGCGATACTGGCATGCGCGATCTGCGCGTACGCGCCGTTGGCCCGAGGCGACGGGCTCCTGCACCGCTACGACGGCGACGTGTTGCCGTACGATCCCTCGGCGGGGTGGATCCTGGTCGATGCGTGTGAGGCGCCCTGCTCAGAGTCGTTCGGCGCGGGGCACTTCGTCCTTCGGTGGGCTCAGGGTGTCGACCAAACTACCTTCGCCTATCGTATAGCGCCGCCGGATGTACCTCCACCCCCGTCGCTCTGGTTCGAGTGGCGCTTTCGGTCCGACCATCCCCTGGCGGCGGCACCGTTCTTCGGGTGCGACGCAATCGTGATTGTCCGTTACGTGGGAATGGTCGAGCTTGTGGACATGTTCGGCGACGCGGCGAGCAACATCGAGGGCAGTCAGTTCGTCACCGGATTGCAAATTGACGAGTTCCACAGCTACCGCTTCGAGAGCCTTGATGGTCATTCCTATCGAATCGCGGTCGACGGACGCACGTTCGTTGAGTCTACTGACGATCATCCCTCGCTCGGTCCCACGGTTCAGGTCGGCGGGCAAGGCGGATGTGTTTCCACTAGGCCACCCGTGGTAACGAATGAGTGGGACTTCGTTCGCCTCGGCACTATCGGCTTCGGGGAGCAGATCATCGCCACTGACCCGCGGGCGGGGGTGCTGGATCCGCTGGCTTATCCCAACCTCGATCGCTTCCTCGTTACCTATGATTCGCCCAACTACGCCTACATCGACGACATTACCGTCGAAGTGCTTTTCGGAAGCGACGAAGCGACGAAGCGGGGAACCGCCGAAGACGGATTCAGGCACAAAGGCACGAGGGCACGAAGGCACGAAGCAGGGGCGGGCGACGCACAGGCGGAAGCGAGGGAACAGGGAATAGGAAGCGGGGAACAGCGGGCACCGGTGAGCCGCGGCTTGGCGCCCGCGTGGGCGGGAGCGGGCGGCGACGAAGCGCCCAGGCGACAGGTCGACCCGGCAGCAGTGCCGCAGGTCATCGCCACGCGGCGGCGGGACAACGGCAACCCCGAAGACCTCGAAGTCGTCCTCGACCGGCCCATGCCGATCGGCGCCACGACCCGCTTCACCTTCAACGACGGCGTGACGCAGAACGTCGTCGAATACACCCTGGGGATCCCGGGCCTCTGCTGCCTCATCGGCGGTGGCTGCGCCGCGGCCTTCGATCCCACCTGCACCAACGGCGGCGGCGCGTTCGTTCCCGACGGTGCGTGCACGACCCCGCAACCCTGCTGCCTGCCCACCCGGCAGTGCCAGATTCTGGACCCTCTCTGCTGCACCGCGAACAATGGCACGGTCCTGAATTCACCTGACCCCTGCGAAGGGGACGCCGACGACGACGGCACCGATGCCCTGTGCGGCGACGGTTGCCCCAACGACCCAGCGAAGCTCGACCCCGGCGTCTGCGGCTGCGGCGTCAGCGACACCGCGGACGCAGACGGCGACTCCGTACCCGACTGCACCGACCAGTGCCCGGGCGCCGACGACGCAGTGTTCGCCCCCGGCTGCGCCGTGGCCATCCCCGCCGCGTCGCAGTGGGGGATCATGATCTTAGCCCTCGCCCTGGGCGTGGCCGCGAAGGTACGCTTCGGGCGGTCGCGCGCTGCGGCGCCGCGCCGCCTCCGCGACGGCCCGTGACGACTCCGGGAAGTGACTCCCTCGCCCGCAAAACCGCGCGTGCCACCGAGCGCCGCAAGCCGACCGCTCCATCCTGTCGCGGTACTGATCCGACCGCGCAATCGGTGCGATTGTCTGGATCATTCAGGAAACCACGAAGTTCACGAAGTGCGCGAAGGCATCGAGCCTGAAGCAGGAGGATACTCCGGAGCAGACGAGCGGGGGCGGCGAGTGAGGTCCGTCCGGGCACAACGGGAGCAAGCGAAATCGAGACTGCCGTGCGGTACCCCCTTCGTGGTCTTCGTGTCCTTCGTGGTGAGAGTCTGTATGGCGGATGGCACCGTCCACGCCTGCGTGGCCATGCTCTCATCGTCGCCTGTTCAGCCCGCGCGGATCGTCCGGAAGTGAGCTCAGATTGATGGCCAGTTCATCGTGCGCCTCTCCCGCCTCGGCCCTGGCGCCGGACCACGCCCAACCCGGCGGTGCGTCGCACGATCCCTGTAGCCTCGCCCCAAGCATGGCCACGCAAGCGTGGCTCATGCCACCCTTCAGGAGCACATGCAGTCACGACTGCCAAGCGCCGCCGGCGGCTGCGGCGTCATGCGACCCGCCTTCCACTGGGGTCATCGCTTGCCTGGGCCGCCCGAGGTGGTGCCCGGGCGAATCACCCGCGAACCTTGTGAGTGCGTCCTCATCGCGCCGCGGCGCGGGCACACATTGCGCCACTTCGCCGTCCGAAGCGCAGCTTGGCTGCAGCCAGCAGCGCCAGGGCCAGGATCGTCATGCCCCAGGCGCTAACCGTTGGGATGGCCGCCGCACAGTCCGGCTGGCCGTTGTGGTCGAGGTCGATAGTGTCGTTGTCGCCAGGGCAAAGGTCGCGGCAATCGGCGACGCCGTCGCCGTCGGTGTCAGTATCCGGCGCGCCGCAGCCACACTGGCCGGATTGTGACTTGTCGGGGTCCTCCGGGCACGCGTCGCAGACGTCGATGACGCCGTCACCGTCGTCGTCCGGCTGACACTCGTCGGGGACGCGGTTGCCATCACAGTCGGTGCTGGTGCCGGACGCGACATCGACGCCGTCGGCGATTTGGTTCCCGTTGCAATCGGGAATCGTCACCCGCGCCGGCACCGTTACCAGCCCGGGAATGAGGAACCCGTTCGGATCGTTCATGAACGAGTGATTCGGACCATCCACAAACCGGATGGTGTACGTGCCCACCGCCGCGGATGGAACCGCGAGCACCGCCGTGCCGCAGTAGCCGAAGGCCTGGGCGCCTTCAGGCCCCGGGTCGGATGCCCCGCAACCCATCGCCTGGGAAGCCGAACCAGGGGCGCACTCCGTTATCGCAGGGCACGTTGCACAGAACGCGGAGCAGGGGCCCAGCAAGAGCCGCGGGTTTAATATGCAGAACCCCTCACCCCACTCGCACGGCGGATGCGGTGGAGTGCAGTCCCGGTCATTCCCGCTACAAGTAGTTCTTGTTTGGAAGCAACCGACGCCGATCGGATACCCGCCTGGCCAGGTCAGATTCACGCCCGGATTCGGCGGGGCAGCGTTAGCCCCAAGGAGGCTAGCGTTGTCGATGGTGGCCTGGTACGCCCCCAACGCCGGGTATCCCACACTCGCCCAGCCATAGGCCAGCACTTCGAACGTAACCTCCACGCCGCCGGCCGGAATCACGATCTCTGTGCCGGAGATGTAGTACGGGCCGGTGCTGGCGATCGGTTGCAGCATAAAGGTGGGCGCACCACGCGCGAGCGTCTGAACGAGCACAAACAGCGCGCAGGCGGCATACGCAGGCCGGCGCGCGCCGCTGGAACTGAGTGACTGCATCGAAGCCCCCCACTACCGGGCAATCGGACGGAACCCTTGTATTATGCCGCTTCACGGGCCCCGCGGGCAAGTGAGTTCGGGGCAATTTCGTGCGGCCCTTTCTCAAAAACGAGAAAACGAGCATCCGGACAGTGGGGGTTCGCCTGTACCGTCCCGCCGGACAGAGCCGTGTTCGGCGTCTGCGAAAACGATTCCCGCGTCCCTCGCGGGGGCATCCTTCCCGAATCTGAGAACGCACCTCTACGGTTTTCGCTCGACTCGAACGCCCGACCATGTGCGGTGCATCGTTGCAACTTTCGGCGGTGAGGCACGGCGCCCTCTAACGCAGGCGGTCGGACGAGAATCGTCGACTAGCGATTGACCGTCCTTCGTCGCTCCGTGCCCCGTTTTGGCGTTTTGACGGTTCTTGGCATTTCGACCTTCATCGCCCCGTACCTTCGTGCCTGTGTGCCTTCGTCGCTCTCCTTCCGCATTCCGCATTCACCGTTCCACATGCGTTCCGCTCCATCCTGTCGCGGTACTGATCGGGCGTCACTACGTCGCTGCGTTGCTTAGGTTGCCCGCTCCCTGACGGTCGCGGCTCCGTTCCACGTGCCTTCGTGGCTCTGCGCCCCGGGATCGTCATGGCGGCGCTGCGCTTGGCCATGCCACCCGTTGCCATGCATGCGGCATTCCACATTCACCATTCCAAATTCCGAATTCACCATTCCACATTCGTTCCGCTCCATCCTGTCGCGGTGCTGATCGGGCGTCGCTACGTCGCTGCACCGCTGCGTCGCAATGAAGGCCCGCTCCCTCACGGTCGCGGCTCTGTTCCCGAACGCCTTCGTAGCTCTGCGCCCCGGAATCGTCATGGCGGCGCTGTGCTTGGCCATGCCACCCCCTGTCAGGGATTCCGCATTCCACATTCCACATTCCACATTCCACATTTCCCATTCCGAATTCCGCATTCACCATTCACCATTCCGCATTCACCATTCCGCATTCACCATTCCGCATTCACCATTCACCATTCCACATTCCGTCGTTCCCCACTGGCGGGTGGGATGGCCAGGTGTGCGCGGGCCATGCCATCTGACGCGTGCCTTGCGGTTGCACATCAGACTTCGACGCGGTCGAAATGCCGCCGGCCAAGCGTCAGAGCCAGTGCCCCGGCGCCGAAGGAGAGGACGACGGCGGCGCTGCACAAAAGCAGCGAGCCGGTGTCGGGAATGGCGCTGTCGGGCAGGTAGCGTGCCCGCCAGGTGGCCGAGCCCACGGCGCTGAGCACCAGGGCCACGAGCGTAATCGAGGCCAACAGGTTCGTGGTGCCGCCCAGTCCGTTGGCGATCCGCGCCGCGTTGGACTCACGGAACATGGGAAGCCGGGCCCCGATCCCCACGGAAAACCCGCAGAGCCCGAAGCAGATCGCCACGGTCACGACGACGTGAATCGCCGCCCAGACCACCGCGAGCTTCAGAATGACCATGGCCACGATCATCGTGGTAAGCGCCACGAGGAGGGTGACGGTCATGGCGAAAGCGAACTTGGCGATGAGAATGTCACCGCGCGGCACGGGAAGCAGCCCCACCAGCCACAATTTCCGCCCTTCCAGCGAGACCAGAGGGAACACGAAACGGCAGGTGAAGGTTGCCAGAATCAGGCTGACGGCGCAGAGGTTGAGAAACGGTATCACCAGGTACCAGCCCCATCCGGAAAGCTGCACGCGCAAAGTGGGCATGTTGGTGAGGTACAGGGCGAGCAGGCCGAAGAGAATGGCGAGCTGGCTCCATTGCAGGGGATCGCGGAAGAAGGTGCGCAGGTCCTTGGCGGCGACGAGGCGCAGCGACGTGGGCAGATAGAAAAACAGCAGGCCGGACAGCCCTCCGGCGGCGGGTGATGGAAAGCGCCGTCCGCTGCCCCGACTTCCCGAGGCGCGGTCCAGCGCCGTGTCCAGCCGCCGTGCCACCACCCGAACTACCAGCCAGGTCAAAAACAGCCCGTTCGCCGCCGTCACGCCCAGGTAGAGGACCGATTCGGCGATCTGTTCGTTCATCGCCCGGTCGATCCCCAGCGCCACCCAGTTGTTGGGCAGGAACGCGGACTGCACAAACGCCATGCGCGACTGGAACGATCGCAGCCACTCCTCCGTGGCCGAGTCGCCCACGTGCAGTGCCCGAATGCCGAACAGCAACGCGGCCGAAAGCACCACCCCCGCTCCCACGCTCAGCGGCCGAAGGAGGCGCCGGGGGAAGAACCGTGCTGCCGACCACGCCAGCAGCACGCCCAACGCCGCGGGAATCGGGATGAACGCCAGGAAGAAGGCGAGGAACAGGACGTAAAACACTCGCTGCGCCGTCAGGTCCGCCATGGCGAGCATCAAGGGGAATCCCAGAAGCACCAGGGCCCAGCTCGCCATGATGAGCGTTTCCCAGTACTTGAGCGTCACCACGTCGAGCGGGGTGATCGGCGCCGCCAGCAGGTATGCGGCCTCCTCCTTTCCGAACAGCGCTCCATAGGCGATGACGGCATTGGAGAAGGTAAGCAGCACCAGCATGGCGGCGAAAAAGAAGTTGAACACCAGGGGAATCGCCACCGTCGCCTCCAGCGGCGTGCGCCGGAGCTGCTCGAAGACGAGATAGAACATGCCGTACAGGCCCACCCAGATGACGGCCACGAGGAACACGGTGGCGGTCAGCCGCACCGGAGCCTCCTGAACCGTCAGGCGCAGCCGGTTAAGGATGGTTCGCGCCTTGACGCGGAAGAGCAGCCCCAGCAGCGAAGGGGCGACCGGTGGCGCGTTACTCATGTTCTTCCTCGGTGAGTTGCAGGAAGATCTCCTCCAGGGAATGCTCCCGCCGGGCCTGGGCACGAAGCTCCCCCAGGCTCCCGATGGCGATGAGCCGCCCGCGGTGAATGATGCCGATGCGGTCGGCGACGGCCTCAGCGATGTCCAGGGTGTGGGTGCTCATGAACACCGTCCCACCGCGACGGGCGTGCTCCACGAAAAGGTTCTTCACGGTGCGAATGGTCTTGGGGTCCAGGCCCACCATGGGCTCGTCCACCACCAGCACCGTGGGTTCGTGCAGCAGAGCCGCGGCGAGCACCACCCGCTGCTTCATGCCGTGGCTGTAGCTTTCCGTAAGCTGATCGACGAACTCCGTGATGTCCAGCTTGCGTTCCAGCAGGGCCAGGGTCTGATCGCGGCGCGACGGCGGGATTCCGTACATCTCTGCGACGAAGTAGAGGAATTCCCGCCCCGTGAGTTTCTCGTAGAGAAACGGCTGATCCGGGACGTACGCGAGCTGCGCCTTGGCCGCCAGTCCGTTGGCGCCGATCTGGTGGCCGCACACGCGAAGCTCGCCCGCCTGCGGTTGCAGGAGCCCCACGATCATCTTGATGGTCGTGGTCTTCCCCGCGCCGTTGGGGCCGAGGAAGGCAAACAGCTCGCCGCGCGGAATGGCGAGCGACAGATCCTGGACCGCGACCTTCTTTCCGTACGCCTTGCGCACGCCGGTGAGGTGGATGGCGGGGACGGACTCGTCGGGGTTCACAGGTCGGCGCCCCGTTGCAGGAACTCTCGCCCCTGGGTGGCCGCCCGCCGCGCCGCGTCGTCGAAGACGGCCTCCCGCCGCATGCGCATCCGCCCCACGACGGGCAACGTGATCTCCTGAACCTGCACCGTGCCGCGTTGATCCACCCAGGCTTTGGCATTGGGGGTTTCGACGATCCGGCAGCAGGTCGGGCCGCTCTCCAGGGAAAGGATCTCCTCGCCGGTTACCGTCGCCACCACGGGAATGAACCGCTCGCCGAAGCCGGTCAACGCCGCGATGGGGTTGAACACCTGCATGCGCCAGCGCTGGCCGATGTGCAGGTCCGTGAGCCGGCCGAGCGGATTGAACCCGCCGGTGATGAGCCGGCCGTCGGTGAGCGGCACTTTGAAGAACCGCTGTCCCGGCCAAACGTCATGGGCCACGAGCCAGCCCATGGCCGCCAGCCACGCCGGCACGATCAACCAGCCCGTCGCTCGAGTAAACAACTCCGTACCCCCGCCCCGGTCCGCCCCGCTGAAGGACCAACCGGAGGTGCCCGCTTCTCCCGGCGAGTGGTTGATTGTAGGGTTACGCGGCGCGCGGCGTCAAACGGCGCCGCGCTGCAGTGTCGGAGCCGCCGGATGACGAGAGGAACCGCACGACAACGCCGCCGCGCCATACGCCAGGGCCTGGCGGTGATGACCGCGGCCACGCTGGCGCTTTTCGCAACGCTCTGGCTTGCGTTTCAACATCGTCCGGGCTGGTACCGCCCGTCACCCGCCGACGAAGTCACCGTACACCGGGCGCAGGCGGAATCCGCAGGGGTGGCCGATACCGTCAGCCGGCAGATGGTCGAGGGTGCCGCATTCGAGCTGGTGGTCGCCGACCGTGCCGTGAATGAATGGCTGGCGGCGCTGCCCGTGCTCTGGCCCGATGCCCGCGCGTGGTTCCCGGAGCAATTCAAGGCTCCCGCCGTCAGCTTCGATGACGGAGTCGTTCGCCTCGGCGGGCACGTCGAGCACGACGGTTGGAAGGTAGTCGCCAGCATCGGGCTGCGCCTTGCGCTGAGTGAGGGCGGTGAGTACCTAACGCTGGCGCTGCACGACGTGCGCGGCGGCTCGCTCCCTCTGCCTCGCGCCACAGTGCGCGCCTGGCTGGGTCCGTTTCTCGATAGCGTGCGGCGGGAGGAATGGTCCGACGAGGTCACATCCGATCCCGTGTCCGCCGCCTTCCGCCGCGTCCACGATGTCGATGACCTGTACCGGGGCGTTCAGGTACCTAACCGCTTCGTCTGGCCCAATGGCGAACGCCCGTTCCGCGTCACCGCTGTTCGCGTCGAGGGTGGCGAACTCCGACTGGGAATCCGACCCCTCTGACCTTCGGTTCGAGCGTCATTTCTGTTATACTAACGGAGCACCGTAGGCACGCCGCGGGCGATTCGCGCGGCGTCGCGGCGCCGAAAGAGGGGTCCCTCCATGTTCCGTGCTTCTACTACCGGTTCGACCAAACGCTTCCTTGCGCCGCGGGCGCTGCGCCGGCAGACTGTCTTGCTCGCAGTCGTTGCGTTGGCGATCACCGCGCCAGTACCTCTACCCGCGGCCGAGGTGGACCGCGGCGCGCGCGACGAGGCTTCGTTGGGGGCTCCGGCGATTCTGCGACCGTTCACCGCCCACACGGCGCGTGCCGTACCCGGAGCGCTCGAGCTGGTGCCGGATCCGGCGGCCGTCGCCGAGTTGAAGGCTCGCACCGGCGCCGCCACCGTCGAGGTTCCCGTAAGCGACAACGAACGTGTAACCCTGGAACTCGAACGCTTTGACGTGCTGGCTCCGAACGCCCGTTTCCTGAGCGGCCGCCCTGGGGAGGACCAGGAGTTGCCGCGTCCGGACGTGGTCACCTTGCGCGGTTGGGTACGCGGACAGCCGTCGTCGCGCGCGTTTCTGGCGCTGACGGGCGCCGGCGGGGGCAACGGCTACATCGACCTCGACGACGGCCGGCGGTACTTCGTGTCGTCCGCGGCACCGCTCGGAGCGCGGGCCGCCCCCGCCCCGTTGCTGATCCACCAGGATGTCGGCCGCGGCGGCCTGCCGGAGTTCCCGGAATTCTGCGGCCTGTCGCAACGGGCGACGCTGTTGCCGCCGGCAGGTGGGCGTGTCGCGAGCCGCTCTGCCCCCCTGCTTGGTGCTCCGCGCGCCGCGTTCGTGGCCGTCGAGGGCGACGAGGAATTCGTGCAGCTCTTCGGCGGCGACGCGTTCGCCGCGCAGGCCTACGTGGTGCAGGTGCTGGCGGCAGTAAGCGACATCTACATCCGCGATCTGGACATGAAACTGGTCGTTGCCCGCATTCGCACCTGGCCCAACGGCGGTGAACCCTTCGGGGCGGACGACTTAAGCGGCTTCGCCAACTACTGGGAAGCCAATGAGGACCACACCGGCATTCACTACGTGCACATGTTCAGCGGACGGCGCGACATGTCCTATGCCGGCATTGCCTATCTGACCGATCCCTGCAGCTTCGCCTACGGCATCAGCGGCTTTCTGCTGGGGAGCTTCCCTACCCCCGTGGATGGGCCGGACCTGGGCAACTGGGACGTTGTGGTGGTCGCCCACGAAATGGGCCACAACAGCGGCACCGGGCACACGCACGACAGCTACACACCGCCCATCGATCAGTGCGGCTCCGCGGGCATCTCCTCGCGCAGCGACATCATGAGCTATTGCCACACCACGCAGGGCGGGCTGCTGAACACCGATATGCGCTTCCACGCCCGGGTGCAGGCGGTCATCGAAGCCACGGTGGCCGGCACCTGCCTGTGGTTCGATTGCAACGGCAACAACGTGGATGACCTGCTGGATATCTCCGGTGCCGTCAGCGCCGACGTCAACGGCAACTCCGTGCCCGACGAGTGCGAAGACTGCAAC
The DNA here is from genome assembly GCA_016208685.1 of Planctomycetota bacterium. Classification (GTDB taxonomy): domain Bacteria; phylum Planctomycetota; class Phycisphaerae; order UBA1845; family UBA1845; genus JACQXM01. The sequence continues at coordinate 64,658 of JACQXM010000012.1, read as the reverse complement.
GGCAACGGCGTTCTGGACTCCGTGGAGATCGGCGGCGGAGCCGCGGATGTCAACGGCAACGGCATTCCGGACGCCTGCGAGGCGAGCTGCAACGGCAACGCCCTGCCCGATGAGTATGAGATCACCAACGCCCTGGTGGCGGACCAGAACGGCAACCTGGTGCCCGATGGCTGCGAGCCGGACTGCAACGGCAATGCCATCGCCGATCACGCGGAAATCGCCGGCGGGTCGCAGCTTGATGTAGACCGCAATGAAGTGCCGGATGTCTGTCAGGACTGCAACGCCAACGGGCTTGTGGATTACATCGACGTGGACCGGCCCCTCAACTGCTTCGTGGCGCAGCTCGCCGACAACGTTCGCGAGTACCACCGGGCGAGCGGCGTCGTGGTCCGCACCCTGGGCGCCAGCACGCTGGCCGACCCCTACGACGCGGTCTTCGGCCCCGACCGGCAGCTTTACGTGGCCAGCTTCGGCGATGACCGCGTGGTGCGGATCGACGTGGACAGCGGCGTGGCGGCGGACTTCGTGCCCGCCGGCAGCGGCGGTTTGGATGGTCCCACCAGCCTTGCCTTCGGGCCCAATGGCCGCCTGTACGTTAGCAGCAACCTCACCAACAGTGTGCTGGAATACAACGGCGTCACCGGTGCTTTCATCCGGTCCATGGTCGCGTCGGGCGGCGGCGGACTATTCCGCCCCTACGGCCTGACGTTCGGTGCCAACGGCCGCCTCTACGTCGCCGGGGGCGACAACACCGTCCGCGAGTACAACGGAAGCACGGGCGTCTTCGTCAGCACCTTCGTAGCCGCAGGCAGCGGCGGCCTTTCCAATCCTCGCGGCCTGGTCTTCACGCCGGACGGGCGGCTGCTGGTGGCCAGCAACGGCACGAGCACGGTACTGGAGTACAACTCCGGCGGCGCCTTCACCCGGGTCTTTACCAACGGCGTGATCCCCAACGGTGCCTGGGGCATCCGGCTGGGCCCCAACGGCAACTTGTTCGTGGGCCGGAACACCGGGCAGATTCGCATCCTGGAATACCAAGTGGATACGGGCCTCTACCTGCGTTCGTTCATCCGGGGCGACACCGGGCTGACCTCGCCGACCGGGTTCGATTTCCGCCCGCCGTCCCTGGCCGATTGCAACGGCAACGGGCTTCCGGACGAATGCGACATCGCGTCAGGCGGCGCCAGCGCCGACTGCCAACCTAACGGCGTCCCCGACGAGTGCGATGTGGCGGACGGCACCTCCGTGGATGCCAACGGCAACGGCGTTCCGGACGAATGCGAATGCGTGCAACTGGCTATGCCGCTGCCGGACGCGGCCGGGCCTTGCATCGTCGACTCGGATTGCCCGAACCGCGCCGTCTGCCGTGGCGGAAGCTGCTACGTCCCGCGGAACCGATATCTCGCGGTGTCGGTACGCGACCTGCTGCCCGGCGAGCCGTTTGCGGTCCGCGTAACCCACGTGGGCTCGGGGCGGCGCATGTGGGTGCAGATACACACTCCGGGCGAGCCCGCCGACGTGTACCGGCTGGGCAGCGCCCCCTACTGCCGCGACTGGAGCGCGGCGCCGCAAGTTCTGTACGTTACCGATTGCGCTGTAACCCCGGGAGAAACCTATGAGGTGCAGGCCGTTCATTGCGCCTGCTCGCTGGCCGTCGAGGGGTACTACTCGCCTCCGCTCGGTCTGCCCACTACGCCGCAGCCGGCGCCGAAGTTCTGGGGCGACTGCCTGGGCAACTACAGCGGCGGCGCCTGGACGCCGCCCAACGGCGTCGTGAACTTCGACGATGTCAGCGGCGCGCTCCGCGCCTTCCAGCTTCTGCCGACGGCGCCGCACCTGAGCTGGGTCGACCTGCACGACCAGGAACCGAACGCCATCCTGAACTTCACCGATGTGCAGTGGATCGTGAAGGCGTTCCAGGGCGAGGCGTACCCCTTCGCGGCCCCCGCCGCCTGTCCCTGAGAACCCCCTGCCCACCGATGCGGCCGCGCGCTGCCGCCGGTTGGCGCACCGCTCGCCCCGCGTACTCAGGACCGCGCCACGGCCGCCGGTGCGGCGCGGGTCGCCTCGCCTACGGCCGCCATGTGCGGCGGTCGTTCGCCCGGGCGGAAGAGCAGCTCCAGAGGCCGCACCGCCAGAATGTACGGGCGATGTTGCGCGATGCTGATGAGCAGCGCGACGCCCACGAAACTGGTAAGCAGGCTACTTCCGCCGTAGGAGACGAAAGGCAGCGTCATGCCCGTCGTGGGCATCACGCCCGAGGCCATGCCCACGTTGATGATCGCCTGCGCCGCGATCAGCGTCACCACGCCCACGGCGAGCAATCGTGCCAGCGGCTCCGTGGTGGCCGAGGCAATGCGCAGCCCCGCCACCACAATCACAGAAAAACACGCCAGGACGACGACGCACCCGACGAACCCCCATTGGTGCGCAACGATGGCGAAAATGAAGTCGTTGTGCCGGTCCGGGAGCAGTCCGCTGGTAACGTACACACCTTGCCCCCAACCCTGTCCCAGCGCCGCGCCGCTGCCGATGGCGCATTGCGATTGAACAAGCTGGTAGCCCGAGCCCGCGGCCCATTCGATCGCCTGCCGGCGGGTGGCCAGAACGCCGAAACGCGCCGGGTCCGCGATGACCGCCTGTCGCAGCTTCTCGGACTGCAGCAGTACCGCCGTGACGCGCAGCCGCTGATAGGGTTCGATTCGCTGCCACGCGAGTGGCACTGCGGCCAGGGCCACCAGCCCCAGCAGCGCCAGGTGCCGCACCCGTGCCCCGGCCACGAAGACCATGACGATGAACACCGGCGTCAGCAGCAGCACCGTCCCCAGGTCAGGCTCCAGGAGGATCAGCCCCAGGGGCACGGCGGCGATGCCCATGGGCAGCAACAATCCCCTCAGCCGGCGCACGTTGGTGCGATACCGGAGGTACCAGGCCAGAGCCAACACGAACGCGATCTTCATGAATTCCGACGGCTGAAGCTGATAGCCCGGCAGGTGAATCCAGCGGTAGGCGCCGTTGCGCGGCGCCGTCAGGCCGCCCATCGCCGTGTGGAACACCCGGGCGAGGGTAAGCGGCAGCAGGAGCGCCAGTCCGGCGAGGAAAATCGCGTAGGCATGGCGCGCGATCAGCGGGTAGCCGCCGTGAAGGACGCCGATCGCCGCGATGACCCCCACCAGCACGAACACGCATTGTCTGGCCGCGTTGCGCGGACCATCGTGTCCCGCAGCGTAGTGCGTGTCGGTCACGTAGATGCTGCCGATGCCCACCGCCAGCAGTACCGCCATGGCGATCAGCATCGCCCAACCGGCCGGCGAGATGTCCAGCGCCGGTCGTCTCATGGCTTCTCCGGATGCAACAGCTTCTCGGTTGTGTACCGAGCGCTACAACCCAGGCGCCGGAGTCGGGCGGCCCATCGCTTTCGCCGTGGGAGATTCGATGGCCGCGATGCGCCGCCCCCGCCACCAGTGCCGCGAGTGCAACCTGCGGTCGGCCCAGGCGGCGCGCAGCGTATGTGGGCGAGTAAACCCGACCCCTTCGGGCAGCCTCGCGAGAGGTGCCCCCGGTCAACGCGATAGCCGATGCCCAGCCCCGCCCCGCCAGCTAACCCTCGGCGGTCCGGTGCCGCCGCGTACCGTTCAGCCCGCCCCCTCACGATCGCAGCACGGTTCCTGCAGCACTGCGCTGCGCACGCCGATTCAGCGCGAACCGTGCGAACCTGAGCGTCCTCGTACCGGTCCTTACGGGGCATGGAAACCGGGCTCCGATTCGAGAATCGCCAGGGCTTCAGTGGCAACCGCCTTCGCCAGCGGGCCCGATGTCCGCCCACCGCTGCCGCCAAACTCGACAAGCACCGCAAACGCCACCCGCGGCGTCCGCGACCAGTCAGGTCGATGGGAGGCATCCGCCGGTTGCAGGAATCCACCGAACCAGGCATGGGAATGGCTCTCTCCCGGCGGTGGCGGAAGCTCGGGCCATTCGGCGGCTACCGTGATCTGCGAACGGTCGTACCGCGCGCCTGGATGATCCACCTCGAAGCGCTCCACCGCGCTCCCCAGGCTGCCCGCGGGGACGATCGCCGCGCGCGAAGCGCCGGTCTCATCACGGTAGGGCACGCGATAGGCCGTGGGCCAGGGATACGCCGTGGCACTGCCCGTTTTGCCGCATAGCACGACCCGAGGATGCTCGAAGTGGGCGTATTTGTACGCCGTGCCCTCGGGATCGTTGACCACCCCGTAGATGCCCTCTCGCACCGCCGCCCACTGCGCGGGCGTCCCCGGCAGCTTCCACTCCGGCGTCGGGCGCTCGCGCCGTATCAAGGTCGCGGGCCGAAACCTCCCGCAGGCATAGGTCGCCATCAGGTTCGCAACCTGCAAAGGCGTCATCGCCAGTTCGCCCTGCCCCATGGCAAACAGCCGCGCGTGTGCCGGCGTTGCGGGCGTATGCTTGTGGGATTGCAGCCAGTCGGGGGTGGGGTTGATGCCGGCGTCCTCTTCCCGCAGGCCGGTGCCCGCCGCTCGCCCCACGCCGGCCATATCGAAGACGGAACACAACCGATCGACGCCCAGGCGTTCGCCGAGGCGGTACATGAAGATGTTGCAGCTTCCCGTCAGGGCCTCGGTCACGTTGATGCTGCCGTGGGCCTTGCGTTCACTCGTGCCATGGACTTCCCAGCAGCGCCACCGGTCATGTTGATCCGGGAGAAGATAGCCGGTGCATTCCTCACGTGTGTCCGTGGTAATCCTGCCAGAGAAGAGCCCCGCCAGGCACGCCAGCGGCTTGACCGTGGACCCTGGTGCGTATCGACTGCCCACGGCCCGGAACCAAAGGGGCAGCCGCTGGGTGTCGTCCCGAAGCAGCGCATAGAGCTCCTCGAACCGCGCCGGGTCGTACGCCGGGTAAGACACCAGCGCCAGAATGTCGCGCGTGGGGACATCGAGCACCACGATGGCACCGCCTGAAGACTGCGGAACCTGGGCCACGGTTTCACCGAGCAGCGTGTATAGTCGGCGTTGCAGACCCGCGTGGATGGTGAGCCGCACATCCTTGCCGTGCTCGGCCTCGATTTGATCAATCACCGCCCCCTCGCGATCCGTAGTCACCTGCCCCCGCCGCCCGCGAAGCAGCGACTCCGCCGCATACTCCGCGCCGCTGACGCCGACCGCCTCGTCGGCGCGATAGGCGGCGAAGGGGTCGTCGGCGTCGGGATCGGAGGCGACCGTCGCCGCATCCACGCGGCCGACGCGCCCCAGCAAGTGTGAAAGCGGCTCGGCGTCGCCTGCATAGGCCCGTGCCGAAGCGGGTTCGAGTCGCACCCAGGAGTAGGCCGCGAACCGCTCCCGAGCCGCGATCTGCTGCGCCGCGCTCAGCCGCGGCAGGATCGTGTGGGCCGTGCCCTCCTCGGCGACGGGCGCATCGTACCCACGGCGCCCGGCCACCGCGGAACGTATCCGCTGCACGCGCTCGTGTACTTCTTCGGCCCGCGCTCGCAGGTCGCCTACTGACACCGCGTGCTGCGGCGAAGTAGCGAACAGCGCGAGCTCGGACCACATGCGCCGCAGATCATCGCCCAGAAGCCGTGCCACGTCCTGCTCGTCGGCGGCCTGAGGGTAGCTTCGCTTCCACGTCCGGACCGCCTGGAGACGCGCGGCAGGATCCTCGGCGAATTCCGCGGCGATTACGCTGTATTCCAGCCGCAGGTCCCAGCAGGGCGCCTCCGCGACCAGTACTTCGCCCGTACGGTCGAGAACGCTGCCACGAATGAAGGGCAGCGGGCGAGGGCGCAGCATCAACGCCCGCTCTGCCGTCTGCCGGTAGTAGTCACCGCGGACGATCTGCAGCTCGATCAACCGGCAGAGAAGGATCAGAAGCATAGCGGCGAACGCCAAGAGGAGCACTTTGAGCCGTCGTTCGAACATGGTGTCGACCTACGCCCGATGCGCTGGTTTCGCGTCGCCCTACGAGAGGCCGCGGCGCGGCCGCAAGGAGCCGAAGCGCCGCGCGCGGGGCGGCGTGAGCGACCGGAAACCGAGCGGCCGCGCCACCCCCGCCAGGAACCGGTGAATGAACGGCGCCCAGAGCGCCGTGTACAGCGATGCGGGCACAACATCCGTTGCCACGCCCGCTACGAGCGCCGTCGTCGGATCGTCGACCACGCGACGATAAAGCAGCCAGCCCCCGCGCACCACTAAAGCAACCGCCAGGGTTAGTACGATCTGGGCGAGAGCGCTGTTGCGGAACAGGTACTCGCGCACGGCGGCGACCAGTCCCGCCGCCAACGCATACGAGAGCGCGAGCAACCCAGTCCGCTCCACGGAGAGCAAGCCGCCCACCAGACCCAACACCCAGGCGTAGCCCACGGCCGAGGCCGGCGGCGCGTGCAGGGCACCAAACACGACGACAACCAGAAGCCAGTCCGGCCGGGCACCGCGCAGCTCCACGCACGGCGCCACCACCGATTGCGCCGCGAGCAGCACCGCCGTTGCCAGTACGATGACCAACCCCTGCATCGGGCTACGTCCCCGGGAAAGCACTACGCGCGTGTCGGCGATTCCGGCAACCACTCACCGGCGGCGCGTCGGCGGGTCGGCGGCAAAGGGGAGCCGTGCATGCCCTTCGGCGCCCAGAATCTCGAGGATCGCCCGTGCCGCCGCCACCTGCACGCGTGGATCGTCGGCATTGTCCATTAGACGAGCGAGCGGGTGAAGTGCCTGGGCGCGGTGCGTGGCCCCCAACACCGCCGCCGCGAGCTGCCGCACGCGGAGCTGCCGCCCCTCGGGCGTGTCCTGGGAATCAGTTACCACCGGGTTCTCCAGCGTCAGTGCCCGCATAGCAAAGGTGAAACCCGCGTCCACACCGTGCAGCGCCAACCCCCGCGCCGCCGCGAGCCGGGTTTCCAGGTGCGTCCCGGTCTCGAACTTGTAGCGGAAGGTCTCAAGGTATCGAGCGTCGCGCGTGGCCGTGAGGGCCTGAATGGCGAACACCTCGTCCGCGCCCACGCCGGAGTTCGCCAGGAACGTAAGCTCCTGTCCCGCCTCGCGGCTCCCCAATCGCGCCAGAGCCTCCAGCACCTGGTTCCGGACTCCGGCATCGGAGTCCTGCATGGCGCGAGCCAGGACCTTCACCGCCCCGCGTTCTTCCAACAGGCCCAGAAGCAGGGCGGCGTTTCGTCGCACCAGCGGGTCCGGGTGATCGAACAGCAGTGCCGTCAGTTTTCCCGATCGTTCCTTGCGCCCCAGCCGATGCATGGCGAAGAACGCCGCGGCACGCACGCTGGCATCCGGATCGTCGAGTCGAACGCGAACCCCATCCTCAGCACCCGCATCGCGCAACTCCCCCACCGCGACGCAGCCCGCGAAACGCACCGCGGGATGTTCGTCGAGCAGCGCCGTGCGGATCCAAGGCCGCGCCGCGATGTCGCCGGTCCCGCGCAAGGCCTCGACCGCTTGCACCCGCACGGCCGGATTGTGCGGGTAGGCAACCGCTGCCTTCAGGCACTCTCCGGCCCGCTGCCGAAGCGACAGGTGGCGATCGGTCCCACCTCCGACCGGCGCCCCCGCGCATCCGCCGGCGGCGCAGGCCATGACGATCCCAGCGCCGAGGCACACATAGGCGCCGCACTGTCGGCCCCATGTCACACGTCTGTCCTTGAGCCCTGCGCATTTCGCGCCACGGCGCGCCGCCGACCGGGACAGTGGGGATTCCCGAATCACAGAATCACGCCTCCATCAGGCCCCGTGCCCGGACGATCCAGTAGTCCACGAACAGCGCCAGCCACATGGCGGCACAGCTCCAGCCGAACCAGTCGCCGTAGCGTGAGTAGACCGTGTATCGGGAATCCGTTTTCACCCGGGCCACGGAGTACCCCGCCAGCCCACCCCAGGGCGAAGGCGGCTCGCCGGTCACCACGCCGTGCACCCGGCCAGTGGGGTCGATGAACCCGCTGAGCCCGGTGTTCACCGCCCGCGCGATTCCCACGCGGTTCTCCACGGCGCGGAAGACGCAGATTGCGAGATGCTGCGGCTGCTGTACGCCGCGCCCGAACCACCCGTCGTTGCTGATGTTGAGCAGGAAGTCCACGCGCTTCTCCGGCTCACCACCCGAGGCGAACGCCCGGCTGACGTAGGGCATCACGTCCTCATAGCAAATGGGGATGCCGAAGCGGAACGACCGGTCCGGCACCGACCTGGGCGTCATGCTGAAGGAATGGAAGCCGTCGCCGGGGAAAAGCGAGTACTCATAGTCATGGTCCGGCCCGCTGAAGGGCATGACGGCGTTGAGCCAGAAGTAGAGGAATCGAAAGCGCCCGAAGCGGAAGGGCACGGTTTCGCCGAAGTAGACCAGATGCACTTTGTCATAACGCCCCGGCTCTCGCCCGTCAGGGTAGAAGACGGTCGCGGAATTGTACTTGCGCTCCGGCGCCAGCAGGTCGGTCGGGGTTCGCTCGTAGGAGGCGCTCCCGGTGACGACGTACGCTCCGAATCGCCGCGCGTACCCCTGCAAGGTGGCGAAGCTGTCATGGTGCTCAGGGAAGAAACCCCGCGATTCGGGGTTCAGGTACATGATCCACGGTGACTCCGGCAGGAGAAACAGGTCCGGCTCCTCCTTCGCCGCGGCGTCCATCATGGCAAAGTAAGTACGCCGTTTATCGACGTCCTTGACCTCGTCGCCATTGACGGAATTCAGATAGTCGCCTTGCACGACGGCAACGCGCGGGCCGTCGGCACCAGTATCGCGGTGAAGCTGAAACTGGCCGTAAAGTATCGTGGCCAGCAGGAGCGTCAGCGCCACACCCACCCCCAAGCGCGTTCCCCGAACGGCGAAGGGCGTCAGGGACGTGCTTCGTGTCGCCTCGCGGGCGATCACCAGGTCGGCAACCGCCCCATTAATCGCCGCCACCACGAAGCTCGCGCCGTACGCCCCGGTCACGTCGCTGATCTGAATCAGGCTTAACACGGAGTAGAGACTGTGCGACAGGAAGAACCAGGGAAAGCCCGAAATCACCACGGCGCGAAGCATTTCGCTGCCCACCCACACCAGCGGAAAAGCGATGGCCAGCGGCCAATGCCGCCGCCGCACCACGGAACGCAAGGGACACGCCGCCAGCGGGAAGTACACGGCCTGGTAGATCGACAGGGCGAGATAGCCCCAGCCGGTGGCGTGATACATCCAACGCATGTTCAGCAGGAAGAACGCCAACCCCAGCAGATAGCTGTAGGCGTACACGCGCGGCGCCTGGTGGGCGCAGCCCACCATCACCAGCCAGGGAACCAGGCAGATGAAACCCAACGGCCACCAGGAGAGGGGGGCGAAGATGACGCTCTTAAGGGCAACCGTCGCCAGCGCCAGCAGGAGGCACGCCTTGTGGGTGCTCAGCACCAGGCCTGCCGCGGCGAGGGGCGCGCTCGCCGAGGACGACGGCAGAGCCTCGGCGTTTACTCGCTTGCGTTCCACCGGAAACCGACCCTCGCGCCGTCAACGAGTGCTTCGGCCGCGTTCCCGGACGCGACGCGACCGTCGCGATGACCGGACCCTCGACCCGCGCCTGGGCCGCATCCCATCAACCTGGATGCGACCGCTGCCATTCATAATTCAGGTCAGCAAAGAGAGCAAATGGTCAGTGACCGGGAAGGACCAGGACCTCGACACGGTCGCCGTCGCCCGCGGGCGGCGAGCCGGGCGGACGCATGACCAGCGCGTTGGCGTTTGCCCCGCCCAGCGAATCGCCGGACCCGTGCCACTCGAGCGGGCGAGCCTCCCAGCGGCCTTGCTCGTTAAATCGGGCGCGGGCCGGCAGGTAGCTCCGCCGATTCCCGGTCGAACCTAACGAACCGCGGAGAACGGCAGGCACGGGTACGGGAGCGCCGTCGCGGCGACCCTCGAGCGCTGCCAGCGCCGGTCGCACCAGCAGCTCAAACCCCACGAAGGCGCTCATCGGGTTACCCGGAAGCGCAAACACCAGGCAACCGCTCGGCGCCCGCCCGACGATGACCGGCCGACCCGGCTTGATGGCCATTTTCTCGATCCACAGATCGACGTTCAGGTGTCGGAGGATCTCGGGAACGAAATCGAACGCCCCCATCGATACCCCGCCCGTTATGCAGAGAACATCGAACCGCAATCCCTCCTCGACGCGGCCCCGGATCGCGTCACGCTCGTCGCGGACTACGCTCAAACGCTCCGCGAGAACGTGTGCCGAGGCGAAAAGCGCGTCCAGAAGATACACGTTGGAGTTGCGTATCTGCCCCCCGCTGGGACGGCGATCAATATCCACGAGTTCGTCGCCGGTGGCCAGGATTGCCGCGGTCACGGGCCGGTAAACGCTCACCCGCGCCGCACCCGCCGTCGCCGCTACGCCGACGTTGATCGGCGTGAGTATGGCGCCGGGTTCCAGGACCGCCTGCCCGGCACGTCCATAGGCTCCGCGCGGCGTAATGAATTGTCCGGGGTCAACCGCCTTTCGCACGCGCAGCCCGCGGCCGGAAGCGCACGGCTCGGTATCCTCCACGCGCACGACGGCGTCGGCCCCCGGGGGGATCGGAGCCCCGGTATTGATTTGAATCGCTTCGCCGGTGGCCAATCGTTGCCCCGGCGTCGCCCCAGCCGCAACCTGCCCGACGACTTGGAGCATCACCGGAGCTCCGACCGTGTCCGCCGCCCGAACCGCAAAACCATCCATGACGGAGCGGTCGAACGGCGGATAGTCCGCGTCACAACAAACCTGGGCAGCCAATGTGCGGTAGTACGCCTCACGGAGCGGTACATCCGTCACCGGCCCCGGTTCCACGCGATGTTGGAGAATGCGATGGGCTTCCTCGACGTCGATCATCGGTTCCAGCGTAGCGGTGCCCCCCGGCTTGCTCAACTGCCCGCCGCGGCTACCGTTGTCTCTGCCTCCTATGCCGCGTTCGCGGCCGCGTCCTCGGCGCTGCCGTCGGGCATCGGAGCGCGGGAGCACTCGCCATGCTGGCATTCCTGGGCGTCTGGGTCGCGCTTGCCGCTTTCCTGCTGGCGGCCGTCATGGTGGTCCATCGCCCGACCTTTACCGATCTCACCGTCCTGCTGGTGCTCTACTTCGGCGCTCCGGGGGCGATGTGCCTGGCGGGATTGACGCTCTGGGCACACCGCAAGGACGGCGACAACGACCCCGGGGTGCGCGCCCGCCGGCTGCAATCGAAAGTCGCCATCGCGCTTGCGATCCTCGCCGCCGCGATCGTCTACGGGCTGGTGATGGGTGCGGAGCAGATCGAAAGAAGGCCGGCATCGGCGTCCAACGACTTGACCCACCGGCCCGCGTCCCAGTAGCATGAAGTTCTGAATTGACCGGAGGTTACGGTTCGACAGCGGCATGATCGTCGATTGCTTCACTCATACCTGGGAATCGGGCGAGGAACTGGGAAGAGGCGCGCCCCTCAACGGGCGGCATGTGCTGGGGTTGCCGGACCCTGCCTGGCGCGGCCGGACGGGAACCGTGCACCACTTCGCCTCCCTGCAACCGGCGAGCGCCGCCATCGTCCTGGGCTTCAAGAGCCACTACCTCGGCGCCGAGATCGCCAACCGCACCGTGGCGGCGTACGTAAGCAACCATCCGGATCGCCTCATCGGATTCGCCGGGGTCGATCCGAGCCGCCCGCGCGAGGCGATCGACGACCTGCGTCACGCCCGCGCTGAACTGAACATGCGCGGCGCGGTGGTTGCACCGGCGGCGCAAGACTTCCATCCGCAAAACAGCCAAGCCATGCTGGTGTACGCCGAGGCCGCCCGACTCGGGCTGCCGTTGCTCTTTCACACTGGTGTGCGCCTATCTGCGGCCACCAAGCTGGAGTACGCCCAGCCCGTGCTCCTCGACGAGGTCGCGCGAGAGCTGCCTGAACTGAGGATTGTGGTCGCGCACATGGGCTTCCCCTGGGTGCAAGAGACCATCGCCCTGCTCGCCAAGCACGGCAACGTTTTCGCGGAAATCAGTTGGTTGCTGCATCAGCCGTGGCAGGCATACCAGGCGCTGCTGAGCGCGTATCAGTTCGGCGTGACGGATAAGCTGCTGTTTGGAAGCGGCTTCCCCTATGCCTCGGCGGCCCAGTGCATCGAAGACCTGTACGACATCAACCACCTCTGCCACGGCACGAACCTGCCAACAATCCCCCGCGAGCACTTGCGCGGCATCGTGGAGCGGGATTCGCTGTCGCTGCTCGGGATCGCCACCCAGCAGACTTCGGCGCCACCGGCGACGTCGCCGCAACCGGCGGAAGAAGAGCTGGAGGCGCTGTAAGCCCGGCCACCACCGTGCGGGCGGTGACGCCATCACCGGCGTGGTTCAGGCGGGCGAGTGGCCCCCTCTTTCGAACCGAAGTGTGCTTGCCGTTAGTCCAGGGCGAACGCCGCGCCCATCTCGGGGACGTCGACCGCCGTGTGGCCGGCGCGCAGCATGGTCTCCTGGAGCGCCCCCGCCTGGTCCGGCTCGCCGTGCACTAGGAACACCCGCCGGCATCGCCCGATCAGCGGATCCGTATGGCGGCGAAGCTCGTGGGCGTCCGCGTGGGAACTGAAGCCGTTGAGCACTGCGATCTCGGCCTGGAGCTTGATTCGCTCGCCGTAGATTTTCACGAACTCCTCGCGTTCGACGATCCTCCGCCCCAGCGTGTGCGCGGCCTGGAAGCCAACGATGAGTATGGTGTTGCGCTCGTGGCGCACGGAGTGCTTCAGGTGGTGCAGGATGCGGCCCGCCTCGCACATGCCGCTGGCGGAGATCACGACGCAGGCGGACCGCCGCCGCGTGATTCGCTTTGATTCCTCGACATCCTGCACGAACCGAAACGCCGGATCGTGCAGCAGCCCTCCGTCGCGGGCGGCGAAGTCCCGTGCTCCACGGTCATAACACTCCGGATGGAGTCGGAAGATCTCGGTGGCGTTCACCGCCATGGGGCTGTCGACGTAGACCGGCACGCGCTGCAATTCTCCGCTGACAAACAACTGCCGCAAGGTGTAGAGGATGGTCTGCGTGCGGCCCACGCTGAACGCCGGAATGATGACCCGCCCGTCGCGGGCGATGGTGCGCCGCACCACTTCCGCGAGCCGGGCGGGCAGGTCGGCGACCGCGTCGGTCACGCGGCCGCCGTACGTAGACTCGCAGATGAGGTAATCGCATTCCGGAAGCGGCGCCGGGTCGCGCAGGATGGGCACGCTCCAGCGCCCCACGTCGCCGGAGAAGACCAGCACTTGCTTCCGCCCCTCGCCCTCTGTGATCTCCACCTCGATACCGGCGGAGCCCAGCATGTGTCCAGCGTCGAAGTAGCGGGCGTGCACACCGTGGGCGACCTTGAACCACCGCTGGTAGGGTGAGGACTGCATCTGCCGCACCGCCTGAACGGCGTCCGCCTCTTCGTACAGCGGCTCCACTTCCGGTTCGTGCTCGGGGTGGCGTTTCTTGTTCAGGAACTTCGCGTCCTCCGCCTGGATGTGCGCGGAATCGACGAGCAGAATCGCGGAAAGGTCGCGCGTCGCCGGGGTGGTATGAATCACCCCGGAGAAACCGTCGCGCACGAGCAGCGGAAGCCGCCCGGTGTGGTCGATGTGGGCATGGGACACGACCACGGCGTGTAGAGACGCCGGGTCGCACGGGTGCCGCCGGTTCAGTGCCCGCGAGTCCGCCCGCCGCCCCTGAAACAGCCCGCAGTCCAGAGCGATGAGCTTGCCGTTCGCCTCCAGGAGGTGCATCGAGCCCGTGACCTGCCGCGCCGCACCGTGGAAAGTGAGCTGTGCCATGCAGCGGTACTCCAACACCGAGCCGGGACGTCCCCTTATCAACCGCCCCGCGCCCGGCGGGCGGCGGTCCCGGACCTCGCGGCCCGTCCGCAGACTTCCGGCAGATTCCAGAAGCCGCGCTGCGTACTATACTTAGGTGGGAACGGAACTCTATGGCACAAGAAAAACCCAATCGCATCGTCGAATGGGTGCTGCTCATGCGCCAGCATCTGCCCGTCGTGCGCCAACACGCCCTCGATTGGGTCGCGGCTTGTCGAGAGGAACCCTGGCGCATCTGGCATACACCGGCCGTACGGTATCTCGCCTACGGCATCGGCGGTCTGGTCGCCGCCTGGATGGTCGTGGCGTTCGTAAACTCCTTTGCTCCGCCGCTGCCCGCCTCGGCCAAGCCGATGGCCACCACCGCTGATTTTCACGTGGTGTGCGCCGATCCCGGCTGCGGGCATCATTTCCTCATCCACCGCCCGTTTGGATTCCGCCGCTTCCCCGTGACCTGCCCGAAATGCGATCGCGAAACGGGCGTTCATGCACGATTGTGCGGCTCGCCGCAGTGCGGCGGACGCTGGGTGGCTCCCGCCGAAACGGATGGCGTCGTCGTGTGTTCGCAGTGCGGCGCACCGTTGTGAGTGGCAACGCCGTGACCGTACGCAGAGTGTCGCCCAGAGGCGCAGCGCCGTTAACCCGAAGCTGGCTGTTGCCACGTTTTGCCGGACGTTAGGATGACCGCAAGCCGCTGAGCGCCTGACGGCGTCGGTCCTGCCGGCGTCGCACTCGACCGCGCGGACCACGAGCGTGGGCCGGAACGGCCGCCGAGGGACCCCTATGACGACACTGCCGGAGCGAGTTCGCATCATTGAGGTCGGGCCGCGGGACGGGCTGCAAAACGAGCCGCTCCCCATCCCCACGGAACGGAAGGTCGAGTTCATCCGCCGGTTGGCGGACGCCGGGCTGCGGCAAATCGAGGTCACGGCGTTCGTTCATCCTCACGCTGTGCCGCAACTGGTCGATGCCGAGGAGCTGGTGCACCGGCTCCCGCGCCCCTACGGCGTGGAGTTCTCAGCCCTCGTTCCCAACCACCGCGGCCTGGAACGCGCGCTGGAGTCCGGGCTGCGTCGAATCGCCGTGTTCACGGCAGCTTCCGAGACGTTCACGAAGAAGAACATCAATATGACCATCCGGCAATCGCTGGAGGTGTTCGGCTCCGTGGTTTCCGCGGCTCGCGCCGCCGGCGCCACGGCCAGGGGGTACGTTTCCACCGCCTTCGTCTGCCCCTACGAAGGCGAGGTCGACGAGGAGCGGGTGCGGGGAGTGGTGGAGCGCCTGCTGGCGATGGGTGTGGACGAGGTAGCGGTTAGTGACACCATCGGGGCAGCGGTGCCAACGGATGTCATCCGTGTCGTGGAACACTTGCTGCGGACGGTGCCGGGCGAACGGTTGGCACTCCACTTTCACGATACTCGCGGAACCGCGCTGGCGAACGTCTACGCGGGTCTGCAACTGGGAATCGGGACCTACGATTCCTCGGCAGGCGGGCTGGGGGGCTGCCCCTTCGCCCCGGGCGCGGCCGGCAATCTGGCGACGGAAGACCTGGTCTACATGCTGAACGGAATGGGCATCAAGACGGGGGTCGATGTGCGGAAGGTCGTCGAGGCGGCGCGGATCATCGGCGACACCCTGGGACGCCCGCTCGGCAGTCGGCAGTCCACGTGTGTGGGCCGGACCTAACACGCGATGTAGCACGGGCATCCTGCCCGTGAAACCATGGGCTGGAAGCCCATGCCACGAGTTTTGCCACAGGCTGCAAGGAGGGCCTGCTGCCGCTCGCGTTTCGCCCGGCGCCCTGGACCGGGAATGGGCCCGCGAAACCGCGGCACAACGGACCGAAGCGGGAACGACTGCGTTGCGACCCGCAGGTGGCGTCACGGTGTGTGGCCATGCAGATGCGGCGGTACGACCTGCTCGACTCCACCAACGAAGAGGGCAAGCGGCTGTTTCACCGCGGCGCGCTAACGGACGCAGCGTGCCTGGTGGCTCGCGAACAGACGGCAGGCAAGGGCACCCGCGGGCGAAGGTGGGAGTCGCCCCGTGACGCCGGGCTCTACTTCTCCGTCATCGATGTCGCGCCCCGCGCCGCCGCCATCGTGGATCCCGGTGCGATCACGCTCGCCGCAGGCACGGCCTGTGCCCGTCTGTTGCGCGAGTCAACCGGGCTGAACGTCAGCGTCAAACCGGTCAACGATCTGTATCTTGCGGGCGGGAAGCTCGGCGGAATACTCACCGAAGCAATCGTCGAAGGGGAGGTGGTTCGCGCGATGATCATCGGCGTGGGCATCAACGTCTGGGGCATGCCGAATGCGCTTGCGGACGGCACACGGGCGACATGCCTCGCCGAGCACCTGAGTCCGCAAGCGATGGAACGGCTGGACACTCCGACGCTGATCACGGCATTGGCGGACGCCGTCTACGAATGCCTTCCGGGAAGCACGGCGGAAGGGCGGGATGCGACTCCCGGGCCGTGGGCGTAGCCGGCCGCACGCGAGTGCAGTGCGCGAATCGCGCGACCGACCACTCCCGTGCACAGCCACCGCAGCTCGGCCGGATGACATCCATGTGCATCCCATGATTAGTGGCACGCTCCATTTCCCGACACCCCGTGCGCGGCGCGCCGATGGCTCAGCCCTCCCCAGCAGGCAGCGTGTTCCACCACGCCGACGGATTGGGACCTTTGGCCTGACGACGACACAGCCCGCGTCAGCGGGCGGCACCTTCCTAGCCCACGGCGTGAGCCGTGTGGTGGCGACGCCATCGAGGTAGAGCCCCGTCAGGGGCGACACCAGCAGCGCGCATCAACTTCCCGACGCGCCCACGGCGTGAGCCGTGTGGTGGCGACGCCATCGCGGTAGAGCCCCGTCAGGGGCGACACCCGCAGCGCGCATCAACTTCCCGACGCAACCGGCGACGCGTATCCTTTCCCGCGCCATCCGCAGCGCCGTGCCATACATGTGTCGCCCCTGACGGGGCTTAGCCTCATCCTGCTCGTCGATCCCCACGGCTTGCGCCGTGGGCTAGGGGGTTTCGCCCCTGGCGGGGCTCGATCGTGCCGCAAGCCCGGCACTCGCCGACGGTGAGCGGGCGGCACACGCGCCGCGGGCGGGCAACGCCCGGGTCCCCGATGTCGTGCGCCGGGCATCCCCAATCGAGGTCGTGCCACGATCCGCGTGATGCACCCATGACATCCATCGACGCATCCGCGCAACTTGACAGCCGTCAAAGCACACGCGACCATAGCCCCTCCGAACGTCGCGGAACCACCCGGCGCGAGCGGCAAGCGCAGGGGGAGCCGGGGCGTATGGCATCCGGCCTCGTAGCTCAGTTGGTAGAGCGCGTCGCTGATAACGACGAGGTCCCCGGTTCGAGTCCGGGCGAGGTCAATCCCCCCTTCCGCGCGGAGGGGACCCGATCCGGCATACGCGGCGAGTGCGGGTCGCCCACGCGGACCCAGCCGAACACCCCGGCCCGTCGCCCTCGCCTACGGCGTCATGTCGGCAACGCGAATAGCCCCACCTGCCAGCAGCATCGCAACCGCGACGATCAGCCACATGAAGTACGAGCGCATGGACGACTCCGTTTTCCTGCCCTGAGCAAGCCGCCGGGGCACACGCCACGGCCGCCTTCTCGTGGCACATAGTATCGACATACAGCCGCCCCCAACCACACCCACTCCGACAGCGGCTTCCGTGCGATCGACTGAACGGCGCTGTACACGCATGCCGGCCGATGACCGTCGGCGCGCATCCGTGGGCGAGGCGATTCTTGGCCCCGACCGCCGCCACTTGTAGACTCCCGGCGACATGTACTCGATCGTCCTGCTCGCTTTCGGAGGTCCGTTCCTGCTCTCACTCCTGGCAACGGCCATGATCCGCCGCTGGGCGAGGCGCGTCGGATTCCTTGATCGCCCGGGCGGACACAAGCAGCATGCGGCCCCTCTGGCCTTAGGGGGTGGAATCGCCTTAGTGGCTTCCATCTGCGTCCCGTTGCTGGCCGCGACGTTGGCCGCCTGGTTTCTGCGCGATGCTCCGGCGCCCGCGTGGGTTCCCTCGGCGCTGAGGCCGCATATCGACGGCATCGCGTCCAAGGCCGGCGTAATGCTCGCCGTTGTGGCCGGAGCGCTGGTTCTGCATGTCGTCGGCTTGCTCGACGATCGCCGGCCGTTGGGTCCGTGGAGCAAGTTCGCCGTTCAAGTCCTCGTCGCCGGGTTCATCGCCGGCCCGGTGGGCATCCGCGTGCTGGAGATTCTCCCCGCCCCGATGTCGATCGCGGTCAGTGTTCTGTGGATCGTGGTCATGACCAACGCCTTCAACTTCCTGGACAATATGGATGGACTTAGCGCCGGGGTGGCCGCCATCGCGGCGGCGGTGTTCGCGCTCGCCGCCACGGGCACGGGGCAGATCTTCGTGCCCACCATGGCCTGGGTGGTCGCCGGGGCTCTGGTGGGATTCCTGGTGTTCAACTTCTCACCCGCGAGCATCATCATGGGCGACGCCGGAAGCCTCGTCGTGGGATACCTGATGAGCGTGCTCACCATGCTCACCACCTTTTACGACCCGCGGCAGGGCATGACCCCCTTCGGCGTACTGGTGCCGGTGGTCGTGCTCGCCGTCCCGCTCTACGACGTGGTAAGCGTTGTCACCTTGCGTCTGCGCGCGGGGGACAGCCCGCTGCGCGGCGACCGGCGCCACTTTTCCCATCGCCTGGTGCGTCGGGGGCTGTCGCCGCGGGGAGCCGTGCTCACGGTCTACCTCGCCACCGCCGCGACCGGACTGCCGGCCATCGCCCTTCCGCGCGTGGACTGGCCCACGGCCGTGCTGCTCCTTGTCCAGTGCCTCACCGTTGTCACCATGATCGCCCTCTTGGAACAGACCGAGCCGATCAAACACCCGTAGGCGCGGCGCGCTACGGTGAAAGCGGTTCCACCCTGGCGAGCCGATAGGGTTGGAAGAGCAGTTGCGTTTGCGCGACGCCGTCGATGACCATCGGCGCCGCGCGCCGCCCGGCGGCGGCGATGATCGGAAAGGGGTCGGCGCGGAAGACAATCAGGTACAAGGCGCGCGGATCGTCGAGGATCGTGCCGTTTCTGATTCCGCCTTTCGGATCGAGCTCGAGCTCGTACACGGGACGATCTTCGAGCGGGTAGTAGCGAAATGCCAGGCGCTCCATGTCCGACCAACCGGGATAGGTCGCGTTGTCAATGACCTGTACGACTGCCTCCGTTGCCGGGTCCGCGTGCTCCCGGACATAGGTCACCAGCTCGCGAAAGCCCGGGCGTACGTCCCAGTGTCGTGTGGCCCAATCCGGCGCCGTGCCCAGGAAGAACACCGCTGCCACCCACAACGCGGCGCGCCGGTGCAGTCGCTCGGCGATGATCAGCGGAAGCAGAATCGCCGACACCCCCGCCGGCAGCGCGTACCGGTCAACGAGCACCGGCTGCCGCAGCCAGGAAATCACCACCAGGCCGAACCACGCGCAACCAAGCCACCAGAGGAGCAGTCCGCAGACGTCGTGGCCGGGCAGCGCAACCGGTCGCAGCCAGCCCCTCAGACCGCCATCGCCCGATGCCGCCTGTGCGTCACCCCTCCACATCGCCCGGGCCAGAAGCCACACGACCAACGCCGGGGCAAGTATCGCCGCGAGCCATTGCCCGCCGAAAGTCAGCCGCGCCAGGATTTCCCATGCGCGGGACCACGTGGGCGCGGGAATCCAGCCCAGCCCCTGGAAGACCGTGTCGCTGTATCGAAGGTAATGAACGGCGAGGGGGGCACATAACACACCGGCGGCTGCGAGCGCGGTTGCCGCGAGCCCTGCGGGCGTCGCCGGTTCGCCGCGCCGCCGCGCCCGACCGCCGGCGAGCACGCTCACCAGCCACAGCGCCTGCGCGGCAAAAGTCAGGACGGCGAGGTAGCTGGAGTGGATCGCGATTGCGGTGGCGGCCACATATCCGGCGACCTCGACCGCGCGCCGGCGTGTCAGGAGACGATGCCAGAAGGTCATCGACAGCACACTGCCCAGCACCAGCATGGAATACGATCGCGCCTCGCGCCCGTACTCGACCTGGAGTTCGTTGCAGGCCAGCAACGCCGCCAGCGCCAGCGCCGTCCCGGCACGTGCCCAGTGTCGGGCCATCCAATACGCCGCCGGAACCACCAGCGCGCCGGCGATCGCCGCAGGCAATCGCAGCAGCCATTCCGGAGGATGCGGGTCGTTGCTAATCAAACGTAGCAGAAGCTGATAGAGCGGCGGCTTGGTGAGCTCAGGCGCCCAGCGAAGGCTTCCACGCAGCGGCATCTGCGAGACATGCCAAGTGGCGAACTCGTCCAGCCACAGCGAGCGATCCCCCAGCCCTACGAGCCGCAGATACGCCGCAAGGATCGACACCAGCACAACGCAAACAGGAATCAGCAGTTGCCCACGCGCGGCGCGTTCGTGCGCCGCGTCCGGTTGGCCCGCCGGCAGGCCGTGCGGCGGCACGGCGGCGGTGCTCCGGGGCTTCCGATCACGCCTGGGGGACATGTCGTCATCGTATACGATGGCGACGGCGGCGCAGATCCACTCACCCTGTAGTTTTGCGCCCACGCATGAACTTTCAAATTCATCGGGAAGAGTGGTTCGGGCAGTTGACAGCGTTGCGCGGGCCGGTATTATACGCTGCTCGCCGCCTGATGAGGGCGTCGAGAAGTTCTTTGACAAGTGAACAGGTTTGTCGTCGTGAGAGTGTGAAGGCCGCGTGCGGCGGCGTCCAATCGCCGCGCGTAGCCTGAAGGCCGCGTCCGCCCGGTCGCAAGCCGTACCGGAGGCGCGGAAACAAGTGTCGGTCCCGGCCAGGGACCGGCGCCTTTCACTTTCACGGACGCAAGAAGTGAAAGCCCTCAGTATCGTTGGCTTTCGCGTCGGGACGCGGTTCGGTGCCGGATGCTTGTCATCGGGTGTCGGGCGCGGCGTACGGCGCGTGAGAACGAATAAAAACTGAAGAGTTTGATCCTGGCTCAGAACGAACGCTGGCGGCGTGGCTAAGGCATGCAAGTCGAGCGGACGTACCTTGAAGGCAACGGATGGGTGCGTCAGCGGCGAACGGGTGAGGAATTCATGGACAACGTACCCCGGACACAGGGATAGCGGCGGGGGCAACCCCTTTGCGAAAGTGCCGGTAATACCTGATGACCCCGATAGATCGCATGATCGGTCGGGCAAAGGTCCGCCGGTCCGGGAGCGGTTCATGTCCTATCAGCTAGTTGGTGAGGTAACGGCTCACCAAGGCTATGACGGGTATCGGGCGTGAGAGCGTGGCCCGACACATCGGAACTGAGACACTGTCCGGACACCTACGGGTGGCTGCAGCAACGAATATTCCGCAATGGACGAAAGTCTGACGGAGCGACGCCGCGTGCAGGAAGAAGTCCTTCGGGATGTAAACTGCTGTCAGGGGTTAGGAATGATGACCAGCCCCAGAGGAAGCCACGGCTAACTCCGTGCCAGCAGCCGCGGTAATACGGAGGTGGCGAGCGTTGTTCGGAATCACTGGGCTTAAAGGGCGTGTAGGCGGAGCGCCAAGTGTCGGGTGAAATCCCTCGGCTCAACCGAGGAACTGCCCGGCAGACTGGCGCTCTTGAGGCAGGTAGAGGTGACTGGAACGACTGGTGGAGCGGTGAAATGCGTAGATATCAGTTGGAACGCCGGAGGCGAAAGCGGGTCACTGGGCCTGTCCTGACGCTGATACGCGAAAGCGTGGGGAGCGAACAGGATTAGATACCCTGGTAGTCCACGCCGTAAACGATGCGCACTGGGTATGAGCGGTTTTGACGCCGATCGTGCCGCAGCAAAAGTGCTAAGTGCGCCGCCTGGGGAGTACGGCCGCAAGGCTAAAACTCAAAGGAATTGACGGGGGCTCACACAAGCGGTGGAGCATGTGGATTAATTCGAAGCAACGCTAAGAACCTTACCTGGGTTTGACATGCACGGATGCCCTTCCCGAAAGTGGATTAAGCTACCTTCGGGTGAAACGTGCACAGGTGTTGCATGGCTGTCGTCAGCTCGTGCTGTGAAGTGTCGGGTTAAGTCCCTTAACGAGCGAAACCCCTATCGTTAGTTGCCATCGGGTCATGCCGGGAACTCTAGCGAGACCGCCGGTGTCAAGCCGGAGGAAGGCGGGGACGACGTCAAGTCATCATGGCCCTTATGCCCAGGGTGTCACACGTGCTACAATGGGACGTACAGAGCGACGCGAGACCGAGAGGTGGAGCAAATCGCACAAAGCGTCCCCCAGTTCAGATTGAAGTCTGCAACTCGACTTCATGAAGCCGGAATCGCTAGTAATCGCGGATCAGCCACGCCGCGGTGAATGTGTTCCTGAGCCTTGTACACACCGCCCGTCAAGTCATGGGAGCTGGGAGTACCCGAAGTCCGCTTAGCCAACCGCAAGGAGGCGGCGGCCGACGGTAAGCCCGGTGACTGGGACTAAGTCGTAACAAGGTAGCCGTAGGGGAACCTGCGGCTGGATCACCTCCTTTCTAGGGATAAACTAGAAACTGGGAACCAGAAACTGGAAACTGGGAACTGGAACAAGGCCGCAAGGCCGGGTCCGGTCTCCAGTGAGGGCGAAGCCCGATCGAGTTCTCTGGTATCCAGAAGTCAACGCATGATCGGTCCCGATTCGCTCGGGATGCGCCCGCCTCGGCGGGCCCGACGACAAACCTGTCCTTGATACGTTAGCGCCCGGCGCGGCCTGTCCCCGCCGGGCGTTTTTTTTCCGCCGGGCCGGCCGCCGCCGCGGTTGTGCCCGGTGTCGCGCGACCGCGGCGCTCTGCTGACAACGATCGGGTTACGCCCTACGCACGACGTTCTTCGCCGCCGGGCCGTTCACGTGTCCCCCCGTTCGCGGTTCGGTCGGGAACCCTGCCCCGCGCCGGGCAGCCATGCCACCGGTCCGTGAATCAGCGCCTCCTCATGAAGTGGCCGGGCACGTGGACACTCCCACCCCGCGGAGGCATGATAGCCGTAGCGACCATTCGTTCCGGAGGCAGCCCGTGAGCCGGCTTGACGAACCGCTCGATGACGACGCCGATCTTGAGGGCCACGACGACCCCGACGACGAGGAGCCGCTGCTCACCTGCCCGTCGTGCCGCCAGTCGGTGCACGAGGACACGCAGCAGTGCCCGAACTGCGGTGACTGGATTGTCCCTGTCGACCCGGCCCCGCGCTGGCGCGCCGGGGTTTGGACGGCCGCCGCCCTGCTGGCCGCGGCCGCCATGGTCCTGGCGACCGTGCTGTGAACGACCTCCCGCCCGCCCCCGCCGAAGTCGACCTCGCCTGCCCCGAATGTGACTACAACCTCACCGGCGCTACGGGCGACCGTTGCCCCTGGTGCGGGTGGAAGATCGATCCCGGGGAGCTCGCCGCGGAGGGGGCGCAGCAGCCGGCACGACGCTGGACGGTGGTGGCCAGCTCAGTTGTGGTGGCGGTGGGCACGATGTGGGCCGTCCTGGCCTTGGTTCAGCGCGGCCGCCGCGTAAGCCTGACGCTGGCGGACGGAGTAGGCGCGCTCGCCATCCTCAGCGGCGTCGGCGGACACCTGCTGCTTGCGGGCGCGGCGGCACTGCATAAAGCCCGCTGGCCCATGCGGCGCGGCGAGGTATCTTCGATTGTCCTGTTCGTTGCCCTGCTCTCGATGATCGCCGCCGTGGCCGGCGCCACGCAGGCGCTGGACTTTGCTCCCACACCGCTTTTCAACAGTCGCGGATTCCGCGTCAACGGCGTGGCCGAGTTCGTACTTATGGGTGCGCTCTTCGCTCTGCCCGGACTCCTGCTGCTCATCCTGCGTCTGGTTGCATTCCGACCGCGCCGCGGGCGCCGCTCCCCGGAAGCAGCCTCGCGGGAGGCGCTAACCGCCGCGGGAGCCCCGTTCTTCATCGAGGTGGAGGGCAGGTATGCACCGGACGCAGTGATCGTCACCGGCGGCGGCGCATCGCGTGCCGTCTTGCCGGAAGTCGAACGACTCATCGCTCAGACTTGGGAAGCGGAGCTTGCCGTGGCCGGCGGTACGCAACGCCTCCTCTACGACGGACCGCTCGTGCGCCTGGTCGCCCTCGAGTGCGACCCCGGGCCACTGCGGCTGCTCACGGGCGAAACCACCTACCGCGAGTTCCTGGGCACGAACCTCTACAACGCCCCGGCGGTGCTTCGCGCCGGACCGCAATACCTGGCCGACGCCCTGGGAGTCAGCGCCGCCGCGATCACTTCGGACGGATATATGGCATTGGGCCGCCGCGCGGCGCGGGTGGCCTTCTACCCCGGATACGTGCATCCCTTCGGCGGGATGCTCGAACCGGCGGATGCCGCGGGCGCGGGCGCATACGACGTCTTTGTCTGCGCTGCGCGGGAGTTGGCGGAGGAGCTGGGCGTGGCGCGGGGCGACATCCGCGAGATGCACCTGGCGGGCCTGGTCCGCGATCGCCGCATTCACCAGCCGGAGCTGCTCGTCGAGGCGATGCTCACGCTGACCCGGGCGGAGCTTCAAGCGCAGTTCGATCCCGCGGCAAGCGATGGCGAGCATCAGATATTGGAGCTGGTCTTCGAGGAGCCAGAGGGCTTCCTGGCCGCGATGGAGCGCTGGCGACCGATCACCCCGGTCGCTCAGGCGACCCTGCTGCTCCGCGGAAGGCACCTTTGGGGCGAATCGTGGTATGAGGACGCGTGCTTCCGGCTGTACGGCGAACTGCCGGCGGTTGTCCGACCGCCGCAGGCGCGGAGCCATTCCGAGTGAGGCCGTGGGTCCGGCGTTCCCGCCGGCCCTGGTTCGGCGACCCTCGACGCCGAACTGCTCTGTGTGGTCGCGGGTCGCAACGGGAGGCGCCAATGGGCGTACGGCGGAGTAGAATCACTGCCCAAGAACGCACAACCGAAACGGAGGTGTCATGACGTGGCCCGGTCCAATCGAATCGAGATCAACCCCAAAGTCATGCTCGGCAAGCCGGTGATTCGGGGCACGCGCATCCCGGTTGAGCTGATCCTGCGGAAGCTCGCCAAGGGCGCCCGGGAGGCGGATCTGCTGGACGCCTACCCGCGCCTCGCGCGGGCCGACATCCACGCCGCACTTTCCTACGCCGCCGACCTGCTGGCCGACGAAGAGGTGATCCTGGAACCCCGTCGTCGGCGAACCGGATCGTAAGAATGCGGTTCTTTGCCGACGAGAGTTGCGACTACGCAATCGTACGAGCCCTGCGTTCCGAAGGACATGATATCACAGCCGCCGCGGAGTCCGCGCGTAGTACCGCCGATGAATCAATCCTACGGCAGGCAGCGAAGGAACACCGGTCCTCCTGACCGAAGACAAAGACTTCGGTCGGTGGGTTTATGCGGCCCGACGCGCCACCGGCGGTGTCATCCTGCTGCAGTATCCGCCCGCCGCACGCACTGCGATTGCCGCGGCCATCGTTCGTCTGGTAGAGGAGCACGGAGAAGCGCTGCGCGGGTGCTTCGTCGTTGCGCAGCCGGGGCGTATCCGGCTTGGACGGCGTGCCCGCCGTTAAGCGCCGGCGCCCTGGATGCAGCCAGCCCGACCGCGCACCAGCCCTGTTCCGGTCCGGGCGGCGAGCCAATCCCGGACTAGCCGGACCGCACCCACGACCCAACGCCTCCCCGCCCCCCCCCCGCGCCTTTCTCCGGGAACTTTTTCCGCGCCGGCCAGTCTAATTCCGTGTATACATACACAGCCGACGGTCCATTCTCTTACTTAAGGAGAAAGCCATGAGACAATTGCTGCTTGCCGGCGCGCTGCTGGCCTCCGCGTCGGGAATCGTCACCCTCGCTCAGGAGCCCGTGGACCTGCGTTTGACTCGGGTCGCGGTCTTTTCCAGCGGCGTGGCCTACTACGAATCGGAAGGCTCGGTGGTGGGCGACGCGCAAGTGGAGCTTCGCTTCCGCACCGAGCAGATCAACGACATCCTCAAATCGCTGGTGGTCGAGGACTTCAGCGGCGGGCGGGTAGTGGGCGTGACCTACCCTTCGCAGGATCCGCTCGAACGGACGCTCAAGAGCTTCGGCGTCAACCTCTCAGGGAACCCCACGTTGGGGCAGCTCCTGGATCAGCTTCGTGGGGAACCGATACAAATCTCCGAGCCACGGGCCCTGAAGGGCACCATCCTGGGCGTGGAACGCCACAAGACCGCCGGCGAGCACGGCGTCGTCGAGTACGACGTGCTTAATCTGCTGGCTTCCGGAGGCATCGAGCAACTTCCCGTGTCCGGCCTCCGCGGCATGCGCTTCCTCAACGAAGCCGTGGACCACGAACTACAACAGGCGCTTGCGGCACTCGCCCGTGGCCACGACGCCGACAAGAAAGCGGTGCAGATCAACTTCGCAGGACAGGGTTCGCGCAACGTCCGAGTCGCCTACCTGCTCGAGGCACCCATCTGGAAAACCAGCTACCGTCTGACGCTGTCCGCGGACGGCAAGCGCCACCTGATGGGCTGGGCGACGGTGCAGAATGCCACGGAGGAGGACTGGAAGGACGTTCGCCTGTCGCTCATCTCCGGACGGCCGATCTCGTTTACCATGGACCTGTACACGCCGCTTTACGTGCCCCGCCCGCACGAGGAACTGGAGCTCTACGCCTCGCTGCGGCCGCCGACGTACGAACCGCCCCTGCTTGGCGCTAATTCGGCGTTCACCATAGGTCAACTTGGGCCCGCTGATAATCTTTCCGGCGTACCGCGCATGTCGTGGAGATCGGAAGGCCGCCCCGAGTCGTCATTTGGGGCTCGTGAGCGACGCTCCGGCGCCGCAGCCGTCGAGGCTGCCTCTGGCTGGGGAATCCCGGCGCATTCGCTGCAATACGCCCAAGCTCAGGAGGCCGGCGAGCTTTACGAGTATGCCATCAAAACGCCGGTGACGATCGAGCGCCAGCGCTCGGCCATGCTCCCCATCGTCAGCCAGGAGGTAACGGCCGACAAGGTGAGCATCTTTAACCCTCAAACGCACGCCAGACACCCGGTGAACGGCCTGGTGCTCACCAACGGCTCCGGGCTGCACCTGATGCAGGGGCCGGTTGCGGTGTTCGACGAAGGCGTCTACGCCGGCGACGCCAAACTGCCCGACCTGAAACCCGACGAGAAGCGGCTCATCGGGTACGCACTCGACTTAGGCGTGGATGTGGCGGTTGAGGAACCCGCCACCCAGGACGATCTGCTTAGTGTGCGCATCGCGAATGGCGTGGTCCTGGAGATGCACAAGGTGACAAACGAGGCCACCTACTTGGTGCGCAACCGGGATAAGCGCGATCGAGTGGTACTGCTGGAACGCCAGGCGAACACCGCGGACTGGGAGCTCGTCGAGCCCAAAGAGGCGCATGAGAAGACCGCGCAGTACTGGCGATTTCGGGTCGAGGTCCCTGGGGGCAAAACCGTATCGGAGAAGGTCCGCTTCGAGCGGACCTCTGAGGGGCGGGTCGTGTTCAGCAACGTAGACGCGGATCGCATCGCGGCGTATCACCGCGGCAGGATCCTCTCCCCCGCGATAGAGGCCGCCTTCGCGCGGGTCGTTGAACTGCGCGACGAGCGCGACGAGGCGTCCCGGCAGGTGGGAACCCTGACCACGGACCTTAAGTCCGCAACCGACGACCAGGTACGGGTACGCGCCAACATCGCCAGCCTGCCCACCGAAAGCGACGCTTACCGGCGCCAGGTGGCGAAGCTCGATGCCCTGGAGACGGCGATCGAAGAGATCAACGCCCGGCTGGCGACGCAGCGGAAGGCCTCCGAGGCCAAGGAGGCGGCGCTCAATGACTACCTGCTGTCACTGGACGTAGAGTAGGACGCCGGCCGGCCACGGGGGTGGGTTCGACAATCACGTCGCCGCTTTCGTGGCGGCAGCGGCCACGCATCTCCCGCTTCGTCGAGGAGCCGCTCTCTTTGACAGGATCCAAACCGCGCCGAGGCCATCAGCGCCGACGGGAGACCTTCTCCAGGCTCTCGGCGATGTCCCAGCGCTGGGCGCGATCGACGGCCTCGATGTTGATCAGGTCCGGACCGGCCGGCGCGGCGACACCGTTGGTCCCGTTGACCTTATGGGAACCGTTGTTCTTCGCCGCGTCCTTCGGTTCGGCGGCGCGGCGAGGCGCGGCGCCCTCAACGACGCCGGAACCCACGAAGTGCACGCGGAACCGGGTGTCACCGAAGCCCAGCACTTCACCGTCCTTGAGGAGGTGGAAGCCGACGCGCTGGTCGTCGACAAACGTGCCGTAGCAACTTTGCAGGTCGAAGAGCGCGGGGTAGCCCATGTAGTTGATCATCAGGGCATGGGCGCGGGAAACGCGGTCATCCTCGAGCGTCACGTCGCAGCCGGCACGCCGCCCGATGATGCAGATCTCGCGGTTGGGTTGCAGCACCTTCCCCGTTCCCAGATGCTCCAGACCCACCACGTTGGGCGGCGGCTCCAGGCCGAACAGATGCACCTGGCCGTCGTCGCCGTGCAGTGGCGGCACGATGTCCACGCGGAATTCCCAGGGATGGATCTCCAGCAGGTCGCCGTCGCTGAGCCGCTCGTGCTCCATCTTCAGGCCGTTGAGCCGAGTGCCATTTTGTGTCACCAGATCGACGGCGAGAATCTCCGAGCCGGTGTTGACGATGGCGGCGTGTACCGGCGAGACCGTGGGATGTCGCAGCACCACCTTGCAACCGTTCCGCGATCCCAGGGTGGTGACCACGCGGTGGCACGCGATCGCCTCCCCGCTGTGTGACCCCGCCTGCACCGAAAGCCGCAGACGCGGCGCGGACGCCCCCACCAGTGGTGGCGCCTCAGGTTGAACGGACTGACTGGCCAACGAGCGATCCCCTGCTGTCCAGACGCTTCCTGTGCGGCGGCGCCATCCGAGATCGGACCAAGGCTGACGGACGCTGCACGGCAAACCCCGCCACAGTATAGGACCCCCAAACCGGTGATTCCAGCCCGACCGTGGAAGATTATCGGGGGCCCCTGCAGTTCTGTCGGCAGGCTCCGAACGGCGGTCGAATTCCCCGCTGCAACCGCACCAAACCCGCGACCGGCACTCCGCCGGAGGCGCGCCTACCCTCCCCCCGCGAGGCGGCCCAGGACCGCCTGCGGCGCATCCGGGACGGAGGTGAACGCGTAACGGTCCACAACGCCGCGATCCACCAACACGTTAAGTGTGATATTCCTCGCGACCGCCACGGAAACCATTGCGGCAACGAAGATTGCCCGTGCGCGGCGGAGCCGGGCCCAGTACAGCACGGTGGCCAGGCCCAGGACGAAACTCACAAGGCAGCAAGTGAATCGCCGCGAGGCCCCCTCCGCGCCACAGGCGTTCAGGTAGACGCACGCCACAAGACCCAAGGTCAGGGCGCCGGCGAACCGGTCGCGTTGCGCGGCCGTGAACGCCAACACGCCCGCTGCACACGCGGCCGTGAGAGGAAAGAGCACGAAAAGCCCACCGCGGGCGTCAAAAAAGTCACGAATCAGGTGCGGATGCAACCAGGCCGGCGATAGCGCTCCCAGGTGTCCCCCCGGCAGCCCGGTGTTTTGCAGGTTCACAAGCACCTGCGGGACCAGGCAGGCCGCCGCCAGGAGTATGGCTACCGCCGGGCCGAGCACGGCGGACCCGGCGCCGCGAAGTCGTTGCCGGACCGGCAGGGCGACCGCGGTGTCATGCGCCGGGCCGTCCTCACCTCCTCGGGCGCCGCCGTGCCCCCCGCGCCTCGGCATCGGCACGAGTAGCACCAGGGGCGTGACGAGCCATGCTACATCCTGAAAACGAACCGCGAGCATCAGCCCGGCGGCCAGTCCCAGCGTCGCTGATCGGCCCAGCGTCCAGCCCTGGCGTCGAATGGTGTCAGCGAGCCAGATCGTCACGCTGACGCATCCCATGCTCGCGGCGTGGGCCATCGTCGGATCCACGGCGATGAAGTAGCTGACGTTGGTGCCGGCACAGACCAGCAACACGGCCCAGGCGGCAAGAGTCCGCGAGAAGTACCGCGCCGTCAGCGCGTAAGCGGCATACAGGCCGGCGATTCCCAGGCAAACATGCCCGAACGGGACGACCACCCGGTAATAGAAGCTGAATCCATCCCGCGGAAGCGCGGCGCTCAGGACGGTGTTGTGCGCTAGCGTGAAACCGTCGGCCAGGGCCACGAACGGCAGCGCGATGATCGACCAGCCGCAAGGAAAGATGTTGACCGCGCGCCCGGTGGTGGATCGCGGCGCGAGATAATAGTCGCGAGCGCGGAACGTGGGATCGGCGCGAAGGTCGTTGGTGTAGTCGCAGTCGCGATCGAAGTACCAGGACCGCGCGTGGAGGTAGTACAAGTGCGCGTCGGCGGTGCTGGCGGCGTGGCCGTAGCGCGCGGTGGTGTACGCGTACGCGAGCAGCAACGCGAGGAAGGTTCCGGCCAACACAGTACGCGGCGCCACAAGGTCGGTGGGCCGACCGCGCAACCTGGCATGATGAGTGGTGGTTTCAATCGCGACCGGCGGGCATGCGATAGTCGGTGACAACTCGAAGCCCCTGACGACCGGCTGGAAAGCCGGTCCCACAGCGCTGTTCTGTCCCAGGGCGCTGTTCGGTCCCACAGCGCTGTTCGGTCACACGGCGCTGTTCTGTCCCACAGCGCTGTTCGGTCCGACAGCGCTGTTCGGTCCGACAGCGCTGGTTGGTCTCGTGTCGCTGTTCCGTCGCACAGCGCCAAGCGTTCCCGGATCGGCCTGCCGCCCGCGACAGAAACTCCCGGCGGCGTGCGTCTCATGGACGCTGTCTTGCGCTTCGTCTGGTAATCCGCGGCTCTTTAGCTGGGAATCGCGGTCCGACGTGGAGCGCCGGCCGATAAATCCAGCCGGCCACGCCGCAGGCCGATAACACGGTTGTCAGGCGCCATGAGCGATTATCCTGCGCCGAGGACGCGCCGCGGCGAAAGGTCGTGGCGGCCGGCAGCGGAACTTGCGAGGAACGATCCGCGTGGAATCCATTCTGGTCACCGGCGGTGCGGGCTTCATCGGATCGAACTTCATCCGCGCCCTGATGCGCCGCCAACCCGATGTTGACGTGCATGTGCTCGCCGCCCTGACCTACGCCGGCAACCCGGAGAACCTCTCGGCGCGCATCCGCGAGCACCGGCGCTTCCACTTCTGGTACGGCAACGTGTGCAACGCCTCGCTGGTGGGCGACCTGATGGAGAAAGTAGACACGGTCATCCACTTCGCCGCCGAATCCCACGTGGCGCGGAGCATCTACGACAACCGCGTGTTCTTCGAGACCGACGTGATGGGGACGCAGGTGGTGGCGGATCAGGTGCTGCGGCACCGCAAGCACATCCGCCGCTTCGTGCACATCTCCACCTCCGAGGTCTACGGCACGGCCGTCACCGAGCCCATGACCGAGGAACACCCGCTCCGGCCGCTCACCCCCTACGCCGCCGCCAAGTGCGGCGCCGATCGACTCGTCCATTCCTACTGGCGGACCTACGGCATTCCCGCCGTCATCGTGCGCCCCTTCAACCAGTACGGACCGTATCAGCATCTGGAGAAGTGCGTCCCGCGCTTCATTACCAACGCCATCGATGGGCTGCCCATCACCATCCACGGTGACGGCTCCGCGGCGCGTGACTGGTGCTATGTGTCCGACACCTGCGAGGCGCTGCTGCGCCTGCTCGAGGTACCACTCGACGCCGTCCTGGGCGAGGTGATCAACCTGGGCACGGGCGTGGCCACCGATATTCTCACCGTCTGCCACAGCATCCTGACGCAGCTCGGCGGAGCGCAGGTCGCCATCGAGCACATCGACAACCGCCCCGGACAGGTGGATCTGCACGTCAGCTCCACGGAAAAGGCGGAGCGGCTGCTGGGCTGGCGGGCACGGACGGACCTGGAGATGGGGCTGTCCCAGACCATCGAGTGGTACAGCGACCATGAGTCATGGTGGCGGAAGCTGGAGTGGATGAAGCACGTGCCCATTACCCTGGCCGACGGACACGTGGTGCTGCATTGAGAGGGCGCGTCGCCCCGCTGCACCGCAAGGCAGGAACACTCCCATGAACGACCCCTCCGACCGCGTGGACCTGAGCGTGGTGCTTCCGTTCCGCAACGAGCGCGGCAACCTCCCCGAGCTCTTGGATCGCTTGCGCCGCACGCTCAACCCCACGGACCTGCCGTATGAACTGGTCTTCGTCGACGACGGCAGTAACGACGGCGGCGCCGAGGTGCTCGAGCAGTACGCTCGTGCCGATCGGCGGATTCGGGTCCTGGTGCTCAGCCGCAATTTCGGGCAGCACATCGCCGGCAGCGCCGGAATCGACGCGGCACGGGGTGAGATGATCGTGTGGATGGACTCCGACTTGCAGGAGCGGCCGGAGGACATTCCTCGACTCGTCGACAAGCACCGCGAGGGCTTCGACGTGGTCTACGCCCGACGCACCCGCCGGCGCCAACCACCCCTCCGCGCCTGGATGAGCCGCACCGCGCTTACACTCCTCAACTGGCTTTCCGGTCAGGCGGTGTCGCCCGATCGCGCCTGCCTGCGACTCTTCAGTGCCAACGTCGCCGAGGCCTTGCGCCGCTGCCCGGAACGAAACCGCTACATGGGCTACCTGATGCCCTGGCTGGGCTATCGCTGCGCGGAGATCGACATCGAAGCCGATGCCCGGCGTCGCGGAGCCACGAACTACTCGCCGTCGCGGCTGATTCGTCTGGCGCTCGCCGGCCTGACGTCGTTCTCGACCGCCCCGCTGCGCTTGGCCGCGGTGCTTTCCGGCGCGACCATCGCCGCCTGCCTGTTGGGCGTGAGCTACGTACTGTACCGCTACGTCGCCTACGGGTTTGTCATCAGCGGCTGGGCGTCGCTGATTATCGCCCTGCTGCTGCTGCACGCCCTGCAATTCGCGGTACTGGCCGTGGTGGGCGAATACGTGGGGCTGACGTACGCGGAGTCGAAGCGCCGGCCGCTCTATCTGCTCGCCCGCACCGTCAACAGCCCCGCCGACCGTGCCCCGTCCGACCCCGGCGCGGGTTCCGCCGGGCCGATCCGCGGCAAGGCGGTGTCAGCCCTTGGCATCCACACCGCGGCCGGTCGGTTCCTCAGCGCGGGCCACCGCAGCCCGGCGGCCAGGCCCGCAGGAGCCCGGTAGCCGCGGCGCGTGCCGATCGTGGCGGTAGCAGCAGGCGGGTGCCGATCCCGCCGCAGCATGCCCGATAAACGACCGCATTTCCCGCCGGTTGCGATTCCCGCGCCGCCCCCCTAGAATGCCGTGTCTTGTTTGGCGGGTCCAACGTTTCTCCAGCGCGTAAGGAGGCCGGATCGTGCATTCTGCGGAGTCTTCGGGAACACACCTGTTTACCTCGGAGTCGGTGTCCATGGGCCATCCGGACAAGGTGGCCGACCAGGTCTCCGACGCCGTGCTCGACAGCATCATCGCCCATGACCCGCAGGCCCGGGTGGCGGTGGAATCCATCGTCACCACCAACTTCGTCATGATCGCCGGGGAGGTCACGCCGCACACGCCGGCCGCGGTGGCGGCTCTCAACGCCGCGGAGAAGACGGTGCGCGAGACCATCCGTCGCATCGGCTACGACGACCCCGCCACCGGTTTTGACTATCGCTCCTGCGAGTTTGTCTCGCGCATCCATGAACAATCGCCGGACATCAGCCGCGGAGTCACCGAAAGCAGCGGCGCTCACGCCGAGCAGGGCGCCGGCGACCAGGGCCTCATGTTCGGGTTCGCCTGTGACGAAACGCGCACCCTGATGCCGCTTCCCATCTACCTGGCCCACCGCCTGGTGGAGCGCCTGGCGGAGTTGCGGCAGTCGGGGCGACTCGAGTGGCTGCGTCCGGATGCCAAGTCGCAGGTCACCGTGGTGTACGACGGCGCCGCCCCCGTGGGCCTGCACACCATCGTGGTGTCCACCCAGCACACGGCGGGCGTGATCGACCCGAAAACCGACGAAATGAGCGACAAGGCCAAGCGCGTCATCCGCGACGAGGTGATTCAGCCCGTTCTCGAGCGCGAGTGCCCGCGCTTCGCCGGGAATGACATCATCGTCCACATCAACCCCACCGGTCGGTTCGTCATCGGCGGTCCGCACGGTGATTGCGGGCTTACCGGGCGGAAGATCATCGTGGATTCCTACGGAGGTCGCGGCCGCCACGGCGGCGGCGCCTTCTCCGGCAAGGATCCTACCAAGGTGGACCGCTCCGCTACCTACATGGCGCGGCACATTGCCAAGAACATCGTCGCCGCCCGGTTAGCGCGGCAGTGCGAAGTGCAACTGGCCTACGCCATCGGCGTGGCCGAGCCGGTAAGCGTCGCCATCGATACCTTCGGCACGGGTGAGGTTTCACCCCAGCGGCTGGAGCGCATGGTGCGCGACCTGTTCCCCCTCAAGCCGGCGCGGATCATCGATTACCTGAACCTCCGCCGGCCGGTGTACTTCGAGACTGCCCGCCACGGCCACTTCGGCCGCGAAGGCGACGGCTTCACCTGGGAGCAAACGCACCGCGTCGAGGAGCTTCGCAGCGCCGCCCGCGTGCTGCTGGCGGTGTAGCCGGGCTTCGTAGTTCCTGCTCCAATCAAGCGGCGACTTTGTTCGGGTGGGCGGCGCGCCCGCACCACCGCCCGGTTCCCCGCTGCCTTTGTACTCGTCTGGACGCTGAACCCCTGAGGTCGCGTTGCGTTTTCGCCACCTGGTCCTGCGGCCTCAAAAACCACGTCCTTCGGCCTTTCCCCGCGAGACGCGGGCGCTCGGCGACCGGATCCGTCGCCGCTCGCGAGAGCGGCCTTGTGCCACTGCTGTGTCATCAGTGGTATACCGTAGGACGCGGACCGAACGGTTACTGACTCGCCGCCAAGTTACCGATCACGAACGACCGCTGCTCAAGAGCAGTGGCACACCCACGAGTGCCACGCGCCCTGTCGCGGGCGCGGCCAGGCCGAGGTTCACGGAACACTGACGCGATTACTCACGTGGGAATGCCCATCTCGACTCGGGATCCCCGGGCCCATAGAAGTCTCCTCCGTACTCTTTTCCGACAACGGTCATCGAATCCTCATCGTATGAAATCACGACTTGATGACGCGGAAGACGACCGGTATGCACATCAATGTCACCGAGAAGTCCGTAGCCCACGCTACTCCTGCCTAGGGCGGTCGGCTTGCCGACGATGCCCTCTGCCTCTTTGCGGGGCATGCCTTTTCGAATGAGTTTATAGCGCTCCAGCCACCCGAGCTCGATGGGAACGAGATCAGGAATTCCGTCATCGACGGACCATTGCTGTATGGAAACCCCACGGTCCCCATAGTACTCCAGCGCCGCAAGCCTGTCTATTTCACACCCAGCGAGGACCCGGATTGGACCCAGTACCAAGGGTCTTCGAGGATCCTGGTTCTGCGCAAGCGGCCCGTAGTAGACTATCGCGTGCGGAATTCCCGGCCCCGGAGCAACCGGCGGCTGCAACAAGGCAAAGCACCCCTGCGGGCTCCCCAGGATGCTGTCGACTTCGGAGCGCGTCATACCCAAGTCTATTTTCCGGTATGGGGCGGCGTAGGCTTCACTTCCGCAATCAACTGAAGGTCCACTACATCTCAGCTTCTTCAGAACCCTGTCGTATTGGGAGAACGTGACGATCACGGGGCCCAGACTGGGGACTACGTCAAACTCCTGACTGCGCGGTCCGAAATAGTAAATCGAGCTTCCGCGCTCGGGTTGATGGTAGACCGCCTGCGGTTGACCACACGCCTGTTTGACTGCCTCAACGGATCGCCACCCATACGGTTGCTCAATGTCCGCCTGGAGCCTAGAGAAGCTCTCCCTATCATGACACTCCCTAGGGCCGGGCCGCGGGCCCGAAGCGTCCTCGACCGCGGCGACGGACCCCGTTCTAGCCGGCGGCTCGGCTCCGACCAAGGTTGTCGCCATTCCGTGCGTGAGTGCACATAAAACCGCAGCCTGCATCACGCTCCTATTCGCCCATCTGTACACTGTCGTGATCCTTTCTGTCATGGTTTCCCCACACTACAAACGGCAACCCAGTACCAAAACACTGCACCATGCCCCGTCCTGTTACGTGGAGCGGTGAGACTCGGAACGTCTCGACGCCGCCATGCAACCAACGTCGCCTCAACCAAAACAAGATATCGTTCAACGCCCTGTTGGCGCGATATTGAACGGCCCCCGGGGCCCAACCGTGCCTCCGCGCCAACCGCCGCCACCCCGCACCTGGGACCCCAGGGCGGAAAACCGCCCGCCATCGACGAGACCTGCGTGGCGTCGCGGAACCTGCCCCGCCCTGCCCGGGTTCGAGTGAGCGATGACACACCAAGTCACGGCGGCTCGGCGGCTCCATTACCTATGAGGCTATGCACGAACATTTCGATATTGAAACTCTCCTCAATACTGAGCCGCGGACGATCGCAATCCAGAGCCACGAGCTCGAATTCGTCCCACCGGTGAAAATACTCGGTGTTCAAGTCATACGGAAAGTTGATCGCACAGAACGGCCGTGGGTGCCGGTTTATGTGGAGCTCGGTAAACAGACTCAGCATCTGTTCCACCTCGCTTTCGCTCATTTCGCGCCGTGGCACTTCTGCAAGTACGGGCTCCTCATCCCAGCGGACTATCATCGCCAGCGAGTATTCGCCAGTTGATTCTCGCGTGATCGTCGCCGCGCATGCAAGCGGCCTTGAGAACGGAGAATCGGAGGCGGCCGGCATTTCCCCACAAAATGGGTCATCTATGCGATACTCAAACTGCTCGAAATCGGAGGCGTCGTAGGTCTCGGGATAGGTAGCACGAGAAAGACCGAAACAGCCCAGGTGAAGGAGTGGCAGGCCTGAGATGACAAAGGCACCGCAGGTTCGCCACGGGACTTGGAACATACCTATATAGCCTCCCTTTCTCGGCGATGGCGCAAAGACAGGCACCCTGCTCTTCACTCTCATCGCCTCATGCCATCCACACCGAGCCGATCCCCTCGCGTTCTTCCAACAGTTACATCGGGTATGAGGCTATTCACAAACGTTTCGATATAGAACACTTGTCTAATATCTAGCCGCGGACGATCGCAGTCAAAACCCACAACCTCAAGGTCGTCCCACTGGAGAAAATACTCGAAATCCACGGAGTACGGCAGCGGAACCGTGCAGAACGGCCGCGGGTGCCGGTTGATACGCAGTTCGGCAGACAACTCTAGAAACCCTTGGATCTCCTCCTCGGTCATTTCGCGCTGTGGTACCTCAGTAAGTGCGGACTGCTCGTCTCTGCGGACTACCATCTCCAAAAAGTACTCGCCACTAGGATTTCGCGTAATCATTGCCTCGCATGCGAGCGGTCTTAACCACGGAGAGTCCGACATCGGCGGCATTTCCCCGCACAGCATACGGGGATGATCAACGCGATAGACGAACTGCTGGAAATCCGAAGCGTCGTAGGTTTCGGGATAAGTGGCAAGAAAAGGAGTACCGTATAAACAACCGACGTGCAGGACGCTCGCACATAAGAACAAGAGAGCACCGCAGCGTAGCCACGTCTGTGCGAGGGTACTCCCTTTGCCAGCGTTCCCGGGGTCATCCCGGCTCGTCATAAACGTGCTGGAACCCAGAGGGGGAACGAATCTGTTCCGCAGGCTATTCGACAGTGACTCACGCATGAATACCCACCCTCCTTCCTGGCGGTTGCTCGGATCATCCTCGGGTCCTCCGGGGCAGCCCGCGGCCCGGACGCGAGCGCCCCTGCTCGCTTTACCGGTAGCGGGCCGCTCGCGTTCGCTGCGCTCACCGTCACCCGCATCCTCGAGGTTGTTCTCGCACTTCAGGCTTCCGTCTCGGTCGCCTTCGGTATCATAGCCGATCTTGAGGCCCTGGTAAACCGCGGTGTCGGCGGCGAGGGCCACGGCCCCGGCGGTGAGTCGTTGCTCGGCCGCGCCGACCTTGCCTACGAGGCGAATCGGCACGCCCTTGCCCGCCTCGCGCCCGGTGCCACACCGCGGCATCAGAAACTTCAGATCGCTTTTCGGGGATGCTGCGCAGCTCCCGGAACCACATCAACTTCAGCGGCGCCGGGTTGGCGGCCGGATCACGCCCCGCCGCCGGAGAAGTCCGGCAGGAACGGATTCCCGCCCCGCAACGGACGCTTAAGGAGGAAGCGGGCGTTCGTGCGCGGCGGCGGTTCACGTGGCCGCCGTCACGTGCACTTGACCACCAGGATGGTGATATCGTCCGACTGTTCGGCAAGACCGGCGAAACGGCGCACGTCCCAGAGAATCTGACGGCTCACCTGGTGCGCCGTCAGGGCCCGATGCTGGCGGATGGAGGCGAGCAGCCGTTCGCGGCCGTACACATCGTGCTGGAAGTTCATGGCCTCCGTGACGCCGTCGGTATACATCACCAGCAGATCACCGGGAAGCAATGAGACCACGCCGAGGTGGTAGCCTTCCTGCTCCCGCACGCCTATGACCATGCCGCCCTCGGCGAGCTCGAGCAGAGCATCACCGCGCAGGATCACCGGAGGCGGGTGCCCGGCGTTGCAGTAGACCAGGGTGCGGGCGTCGGCGGTGCACACCGCGTACACCAGCGTGGCGAACTCGCCGACGGGCGTGTCGCGGTGCAGTTGGCGGTTGACGGCGGCAACGGCCCGGTCGGGGGCATGCCCGGCCAGGGCGTAGGCGCGCAGATAGGCGCGGATCGAGGCCATCATCAGCGCCGCGGCCAGCCCCTTGCCCACGACGTCCGCGATGCAGAAGCCGATCTGCTCGTCGGGCAGATGAATGAAGTCCAGAAGATCGCCGCCTACCTGGAGGGTAGGCTCGTACACGAAGGCGAAGTCCAGGTGCGTGTGCCGGGGCGGTCCCGCGGGCAGCATGCGCCGCTGGATCTGCGCTGCCGCCTGAACCTGCCGGTGCACGCGCTCGGCGCCGGCCTGGGCTTCGTAAAGGCGACTGTTGATGATGGCGGAGGCCGCCTGCGAACCGATCGAACGCAGCAGCGATTCCTCCGACTGATTGAACAGGTACCGATCCTGGGTGTACACGCGGATGACGCCCACGGTCTCGCCGCGATAGGTCATGGGAACGCACAGACCGCTGACGATGCCCTCGCGGCGGGCCATTTCCGGATAACGGCTGCGCGGATCATTCGGCGCGTCCTCAATGTACACCGCCTCGCCGGCAAACGCGGTGGCATCGATGGCGTTGTCCTGGAGCATGACCGGCCCCTTTTGCAGATACTGGGGCGAGAGGTTGTGAACCGCCTTAAGCACCAGTTCGCCGGTCTGCTCATTCAGCAGACGGATGGCACACGCCTTCACCGGCATCGCCCGCACCACCTGCCGCACCGTCAGGTCCAGAATGTGCTGCACGTCGAGCGTGCCCGCCAGCAGGTCGGAGAGCTTGTGGATGGCGCTCAAGTCGGCGAGCTGGCGGTCAATGCGCAAGGCTTGGCCGTAGAGCGCGGCGATGATGTGGGCCAGCATGTCCGCGAAGCGGTGGATGTCCTCCGGCGCGCCGCCGCGGTCGGGGTCGAGCTGCGCCGCCTCGCGAGCGAGCTCCGCGGCGTCGATCTGATAGCGGGCGGCGGTGGTGGCGGCCGCGGCAGCTTCGGGCGGATCATGGGTGCGTGTTCCCACGACGATGATCGCGAGCTGTACCCCATCGTGGACGATGGATGAAGTGTACAGGCTCATCCCCTCGTGACAGGACGGCGGCTCGGCCTCCTCCGCGGTGAGCAGGCAGTCACCGATGGCCTCGGTGAACGCTGCACGGCCGCGCGGCGAGTCGCCGATGAGCTCGGAGAACCGGCTTCCCCAGGTGGGCCGGGTGATCAGGCGGCCGGCGGTGGTAGCAATGGCCACTGTCATGCGCCCCAGCGCCGCGAAGCGATCCTGGAGGCTCTGAAGCGTGCCGATGCCGACCCGCTGCGTCAGCGGGGTCTTGCCCGCGACCATGGGAAAGTCATCGTGGGTTTCGGGGGCGTTCACGAAGGAGCTCATGAGGGAGCATGGCGCGTCGCAGACCTCAGCGCGGAATAAAGTTCGTTCGACGATCAATGCGCGACACGGTTTCGGCGATGAGTTTGGCGGCGGCCTCCAGGTCCGCCAGGCTGACTACCTCCACCTGCGTATGCATGTAACGGTTGGGAATGCCCACCAGGGCCGTCGCCACGCCGGCACGGGTAAGCTGAATGGCATTGGCGTCCGTCCCGGTGCCTCCCGGCGCGGCCTCCTTCTGAAACGGGATGTTCCGGGCCTTCGCCGTTTTGACCAGCAGGTCCTCCAGTGCGGGGTTGATATTCGGGCCGGTGGCAATCGTAGGTCCCTGGCCCAGTTTAATGTCGCCGTTGACGCGCTTGTCGATGTCGGGATAGTCGGTGGCATGGGTTACGTCCACCGCGATCCCCGCCTGCGGGTCCAGGCCGTAGCAGGAGGTGCGTGCCCCGCGAAGACCGATCTCCTCCTGAACCGTGCTGACGGCGAACAGCGCGCATCTGATCTTCTTCACCGCGCACAGCCGCAGCGCCTCCATGACTACGAACGTGCCGCACTTGTTATCGAACGCCGGCGAGGTGACCAGATCGTTCGCCAGCGGAACCATCTCCAGGCGGAAGGTGATGGGGTCCCCGATGCTGACCACGTCCTGCGTTTCTTTGCGGCTTTTGGCGCCGATATCCACCCACAGCTCGCGCAGTTCGACCTTGGCGCCGCGTTCCTCGGGCTTGAGCACGTGGACCGGCTTGCGACCGATGACGCCGTCCACCGGGCCGTTGCGGGTGTGCACGACCACGCGCGACCCCGGCACGACCGAGGCGTCGATACCCCCGATCGCAGCGACGAAAATGTAGCCGTTGTCGTCAATGTAGCGGGTCATCAGGCCGATCTGGTCACAATGCCCGGCGAGCATGACGCGCGGCGTGCCCTTGGGGTTCAGCGCCACGATCACGTTGCCGTGCACGTCGGTCTCGATGCGGTCGGCATAGGGCTTCATGCGTTGCCGCACCAGCCGCTGCACGGGCTGCTCGAAGCCTGAAGGCGACGGAGTCTCCTCGATCACCTTGAGAAACTCGTAGGATTCCTTGCGCACGTAAGGGTTCCTGGTGACGTCGAACCGGAGTCGGCCCCCCACGGGGGCACCGTTTCCCGGCGCGCCGGCCGCCTCGCGAATCATCCGGTCCAGCCGCGCACCGAACGCCGGAGTGTATAGAACGACGGCGGCGCCGACAAGCGTGGGCGCGAATCCGGCGCCGCAACGCGGCCGCGGGGGCGCCGCCGCCACCGGCGGTGCCGCGGCACGCGCCGGCGTTGAGCCGTCAGGCCGGAACCGGCACGAGGCCCGGCCCCGCCGCTTGCAAGCGCCTCCAGCGCCGGCACTGATACCAGTTGAAGATCACCGGCAGCAGCAGGTCGATGACCTCGTCCGCCACCAGCATTCCGCCCAGCACCGGGGCTGCCATGGGCCGCATCACCTCGGCCCCCACGCCCGTCGCCCAAAGCATGGGCATAAGGCCGATGATGGCGCACCCCTCGGTCATGAGCTTGGGACGGAGGCGGTGCACGGCGCCGGCGATGATGGTCTGCGTAAGTTCCGACTCGGAGCGTATGCCGCTCAGTCCGCCCCGGGCGTTGATGGCGTCATGGAGATACACCAGCATGACGATTCCCGTTTGCGTCGCTTCGCCGAAGCAGGCGATGTAGCCCACCCACACCGCGACGCTGAAGTTGAAGCCGAAGAGACTCTGGAAGATCACGCCGCCCACCAGCGCCCCGGGGACCGAAAGCATGATCAACAACGCGTCGCTTACGTCGTTGAACGTCATGTAGAGGATCACGAACATGAGCAATACGACCATGGGGAAGATGACCTGCAGTGTCTTCCGCGCGCGGACCTGATGCTCGAACTGCCCGCTCCATTCAACGAAGATGCCGGCCGGCAGCTTCACCTGGGACGCAACGGCGGCCTGGGCTTCCTCCACAAAGCCCACAATGTCGCGGTCACGAACGTTGAGCTGCACGTAGGCGCGCAGCATGCCGTTCTCACTCTTGATGACGCTGGGACCCTCCACGATGGTAATATCCGCGACCTCGCTGATGGGGACCTGCACCACGTCGCCGCTCCCCATGTCGGACGGGGCCACGACCTTCGCGCCGGCGCCCGCCATCGCCGCATCACCGGCGGTATCACCGCCGCCGCCGCGACGGCCGGTGACCAGAATCCGCCGCAACGCTTCCTCCGTCTGCCAGAAGTCCCGCGCGTAGCGCACGCGGACCGGGAAGCGCCGGCGCCCCTCCACGGTGGTGGTGATGGTCTTGCCGCCCATAGCCACCTCGATGGCGTCCTGGATATCGCCGACGTTGACGCCGTAACGGGCGGCCTTCTCCCGGTTGACTTCGATCTGCAAGTAGCTGCGCCCGACGATCTGATCGGGAAACACGTCCACGGCGCCGCGCAGCCCGCGCAGTACGCCGGCGATCTCGTTGGCCACCGTCTGGATGCCCCGCTCCCGCACCACGCGGCGTTTCACGCCATCCTCGATGATCTCCTCGGTGACATCTTCCTGTCGCGGTCCGAACACCTTGACGCCGATCATGGTGCGTACGCCGGTGGCGAGCATGTCCACGCGGTTGATGATCGGCTGCGTCCAGATGTTGCCCCAGCCGGGCATCTGGATCTCGCTGTCCATCTCCTTGACCAGATCCGACTTCTGCTTGCGCCAGAGGAAGGTCCCGCGCTTGAACGACCCTTCGCGCTCGTTGCGGATGGCTTGCAGGTCGGCATCGGCCGGCGTTCGCAGCGAAAGCCCGCCGGACCGGGCACGCTGCCGAACGGCCTCGAGGGAGGAAACGATGAAAGTGCCCGCCGCCTGGTCCTCGAGTTCCCAGTTCAGGACCTTCACTCGCTGACGCCAACGCTCGTCCATGTGCCGCTCGAACGCATTGAACAGTTCTCCGACCAGCGTCGCGCGCTCGCCTCCCACCACGGTGGCGAGCGAATCCTGCAGCTCCAGCCAGGGCGAGTCGGGCAGCACCAGCAGGTCGGGCCGATTCTCCACCAATCCCAGGTCCGCCAGGCCGGCGACGGCGGAGGCCAGCAGGCGGCTCATTTCCTCGCGCCGGGGAACTTCGATCAACAGCGAACCGTGCGACTCAGCGAGGCGGTCCACCAGGGGACCGAGCTGCGCGGCAGCGGGCTCGCCGGCGAGCGCGTGCTTCTGCCGCAGCACGGAGAGCAGTTGGTGGAGCACATCCGTCACCAGGCCCTTCGCCAGTTCCGGAGCGAATTCGGCCTGCCGCCGCCGGGCCAGCTCGCGCATGATCTGGTCGAAGCGCACCATGGCATCCATGCCGGCAGCGTTCACCAGGCCCTCGACGGCATCGGCCTGGAGGTCCTCGGGCAGGAACCCGCGTTTCTGCAAGGCGCGAACCAGTTCCGCGGTTTCCGCCAGGGCGTCATCGAAGCGCAGCTTGCGCTTCGGCCACCATTCCTTGGGACGGAAGGTCACGACGGTTTCGACCATGTCCAGGCCCGACGGGTCCGTGGGCGTGTCCGCGCGACCGACCTTGCCCACCACCTGCTCCACCTCCGGAAAGCCGCGCATGATGGCGTCGCGAACGCGGATGTCGTCGCCGGCCTGGGCGATCGAGGTGCGGGGCACCGTCACCGGCATGTCGAGGACGCTGCCCTCATCCAGAGGCGGCATGAACTCGCGTCCCAGTTTGGTGAACCCGCGCGCCCATACCGCCGTCGACAACAGAAACAGGAAGGCCAGTCCCATGCTCCAGGTGCGGCGGAAGAACAGGCTCCCGAAGAAGAGCGACAATGCCGTCATGCCGAGAAACAGCGGCCGGCTCCCGATGAACCCGGTGCCCACGATGAAGAGGAAGCCCATGAACCAGATGCCCGCCGCCGGCACGTGCATCAGCCAGGCCAGGACGGGTTTGTAGATGTTGATGAACGTGCGGACGAACCAGTTGTCCTCCTCGCGCTGCAAACGCCCCTTAACGAAGATGGGAATCATCGCCGGCACGAAGGTAATGGCCAGAATGGCAACCCCCACCATGGCGAAGGTCTTGGTGAACGCCAGGGGATGGAACATCTTGCCTTC
This sequence comes from Planctomycetota bacterium, assembly GCA_016208685.1. GTDB lineage: Bacteria > Planctomycetota > Phycisphaerae > UBA1845 > UBA1845 > JACQXM01. Next base: position 20,766 of record JACQXM010000012.1, on the reverse strand, counting down.
CGTGTCCCCGAGCGCGAAGACGGGAATGAACGACACCAGCATGATGAGCATGGCGAAGAAAATGGGTCCGCCCACGAGACGACAGGCGCGGACGACGGCTTCCGTGGTGTCGCCGCGCACCGGCGACGAGCCATGCTCTTTGGTCAGCTCATGGATGGTGTTCTCCACCATGACCACCGAGGCATCGACGAAGAGCCCGATGGAAATGGCGATGCCGGAGAGTGACATGATGTTGCTGGGCACGCCCAGGTAGTACATGCAGATAAAGGCGATGAGCACGGCCAGGGGCAGCGTGCTGCACACCACGATGGCACTGCGGATGTGAGCCAGGATGAGCAGGATGGCGATGCTTGCGACGATCAGTTCCTCCGTCAGGGTGTCCACCAGCGTTCCGATGGCGCCCTCGATGAGGCGGGTACGGTCATAGAACGGCACGATCCGCGCCCCGTCCGGCAGTCCCGCCTGGAGCTGCTCGATCCGCTGCTTGATGGCACGGGTGACGGCCAACGGGTTCTCGCCGTAGCGCATCATCACTACGCCGCCGACGGCTTCGTGACCGTTTTTCTCCAGCATGCTGCGGCGGTACTCCGGTCCGAGCTGCACGTGCGCCAGGTTGCGGACGAAGATGGGAACGCCGTCGCGTTCCATGACCACGACGCTTTCTAAATCCGACGTGCCGCGTATCCAGCCGACGCCGCGGATCAGGTACTCGGCGTTGGCTTCGAAGTAGACCTTGCCGCCCACGGAGATGTTGCTGCGGGCCACGGCGTTGAAGACCGCCCCCAGGGGGATCTGATAGGCGCGGAGCTTCTCCGGGTCCACGTCGATTTGGTACTCGCGCACGAACCCGCCGACGCTGGCAACCTCCGCCACACCCTGAACGTACAACCCGTAGCGCACGTACCAGTCCTGAAGAGAACGCAGCTCGTCGATGCTGAAGCCGTCGCCCTCCACGGTGTACCAGAAGATCTGTCCCAGGGCGGTGGCGTCCGGCGCGAGGTAGGGAACCGCGCCCTCGGGCAGGAAGGTGCTGGCGACGTTGAGCCGCTCCAGAACCCGCGTTCGGGCGAAGTAAAAGTCGACGTTGTCGTCGAAGATGATGTTGATCATGGAGAAGTTGAATTCGCTGGCGGAGCGGATCGCCTTGACGCCCGCCAATCCCTGTAGGTTCACGGAGAGGGGATACGTGATCTGATCGTCGATCTCCTGTGGGGCGCGGCCCATCCAGTCCGTGAAAATGATGATCTGGTTTTCGGAGAGGTCCGGTATGGCGTCTATGGGAGTTTTCAGTACGCAATAGGTTCCCCACACCGCCAGCGCCGCGGTGAGCAGCAGGACGATGAAACGGTTCCTCACGGAGTATTCGATGATGCGTGGAATCATGGCCAGGGTCCCTCGTTATGCCCGATCAGCCGCACCAGCCGGGCGTTCATCCGGAAGTGACCGACCCGCGGCGCGGCGCCCCTTCGCTACTTCGCCGGCGCCCCCGCCTCGCTGCCGGACGGACCGCCTCCGGCGCCGAAGTACAGCGCACTGGTCCCCGGGCTGAGCCGGTTCTCGGCGTCGACACAAAAGGCTCCGGAAGTGGCCACGCGGTCGCCCGTCTGGATTCCCGAGAGCACCGGGAAATACTCGCCGGCGCGCGGTCCGAGCAGCACCTCCAACATGTCGAACACGCCGGGGGCGCTTTCACGGTAGACGATCTTGCGCGTACCGGTGTTGATCACCGCCGCGGCAGGCAGCGCCGGAACCTTCTCCACCCGCACGTGCCGTAAGGGAAACTTGTCGATGGGGCAGACCTCCGGCCGCTCGAAGAGCCGATCGGGGAAGATGGGACAGAAGTAGCCGGTGGCGAAGCGTTCTTCCGCCTCGCTTGCCGCGGATTTGATGGTGGCCGTGATCTCCCCGCAGCCCAGCATCCCCGACCCGTAGTAAGGATTGCGGACGGCCTTCGACTGCTGCACCCATTCCGCCTGCACCATCGGGCAGTAGGCCACGTACAAACGCTGCTCGCGCGGAGGATGCGCCGTAAGCGTTTCAACCACCTGTTTGCTCAGCGCCTTAAACAGCGTGCGTTGTTCGGACACGCCTTTCTCCAGAAGCTGCGTCGCCTGCTCGGCGATGGTCGCCAGTTGCGCCTTGAGTTCCGGCGTCGCACGGCCGCTCAGGCTTCTCGCCTCCTGCGCCAGGCGTCCGGTGGCCGCGTCGTCGGTGGCGTCCCGCGACAGTGCCTCGGCAAGGGCCAGGTAGTGCCGCGCCAGCGCCGACGTATCCCACGCCGTCCCCTGCCCCGCCGAATCATCGCGCCGTGCCGCGGCCTGTTCCGCGGGCGTCTCGCTCACTTGACCCACGGGCAGGCGAATGACCGCGGCGGCGTACATGCCGGGCCGGAGCTTGAGGTCCGGGTTGTCGATCTCCACGCGGGCCGCGATGGTTCTTGTCTGAGCATCGACGGTGTAGGCAAGGAATGTGATCCGGCCGGCGAAGAGCTCGTCGGGATGAGCGGTGGTTTTGACCTCCACGGCGGTGCCCACTTCGATTCCCGCGAACTGGTCTTCGAAGATCTTCGCTTGCATCCACACCCGCGAAAGGTCCGCGATCGTATACAGGTCTTCACCCTCCATGACGTAGTGCCCTCCCAGGACCTGCTTTTCGGTGACGATGCCGGCTACCGGTGAAGACATGATCAGATGGGTCTGGGCCTCCCCGCGCCGCAGAATGTCGTCGATTTGCTGGTCCGTGATACCCCACAGCTCCAGCCGGCGACGCGCGCTTCTGACCTGCGTCTCCTGCATCTCAACGTCCATGGCGCCGCGCTTCCGCATTTCCTCCAGTCGTCGCGCCTCCACCAGCAGCGCCTCCTGGGTGGTGAGCAGGTCGGGGCTGTAGATGGAAACCAGCGGGTCGCCGACTTCGACGCGCTGGCCGATGTAGTTGACGAAGAGATCGTCAATACGGCCCTTGATCCGCGCCGCGATGAACGTCCGGCGCGTTTCGTCGTAATCCACGATGCCCACGGTGCGGATCTCTCGGGCGAGAAGGCGATACTCCACGGGGCTGGTGCCGATGCGGCCCAGGCTCACTTTGAGCGGCGTAAGCTGCACCTGGGCCAGCACGCCCTCGGGCAATTCCACCTTCCCGGTCTTGGCGCGCTTCACCAGAGGCATGCCGCAAATGGGGCAACTGCCCATCTCGGCGCGCACGATGTTGGGGTGCATGGGACAGTAGTGCTCGGTTCCCTCGGCGGCCAGCGTGTCGGGCGCGGTTGGGGGGCGGCGCCAGCGATCGTAGTAGTTGGCGATCGTCTCCCAGTAGCCGACGGTCATGCCCACGACGACCATCAAGAAGATGAACCGCAGGCGCACGTTGAGAATCCGCAGGAAAGCCCAGATTCCGCCGATCGCGGACGACCGCCGCTCACCGGACGGCGTTTGAGTTGATTGCGTCATGAGTCAGTTCCTTCTCTCACCTTCAAGGCTTGGAATCCGTGGCCGGCGGGCGCGGCTCGGCCGTCTCCCCGGGGGCCGGCGGATCATCGACGAACTCCGGCAGGCGGCCGGAAAGCTGGCGTTCCAGGTTGGCGGTGCTCACCAGCAGGTCGCGCTGCGCGGCCACGTAACTTAAGCGCGAGCGAATCAGCGACTCTTGAGCCAATAACACTGTTAGAATGGTCTCCTGCCCGGCCTGGTACGACTTCTCCGCGAATTCCAGGTTCGCCTCCTGCTGCGGCAGCAGCGACTTCTCGAACAACTCCACGCGTGCCTCCGCCAGTCGGCGCACCAGCAGCGACGAGCGCACGCCCTCGATAACCCGCTGCTGAATCTCGTCGTACCGCCGCGCCAGTTCCCGGGCCCGCGCCTGGGCCTTGGCGATCTGTGCGTGGTTCTGATCGAAGATGGGCAGCGGAACCTCGAGCGTGGGTCCGACCATAAAGTCGATCTCCTGGCGCCGCTCCCGTCGCCGCTCGGCGCGGGACTGGATCTCCGGGGCGGTAAGCGTGCCTTCCGCCAGGGAGGCGCGCACGGTGTCGGCCAGGAGTTTCCGACCCGGGATGGCACGACGCTCGCTGCGTTCGCCGCTGATCCCCAGGGCCAGGCTGGGCAAGTAGCGCAGACGCTGTTGCTCGACTTCGGCCACCGCGGATTCCGTCTCCCACCAGGCCGCCTGGGCGTCGAGGCGCCGGGCCAGCGCAGCCTCCACGAGAACCTCCTCGGACACCGTGATGGGTGACACCTGTACGTCAAGCGGCGCCGGCGTCCAGGATTCGCTGGCGTTTGCCGCACCCGCCAATCGCAGGAGCGTTTGCCGGGACACCCCGTACTCGCTCTTCAGACCCAGCACCTCGTTTTCCACTTCCAGCAACCGCCCGCGAGTCAGGTTGACGTCGAGCTGGCTGGTCTCGCCGGCCCGAAACCGCGCCTGTGCGAGCTCCAGTGCCTCGCGCAACACCTTGAGGTTCTCCTCCTGGAGATCCAAAGCGGCGTGCTGGTATTGCAGAACGTGGTACGTGGCCTTCACTTCCGCCAGCAGCGCAACGGCGGTGTCGGTGAAGGAAAGGACGCGTTGCTGGAGCATCCGCTGCGCCGCGCGCTTGCGGCTGGGAATCAGCCACAGCTCCGCCATGTCCTTGGTGAGCCCGAAGTCGATCTTCACCCGCCCGCCGCCTTCGGGGAGCTGCGTCATCAGGGAGAGCATGGGGTTGGAGAGCAGACCCGCCTGTACCAGGTCGGCCTTGGCCTGCGCGATCACCTCCAGGTCCGCGCGCAAGGCGCGGTTGTTGGCGAGCGCCACCTCCACGGCCCGGTCCAGGGGGATCAGCCCCTGCTCGTCCGGCTGCAGAAGCACGGGCGTGTCGGCCGCCGTCCATGGCGGTGCCAGCCCGGTGGCGTGCTGCATATTCTCCACCGCCTGGCGGAACTCCGGCTGGTGGTCCACCCGACCACATGAGACGAGCAGCCCGGCCGCCGGAACAAGGACCATGCGTCGAAACGACCTGATGGGGATCATTTGGAATTCTCCTCTTGCCCGAATGTCCGGCCGCAGCGCGCCGTCGCGAACGCGCCGTCACCCGCGTTCCAGACACGAGGGTCCGGCCTGCGGCGACACCGGCGGCGGTCGCTCCGCGTGCCGTCGAACCGCGCCACAAAGTGTCACCATCGACGAATGACTTAAGGAGGCATTAGCCGCCTGTAGACAAACTCGTGGCATGTGATTTCAACCCATGATTTCACGGGCAGATTGCTCGTGCCATTTCTTGTCGCCGGCCTTTCGACAGAGGGGCTGTTGGCCCTCGATCGCCCATCAGTAGCCCGTTGAGGTCGCTGCGCGTCTCACCCTGAACCGACGCCCGGCTCGTCCATCACCCGCCCTCCGGCCGTACCGGGGCTGATCCGGATCCGCGTTCGAGTCGGCCTGGCGGATCGGGGTGCCAACACCCCCACCGCCGGCGGACGGTTCCGACCACGCGCCCGAAGGCGCCGACCGACCCGCAAACCAAGGGAGCGCGGCCAAGCCCCGGCGGGCGACTATACCAAGTGAACTCGTTTGCGACGGAGCGGGAGTGCGTGCGTCACGGCGTCATCGTTCGCGCCAAGCGAGCGCAACGCTCCCGCGAACGGCGGGTCAATTGAGCCAGACGCACAGGGCGCGGTGCAGCGGAAGCCCGAACATGGGCCAGGAAGGTTGACGGGAACCGATGATCACCCGCGCCGGAGCGGTATCGGCATGAATGACCGTGGGCATCGCGGCGGGCAGCACGAGAAGTTCATCCGCACGCGTGGTATTGCTCGGGGGAGCCGGGGGCACTGGGGTGCGCTCTGAGGGCTGGCCACAAAGGCAGACCGTGCCGCAGCAGGGTCGAGCGTTTGCACGCTCGATGGCAGGGTCGGCCGCCGGAACGCGACAGCACCCGCAGCGCCGTTCCGTCGGACGGCTCGCCGCCCCCCTGCCCTCCGCGCACGCCGCCCCCACCGCCGTGAACGCGGATTGGTGCAGCAGCGAGGCGGCAAGAAGCAATCTGAGGGCGATCATCACGATCATATTGTAACACATCGTCGCCCGCGGGGCGTCACTGAAAAGTAACTTCACCCGAAACCGGATGGCTCTGCACGCGCCCGCTGTTCCTTGCCTTGCGTAGCGCAATCGGCAAGCGGGTCGCCATCCGTCCGAACGCCGCGACACAGGGGCTACGGACGGCGCCGCGCGCTCCCTGGTCGGAGCCTCGCGACCTGCGTGTCCGCGGCCGGTGCTTCAGCCTACTGCGCCTGAATGACTCGATTGCCGCGCCCGCCACGGAACGCGTGACGCGCGGCAACATGGTTGACAATCCACGCCCCGCGGCGGAGACTGCCCGCCCGTGGCCGGCGTGCCACAAGAGCCAGCGGCAAGCGCTCCGCGGACTCCCCAGCCGACCTGCGCTGGGATCTCGGTCTGCCTCGCGCGCCCGCCGAGCCCACGGTAGGAGGTTCGATGAACCGCCGAAACTATCGCTCCCTCGTGCTTGCGGCGGCGCTGCTGGTGGCTCTCGGGAGTACGCTCGGCTGCGCGCCGGCCTCGGAACCCTTGACGACGTTCGTCCAGGGGTTCGCTCTACAGATGTTCGCAGCGCTGGCGTTGTGAACCTCGGTGGGAGCGATGGCTCCAAGAAGAGGCGCTCAAGTTCCTCGTGGAGCGCTACCGTCCTCATGACTTCACACACCCTCAGGCGATCGCCGGCATTCCGCTGCGCTTGCATCGGAGTGACCCTGCTTGAGATGTTACTCCCCGCCTGCGGTCACGCGCCGGACGGATCGGCGGCAGGCCCTCAAGGGCACGCCACGGAGGCGGTGCAGGTGTTGTCCGGCCTCGATGGAAGCGCGGTCGTCAAGGTCGACGCCGCCACTCAGGAGAGGAGCGGCATAACGGTTGCGCCGCTGACCCCAGCCACGCATCAGGCGGAAACGGCGGCCTTCGGGCGGCTCGAATCGGATCCTTCGCGCACGTTCGCGGTACGGGCCCCGGTTGCCGGAGTCGTTCGCGCGGCCGCGCCGCTCAACTGGCCGGCCCTGGGCGATACCGTCGTACCCGGACAGGTCATCGGTTGGATCGAACCACGTTTCGGTCCCGCGGAGCGCGTGGACCTTGTGGCGCGGTTGGCCTCGGCGCGCGCCGAGGCAGAGGAGGCCGCCGCGTCCCTGGCCGCAGCGCGGGCCTCGTACGACCACAAACGCCCCCTGAACGGGGAGTCAAAAATCGTCTCGGACCGCGCCTTGGAGGAAGCGGAAGCGAAGGTGAAGGGGGAAGAAGCGCGACTCCAGGCGGCGAATGAAACCGTCCGGTTGATTGAAGAGGCGTACACCGGTGAGGCAGGTCGGGCGTTGCCTCTTCGCGCGGAGCGCGGGGGCGAAGTGATCGAATTGGGTGTTCAGCCAGGCGAGGCCGTGGAAGCCGGACAGGTACTTGTACGTCTGGAGGATTACGATTCCCTGCTGGTCCGTTTGGTGCTTCCGGTCGGCGAAACGGTCGATCCCGCGAACAACCACGCGCGGGTGTTGGTCGTGGGTGCCGAGCAAAGCCCCCTGGATGGTGAACGCCTGGCGCAGGTGTGCGCAAACCCGACCCATCCCCAGGGGCAGGTGGTGCTGTATCGCGTGCCGACCCGCGGGTTGCCCTTGCGACCGGGCGCGGCGGCCATCGGTTACCTTCCCGCACCCGGCGGCGCACGCCGGGGCGTGGAAATCCCTCGCTCCGGAGTGGTACGGGACCGGGGGCGAGCCTGGGTCTACCTTCAGACCGACAACGAGAGCTTCACCCGCCGCGAAGTCCCCACCAGCGACCCGACCGCGCTTGGATGGTTCACTGAAAGCGGCTTTCACCCCGGCGACCGCGTCGTGGTGGAAGGTGCCCACGTGATTCTCTCCGAGGAACTCAGGCCGCGCATCGAGCAGGAAGAAGCTGCGGAAGAGTAGGGGGATGCTCGCGTTTCTGGTTGAGAAGTCTCTGCGCTTCCGGGCCGCGGTACTGGCGCTCGCCGTGGTCCTGGTGCTGTACGGCGTGCACGTCACTCGCCGCGCCAAGCTCGACGTTTTCCCGGATTTCGTTCCGCCGCAGGTGGTCATACAGACGGAAGCCCCCGGGCTTTCCCCGGGACAGGTTGAAGCGCTGGTGACCCGTGCCGTTGAGCGCTCCGCGAACGGCGTGGGAGAATTGGAGTCCCTCCGCTCACAGTCCATTCAGGGCCTTTCCATCGTCACCGCAACCTTCGAGGAGCGGACGGATGTCTTTCGGGCACGGCAGTTGCTCAATGAGCGCCTGGCGGAAGCGGCCGCGGAGCTGCCACAGGGCGTCCGCGCGCCGAAGATGACACCCCTAACCTCCGCAACGATGGACCTGCTGAAACTGGCCCTGACCTCCCAAGCGCTCTCGCCCATGGAATTGCGGACGTTCGCCGACTGGACGTTGCGTCCGGCCTTGCAGGCCGTGCAGGGCGTGGCAAGCGTGAACGTGTACGGGGGCGATGTTCGCCAGTTGCAGGTGCAGGTGCGACCCGATCGGCTCGCAGTGTACGGAGTGTCGCTGGACGAAGTGCTGGCCGCGGCCCGGGCGGCGTCCGGCGTCCGCGGCGCCGGGTACGTGGAAACCGAGACGCAGCGCGTCGTGCTCCAATGCCTCGGGCAGTCGATCTCGGCGGAGGACCTGGGCGGGGTGGCCGTGCGCTGCGGCGCGGGTGACTGCCTTCGACTGCGTGACGTGGCAAACGTCCGCGAGGCCGGGGCGCCGAAGTTCGGGGACGCGCTGTTTCAGGGGAAGCCGTGCGTGTTCCTGGCGCTCCTCAGTCAATACGGTGCCAATACGCTGGAGGTGACCGAGCGTGTCGAGCATGCGTTGGACCTCATGGAACCGCTTTTCAAGGCGACCGGCGTCATCCTGCACCGCGACCTCTTCCGGCCTGCGGGGTTCATCGAAAGCGCCATCCGGAACATCAGTCGATCGCTGCTCATGGGCGGCGTGCTGGTCGCGATCGTCCTGTTCCTCTTTCTCTGGAACCTGCGCACGGCGATGATCTCCCTCACCGCGATTCCCCTGTCGCTGCTGGTCGCCGTCGTCGTGCTTGACCGCTGTGGCGCAACCCTGAACACCATCACCCTGGGCGGGCTGGCGATCGCCATTGGCGAGGTTGTTGACGACGCCATCATCGATGTGGAGAACATCTTCCGACGTCTGCGCGAAAACCAGGCGTGTGGGGCGCCGTCCAGCGCCTTTCGGGTAGTGCTGGACGCCTCGCTGGAGGTGCGCGGCGCGGTGGTGTACGCCACGTTGATCGTAGCCCTGGTCTTCCTGCCCGTGCTCACCATGTCGGGCTTGCAGGGTCGGTTGTTCGCGCCCCTGGGCCAGGCCTACATCCTCGCGGTGCTGGCCTCGCTCGTCGTCGCGGTGACCGTTACGCCGGCGCTCTCGCTGCTGCTTCTGCCGCGCCGGGCGGCTCAGGCGTCCGAACCGCGTGCGGTTGCATGGCTCAGGGCCGCGTACGGTGCCGCCCTGATCCCCCTGGCGCGCCGCCCGTGGACCGTCGTGGTCGCCGTCTGTGGTCTCAGTGCGGGAACGCTTTGGCTGTTCCAGGGCTTCGGAGGCGAGTTCCTTCCCCAGTTCCGCGAGGGGCATTTTGTGGCGCACATGAACGCCGTTCCGGGAACGTCACTGGAGGGCTCCCGTCGGCTGGGCGCCCAGGTGGCAGACTCGCTCCTGGGCCGCGAAGACATCCTCACCGTGCCGCAACAGATCGGGCGTGCGGAGCTGGGAGAGGACCCCTGGGGCCCGCACCGCAGCGAGTTTCACATCAACATCACGCCCAACCTTGGAAAAGGCGAGGATTCGGTCCAGGAGTCCATTCGCGAGGTCATGGCAACCGTGCCCGGCATCACCTACGACATCACGACCTTCCTGGGCGACCGAATTGGAGAAACCATCTCCGGCGAAACGGCGGAGGTTGCCGTGAGCGTGTTCGGCGATGATCTCGACGCGCTGGACCGTGAAGCCGAGCGGATCGCGGGCGTGCTGGCGGGGCTGGGCGGCGCCAGGGACGTGCAGGTCGCGTCGCCTCCCGGGGCGCCCCAGATGATCGTCGAGCCCCGCGCGGAGCGTCTGAGGCAGTTCGGGTTGCGCCCGGTTGAGGTGATGGAGGCCGTGCAAACCGCGTTTCAGGGAACCGCGGTGTCTCAGACGCTCGACGGCGATCGCGTCTTCGACATTGTCGTGATCCTCGACGATGCGGCACGGCGCGACCCTGAGGCCGTTGGTTCGCTGCTCCTGAGGGGTGCGGAGGGATCCCTCGTACCGCTGCACCGGGTGGCGGAAGTGTATGGAACGACGGGACGATACATGCTCCTGCACGACGGGGCCCGCCGGCGCCAGGTGATCACCTGCAACGTTCAGGGGCGCGACCTGGCGTCATTCGTGGATGAGGCGAAGACGCGAGTCGCAACGGGTGCCGCTGCGGGCACGTACGTGGAATTCAGCGGGACGGCCGAAACGCGGGCCCAGGCACAGCAGGAACTCCTCCTTCACTCCGGGATCGCCGCCATCGGGATTATCATCCTGCTGCTCATCGTGGTCGGACGGCTGGCCAACCTTCTGCTCGTCCTGGTCAATGTGCCGTTTGCCCTGGTCGGGGGTGTGCTGGCCGTACTCCTTACCGGGGCGTCCGTCTCCATCGGCTCGCTGGTCGGCTTCATCACGGTTTTCGGCATTACCACGCGGAACTCGATCATGATGCTGTCCCACTTCGACCACTTGGTGGGCGTCGACGGAGCGGCGTGGGCGCTGGAGACGGCCGTGCGGGGCGCGACGGAACGGTTGGTCCCGGTGTGCATGACCGCGATGGTCACGGGGCTGGGACTCCTGCCCATCGCCCTCGGCGCTGACGCCGCGGGGCGCGAAATCGAGGGGCCCATGGCGGTCGTGATCCTCGGCGGACTGGCCACCTCCACCGTGTTGAACCTGATGGTTCTGCCGACCCTGGCGCTGCGTTTCGGGCGGTTCCCCTCCACCGCGAGCGAAGATCAGGACGTCGGCGTGTAGGGCACCGGATCCGAGTCGTTAACGCTCACCAACACCGTGCCGTCTACCGGCGTCTGCGCGGTGAATTCCACGCGCACGCGGATGGTGTCCATACCCGGAAGGTCGCTGGGCAACTCGAACTCCGCCGAACCTGACTGCGGCAGGAAGTTGCCGTTCGCCTGTGGCGCCGAGACCACGTCCTCGAACACCGCCGTGATGACGGCGCTGGTCGCGTCCACGAGGGTCAACGTCGCATCCACGAGCGTAAGCGTGCCCGCCGGGGCGTCGACCGCGGCAATAGCGCTGCCCTCAACACTCGCGCCGCTCCCGGATTGCAGGGAGGCGTTCACCGCGAACGTGGGCGGCACCGCCGCGGTGTCAAACCCGCCGGCGACTGTCCCGCTCAGGGCACGTTCGTCGACGGTCAGATCCGTGAACGCCAGGTCGAAGGCGGCGGCGGTGATGTACACCGTTCCGCCTACCGAGCCGCTCACCGTCGCGGCCGGATAGACAGCGGGCGTGCAACCGTCCCCATAGTCAAGGAACAGCGCAAGCGCGTCGGCATTCAACGTTACGTCCACGTCCGGGCAGGTGGGGACGGCGATGGCGCCCTCGACCATGGCCTGGATGTCCATGGTGGGTGCTATGGCTGCAATCGACTGCGCGGTGGTGTCGGCTGCCGCGGTGGCGGCGTCCACCGCCGCCGCCTGTTCCACCGTCAATGCCGCAGACGTGTCACTGGGCGTCATATCCGTGCCGTCGCCGGCGTCTCCCGGATCGCCGCCCTCGGTCGAGGCGTCGTTGCCCGAGTCGCCGTCCGGCTGGCCGCTCTGAGCTCCAGCCCCGGCGGGTACGGCCGCCGTGGGAACGCAAGCAGGAATCACGAACAAACCCATCAGGGCCAGAGCCGCATACGTCCGTCGCATCTTCATGGTTCTCCCTCGAATCTCCGGGCCGGCGCAAACGATGCCTCAGGTTGGCACCAAATGACGAAACCTTGGGGTACCGGCCCTTGTGAGTGCTTTCGGTCGAAACCGGCCCGGGCATAAGCAGGCCGCGCGCCTCATTTCGCGGGGAGCGCCCGCGGCTCCTGCTGATAGGGAGCATAAATCAGGTAACTGAGCGTGACATCCGCATTCCAGCCCGCCGCCCGCTCTCCCGGTGGCGCCGTCAAATGCAGTTCCGCGATGGTCAATGTGGGGTCGCCGGTGACCAGGTCGTGAAGCGTGGCCACCAGCGGACGAAGGCCCACGCCGTCGAAGGTGAGCCGGGTGCTTAGCCGCTTGTAGGGCGAGCCGGGGATGCGGACCGGGGGGGCGGGATCGTTGCCGATCCAGCGCTCGGCGGGCAGTTCCGCACGGTCCATGGAACGCTTGATCTGATCCAGCAGTTCGTCGTTGGGGCGCGGCTGTTCGACGGCCACGCGCGGCACGCTGCGCAACTGGGCGATCCGCCCGGCGTCGGCGCTCATCTGTTCTACCTGGGCGACCAGCGCCCGGTACGAGTCCTGCCGGGAGGCGTACACGCGCGCCTCCACCCACACCCAGAGGACCAGCGCGACGATGACACTGCACCACAGCGATGCGGGAGCCCGCAGGCGCCCCATTACGCTTTCAGCCGGCCTGCTCATGGCGGTTCCTCACCACGGAGATTCGGCAGTCGACGGTTTGGTCTTTCCGCAGCTTGCTGCGCGGGGGCTCGACCGTCCATCCCGGCAACTGATTCATGGACTGCACCATTTCCCCGGCGGCCTGGTGGCTGGTCGTCTGCCCCGACAGTATCAGGGCGTCGGCATCGGCCACCAACTCCGCAAGGTACACCTTGGTCTGTTCCGGCAGCAGCGCCGCGAGCGCCGCCAGTTGTTCCACGAGCGCCAGTCCGCTACTCGTGGAAACGACCGCCGCCTCCGCCGCCTGCCGCGTGACACCGGTGAGTTTGGCAAGCTCTGAACGCAGTCGCGCGCCGGCCGCGGCGGGCACCGCGCCGTCGGGGAAGACCCGCCGGTAGACCCCGTCGCGCAAGGGGCGCAGGTCCTCCAGGGCCTCGGTGTAGCGCACATTCTCGACTCGCAGACCTACGCCACACGCGGCGAGAAGCACGGCAAACGCAACGGCGGAACGCCGGCCGCACGTCCGGACCCCGCGCCACCGGCCGGAGTAGACGAGCGATTGCCGGCGCAAGTCGAGGACATTGGGTTTGTGGACCTCGCGGCAAAGGAGCGGTACGGCTACCTCCGGTGCTGACACGTCAATGAAATCTAACGCACCACTCAGGAGCTCGACCGTCGGTTTCGTAGCCTCCGCGCCGCCGAGAACGTGCACCAGTGCCGTCGTGCGGTTCTCGCCCACGGGAGCGGCCCCCAATAACAGTTGGCGATCGGCATCGGGACTCTGAACCGCCGGGCGGCGAAAGGTACGGAAAGGCGCAACCTCCCCGCCGCCGAAATCCGGTTTTGCGATCGTGACATGTTGATCGTCCACCAGTACGACCACGCGGCCTCCTGAAGAGCGAGCGTCCGCCGCATCAGCAGCGACGAGGGCGTCAACCGCGACGACTTCAGCGTCCACGCCGTTTTCCTCCAGGTGTCGCAGGAGGACCGCAATGGCTTCCGTGAACACCGCTACCACAAGCGCTTTGTCCTCGCCCAGGCGGCGGCACGACCAAGTGAGCTGCTCCAAGGGTACGGGCACGAGCGGCTCGAACTCGAAAGCGGCCGCCTCCGCCGTCCATTGGGCCGTGGGCACGGTCACCACATGAATGAAGCACCACGCGGCGGGCAGGACGGCACGACAGGTCGCGCCATCCGGATAAGTGTCGCGCAGGGCCTGGCCGATCTGTTCTGCCAGAGGGAGAATGTCCGCCGCCTGGCGCGGCATGAGCGCCAACCCGGTGTCGACGATCCGCACGTCCGCGTCAGGGCTCGGGCCGGCGCGCGGATCGACCTCGACGAAGAACGTCCGGCGGTCGGAGAAATAGACCGTTAGTCGACGTAGTGTCGGTTCGCTGCGCATGGGTTCTCAGCTATCCCTGCCGTCGCGATTTGCGCGGCGTTGCGTGTTGTTCCTTCGGAACCTCTACGTCGTACGTCTGGTTGCCTTTCTTCAGCGTCGCCGAGCCTTCCTGAACCGCGACGATGCTGAATTCGTTGATCGTCGCACCCGCCGGGCAGACGCGCTCGGCACCCGAAGCATCCACGAACAACCCCCAGGCTTGCTCCTGTTCCACGAACGTGGCCAGGAGCCGGGGAAGCGCTATGGGTTCAGGCGGCGGCGGTGGTGTCGGCACGGGGGCCGGCTTCGGCGGAGGCTCGATCAGTGTCTGGCGCCAATCGCGGGTCCAGAGGCTCGCCAGGGCCTCCAGCGGTGGGGACTGCGGTGCACCCATCGCCGCCGCGGCGGGCGCCGCACCAGGCGTCAGCTTTGGCGGCTCCAGTGCCGGCGGAAAGCAGAGGCTCCGCAGCAACACTACCGGCACAGCGGCCAACAGCATCCACTGAGCGATCCGCAGACCGGACTCCACGCGTCCGAGGTGTCCTGGCGCGAGCATCAGATTGACCCCAGAAAAAGCACTTTCGTCGCGCCGCCGGTAAGCTCGCATATCGCATACCAACGACGCAGATCGGCGCCGATCGCCGTTGCCAGATGCACGGAATAGACGGGTCGCCGGCCGTCGCCCCAGAACGTTACCAGGTCCGACCACACGGTCGTCGGCGTAGCCAACCCCGCGCGTCGATCGTCGCCGGGCAGCATCCGGAACAGCTCCTCGAACCGTCTGGGACGCACGAGTTGATCGAACCACACGACGCTCGGCCAGCCCTCCGTTCCCGCACCGCGGGTGATGGGCCGCGGCAGAATGTCCTCCGGCGGGAGGCCATGCCTTACCGCCAGCGTGCGTAACCGGGCGGTCATTTCGTCCGCCGCCAGCGCGGTCACCCGCATCTTGCCAGCCTCCGATTGGACGTCGCCGACAACGTCGCATGCACCTACTCGAACGCGAATGGTGATCGTGGCACTGCTCGCTTCCGGCGCCGCGGGGTTGCTCTTTGCGCGTTGGAGCAGCTCCGGGAGCACTTCCAAAACGCTTTCCGCCGCCAGCCGGTGGTCGAGGTCGCGCGACGCTCGCCCGGCGCGAATTGCCTCGCTACCGCCCAGCGCCGCCAGCGCCGCTCCCGTGGCCGCCAGTATGGCCAGCAGGAGCAGCGACAACACCAGCGCGAAGCTGCGCGCGGCAGCCGGCACGTCACCTCGTCTGCCGTTCATTGCTTAGCACCACGGTGCGGCGGAGCTCGCCGACCCCGCCGCTGAACCGACAGGTGAACCGCAGGGCGCGAGGTTCTCCACCCTTCGCCTGCCCAGAATGATGTTGCGCCCACCCGTTCTCGTAATAGGCCTCGACGATCACCTCGCCGAGGTCCCTGGCAACCACTTCGCGGCACGCATCTCCCGGGCCGGCAACCAGGACACGCAGCTCGCGATGCAACTGCCTGCTCCCGCGCCGCGACGGATCCTCTGCTGACACGTACGTGACAACGGCGGGCAAGCGCTCCCGGAACAACGCATCATTCGAGGGGGCTTCCGCCAGGGTGGTGACCTCCAGCAGTCGTCCCGGTGCCGGGTTCACGCGGAACACGTCCTTGGCGTTCGGCAGATTCGTTAGCGCGGAGCGAACGTCCTCCTCAAAGCGGTTCACCAATTGCTGCCGTTCCCAACGCGCATCAACGGCGGCTCGCGCGGCCTTGTGCGCCTTCGCCGCCTGCACGCTGAGGGCCGCCGAGAGCGACACCACGACACCGCCGAGCAGCAGCGCCGCGAGTACCTCGACAAGCGTGAAGCCATTCCTTCTTGCGGTGCGGCGCTGGTAAGGAAGCGCCCGGCCCGACAGGCCAGAGCAACTGACGGCGCGCCGCGCACCGCGGGCGGCCTCCACCATCGGTCCGGGGAACGTACGCCTACTTGCGTTCATTTCGCACCCACCAGTGGTACGCCCTGGTCCAGTTCGCGGCGCCCGACCGCGGTTCGCAGCGCGTGACCAGCAAGGTGATCTCGGTTGCCGGCAGTGGCTCGGGGCCGTCCAGGCGCGCGGCGCTTCGCTCCCAGTGCCACTGCCCGGCCTGGTCGACAGTCCCCGTGGCGGGCACCGTCACGTCCTCGCCCGCGACCAGCCAGCCTTCGTGCAGTTCCCGCGCGAGGTCTTGCGCCGTCAGGCCCAACTCACACGCCCGTAGTTGCTCCAGGCTGCGCGCGTGGGCCACCAGCACGGTGGTCAGCACCGAACCCATGATCGCCAGTGACGCGAGCACCTCGACGAGTGTCAGCGATCGGCGCCGACGCCCGCCGGCAGCGCGATCCGCGCGCGGCGCCTGCCGCGCGGCGATGCTTACTCCTGATCCGTTGTACATGTGCACTCAATCCGTCCGGTCGGGCCCCGCACGCCGATGTTCGCCGACGTGCCGTTACGTAGCTCAAGCCGGAACTCATGTGGCACCATGCTCCCCGACGGAGCGACGAAAACCCTGGCCGGCCCCAACTCCAAGCCTGACGGTCCGTCATCATGGCCAAGCGAGTACCTCGTCAGCCGTACCCCAGCGGGCAGATCGACGCGCACCGGCCGGCCCCACCGCCACGCACCCTCCTGCTGCGTCGGCTGCTCCATGGTGCAGCCCCGTGCGTCGAAGGTCAGCAGGCGTGGAGCGCCCGATTGTGCCGCTTGCAGACCGCTTGTGCGGTAGAGCGCTGCGAGCTGCTCCGCACATGCTTCCAGCCGGGCGCAATCGGTCCGGCCCCGGCCGTGCAGCGTCACATAGCCCACCGCACACACAAGAAGCGCCGTGACCGCCATCAACTCCAACAATGTGAATGCCGCCCGCGGGCCCGGAGTCGTCACGGCCGGCTGCCCTCCAGCTCCCAGCTCAGGATGTCGGCATTCTGGCCCGTCCCGCCTTCCTGGCCGTCGGCACCGAGCGACATCACCTCGTAGGGCCCATGCGCGCCGGGATGCAGGTAGACGTACTCGCGGTTCCACGGATCGCGGGTATCGCTCGCGAGGATGCCATTGGGGTGCTGAGGCGTGCCCTTCTTAAGGGCCCCCAACCCCTCGTCGTTCGTGGGATAGCGATCGGTTTCCATGAAGAAAAGCGCCAGGGCGTTCTTGATGGTCGCGATCTCGCTGCGGGCGACGTTCTGCTTGGCGGTTACCAGGTAGTCGGTCACGGACACCGTGACCACGGTAGCCATGATGCCGATGATGACCACCACCACCATGAGCTCGACGAGTGTGAACCCCCTCAGCAACCCCGAGGCGATCGTGCCGCCTCTGGACCAGCGTAACGCGCGAACACCGGCACGGCTTTCGCCGGCGCCGATCGAACGAACCCCATCGGACGCCGGGGCTTCGCGGTAAGTCATGAACGGGGTCTCCCGATCATTGGATCACTCTGGTGGCTTCGAGAATCGGCGCCATGGTGGCGAAGACGACGAACCCCACGACCGCGGACATCACGACGATGAGCAGCGGCTCGAGCACCGCCGTCGCCTGGCTCACGGCCAGGCGGACCTCGGTTTCATAGCCCTCCTTGATCTGTCCCAGCATCTCGGTCAGTTCGCCGGCATGCTGTCCGACATGAATAAGGTGGGCCACCAGCGGGGGGAAGATCGCCGAACGGGCCAGTGTCGGCGCAATGTCGCTGCCGCGGCGGACGGCCGACTCCATGGCCTCGAGCTCGCCGCGCAGCACCTGGTGCGCGCTGGAAGCCCGCACCAACTGCAAGGCTTCGACGAACGGGATGCCGCTGCGCAGCAATAGCGACATCATCTGCGCGAACTGCGCGATCACCGCCTTGCGGATGAGCCCCCCCACCACGGGCAGGCCAAGCTGCAACCGATGCAGCCATCGCCGCCCCGGCGTCCAGCGATAAAACGCCGCCAGTCCCGCGACCATCGTCGCGGTCAGTGCCATCAGCAGCATCCAGTGCCCGGTGATGGCATCGCTGATGGTCTTGAGGAACACCGTGGCCGTGGGGAGCGGCCGCCCCGACGCTTCCAGCACCGCCAGCAACTGCGGAATCACGTACGACATCAGGAAAAGCACGATGCCCACCGCCAGCACGGTGAGAATCGCCGGGTAGGCAAGGGCCGACACCAGGCGATGACGGAGCGAAGTTCGTTCCCGCAGATGCGCCGATAGTTCACTCAGGGCGCGATCCAGATGCCCGGACAACTGTCCCACGCGCACGGCGCGACAGAAGACGTCGTCAAACCACTGCGGCTGCGTCTGGAGCGCCTCGCTCAGCGCCGCGCCGCCGGCCACTTTCTCGCGAATATCGCGAAGGACCGGTGCCAGTCTGCCCTGTGGCTGGCGGATCAGCACGTCCAGCGACTCCACCACGCTCACCCCGGCGCGAAGCAGCACCGACAGGTGTCGAGCCAGCTCCGCGACCCGCTCCTGCCGCCGGCTGCGTGCCGGCGCGCGGGAGAGCAGTCGGCGGTCGAAGCGCACCGGCTGGAACGCCATGACCGTGACACCGTCGCGACGCAAGGCCTCTCGCGCTCGAGCCGGCGTATCGGCGGCCAGCACGCCGGAAAGGCTTGTACCGCTGCGGTCGCGGGCCTGGTAGCGGTAAATGGCCATCAGCTCGCCTCCGCCCGGCGCGTTCCGCACTCCGCACCATCGCTTTCGAGGTCCATCATGGAATCTTCGAGACTGGTGCGCAGTACCTCCTCCAAGGTGGTACGGCGATCGAGCAGCTTGCGGATGGCATCTTGGCGGAGCGTGGTCATGCCCGCCTCGACTGCCTTGCGCTTCATGGCGCTCGCCTTGGCGCGGCCTACCACCAGCTCCCGCACCGCCTCGTCCACGATCAACAGCTCGAAGATGCCCTGCCTTCCGAAGTAGCCGGTGGTCCCGCAGTTCGGACAACCGACGGCACGGGGAACGCTGGGCGCGCCGGCGTGCGCGGCAAGTCCCAACAGGCCGCAATCCTCCTTTGCCAGCGGCTCCACCGTGTGGCAATCCGGACAGACGTTGCGCACCAGGCGCTGGGCCAGCACGGCGAGCAGGCTGCTGGCCACCAGATACGGTTCGATTTCCAGGTCCAGAAGGCGGGTGACGGCGCCGGCGGCATCATTGGTGTGCAGCGTGCTGAACACCAGGTGCCCGGTCAGCGAGCTTTGCATCGCCATCCGCGCCGTCTCCTCGTCGCGAATCTCGCCCACCATGATGACATCGGGATCCTGCCGGAGCACGGCGCGAAGTCCGGTGGCAAAAGTCATTCCTTTTTTCTGGGATACCTGCGTCTGGCTGATGCCGGGAAGCTGGTACTCGATGGGGTCCTCGAGCGTGAGAATGTTCTTTTCCTTGTAGTTCAGATGCTGCAACGCGGCGTAGAGCGTCGTCGATTTACCCGATCCCGTCGGACCACTCACCAGCACAATGCCGTGGGTCTTCTGAATCACGGCGGTAAACCGCGCGCGGTCCACCGCACCCATGCCCAGCTCCGACAACTCATAGAGCCGCGCCGACTTGTCCAGCAGACGCAGCACCACGCGCTCGCCGTAACTGGTGGGAATAACACTGATGCGCAAATCGATGGATTTGCGTCCGATGGTCACCGTGGTGCGCCCGTCCTGAGCGAGGCGCTTCTCCGCAATGTCCATGCGTCCGATGACCTTGACCCGGCTGACCACTTCGTCCAGCAGATGCCCGGGCAGCTCCAGATAGTCATAGAGCAGGCCGTCGATGCGGTACCGCACCTGGACATGGTCGCTGTACGGCTGCAAGTGCACGTCGCTGGCGCGGCGTTTGGCGGCCTCGAAGAGTATCATGTTCACCAGCTTCACCACCGGGGCGCGCGATGCGGTGTCCAGCAGGTCCCCGTCCTCGAGAGTCACGACGGAATCCGGCGACGCCTCGCCCCCCGGGAGGGTGTCCAGGACGGCCGTGAAGTCCGAAACGCGCCCGGCGTAGGCATGATCGGTTGCCTGCTGAATGACGGCGGCGGGCGCCAGTTCCACGACGGCCGGCAGGCGAAGCACGGCCGCGAGGTGGTCCAGCACCCCGTCGGCGGCGGGCACCGCCATGGCCACGCCCAGGCAGCCGTCCTGGCGGTTCACGCCCAAAAGTCCGTGGCGGCGTACATAGGCGATGGGGATATTCTCTACGAACTCGGCGTTGACCTCCTCCTGGCGGATCGTCGCGCGCAACGGAAATCCCGCGCATTCGGCCAGCAGTGCGTGGTAGGCCGCCTCCGTGTGCCGTCCCTGGTGAAAAGCATCCGTCAGTGCCGCGACCGCCGTCGGCGAAACCGTGGCCCGGCCGGCGCCGCGGGTGCGGGCGGCCGCCTCGGCGCCGACCACCGTTTCCGGCGTCGCGGACGGGGGCGCCGCCGGGTCCTGCCGCGGCGCGGGCGGTCTTTCGACCCGGGTTTGGGCCGCTAACGCATCCACAGGTATACGCTCCCCGGGTAATCGTTGTTGGTGAGTTCGGCGAGTTCCAACTCCCGCCCGCTGATGAGCTTCAGGTCGGCGAACACGTCGTCGCGAAGGATCGTAGGTCGGATGAACGCGAACACCCGTGACTTGGTCCGCGCCCGGTCGCTGCTCTGGAAGAGGGCCCCGAGGAGCGGTATGCGCCCCAGGAGCGGCAGCTCGGTCACGGAATCGCTTTCGTTCTCGGTCACCAGTCCGCCGACGATGACCGTGTGTCCGTCGGGCACTTCGATGGTCCCCGAAAAAGAGT
>JACQXM010000013.1:48957-84074 GCA_016208685.1 Planctomycetota bacterium | reverse complement strand
TTTTGATGTCGTTCCCCTGAGGGAGGTCTTCCCGCCGGTGGCACTCACCCGGAAGCGTTTCCCAGGCCCATCGAGCCTTGCCGGCGGAAAAACCCTTGTACCCGCGCCAGCGCCCTTTGTCTTAACTGGCCCATCGCTTCGGGGGTGGGCGAGTCGCTTCCGTCGATGCGCCGGCCGGGGACGACAAACCGCCGCCGAGCGTGATGCGCCCGCCGCTTCACGGGCCGGTGTGGGTCAGATTGAGGTTGTCCAGCCCCGGATAGGCATAGCCGGCCGTGCCGCCATGGGCGGCCACCGGGCGGAAGATGAGCCAGGGCCTCTGGTCGGCGTCGGCCGGCGCGCGGAAGGCGATCACCCGCCGTTCCCACATCGGCCCCGTGGTGTCGGCGAACCGTCCGACCACCAAGCCGGACGACAGGTTCGAGGCCGTCGCCAACAGCACTTCGTAGGCGCCTGCGTGCGCGAGGTCCGGGCGAATCGCCTGGTGAAGCCATCCGGTCAGCCGGTATTCGTGGTGGGGCAGAAGCGGGGCGCTGAGCTGCTGGCCGAACGACTCAGGCAATATGTTCCAGCCGGCCACCCAGCGGAGCCCGTGCTGCGCCAAAACACCCGTGAAGTTCCCGTACCCGCCCGGTGCCAGTCCGAAGGAGCCGTCGTTGCTGTAAGTGTCCGGGCTATCAACGATGACCGTCCACTCAGGGGGCAGGAGCCCCTGTCCGGTGAAGTTGCCGGGAATCTGCTCGAAGCTGGGATTGCGAAGCAGGTTCGGTGAGCGATTTCCCGTGAAGGCGCGAAGGTACGCGGCCAGGTCGCGGAGATCGACGTCATCGTCGCCGTCGAAGTCGAAGGGGTCGCAGCCCGGCGCGGCCACCACGCCGGGCCCGGAAAGGCAGGAGTCGGCGAGCGGTGCGAAGTCGTCGCCGTCCACATCGGCGTCGAGATCATAGTCGCCGGGAAGGAGCGCATGGGTGTTGCAGACGGCGGCCAGGGGGTCGGAGAGCGCCAGGCCGATCTTCCCGCGGACGGACCATTGGTGCAGGCCGGGGGAAACGTCGCTGTCCAGGAACGACTCATGGCGTCCGGCGAGCTGTGTCACCAGCCGCCCGTCGCGGTAGACGCAAATCGCGTCATAGAGCTCGGCGTTCTCCCAGCCCAAACCGACGCGCGGCCGCCCGTCGCTCTGAAGGTTTTCGCAGGTTGCGCCCGTGGGCGGCAGTATGCCGAGGATGGTATCGGCGACGTTGTTGGCGGCGCTGGCCTCCGCAGGGATGGGGTCGACCATCGCCCGCAGGTGCGTCAGTTCCTGGGGCACGATCAGGGTGAACGTGAACTCCTGGGTCATGTCGGGCGCCGCGGTGAACAGGAACGGTACCGCGGCCAATTCCTGGAGCACGTTCGCCACTACGCTGCCGAAGCGCAGGGTCGCGGGTGCGGTCATCGTTGGTGCCAGAAGTCCGCCGTTCCGCACGACGACGGTGGCTTCCACGGAGCTGCCCGCGGGGGCGTGGGGATTGGAGAGGCGTATGCCGTCGACGACGATATCCGATTTGGGGTCGATGTCCTGGAACACCATACCGTGGAACCCGGGCGGGCTGTTGGTCGAGTCGCGGACGGTGCGGATGCAACTGGGACCGACGCCCGCGGCGATGTCCCAGTCGCGGTGGTCGTCGTCGGTGATCACCCGGGCGTGGGACCAGCGCGGTGAGGGCTGGGAGAGGTCGACGGTGGCGATGCCCACCTCGCCGTCGCCGCCGCTGCGCCCGAAGCCGTCAAAGCTGCGGAACACGACGGCCGCATGGTGGGCGTCCAGATAGCGCACCACCGGGTCGCGACCGTAGACGCCGTTGAAGAGTCGATTGCTGCGTTTCTCCGTCGGTACAGTCAGCGGCTGGGGAGCCTGGGCGACGGTGTTGCGAAACTCGATGGCGTAGACGAGGTCTTTGTTGCCCTCGCCCGCGATGCGGCCATCCGCGGCGACCTCGCGCGCTGTGAAGACCACCATGCCATCGTCGTCGCTTCCCAGGGCAACGCTGGGCATGAGCACGCCAGGTAGTTGTGCCGGATTCGTGAGGATCACGGGCGGGGTCCACGCGGCGCCAAAACTGAGTGAGTACAAGAGACGGCGGTCCGTGGGGGTGTCGAAGTCGCCATCCATGTCGCGCACCCAGATGGCGATCGCCACGTTCCCGCTGGGCGAGACGGTCACCGTGGGCTGGATGTCCGCCGCGGGGTTGGCGGCGTCGTCCGAAGTGATCTTGAACATGGGCCCCGGAACGCCGGCGTCGACCTTGCGTGCGAAGATGGACAGGGCGCGCAGGTTCGCGTCACCATTGACGTTGAAGAGGTCCTCGTGGTCGGCGCGGACCCAGACGACCCAGGCGGCGTCGTCGCCGGGGATGGCCGCCACCGCGGGCTTGCCGTCGGGCAGGCGCGGCGACGGTGTGGCATCGTTGGTGAGCGCCTGCGGCGCCTGCCATCCGCCTACCTCGTTCCACCGCGCGAAGTAGATGTCCTGGTTCTTGAAACCGGCGTTGGCTCCGGCAGCGTCCTGGGACAGGGCGGCCACCTGGGCCCGGGTCAGGCGCCCCTGGGTCCAAACCGCAAGCGCCTGGGTGTTGCTGAGAAAGACCACATTCGAGTCGCGCTGCGTGTAGGCGTCCCTCGCGGCGTACAGCGGCAGGGGCGGAGCGAACCCCGGTCCGTCGTCGTAGGCGTAGAACAGCTCGGGTGTGTACACGGCGGGGTCGGGGTCGGTATCGTCCACGAAAACCGCCATGGCCGCCGAACCGTCCGGCGAGACGGCGAGCGAGGGGTATTTCAGATCGGACGGCCGGTCGGAGGCTGGCCCGCGGAGTTCCACCGAGGCCAGGGCGGCGCCGCAGGCGTCACCGAATTCCTCGTCGAAAATGTTCATCCAGTTACTGCTCACACATTCCTCGCCCACAAAGGGTAGATCGGCGCAGGCGCGAACTTTAATATCCAGTTTGAGGGTGAAGCATTCGTCGACCGTCACATTGAGCGCAAGGGGGGGCAGTGCGCCTTGCAATTCAATGGGAAACTCGATGCCCAGGGTGGGGCGAAGCAGCACGGACGCGGATGCCAGACCGAAGAACACCTCGACGCGGATCTCCCCCTCCGCCCAGGCCTCGACCGCGGGGACGATGATTACGCCGATCTCCACCACGGGATCGCCGGCCTCCTGCACGGTCCGCACAATCAGGCGGACCTCGCGGACCTCCACGTCCACGCCCAGCCCCACGTCCAGACTGCCACGGACTCGCACGTGCACCGGGCCCACAAAGCCCTCCCAGAGCGTGGTATCGAACACCTCCCAGGACCAGTCGTCGCTGTAGATGTCGATGTTGTTGGCGTGATATTGGATTTCGTAATCATCGCACCCGTATGCCACTGGTCCTTCCAGCGGCACCTCCCAGTCCTTGTCGAAAAGATCGAGACTGAGTAGTGTGGCTTTGAGATTTCCTTCGAAGGACTGCGGATGCCAGAACTCGTCGTCCAGGTATTCGTTGAACTCCAGATAGGCGTCGACGACATTGTCCAGATGGATGCCGAGATCATCGAGATCTAGCGGCAGATCCAGCACCGGCCCGTCCGGAAGCCGCGCCGCAATGTCATAGCGATTTTGGGTGCTGTCATACTCCACCGTGGTGTCCACGAAATCCACATCATTGTGGTCGGAATCGAAGAGTAGCGGCAGCACGCACATGGGAATCTCCCAGGTGCGCGTGCTCTGACGTCCGTCGTCGCCGGTTGCCGTGGCGGTTAGTTCAAACCGGTCACGATATCCCAGATCACTCATATTGAACGCCGCCTGGTAGCGCGCGGAACCGGTCGCGGCATCTTCGCTCCCCGGCACTATCGAAACACCCTCCAGGGGAAGGTACATGGTTCCATTGACGGGATCACTGAGGACAAGGTCCACGGACTCGATCGCGGCGCAATTGGAGGGCGTGACCTTCACCTCGTATTTCTGGTTGACGGCGCCGAGGGAATCGTTGATGTCGGGAATGTAGCGCACGGCGTAGAAGGGGTCGTCAATATCGGGCTCAAGGCGATCGTAGATATCCGGCGGCTCGCCGCAGTCCGGGGGCACGGTGTAGACGTCCACCCACAGCGTTTCCGAGGCGAAGGCCGTGGCTCCGGCGTTGTCGGTCACCGTGACGCCCACCGTCCAGGTTCCGACATAGGGGAAGTTGTAGAGCAGGGAGTTTCCCGCCGAATTGCCCGCGTCCAGACATCGGCCCTCGGCGCGACAGCGCTCCAGGCACATTGCCTCGTCCTCACCCGGCTGGCGATCACAGGCGAAGCTGAAGGTCCAGCCGTATGCCACGACCGCACCGTCGAAGTCGACGGCGTCGGCAATGAGAGTGCGGCCCAGTTCCGCAACGATTGCCCGGCCGAAGTCGAAACGGTCCGGATCTGCTTCTGCTCCGAGGTGGGGCGGCTCGGAGGTGATATCGAGCACCGTTGGTGGCAGGTTGTTGCAAAGTGGCGTGATCTTGAGCATGGGATAGAACGGAGGCGGGCAGGGGTCGCCGGGGTTTTCGACGTCGCCGTCCAGTTGCAGCTCGTACGACCACTGGTTGGGGGCAACGCCATCGGAGTAGAAGGCGACGATGTAGTCGCCCGTGGCCAGGGGGGCGGGCAGCACGGCTTCCGTGTAGTCGGCGCGGAACAGCTCGAAATCCTCAACACCGATGCCGTCGTAGGCGGGGCCCAGCACGTCGTGCGGCGGGTCGATGGAGCGCACGCGACACTTGAGCTGACCGGGGGCGCGCACCCTCCTCATGTACACCTGGAAGAGCACCGCCGGGGCATCCTGCGCCAGATGGAAGCACATTTGCAGCTCCGGGCCGCCCGAAACCAGGGCTGCCCAAAACCCGCTCGCCCGTCCGCTGCCGCCCGTGCCCAGGATGGGCAGACATTCGTCGCGCCACGGCAGGAAGCTGACGGTCGCGGGCGAGGAGCTGCGCAGCCCCGACTCCGCGGTGAGTTCATAGACGACAGCGGAGGTAGGGGGCGAGGGGAGCGTATCGGTGTATTGCGTCGCGTCGCCGGCGAGTGTGGCAACCGCGGTCCCGTTGCGGCGAATGCGGATGCGATCGTTGAAGGTCGGATTTGACCACGACAGACGCACCGAGACGGCGCTTAGTCGCGTTACGGAGATGTCCTCCACCGGCGGCAGCGGCGTAAGAATATACTCCACGGCGCCGGGCAGCGTGTCCAGGACCGCCCCCGCCGCGTCCAGCAGTACCAGGTCATACTGGCCGACCGCGTTCGGTGGGACCAACCCGGTCATCGTCGTCGGAGAGAGCACCTCGAGGTCGGCCAGCGCCATTCCGTTGACCTCCACCGAGTAGCCGGGCTGAAACCCGCCCCAGGTATCCTCGCCGAAGATGCGCAGCCGGCTGCCGCCTGCAATGTCGTGCCGCGCCGGCTCCGCGCCGGTCAGGAACCGGCCCACGGGTGACTCACCGGTGAGCGCTCCGACCGGGGCGCCAAGAACCAATACGCCAGAGAAAGTGGCGCGAGCGATCAGCGCGACGGGTGCGCGTTGAACATGAAACACGTTGGCTCTCCCTTCGGGACGGGCTGCGGCGTGGTCGCCGGGGCGACGCGGCGTTCCCGCCTCGGTCCTATAGAGCCATAGCGCTGGGGTCGGCGGTTTTGGACGAGTGGACGTCCTGCTTGCAGCGACTTACGGACGGGAGCGAATCACGACGCGGTTCCGGTGTTCCTCGGAGAGCGTCTGAGAGTGGGCGCGGCGGGCGCAGCCGGCGCAAAGAAAAAGGGCGCCGTCGCGTCTCGTGCGACAGCGCCCCCAGAGTCAAGCGACGGTACGGCGCTTACTGGACCGGCCGTACGTTGGTAGCCTTCGGACCCTTCTCGCCCTGCGTTACGTCGAACTCCACCTTGGACCCCTCCTTGAGAGTCCGGTACCCATCAACCTTGATCTCGGAGTGATGGACGAACACGTCCTCCCCCTCATCCTGGCTGATGAAGCCGAACCCCTTGGTGTCGTTAAACCACTTCACCGTTCCTTTAGGCATGATACAAAACCTCTGCAAAAACGCCCGCCATCGCTGGGCCTGTTAGAAACAAACACTGCTTCCGTGATACGAGTCCCGTGAATCCACGTTGGCGGCTAATCTGCATTGTCGCCCGCACGGGCGTCAAAGTCAAACGAGATTCCCGGGCTATCGGACGTTGGTGTGTACCCCGAGATCCGCGGGAATACGAATCGCTGAACGGCCAAGCGCGTAACGCCGACGACCCGGCGGCTTTCGACCCGCGGCGGGCGTGCACGGGCGCCATCGGCGGGTGCGGGCACGTGGAGGGCCCGGCGCCGCGTCCACGCGACGCCGGGGTCGCGGGTCGATTCGCCTGCGGCCCGTTGATGGCCAGGCGCGGCCCTGAGCCCCGCACTCGGGGCGCCCACTTGCCCGCCGCGTGCCGATCCGCTAGCCTGCCGCGGGTCGTGGCTGCGCGGTGCTGAATCGGAAAGGAGTCCTGATGTTCGGCGCGATCATTGCGGCAATTGTGTTCTTCGGTTCGTTGTTCTTCGGAACGCTGGCGGGATTGGTGCGCACGGCGTAGGGGCTGCCGTCGAGCCGGCGCCGGCCGGTTTGCCGGTGGTTACAGCGCCGTTCTCGAACCGGCGTCCGTTTTGTTGCCGGGCGCGGCGAGGCGCCGTTGGGCGTTGTCGCCGGGTGGCGGCGGCGGCCCCCAGCCGCTCGGCGGGTCGGATGCCCGCTACCGTTCCACGCCCGTGTTGAGCGTCACGCTGTTAGGGAGGACTGATGCGATGTCGTTATTCGTCGGAGTGGCCGCCTTGGTGCTGGCATTGGTTTTCGGCCTGTTGGACTTTCTGATTCAGACCCGTTGATGCCCTTCCGCCGCGCCCGGACTCAGGAGGCGTGACGGCGCGCCGGCGTCACTTCGCCGGCATGCCGCGCCGCCGGAACGAGCGGTGAGTTTGCGTCGAGCCCATGATAGACTCCATCTTTCCGCCGGGCACGCCTGTGCGCGTCCAGCAGACGATCCATCGCATGGGCAAGCCATTGCTCGTGGAGTGCGTGGGAGTGGTCGAGGCTTGGGAGGCGCTTCCCACGGGGAGTTGGTACGCGCATGGCCGGAATGACCGGCTATGGCTGAACCGGCTCAGGCTGCGAAAGGCCGATGGTGAGCGCACCCTGCTGGTGGTCGACGACGCGACGTCGATCGCCCGCATAGAACCCACCGGGACCACGTAGCGGTTTGTAGTTTAGCGCGCCACCGTCCAGCGCCCGCCGACATACACGTGTCCGCAGCCGGGGCGGTGCACGTGTCCGTGGCCCCCGGCCACCCACTTGTTTCCCGCCCTGTCGAAGGCGTGCCCGCAGCCGGGACCGTGGCGATGTTCGGTCACGACCACCCGCTTGGTCGGCGGTGGCGCGATGACCACCGGCGGGCGTGGTTGCGGCTGGCGGACGACGACCGTGGTGCGCGGCTGCGGCTCCTGAATCACCACCGTGGGCCGCGGCGCGGGTTCATGCACCACGACCGTGGTCGGCGGCGGCGCGTGCGTCACCAGCACCCAGTGGGCGCCGTCGAAGAAGTGTCCGCAGCCGGGTCCGTGCCGGTGCACGCCGCGGATCACGACCACCCGCGAGCCCTCGTAGTAGTGCGCGCAATGGTCGCTGCATATATGCGCCGCGACATGCGTCACTTTCCCCTTGCGGCCTTCGGCGTAATCAAACGAGAAGCCGCCGTCGTGGCAACCGCCGGCGACCAGCGCCAGGCACGCTGACCCGATCACACGCATTCGACTGGTCATGGTGCGGATACCTCCGGACCGCCCATCGGGGCGATCTCTTCCACTTTCTCGGTTGCGGCCTTCGAAGCACGTTAGCCCGATTCCCCCGGGGGGCGGGAGTGCCGCGGGCGGGGCGCCGCGCTCCCGGCTCCGGGCCTCGGCAGCACAAATTCCGACAGTTCAATGCTTTCGGGGCACTACCTGCCCCTGTCCCTTCAGGTTACGATAGCCGCGCATGCGAGCCCGTTCAAATGCGTAGGTGCGGCTCGCGCTTCGTTCCCTGAATGGAGAATCGACGATGCTCCGGAACCTAGTAGCAACGTTCGGATGGTTGATCGCGGCGACCGCCTTCGCGCAGGACCCCGGGAAGCCGGTCGAGCCCAAGAAGGACGCGCCCACGGAGGAGAAACCCGCCGCCGCACCGGCCTCCAAGGACGACCCGGCGCACCAGGAAGCGGTCGAGGTCCTCAAGAAGGTCAACGAGGCCACCAAGGCGGTCAAGGCGGCGCGCTATAAGGTGAGTTTCCAGGGCACAGGCTCGTTGGCGCCGCGGATGCCCAAATGCGAGGGCGCCGTGGTCGTTAGCGGCAAGGGCGAGCAGGCGAAGTTCCGCATCCAGGCCAAGCTGGAAGGGCCCGCGTCCGCCGAGACCCGCGAATTCACCGTCGGGAACGACGGTGAGCAGTACTACCTCATCGACCCCGCCAAGAAGCTGGTGTACGCCGACCTCGATCCCGGGGTCGTGGGCGGAGACGGCAGTTTCGCCGTCCAGCAGATGAACATGATAGAGTATGCCCACCCCACGCCCTTCGACCACGAAGTGAACAGCGAAAAGGCGCAGATCAAGGGCACGGTGAAGGTGGGCGACGAGGAGTGTTACGAGATACACGTCCATTACCGCGCCAACCTCGACGCCGTCTGGTACTTCTCCAAAAAGGACTTCCTCCCTCGCCGTGTGGATCGCCTCCGCGCGGGCACGGGTGACGAGAAGGGCGCCACGGAACAGATCATCACCGAGCTGGTGGTCGATCCCAAGCTCAGTGACGCTGACTTCAAACTCGTGGTGCCCGAAGGGTTCGAGAAGACGGACGACTTCGCGCCGGCGCGGCGACCCGCCCAGCGCTGACGGCCGGGTTACAGAGGTGAGCACGGCGCGCGGCCGTTGGACGCCGCGCCATGGTGCGCCGGCTCTGACGATCCGTGACCGCGGTGCCCCATCCGTCAGGTCGCGCGTGTCCGCAGGAGGGGCCTTGGCTGCGGGTCCGCGCACGCCCGAGCACGGCTTCCGCCGCCGTCTTCCGATAGCCCGCTCGATCGGGCGCTTTGGGCCGCCGTGCACCCCCGCATTCCTCGCTTCCACGACTTGCCGGTGAGTCCCGTCGCGGACTCGATCTTAAGTGCGCTGTAGCCCGGTCGGGGCAGGCCGCTGTAACATGCCGGGCGCCATGGAAATACTGCGCGGCATATCCGTTGCGCCTGGAGTAGTGATCGGTGAGGCGGTGGTCCTGGAGGCCGAGGACTATCGCATCCCCTTCCGTACCGTCCCCGCGGACCAGATGGGGGCGGAGCTGTCGCGGCTGGACGACGCCGTCACCCATTCCATCGAGGAGCTGGCCAAACAGCGTGAGTGGCTGGGCGCCCACCTGGGGCGCGACGCCGCCAATGTCTTCGATTGGCACATCGGGGTGCTGCGCGACGACCACCTTCGCCACAACGTGGAAGCCATGATCCGCGACAAGCACGCCTCGGCGGCCTACGCCACCAGCACCGTCATGCGGAACTACCAGCGACGGTTCCAGCAGATGACCGACCCCCTGCTGGTGGAGCGGATCCGCGACGTGCAGGATATCGAGCGGCGCATGTTGCGCCACATCCTAGGCGAACAGCGCGAGGACCTGGCGCACCTGACCAAGCCGGTTGTCCTCATCGCCCACGATCTGACACCCACTCAGACCGCGCAACTCGCCAACACCAAGGTGCTGGGCGTCGCGCTCGACGCGGGGGCCGCCACCTCGCACACCGCCATCCTGCTCCGCTCGCTGGGGCGGCCGGGAGTTATCGGACTCAATGACGTCTCCACCCGAGTCAGTGGTGGGGATACCGTCATCATCGACGGCTCCAACCAGCTTGTGATTGCCAACCCCAACGCCGCCACCCTCGAAGAATATCGCGCCCAGGAGGCGGCGTTCGTCCGGCTGGCGGACGAACTGGACGAGCTCCGGTCTCTTCCCGCCGTCACCCGCGACAGCAAGCGAATTCGCCTCCTCAGCAACATCGAATTCCCCAACGAGGCGGCTGTGGGTCTCGGAAAAGGGTCGGACGGCGTGGGGCTGTATCGTACCGAGTTCCTGTTCCTGCGGCCCGCGGGAGCGCCCACGGAGGAGGAGCAGTACGAGGCTTACGTTGCCGCCATTCGCGGCGCCGATGGTCGCACCGTCACCATCCGCACGTTTGACCTGGGGGCCGATAAGTACACGCAGCAACGCAGCTACGAGCAGGAACGCAACCCCATGCTCGGCCTGCGGTCGATCCGCTACAGCCTCCAGAACCTTGACATGTTCAAGATTCAGCTACGCGCCATTCTGAGGGCCAGCGCCGAGGGCGATACGCGGATGATGTTCCCCCTGGTCAACAGCCTGATGGAATTCCGCCAGGCCAAGATGGCCGTCCACGATGCCATGGAGGATCTCGAGGACGCCGGCATTTCGTTCCGCAAGGACGTTTCCATCGGCATGATGCTGGAAACGCCGGCGGCGGTGATCCAGGTGAAGGAGTTCTGCCGCGAAGTGGGCTTCATCAGCATCGGCACTAACGACCTCATCCAGTACCTGCTGGCCGTGGATCGCGGCAACGAACGCGTGTCCCCGTTCTACAACGCCTCCCACCCCGCCGTCCTGAGGGCGATTCGCGACGTGGTTCGGGCATGTACGCAGGCGGAGGTTGACTGTACACTATGCGGCGAGATGGCGGGTCAGCCGCTGTATACGCTGTTCTTGCTCGGAGTGGGCCTGCGGAATCTTTCCATGGCGCCGGCCAACATTCCTGAGGTAAAGAAACTGATCCGGCTGGTCTCCGTCCCCCAGACGCAGCGAATCGCCCGCAAGGCGTTGAGCTTTGAAACGGATCGCCAGGTGACGAATTACCTGCGCGATGAAACGAGAAAATTGTTGCCTGAGGACCCCATTTGACTTCGTCGGCATCCGACGGGGAGACACGCGAGGCGGTCATTACTTCCAGAACCTGGTGGGTTGCGAAACACGCGACGTCTTCCCGGGGCTGTGTCAGCCGCAAGGCACCCCCCGCGCTGCGGTTGCTGACCTGATGACACGCGCCGGGGCGCCGGCCTCCGCCGCCGCCCGACGAGTCAAACCAAGAGGTACAAAGAGGGTCCCGCCTGGGCACGGCGTCGCCGGACGGCGCCGCAAAGAAACCGGCCTGTGCGAGCCTGATGGATTCTGCACCCCTGCGGGGAGCCCAAGACGCTCCTGAACGTTTTCGCTGGGTTTTCGCGTACACGGTACACGGGGACCTGCGCTACATATCGCACCACGACACGCTGCGCCTGTTTCAGCGCGCCCTGGTCCGAGCCGACATCCCTCTGCGCTGGTCCGAGGGATTCAACCCCCACCCGAGGATGACCATCCCCCTGCCGCGCCCCGTGGGCATCGCGTCGGATGCCGAGTGCATCGTAGTCGACACGACTTGTGCGATCGACGCTCAGGACGCTCGGCGGCGGCTGAGTGCGACCCTGCCCGACGACATGCGGATCACCGATGTTCGGCGACTGGGGCAGGGTGAGACGCTCCAGCCGGCGGCGGTGCGCTACCGTCTGGACGTCAACGGGGCCGACCGCCAGCGGCTCGAGGAACAACTCCGTGCGCTGCGCGATGCTGCGACGATTCCGGTACTTCGCCACCGCGCGGACGGACGACAGCATACAACCATAGACTTGCGCCCCTACCTGGCGGAGATCGGGTTCGATGGCGGGCACGTGCAATTCACGTTGCGGGTTACGGGCGAGGGAACGGCCCGGCCGTCGGAGATCGCCGCCCTGCTGGGGTACGAAGCGACAAGCATTAACCACCGAATGACACGATTGGAGATTCAATGGCACTAGACACACCCGAGGGCGGCGAAGGGGCCGCCGCATCTGAAAAGAAACCCGGGCGCGGGCACTCGCGCCGACGACCCACCCGTCGCAAGCCGCAAGTAGCGGATGCCGCGACGGCGGCCGCCGGGCCCCATGCCGACGCCGACCAGACGGACGGGAACGTGGCGGTTGCGCAGCGCGACGTGGCGGACGTAGCACGGGAGTCGCTGCCGGCGGCCGCATCCCTGGTGGTCGCAGACGCCAAGCCCCGCCGTAGCGGTGTGCGCGGGCGCCAGCCCAGGCGTCGAACGGCGGCCGGTGACACGTCCGAAGGTTCCGCGCCAGCCGCGGCGGCCACGACGGACACTCAGGCCGCGGAAAAAGCCTCCGCTCCAACCCAACGGCTGGTACGGGGCAGGCGTCGCGGCCGGCGGGGGGCTCTTGCCGAGTTGCAGCCGGGAGCCGCCGTCGAGGCAGAGCGGCATTCGGCGGCGCCGGTGCCGCCGGAGTACGCGGACGACGACACTCGGACTTGGGTGGACGAAATGCCGCCGGGTGAGTCCGAGGCGGCGGTCTCCGATGAAGCACAGAACGAGGACCGTCTGGAGTTGCTGGTTGAGGCCCCGCCGGCGGGGACGATCGGTGAGCCGGCAGCGGCGGAAGCTGGGGATCGCCGCTCACGCCGCCGTGGGCGCCGGGGACGGCGCGGGCGCGGGCGGGGGCGGAGAAACGGCGCCGCGCCGCCGGTACTTGATGAGGAGGAGGTCGAGGAGACGAGGCGCCCGGCAGCGATCGACGAGGTCGTTCCCGACGAGGAGTACGACGAGGAGGCAGGCGGGGCGATCGCGGCCGGTGCCCGGGAGATGGTGATCAACGTCTCCGCGGGAGACGAATGCCGCATCGCCGTGGTGCACGAGGGGCGACTGGAAGAGCT
This sequence comes from Planctomycetota bacterium, assembly GCA_016208685.1. GTDB lineage: Bacteria > Planctomycetota > Phycisphaerae > UBA1845 > UBA1845 > JACQXM01. The sequence goes on along the minus strand of JACQXM010000013.1, from coordinate 71,237 downwards.
ATTCATCGAGCGCACCGCCACGCAATCGCACGTCGGGAACATCTACAAGGGCCGGGTAACCAACGTTGAACCCAGCATCCAGGCGGTCTTCGTGGACTTCGGCCTGCCCAAAAACGGATTCCTGCACATCTCCGACGTTCAACCGCAGTACTTCCCGCACCATCACGGCGAATCGGAGGACGTGGGACGGAAGATCCCCCGGCACCACCGGCCTCCCATCCAGCGCTGCTTTCGCCGCGGTCAAGAGGTGATCGTTCAGATCACCAAGGAAGGGGTGGGGACCAAGGGTCCGACGCTCACCACTTATCTGTCCATTCCCGGCCGCTACCTGGTGATGATGCCGGGCATGAACCAGGTGGGCGTTTCGCGCAAAATCGAGGACGACGCCGACCGCCGCAAGATGCGCGACATGCTCAAGGAACTGGAGCTCCCGCCGGGCATGGGGTTCATCATGCGCACCGCCGGTCTGGACCGGTCCAAGCGGGAACTACAAAGAGACCTGCACTACCTGCACCGCTTGTGGAAGACGGTGGTGGAACGGGTGCGGCAGCTCCCTGCCCCCGCGGAGCTCTACCGCGAGTCCGACCTGGTGATCCGCACCATTCGCGATGTGTACACCGGGGAGTTTCGCCGCATCGTGGTGGACGACGCGGAGACCGCGGCCAAGGCGCGGGAGTTCCTGCAAATCGCCATGCCGCGTTCCAAGGTGCCGGTCGAGCTCTACACGGAGCGCGAGCCGGTTTTCCACCGCTTCGGCATCGAGCAGGAGATCGAGCGCATCAACATGCGCCACGTGCCGCTGAAATCCGGCGGCTCACTGGTCATCGATTCCACCGAGGCCATGGTTACCATCGACGTCAACAGCGGCAAGTTCCGCAGCCTCGATGACGCCGAGGAGAGCGCCTACAAGATCAACCTGGAAGCCGCCGAGGAGATCGCGCGGCAACTGCGGCTCCGCGACCTGGGAGGGCTGATCGTCTGCGACTTCATCGACCTGCGCATGGATCGGCACAAGCGGGCGGTGGAGAAGGCGGTGCGCGACGCCCTGAAGAAGCACAAGGAGCGGGCCCGGGTGCTGCGCATGAGTCCCTTCGGCCTTATCGAGATGACGCGGCAGCGGCAGGGGCCGTCGATCAAACGCAACATCTACTTTGACTGCCCGCATTGCCGCGGGGCCGGCGTGGTGAAGATGCCGGAGTCGGTGATTCTCGACGTCATGCGCATCGTCCAGCTCGCCACGCACCACGAACTGGTGCAGAAGGTGACGGTCTGTGTCTCCAATGAGGTGGCGTTCCGCATTCTCAATAAGAAGCGCTCGATGCTGGCGCAGATCGAGGCTGAGACCGGCAAGACCTGCATCATCCGCGGGGACTCCACTTTCACCATCGATCAGATCGAATGGACGTGTGAGGACAGCCGCGGGCAGGCGGTGACCGTCGGCGGTAGCTCCCAACCCGCGGCCCGTACCTGACCATCCGCCGGCTGCGGACGGTCCCCGAGAGTGCCGTGCCGGAGCATGGCCGCGCGAGGCGTTTTGGGGCTGATCGGCCCGTGGCGAAGCGCCGGGGCCAAGGTGCGGCAGGGGTAACTTGCGCGTGGAATCATGGGTTGTAGGCCCATGCCACGAGATTCACCACGCGGCGTCACGGCCCGCCGAGCTCGACGTGGATATCGAAGTAGTCCTCCTCGCCGCGATCGTCGGCCAGGGGATTGTCGAGGTGCTCGTCGTACACTCCCCCGCGAAGCACGATGGTCACAAAACCCCATACGCCTTGCCCCGGTCCTGTCCACTGGTAATTCACCGGAGAGGTCGAATCGAACTCGGGGCAGCCGGGAGTGGTGAATGCGAGTTGGTACTCCGGGCTGGAGACTACGGTCGCTGACGCCATAATCCTGATGGTATCCAGGACGGGAGTGTAATCGTAGGTGCCGGTGATGTTCGCGTTCCACATCACCTCGCCGGCGTACGACGTCGTCGGACAGTCCAACGTCGGTGAGAAGTCCGTGCCGGATTCCATGTATCGCAGTTGCCCCTGGCCTTCCAGGTCGCCGATGATGGCAATGGTGAGCTCGTCGTTGGCGAAGATTTCGATCGTCTCGGCGCCGACCGGCATGAGTGCCCAGTCCGCGGTGAACTGCTCGTCGCGCTCACGAGTGCCGCCGTCGTCCTCTTGGGAGAAGCGCCGTTCCAACATGATCTCCGTGCCGGTGATGGTCGAGAATGGCAGGTCGCCGCTGCCGGAATTCCCTTCACCGTCGGTGCTGCCGCCCGTGATGTCACTGTCGTCCCCGGTGTTGCCTCACGGCGGAAGGCGCATCACTTGCGGGTTGGGTCCCAGACTTCCCCCGGGCGCGACCAAAAACCGGCCGGGACCGTCGCGCCCCGACCTTCCGCCCGCTTGTCGGACCCGCGTTGACGCCGGCGGTCGGCCCCCTATACTGGGTGCCTCGCACGGAACGGGTGGGAGCGGGGCCGCCCGGCGCGCGTGATTCCAACCCTACGGGCGCTCAACGGGAGGAGTCGATGACAGCGACGTTCTCGAACATCAGGGCCGGTTGCGGCTTCGGGCGGGGCGTGGTCCGCGTTTCTTCCGCGGCATCGGTTATGCTGCTGGCGGCGGCTTTCGCCTTCGCACAAAGCGGCGGCGGGGCGCCCGGGAGTGACAAACCGGCGGATGACGCCGCGAAGGGGGCCGCGGACAAGCGGGCGGCGGAGGCCGTGGACGTTCCGGCGGACGCCACCGTCGAGTCACTCTTCGTGGACTTTCTGCACTACGCCCGGCTGGGGCGCTTCACGGCCGCCGATGCGTACGCCAAGGCGCTCCTGGAACACCCCAACCTCGACCCCATCGTGGTCATGGAAACGGCCAACCGCGACAAAAAAAGCGTCGACACCCTGCTCATCATCATCAAGAGTTCGTCCATCGGCGAGCGCGCCGCGAAGGTGTTGGAGCTGATTCATGAAGGCGAGAACCTCAAGCGGCAGGACCGCGAGCAGATTCGCGCCAACATCGCGAAGCTGGGCGGGAACCCGCAGCAGGAGTATTTCGCCACCCGTTACCTTGCCGAGTCCGGCGAGCACGCCGTGCCCGCGTTGATCCAGACGCTCCTCGACCCGGCTCACGAAGATGTGTGGCCGCGGGTAGTCATCGCCCTGGACAAGCTGGGCAAGGCCGCTGTGAACCCATTGGTGATGGCCCTCTCCATGGCCAACAATGACGTGCGGCTCAACGTCATCCACGCCCTGGGCGAGATCGGGTATCTACAAGCCGTGCCCTACCTGAGCCGTCTGCGCCACGACCCGAAAATGCCCGAGGCGACACAACGGGCCGCATCCGCTGCCATGGATCGCATCTTCGCCATCAGCGGCCGGTCGCTCTCCGCGCCCACGCCGGACTTGCTCTTCGGATTGGCAGAGGCTTATTACAACGAGGACGATGCGGTCAAGGCCGATCCGCGGCTGCAAGCCGCCAACGTGTGGTACTGGGACGAGGCCAACCAGGGGCTGAAGGCCGTCCCCGTGGCGCCGCGCATCTTCGGCACGATCATGGCCATGCGCTGTTGCGAAGAGGCCCTGCGGTTGCAGAACGACCACGCCGGGGCGATCTCGCTGTGGTTGGCGGCCAACTTCCGGCGGGAAAGCCGGCTGGGACTCAACACCGAAAGCGGCGACCCGGCGGCCGCGGGTGAGCCGGACCCCACGCGCCCCAGGGGTTTCCCGCGTGCGCTTTACTTCGCGCAGGCGGCCGGGCCGCGTTACGCGCATCTGGTGCTCGAGCGTGCCGTGCACGACGGGGACACCTCCGTGGCCTTGGGGGCGATCGAGGCGCTGCGGGTCACGGCCGGCGAAAGCTCGCTGATCGGAACGGAGGACTACAAGCAGCCGCTGGTCCAGGCGCTGCGATTCCCCGACCTGCTGGTGCGCCTCCGCGCCGCCCTGGCGCTGGGCCAGGCACTGCCGAAGTCCCCCTTCGCGGATTCGCAGTACGTGGTTCCGCTGCTGGCGGCGGCGGTGAACCTGACGGGCGATGAGCACTTTGTGGTTCTTGACGACGACGAGGCCAATCTCAATCGCGTGGCGAGCGCCCTGCGCGGCGACGGCCGCCATGTTATGGGAGACACCAGCTTCTTCCGGGTCATGGAGCGTGTTCGTGCCGAGGCCCCGACCATCACCGCCTTCGTGATCGCCACCGACCTGAAGGAGCCGCCGCTGGGCACGGTGATGGCCCAGCTCCGCGGCGAGTTCGCGTTTTCCCGGACGCCGGTGGTGGTGCTCAGCAAGACCGCGGGCGGCGGCGCCGGGGGGGACGTCCTGGCGGAGGCCGTCGAGGCGCGCGCCGACGAAGCGGCGATCATCGCGGCTCTGGATCGCGTGCGGCAGCGCAGCGGTCAGGCGAAGCTGGACGGTGCCAAGGCGATGTCACTAGCCATGGAGGCGGTGGAGACCCTGCGGCGCATCGCCGCCGACGGCCGCACCGTGTACAACCTCTCCCCGGCCCAGCCGGCACTCATCGCCGCCCTGGGTGCCGCCGACGAGAAGCTGCGCGTCGCTGCCGCCGGCGTGCTGGCGTATTCGCCCGCGCCCGAGGCGCAGCAGGCGATCGCCGACCTGGCGCTCGACGCGGCCAACGCCCTCGCCCTGCGTCTGGCGGGCTATGCCGCGCTGGCGGACTCCGCCAGAAACTACGGCAACTTGCTCACCGAGGCTCAGGTCGCGGAGCTCGTCCGCGTCGCTCGCGACGAACCGGACCTCGTGCTGCGCACCGCCGCCAGCCAGGCCCTGGGCGCGGTCAACCTGGCGTCGAATCAGGCCAGCGACATCATCCGCCGCTACTACGGCGGTTAGCCTGTGCAACGGTCGGCCGCGACGTTCGCAGATCACGATCCGCCCACGTTTGCAGGATTCGCGACCGTTCCACCGGTGCTGCCGCCCGCCCCGGCCCGGCCGAAGCGCGCGAAGAACATCACCGCCCCCACAAGACCCAGCAGTCCGGCCACCGCGAAGGTAAGGAGCGGGCCGGCCCCGGCACAAAGCCGGTCACCGAGTATCCAGAGAACGGCGCCGACCGGGGCCGCCCCCATCACGGCCATGCTCCGCACGCTCCAGTAAAGCCCGATCGCCTGCGTTCGAACCTCGGTGGGGACCAGGTCGGCGATCATGGCCTTGCGCGCCGGCTCGCCGATTTCACGCAGTCCGCCGATGACGAAGGCCAGCCCCAACCCCAGCGCGCCCAGCGCCGGCCCCAGCAATGCCAGGCTCAGCGGGAACAGGGCGAAGAACAGGAACGTCAAGCCGATGTACGGTTTCTTGGCCAGCCCCTCCCGGCTGGCGAGGGGCCCGACAACGATGTAGAGCACGACGTTGGTTACCGCCTGAATGCTCAGCAACACGGACTGGTACAGGGCCGTGCCTTTCGCTGGTTCGCTCGCCAGCAGCGGCACGCAAAAGAGGATGATGAACGGCCCGGCCATCCCTTCCGCCCATCGCGCCAGGATGTCCGCGGCCAGCAGGCGCTTGAGCTCCGCGGGGAAGCGCCGGAGCAGTTTCCGTGGGTGGTGCATGACCACGAACTGGTCCTGGCTGGTGCTCCGCATGTAACGGAACTGGATGCCCACGGCGGCGAGCACCAGGCCGCAGGCGATGGCGGCGTCCAGGCGAACGCCGTTGATCTCGCCGAAGTACCACACGAGAGGGGCGCTGACGCAATAGGCAAGCACCCGCGACACACGACGGAAGATCGCCTGAAGCGAAAACGCCATGGTTCGCCGGTCGGACGGCAGGGAATCGCCGACTACCGTGATGGTCGCGGGGCCCGCGATCGAGTCCCACACAAAGATGAACGGAATGGCCACGAACACGCCGACGCCGGAGGGCCAGACGCTCAGCACCCCCAACCCCAGCAGCGGAAGGAAACTGAACAGCAGCAACGATCGCCGGGCGTTGAGCCAACCGGAGAGCGCGCCTCCGGCGTAGTAATTGATTGCCTCCAGCCCGTCGCGGTAGAAGCCATAGGCGCCGATGAGCAGGATCATCATGGCGTCGCCGGCGCCCGCGTTCTCGCGCAGGGCGTGCAAGTAGCGCGGGATAAGGGGCGACCAAAGTTCGGTCGCGGCGGTTACCAGCAGAATGGTGCCCAGCAGCGCCGCCGTCGACGAGTTGATGCCCAGCCAGCGGGCCCACCGTGCCTCCGGAGGGCCGGCGCCGTTGCGACCGGGGTCGAGTGCTGGGGCAGTCATTCCCGGGACATATACCGCCGCCGCCGGCCGTGCGAAACGGGCCGCGATGGCCACGACGACCATTCTGCAACCCATCGAGCTGGGAAGCGCGCCATTCGGTCCACGCATTCGACCCGTAACCGAACCCGGCGCCGCGGCATTTGGGGACCACGTGGTTCGGTCCTCGCGGCGGTCGGCGCCCGGGAGCACGGAGGTCGGCGCAGGGACCAAGGATCCGGGGCCGAGGCTCACCATCCCGCGCATCGCCCGCGACGGCCGTTCCGAAGGCCGGCTCGGCCGAATCGCCGTTGAGACGGGCGGCGCCGGAGGATCGCGCGCATCACTTCGCTTGACAGACCGGGCACGATGGCAAGAATCCGGTGGTCGTGGGGGTGTTGCCGGGCACCGCCCGTCCGCTTGCGCGGCGGAGGACGCGGACGGTCGGCAGCGCGCGGTCCGGGGCAGCGACCCGTAGTCGCTCTTTCCTGCGGCCTCGGGTGCCGAAAGGCCCTGCGCGTCGCGGCAGGGGGGCGAGCGGCGCGGCGCCTTCTGCTCGCGCCGCGACCTGACGTACTCCACACGGACGGCGGAGCGTTCGGCAATGAGGTCGGGACACGCGCGGACGGCGCGGCGGTTTCCGACGCAGGGACTCGATTTCCGGGAGGTATGCCAGCGATGGCCAAGGGACAACCGCAGGGCATCGGCGCTATCACCGTGTGGATGATCGTCTTCGTGGCGCTGTGGCTGACGTCCACCGTTTTCCTGGTGATTCTGTACACCGGGCAGGAGGAACTCCGCAGCCAGAATGAGACGCTCCGGGCGGAGAACGACCGGCTGATCACCACGCAGGAGCGCACCGCGCTGCCGCTGGTGAGCGATGCCAAGCCGGGCGGGCCCACGGTGGTCGGGCTTCTGGAGACGGCGCGGAAACGCACCGCTGAACTGGCCACCGGAACCGGCGCCGACGACCCCGAAACGGTTCGCACCAAGCGCGACCAGTTGCTTTCCAGCGTGGCATCCGAGGGGCTGGTGCCCAATCCCAAGGAGTTCAAGGGGGCGTCGCTGCACGGCGGGCTGACCATGCTGTATGAGGCCTTCAAGGCGGAACACGCCTTGCGCACCGCCGCCGAGGAACGCGCCAACACGCTGGATTCCAAGGTGGCCGACCTGGTCCGGCAGAACGGGGAACAGAAGGACGATTTGGACAAGCGCGCGGCGCACATGGCGGAACAGTTGAAGGAGGCGGAGGCGGGTAGGGTGCAGTCTGCCAAGGAGCGCGACGCCGCCGTCGCCAAACTGGAGCAGAACTTCGAGGACGCCATCAAGGAGCACGTCGCCGCGCTTACGCAGGAACGGCAGCGGCGCGCTGCGCTGGAACGCGATAAGAACGAGCTGCAGAAACGGTTCGCGGCGCAGCAGGAGAAGGTCGGGGAAGCGCTTCTCGGCGGCGGAGAGCTTGCGGCGGCGCGGCAGGCCGACGGGCATGTGCTCACCGCCGTTCCCGGTGATGAAGTCGTCTACATCGACTTAGGTCGCGAGCATCGGTTGCTGCTCGGGCTGCGTTTCGGCGTGTACTCGGCGGACACCGGGATTCCCGCGGACGGCAAGTCCAAGGCGCAGCTCGAGGTGGTGTCCATCGGCCAGACCTCGGCGGAGTGCAAAGTGCTGCGACTCGCACCGGATCAAGTCATCATGGAGGGCGACCTGATCGCCAACCCGGTGTACGACCCGAAACGGGCGCTGACGTTCATGGTTGCGGGTGAGTTCGACCTCGACCGCGACGGCCAATTGGACGCGGACGGAAAGGCGTCCGTGGAGTCGATTGTCACCACCTGGGGCGGGGCCACGACAGAAGAGCTGTCCGCTTTGACCGATTTCCTGGTCCTCGGTGCACCGCCTCGCCGGCCCCGGCCGGCGGCGGAGACCACCGGCGAACAGGCGGAGCGCCAACAGGCGGCCCAGGCTCGTTGGGATGCGTACCAGCAACTCCTGGAGTCGGCGAAAAACCTGGCGGTTCCGGTTCTGTCCCAGGAGAGCTTCCTGGCCTTCCTAGGGCGCCAGGATGAGCGCGTTTCACGTCGTTAAGTAGCCGGGCGCATCGCTTTGGGACGCGTCAAAACCCGTAAGGGCACGTCCTGTATTTGACCGTCCGAGAAACACGGTGTATACTATGCGCACTTAGGTTTCATCGGGACCGTGAGTTTCTGGCCCATTCCCCGGCGATGGCAGACTTCCCGCCCGACGGTCGGTCGGGGCAAAGCTCCGTAAGTACCGGCCTTGTCGTAGAGGGCAGTACACGCATTGCACAACCTTGACGTAAAAAAGCAGCAGATTCTCGACCGGGTATCCGTGTTGGACCTGGTCTCGCAGCATGTCACCTTGCGCCGCGTGGGGCGGCGCTGGGTGGGCTTGTGCCCCTTCCATGCAGAAAAGACACCCTCGTTTACCGTCAATCCCGATCTTGGGTTGTTCAAGTGCTTCGGATGCGGGAAAGGCGGCGACATTTTCAACTTCGTACAGTTCCGCGAGAACGTGCCCTTCATGGAGGCCATGCACCTTCTTGCTGACCGCGCCGGAGTTGAGCTTGCCAGTGCGCCGTCTGCCGACCCGGCCGCGCCCACTCGCCATGATCTCGCCCGGGTGAACACCTGGGCCGCGCGCCATTTCAGCGGCCTGCTGGCGGAATCGACGGGCGGAGAGGCGGCGCGGAGGTACGTTGCGGGGCGCGGGATCAGCCCGGCGGCGGCGGAACGGTTCGGCCTGGGGCTCGCCGTGGCCGGCGGCTCGGGTTTGCGTGAGGCGGCCGGGCGCGCCGGCTTCGCCCCGGCGCTGCTGGTGGCCGCCGACCTGCTCCGGCAGGACGAGCAGGGGCGGGCGTACGAGACGTTCCGCAACCGGCTGATGTTCCCGATTCGCGACGTGACCGGTCGGGTTCTCGGCTTCGGGGGCCGCACGCTCGGCGATGACCCCGCCAAGTATTTGAACACGCGGCAGACGGCATTGTTTGACAAAGGCCGCGGTCTTTACGGAATAGACTTGGCACGCCAGGCGATCGGCGAGCGGGAGCGTGCCGTGGTGGTCGAGGGGTACACCGACTGCATGGCGGCCCACCAGGCGGGGTTCGTGGAAACGGTCGCGACTCTGGGCACGGCGCTGACCGAGGCACACGTTGATCTGCTGCGGCGGTATGCCGAGGAGATCATCGTGTTGTTCGACTCCGACCGGGCGGGCGAGGCGGCCGCGGATCGCGCCATCTCCGTGGCGTTGCCGCGCTGCGCGCGGGTTCGCCTGGCACGAATACCGGACGGCAAAGATCCCTGTGATTTTCTGCTTTCGCACAGCGCGGAGCGGTTCTCGGACATATTGAACGAGGCGGTCGATGCGCTAGAATTCAAGTGGTCGCAGACGCGGAAGCGTTTCGATGGCGACGCATCGAATGCCGGGCGTCGCGAGGCGCTGCGTGATTTTCTCCGCGTGGTTGCCGAGGGGGTCAATGCCGGGGCCGTGGATGTCATACAGCGCGGCTTGCTGGTTAATCAGGTGGCCCACCTGCTGCACCTGGACCCGGCTGAGGTTGATCGGCACCTGGGCGGTGGGGAGCGGAAGTACGGGCAGCGGCGGCAGGCGTCGGTGCCGGTGGCGCCCGCGGCTGCCGTCACCGCCGCGGCGCCCCTTAACGAGGAGCAGGCGGCGTGGGTCCACGCGCTCGAGGTCGTACTGGCGGAGCCGGGTCTGCTGCCCGCGTTGGCAGAGTGGCTGGCTCCGGAGCGGATTGTGGAGTCGCGGGACCGGCGGATCGCCACCGTGATCCTGGGGCTGGGGTCACAGGGCGGCGAGCTGCGTCTGGCGGATGTGTTGGCACGGTGTGCCGACCCGGACGATGTACAGCGGGCGTCACAGCTTGCGGAGCGCGGCGCCGCGCGAGGTAACTTCGAGGCCACCCTTAAGGTGGCATGTGAGCGAATAGAGAGTGCCGTGCGGGCTGAAGATGTGGGCCGCCGTAAGGCGCGCCTCCTGCACGGGGCAGCCCAGTTGGAAGATACACGGGCGGAACTGGCGTCTATTTCGGAGCACATGAAGCAGCAGCGCCATTTCGCTCCACGGCGGCTTATCCCCCAGACCGCCGACATCCGGAGCGTGGTTCCGACAGGCGGCGGGGACCTCTAGATCCTTGGTGGAGTAAGCATGGTCGACGTCATCGAACAAGTTGCCAATCCCATTCGGCAGGCGCTGGATGCGCTTCTGGAACTGGGCAAGGAACGCGGGTTCGTCACCTGGGAGGAGATGAACCACCTCCTCCCCGACGATGCCATTGACCCTAACCAGCTCGAGATGATCCTCCTGCGGCTGGAGGAGGCCGGGGTTGAGACGCTCGACGAGCTGGAAGCCCGTCGCCACGTGGAGAAGCGCAAGGCGGCGCCGGCCCCGCCCGTCCGCCGCGCCGCGCCGTCCGTCGCGTCGGCGCCGGAAGCGCCGGCGACCGAGGAAGAAGACGCGGACATCGACGTGGAACTGCTCACCGAGGAGATCGGCGCCAAGCGCATCGACGACCCGGTGCGCATGTACCTCACGCAGATGGGCGAGATTCCGCTGCTCACACGCGACGAAGAAATCCGCCTCGCCAAAAAGATCGAACTGACGCGCATGGCCTTCCGGCAGAAGGTGCTGGAGAGCGACTACTGCGCCGCCCTGGCGGTGGACATTCTTCAGCAGGTGCACGACGGGCGGTTGCCCTTCGATCGCACCATGAAGATCTCAACCTCGGAGCATGCCGCCAAGAGCCGCGTTTCGGCGCGCATCCCGGTGAACCTGGAGACGGTGCGGGCGCTGCTCAAGCGCAACGACGAAGCCTGGCAGCAGATCAGCAGCCCGCGCACGCCGGCGGCCACCCGCCGTGAACTGGAGCGCGCCCTGCGCGAGCGCCGGCGGAAAATATCGCGACTGCTGGAGGAGCTCTCGCTGCGCACCAGCCGCATCCAGCCCCTCATGAAGAAGCTCCGCGGCCTGCATCGCAAGATGAAGGAACTGGAAGCCCGCATCGAGGGCCAGAAGAATCGCCGCACCATGTCCGACGAGGACTTCGAGGCCATGAAGGAGGAGTTGGCGGGCATTGAGTCCCTGTGCCTGGAGAAGTCCGGGCCGCTGGGGGAGCGACTGCGCTCCATTCACCGCGTCTTCGCCGAGTACGAGGACGCCAAGCGGAAGCTCTCCGGGGGTAACCTGCGACTGGTGGTGAGCATCGCCAAGAAATACCGCAACCGCGGCCTGTCGTTCCTGGACATCATCCAGGAGGGCAACACCGGCCTGATGCGCGCGGTGGACAAGTACGAATACAAGCGCGGCTACAAGTTCAGCACCTACGCCACCTGGTGGATTCGCCAGGCGATCACCCGCGCCATCGCCGATCACGCCCGCACCATCCGCATCCCGGTGCACATGATCGAAACCATGAGCCGCCTGCGCAACATCAGCAAGGAGCTGCTCCAGGATCTCGGCCGCGAACCGACCATCGACGAGATCGCGCGGCGGGCCAAGATGCCGGTCAGCGAGGCGCGGCGCGTGCTCAAGATTTCGCGCCACCCCATTTCGCTGGACCGCCCCGTGGGCGAGAGCGAGGATTCCTACTTCGGCGACTTCATCGAGGATGAATCCACGGAGTCGCCGGTGCGCACCGCCGGCGGCGAGATGCTCAAGGACCGCGTCGAGGAAGTCCTTAAGACGCTTACCTACCGCGAGCGGGAGATCATCAAGCTCCGTTACGGCATCGGCGACGGCTACACCTACACGCTGGAAGAGGTGGGCAAGATCTTCAAGGTGACCCGCGAGCGCGTGCGGCAGGTGGAGGCCAAGGCCATCCGCAAGCTCCAGCATCCGGTTCGGGCGCGCAAGCTCGAGGGCTTCCTGGACAACACCACGCCGGTAGCTACGTAGCGTAGTGGCACCTTAACGGCCAACCGTATCGAGCCGCGGGCTTGCTGCCCGCGCAGCGCGCGCCAGCCCCCGCGGCGTGGGCACCGATAGGCGCCCACGCCGGCAGGGTTCAGGAGCCGCAACCGCCGCGCTGACGACTGCAGCTCGCGCTTATTTGCACGCCGTCGCGGCGCGTTTCATGCACTCCTCGGGCGGCACGTCCTCCTTGTGGGTGGCTACCGACCAGTGATGCCCGAAGGGGTCCGTCAGTTTCCCGAAACGATCGCCCCAGAACATGTCGGTGATCGGCATGGTGGGCTTGGCGCCGGCCTTGGTGGCGCGATCGTACACGGCGTCCACATCCTCCACGTACAGGTGAATGCTCACTGGGCTGCCGTTGAGTGCCTGGGGGGACACGGCGCCCCAGTCCGGCGCCTCGTCGCACAGCATCACGTGCGAGTTGCCGATCTTGAGTTCGGCGTGCATGAGGGATTTCCCGTCCGGACCCGGCATGCGCATGACCTCCTCGGCCCCGAAGGCCTTCTTGTAGAAGTCGATCGCCTTGGCCGCCCCGCGCACGATCAGGTGCGGCGTTACGGAATGGAACCCCTCGGGAATCGCTTTGACATTCTTCGCCATCATCATTCCTCCTAAGCGTAAGATCCAGGGAGACGTTAGACCCTAACATACTCCAACCATAGGCCCGGTTGCAACGGGTGGGGCGAGGGAGGTTGCAAGAAGTTGTCACGCCCCACGTCATGATGGACGGGCCGGCCGAAAGAGCGCTCGGTTGCGTTACACAGTGCGGTCCGGGCGAGGGGCGGACATCCGAAGCGGCTGTTTCGTTGGCTACCGTGCGCCGTTGTGGCTTTGGAACCGGGTTACGGACGGTCGTCCGTCGATACCGGTTTGCCCTCCGATACGGCAGCGGGGGATTCGCCCGCGCCGCCAGGTGGGGTGGGCGGTGCATTCAGTTCCGTCCGGATCGCCTCGCGCCAGCGGGCGTCGAGCTCGTCCAGCGTCATGCCGTCGAAGTGCTCCGCGATCGCCTCGGCCGTCGATCGACCCTCCTTGAGCGCCCTGATCATCCGCACCAGCCGCGCTTCGTCGAGCGAATCCAGGTAGGCGATCACGCTGTGCGCCAGGGCATACTGGTGTACGGCGATGGGCCCGGCGCCGGCAAGCAGCTCGGCAATCGGCCACTGGTAGCGGACGTACTGCCGGGACAGCAACTCTGCGTTTCCGCGCTGCGGGCAGCGTTCACCCAGCACGCGGCCGGCCATCATCTCCGCGAAGCCCTCGTTGATCCAATGCGGAATGAGCCGCGTGGTGTGCAGGCGGTGCAGGAAGGCGTGCGTTCCCTCGTGCATCAAGGTGCAGGCGAAACGGTCGTACGCCTCTTCGGATCGCGATTCGCGCACCAGCACCAGGTGTACGTGTCCCTTGCGCTCGATGGAGCGGGAATAGCCCGCGGAACCCTTGCCGTCGTAGCCGTCGAACTGCCGCGCGAACTTGCGGAACCGCCCCTGCGTGCGCCAGCAGAACACCGGACATTTTGCCAGGAACACATCCTCCTGGGGCGTGATCCCGAACCGCTCCGCCAGCGCGACGTACATGGCTTCGCACCAGTCGGCCAGCCGCTGCCGATCGTGCTTCTCCCAGTCGGTCCAGATGAGGAAGTGGTCGGTTTCCACCAATTCCACGTCTTTGCCCATGACCTCGCGGACGTTCTCGCCAAACGCCTTGTAGATGGTCAGCGTCTTTTCGCGGAGCGCCGGTGGAGTGGTGACAAAAGTGGGTTCGTCGCTGCGCGGCAGGTGGGTTTCCAGCCAATCATCGCCGGGCGTTCCGGCCGTGGTCGCGGGCGTCGACCCTTCGGCGGGATCATCATCCCCTCCGCTTGCCGCCGCCCCGCGAACGGGGGCGCCCGGCCGAGGCTTCTCGCCGCCGTTCGCCGCTCCGGCGGGGCCGGCGTCGCGTGAGGCAGAGGGCGGACCCTTGGCGGCCTTGGCGTCTTCCGGGTCAGCCTTCGTGGCGCGGAACACTTTCCACGCTTCCTCCACCGGGACGCGGTAGCTCTTGTCCCGCTTCGCCGCGGCGGAGAACTCCTCGAACGCCAGATCGCTGCGTCCACGGCGCAGGGCGTAGCTGCCCAGTTCGAAGTGGTCGCGCGCGGTCAAACCGCCGTGGCCCCGTTGTGCCGCCATCAACGCGCGCCTGGTCACCAGGGCCGAGCCGCCTTCGATCTCCATCCAGGCGAACACGTACGGCGTGCCGTCGTTCTCCACCACCAGCCCGTGGTTGTTGTGATCGATCACCGGTCCGGCGATGCGACCCCCGGAGCACAGGCGCAGAGTGACGCGGACCGTCTCGGCGGGGGCGGGCTGCGCGGCGCGCGCGGCATGCGGCCCCAGGCAAACCGCGACCAGCATGGGCGCGCAACACAACGAAACAAACTGGTGGAGCCACGCCGCCGGAGAGTTCATGCCCGGTCCGCCGCTGCCGCTGGCGGCTCGTGCAGGCCGCCGTCCTGGCGGACCACGGAGAGCGCCGGATGCCTGCCGCGCAGTTGCAGGAACTGGGTACGGTTCATGCGGAGGTCAAGCTCGACGCCGTCCGTAAGGTACCGCCGCTCGATCACGTGCGCCAGCCGGCCGATCTCGGTCATGAGCTTCCCGTCGCCGTGCGGCAGATGCACCGTGGCCGTGACCGTGGATCCCTGGAGCCGCTCCCGCACCATCTGCGCCAACGCCTCGAGCCCCTCGCCGGTGACGGCGGAAATGCACAGGGCATCCGTGCGATGCCGCGCCAGCATCTCCACCATGGTCGCGTCGTCGGCGATGTCCAACTTGTTGAGCAGCGTGACCTGCGGCAGATGTTCGCAGCCCAGCTCCAGCAGCACCTCGTCCACCGACTGCATCTGCTGGTAGGCGTTGTGCGCCGAAATGTCCACCACGTGCAGCAGCAGGTCGGCGTGGATGGCCTCCTCCAGCGTGGCGCGGAAGGACGCTACCAGGTGGTGCGGCAGGTCGCGGATGAATCCCACGGTGTCGCTGAGCAGCGCCGAACGCCCGCCGCCCAGGTCCCAGCGGACGGTTTTCGTGTCCAGCGTGGCGAAGAGCTGGTCGGCAGCGTACCGCTCGGCGTTGGTAAGCCGGTTCATCAGGGTGCTCTTGCCGGAGTTGGTATACCCCACCAGCGAAACCGTGAACTGGTCGGCGCGGCTGCGCACCTCGCGCTGTTTGCGTTCGTCGATTTCCGCGATCTCGCGCTTCAGGTGGCTGATGCGCTGCTGCACCAGGCGGCGGTCGATCTCGATCTGCCGCTCGCCGGGCCCGCGCGTGCCCACGCCGCCGACGGCACCCGCGGCCGTCGCGCCGCCGGCGCCGGCCACCCGCTCCAGGTGCGTCCACATGCCGCGCAGACGCGGGGCCGTGTACTCGAGCTGTGCCAGCTCGACCTGGAGCTGCGCCTCGCGGGTCTTGGCTCGGGAGGCGAAAATGTCGAGGATCAGCTCGGCACGATCGATCACCTTCACCCCCACCGCTTCCTCCAGTCCGCGAATCTGCCGCGGCAGCAGGTCGTTGTCGAAGATGACGGTGTCCGCCTGGCTGTCCTGCACGCGCTGGACCAGCTCTTCGAGCCGGCCTTTGCCCAGGGCATAGGCGGGCGACAGGCCGGTGCGCTTCTGCACCATGCGGTCCACGACCTCGACGCGGGCTGATTCGGCCAGCGCCGCCAGCTCTGCCAAGGGGTCGCGCAGGTCCGCCTTGGTATGCGGCAGCAGGACGCTCACGAGCACGGCG
Organism: Planctomycetota bacterium; assembly: GCA_016208685.1. GTDB lineage: Bacteria > Planctomycetota > Phycisphaerae > UBA1845 > UBA1845 > JACQXM01. The sequence goes on along the minus strand of JACQXM010000013.1, from coordinate 55,305 downwards.
CGCTCCGCGCGCTGTGGCCGGCCGGTCAGTCCGGGTTCGGCGGTCTGTCTGGGGACTCGACGCCTTTCGGCGCCGTCATCGGGCGTGTTGGAGCGGATGGAATAACGCATCTGCGTACCATGACAATCGTACTATGCATACCCAAAGGACTCAAGCACCTGCCGCCGTCGGAATCGCTGCGCCGTCGGCAACGACTCGAATGTGCCGAGGGAGGCGCGCAAAGCGCCCTCCCCGCGATCGGGAACTGCTCGCGGCGGCCGCCCCGCCCGCGGATCTCAATCCACGCGCGGAACACTCTTTCGCCAGAGGACTACCAGTTCTCCGTGCTGTTCGAGCACTTCGTGGCGTGCGGCGAGGAAACGGTCCAGGCGCTCGGCCCCCAGTTCCGGGATCGCCGCGCGCCGGCCCGCCTTGATCTCATCGAGTCGTTGCCGGGGCCAGCCGAACTGCCACAACACCGCGCAGCGCACGCGCTCCGCCACCAGGGAGTCGATGATTTCCTGCTGCACTTCGTCGCGGTCCACGATGCCGGGGTGCAGCTCGTCATATCGGCAGCAGTTCCGCCGGCCCGTCAGGTAGTAGGGGCGAAGGTCGTTTACCACGATGGCGTCGTGGCGCATTACGCCCACGAAGATGGGCTCCTCCGGCGGGACGTGGCGGCGGATGAACGTGGCGACGGGGCGGTAGGTTTCGTAATCGCGGCGGGAAACAAAGATGCCCGCCGTCCCGGGCAGGTCCAGACGCCTCCGCTCGGACCAGCCCGACACCATCCTGTAGGCCTCCATTCCCGCGGGGATAAACAGGCCGATGGCGTACACGGCGGCGGCGAGGATCAGCAACCCGCGGAGCACGCGTCGTGTCGAGGGTGACGGCCGCGGCGGCGCGGCGGGTGTTCCGGCGGCCGCGTCGTTGCGCTCGCCCTCGCCAAGTTGGCGCGATCGCAATCCCGTCCAGGCCATCGCCCCCAGGCAGAAGGAAAGCAGCGCCATTGAATACAGGTGAGTGTTCTTCTGCACATGGGCGGCAAGATAGAAACAGGGCATCAGTCCCAAGGACGTCACGGCCGCCGCCAGCGCCGGACGCGCCAGGCGGCGCCGCGCGTGCCAGGTAACCGCGACGCCAAGCACGAAGACGAACTGCGGCAGCGTACTGAGAATCCACGTGCTCACGTAATCGAGCGCGCGGCGAGCCCTGAAGATGTCACGCGGCGCGGCGAGCCAGTCGCGAAGCGGCGTCAGGCCGGGCAGCAGTGACGGATAGGCTTCACCACGGACGAGGCGGAAATCCCCGGCAGGAAAGACGAATAGGTCGGTCCAGGCGTACGCGCCGGCGTGGTAGGCAATGTACGCGGCGGCGGGGGCGAGGACGATGAGCGCACCGCCCGCGGCCCGCAGCAGTGCCGCCCAGCCGCTCCCGGCCAGACGTTCATCCGGGCTCGACCTGGTGAGCGCCAGAATGGCCAGCGTTGCCGCCAGCGCTCCGTACGCGGCGACGTCGTGCTTGAAGATCGCCGCGGCTCCGAGCAGTGCTCCCGCGGTCCAGGCTTGGCGCGGGCGCGCGTCGTGCGCTAGCGCCACGATCCGGCCGACCGCCAGCACCAGAAGCAGGATCGCCGGCGGATAGGTGGTCAGCTCGGGGGCCGTTCCCCAATTGCCGGCGATCCACACGATGGCCACCACGGCGGCCGCGCCGGGCGCCACTCCGACGTTCCGCAGCAAGGCGAATATCGCGCCACCGCTCAGCGCGTAGATGAAAACGACTGCCGCCGCCTGTAGGATCAGATGCCGGCCGAAGAGTCTGAAGATCGCGGCGATGGCATAGAACTGTCCGGGCGCGTACATGCTCCAGAAATCGCGATAGGGTACCTCGCCGCGCAGCACGCGATCCGCGCCGGCAATCGCCTTGCCCACCGGCAGCCCCCAGAACACGCCCGGAAGCAGCAACGCAGCGCCCGCCAGCACGATGAGCCAGGTGTAACGCCAATCCGATTGACGCGAAGCCTCACCGGGGCGTGGCGCGTCCGTCGCGGCGTTCATGCGGGGCGGTGCGTCGGGCGTTCCCGGGGTTTTGGACAAGGTCACCTCTCCGGCGCCGGCAGCGCCGAGTTCGCCGCGCGCCGCGCCAGCCAACTTGCCGCCAGGACGGAACCCAACAGGTTGAACACCAGGTCCCAGAGGGTGTTCTCGTATCCGCCCACGCCCGTCTGCGGCAGGCTCAGGACGGCGACGAACTCAATCACTTCGTTAAGGGCCCCGAATCCGCAGCCCATGAGCGCTACCAGCATCCAGAACATCGCACCGCGGCGGAGCCCTCCTCGAAGGTGGGGGCTGAGCAAATGGTGTGCCACCAGAGTGGCAACGCCAAAGCCGAACATGTGGACGACCTGGTCGTAGCGCAGGATGTGGTGGCGCTCGGAAAGCGGGAGCAGACGCACGCCGTAGAGCACGCCGTCGCCCACGGCGATGTTGCCTCCCGCCATGTGCAGCAGGCCCCAGAGGGTCAGTCCCCAGAGGATCGCCCGCCCGAACCGAACGCGTCGCTGCTGCCAGAGAATCCAGGCCGCGATGACCAGCACCACGGCCACGTACATGAGAAACTCGTAGTTGTGCTTCCGCAGCGCGATGATGGTGAAGACGGGAACGTAGATCAGGTTGGCGACCAGCAAAGGGACCTCGCGGCGCGTGAGCAACATGCGGGCATTGTGTGCCACACACCGGAGCGTGCAAGGGATGCGGACGGAGCCCCGGACGCTTGAAGGCGTCGAGGGAATGGGGGATCGGGAACAGGGAGAAGGGCAGGGGGAGCAGGGAACAGGGTGCAGGGAAAGCGACGAAGCGACAAAGACCGCACGATCAGCACCGCGACAGTATGGAGCGGTCAAACGGAGCCGCGACCGTGAGGGAGCGGGCAAAGTAGGCGACGGAGCAACGAAGGCATGGAGGTGAGCAGGAAAGAGGGAGTAGAGAGAACGGAGCAGGGGACGAGTGTCGCGCCGGTGGGCCGCCCTGCTATTCGCGCTCGGCCGACAGGACCGTGGGCGGAATGCGCGACGATGCGCGCTCCTCGGGTACCTCCGGCGTGTATTCCGGCACCAGCCGCCGCAGCCCGGCCCGGATTTCCTCTTCGCCGCCGCCATCGGCCAAGGCCCGCAGTTCTTCGATCCCGCGGCAGACGGACTCGAAGTCGTGCGAACGATGCTTCCAAATGCGGATCTTGGGATGGGCGGTGTCGCCGATGTGCTCGCCCTGGATCAGAAGTTCTTCGTATAGTTTCTCGCCCCGGCGCTTGCCGGTGAAGACGATCTCGATGTCCACGCCCGGCCGCAGACCGCTGAGCGTGATCATGTCCCGCGCCAGGTCGACGATGCGCACCGGATCGCCCATGTGCAGTACGTAAATCTCCCCGCCCCGTCCCATGGCTCCCGCCTGCAACACTAGTTGCGCCGCCTCGGAGATGGTCATGAAGAAGCGAACCATCTCCGGATGGGTGACGGTGACCGGTCCGCCGCGGAGGATTTGCTGGCGGAAGATGGGGACCACGCTGCCGCTGCTGCCCAGAACGTTCCCGAAGCGAACGGTGATGAACTGCGTGGGGCCGCGGTGGGTCAGTCCCTGAACGTACATCTCCGCCACCCGCTTGGTGCAGCCCATGATGCTGGTGGGGTTGACGGCCTTATCCGTGGAGATCATCACCATGCGTTCCACGCCCCAGGACAGGCAGGCGTCGGCGACCGCCAGGGTGCCCACGATGTTGTTCTTGATCGCCTCGCCGGGGTTGAGTTCCATCATGGGCACGTGCTTGTGCGCCGCGGCGTGGAAGACGATGGCCGGGTGGGTCTGGTCGAAAATGGTCTTAAGCCGCTCGCCGTCCGTGATGTCGGCCACCAGCGGCAGCACGTTGATCGACGGGCGAACGGCGCGGAGCTCGCGGTCGATCTCGAAGAGGTTGTTCTCCCCGCGCTCCACGAGGACCAGTTGCCGGGGCGCAAAGCCGGCGATCTGCCGACACATCTCCGAGCCGATGCTGCCGCCGGCGCCGGTGACCAGTACCACGCGGCCGCGGAGCTGAGTTCCGATGATATCGGAATCGAGCTGCACCGGGTCGCGGCCCAGCAGGTCCGCGATGTCCACTTCGCGTATCTGGCTGACCTGCACCCGGCCTTCGATTACGTCCGCCACGGCGGGGATGGTGCGGAAGAGCACGCCCGTTCCTTCGCAGCGCTCCACCAGCTCGCGGATGAACTTGGGCGTGGCGTGCGGAAGGGCGATGAGCACTTCGCGGACGCCAAGTTCGAGGCAGAGGCGGCGGATGTCCGCCGTCCGCCCCACGACCTCCACGCCGTGAATGCGTCCGTGAAGCTGGGCCACGGCGTCGTCGAGAAACCCCACGCAATCGTACTGTTCGCGCCCCATGCGCAGGAGTTCGCGGAGCACGCCCTCGCCGGTGTTGCCCGCCCCCACGATGAGCACCGGCGTCTTGAGACTGCCGCTGCGCTGCGGATGCAGCTCCTCGTAGTAGAAGCGCACCAGGACCCGCGCCGCGGAGACGAAGACGATGGTGGCCGCCCAGTCGATCGCGAAGACCGCCGATTGCCGCAGCGACGGACCCGGCGGCGCCGCGATCAGGGGACGTCCGAACGCGCCGGACCAGCCGTTTTCCAGGAGGAAGTAGGCAGTGAGGAAGAGGAACGTCCCCACCAGTGACGCACTGATGACATCGAACAGGTCGCGGAGCCCCACGTAGCGCCATGAGCCGCGATACTGCCCGCCGCGCTGGAACACCAGAAGTTTGATGGGCAGAGCCAGGGCCAGCAGCGGCAGGTAGAGCTCAGCGAACCACGCCTGCCGCCCGCCTCCCGCGACCTCCACGTTCCAGCGGAAGTTGTAGGCCAGGCAGAAAGCCGCCAGCAGTGCCGCTGCCACGAGCAGGGCGTGCGCCAGCACCACCAGCGGCATGCGGTAGCGGGTCAGGAAGCCGGGTAGGGGTGCGTGGGGCATGGTTTCATCGCGACGGGGCGCCGGAGTCGGGCACATCCGCGGCAGGCCGGGCGGCAGCGGCGGCCATGCGCGCCGGCCAGCCGGCGTAGACGGTTCCCGGGTGCGTCTGCGCCACGCCGGATGCGACCAGCTCCGCCTGCTCCCGTTCGCCCACGTACCAGAGCACTAGCGCGTGCAGGGCGACGGCGCGGACCACCGTGGGGTTGGCCTGGGCATGCAGTTGACATTGAAATCCCGTCTGTCGCGCCGTCAGCGCCGAGGCATAGCGCTCCCGCAGATCAAGGTCCGGCAGGAAGGGGTTCTCCACCCGCCGCGACATCTCGCCCAGCGTGGCCATCGCGGTGCGCACCGCGCCGTTGGACAGGTGACAGAATATGGCACCCACGTAGCCCTCTGCGGCCCCTGGTTCCAGGGTGATGGCGGATTCAAAGCAGCGCGAGGCGCGGCGGAAATGGCCGGCACGGAACCAGTCCCAGCCCTCGGCGCGGACCGCGGCATAAGCTTGCACCACCGTCCGCCGCAGTTGGGCATCGAGCGTCTCCCCCTCCGCGCCGCCCGTGGGCGCCGCCGCCTCCGCGCCCGGCTCCGGGGCGGCCCGCGCGGCATCCTCATCCCCCGCGAGGGACGGAGCCGTCCGGGGAAGGAACGGCGTGGTCCGGATGGCCAGTGCCGGCGCCGCCACCGAGTATCGGCTCATCAAAGCGCGGCGCACCGGAGCGCCGAGCCCGGTGGCCTGCACCAGTCCGCGGCGCCGCGTCAACACGTCGCCGATGTCCGGGGCCTGTCGCGTGCCGCGGCGCTCCCCAAAGCCGCCGTACTGGTCGAAAAGCCGCCGCGCGGCCTCGGTTGTCGCGGCGCCCGGCACCGCCCCCGCGGGACGCGGCATCCCCCGGCCGGCGAACGGCAAGGTGGGATCGGGGATGGGACGGTACTCGCTGCGGTCTTCGGGACGGCGGTCGAGTTCCTGATACACGTGCAATCGGCGGCGCTGAGTTTCGTTCTGGTAGTTGCCCACGGCACGACGGTCCACGCTGTACTGGGCGTTGCCGTAGGCATCGACGCGGGACACGACGCCCGGGGTATGCTGTCCATGAGTCGTACTGCCGGCAGCCAGCACCGCGGCGATAACGGCCGCGCTCCGGGCCTCCCGCCTCCGCAGCCATGAGGCGGCCGGGCCGCGACGGTGCGAGCGGGCCAGCCGCTGCCTCGGGGGGGTGGAACGCATTCCTGATTCTCGCGTGCTCATCGTGCCGTTCCGTGTGCGGGGTCCGACGCCGGTTGCCGGGTTGCCCGGGTCGTCAGCCTGGCCGCCCCGCCCCTTCCCCCGCCCGGCGGCGCCGCGGGCCGGGAA
>JACQXM010000013.1:23250-48927 GCA_016208685.1 Planctomycetota bacterium | reverse complement strand
GGCGGCGCCGCGGGCCGGGATCGGTGTCGCGCCGAGGTTGCGCGTCGCGCCCATGACGAATGCCTTATAATGATCGGACAATCGTACGTCCCCGCCGAAGTCAAATCAAGGTTAACGGACCCGCCGCGCTGCGCCCGCCGCACTCGCGCCCGCATGACTCCGGTAAACACGCCCCACTGCGTAACGCCGGAGCGAGTCATTCAGCGGTCCTGTCTGGCGTCCGATGCTAGGGCATGCCCGAAACCTACGAAGGACCTGATCGACGCAGCAACGACACCAGGGCGGACGCGCCCGTGGAGCGACGCTCGGGGATGGACCGCCGTCGCGGGCCCGGCCGGCGTCGCGGCGAGGTCCGACGCGCCGCCGAAGAGGGCGAGATCACCGGCGAACTGCTTGAGTTCATCATGGCCATCGACGAGTACAAGCGCATCAACGAGCGGCCCTTCCCGTCGTGGTCGGAGGTGTTCGAGATCATCCAGTACCTGGGCTACCGGAAAGTCGCCGGGCGTGCCGAACACATCAACACCGCCAGCGGAAGCGAAGTGCTGGATTCAGAGACGGTTCGCGGGCAGGCGCAATCCGAGCTGGCGCCGAACATGCCCCGCGAGCCCTCGCCACAACCTGCGTGCAAGCCGACCGCCACTCGTCCTGATGCGTAGCGCCGTCGCCGATCCGCACCGCCTGATTCAGCGGCTTGCAGACTTGGGCCGGCAACCGATTGACCACGCGGCTTTTTGCGCTTCGCCGGGCTGCGAACGCGGCAAGCAGCACGCTCCCTTGCGCTCACGGCGGAGCCCCCCGCCGCTCACGCCGTGAAGGAGCCGGGAATCCCAACCGAGTCCCTCCTGCGACGGTTCGGAGGGATCCGCAACTACGCCGAGCGCTCTGACGGCTTGGCGACTGGGCGCACGAGAACCCCGACAGACACCCCAGCATGGCCCGTCCCCGTTCGCCCGGCCGACGGCGACGCGCCGGAACCGCCACACGACTTCGCATTCTGCGCGTCTAGCACCGGGTTGAACTCGCATGCCCCTTGTGTTATAGGAACGAGCTGCGGCGCGGTCCCACCCGCCGCGTGATGACAAGTGAATAGGTCGCGATTGCCGGTGTCCGCCGCGTGGCGGACGAAAGGGAAGGTGGTGCAATTCCACCGTGGACTCGCCGCTGTGATCGGGGACGAACGCCGCAACATGCCATTCGCCGGACGGCGGAGAAGGCGCGGCCAGTAGGACGATCCGTAAACCAGAAAACCTGCCGGTAGTCGCGTTGGTGACGTGGTGCCCTCGACGTTGGGGCGCCGCGATCCATCGCAAACACCGCAAGCGCACGGCGAAACCCGCGCGTGGCGGGTGCCTCACGACCGCGTGCCAACGGCGCTCGCTGGTCAGGGCTGTGGGACCAGGTATCGAACCGGTGCCGTAGTACGCTCTCCGGCCGGTCACCGTGGGACCCGTCCGCGGCCCGGGCTGGGGGCCAGGCCCACCCGCCTCGCGGGAAAGAAGCTGCCGCTCGACCGGCTAATGCGACTCCATGGATCCCGGCGCTCCCCTCGGGGGCGCCGGGTTTTTTTTGCCGGTGCCTGCCGCGAGAGATCGGCACACCGGGAAAGGAGTCGTGCAATGGGTCGAGGTCGTTTCGCATGCTTGCGTCCGGGGTCGGACAGTCTGCGTGTCGGGAAGTGCTTTCCGGAGGGGATCTTGGTTGGGACGCTGCTGTCGGTCTGTGGCATTTTGAACGTCTGCCGCGCCGACACCTTTACGAACTACGCGCTCACGGAGTCTTTCTCGCTTCCCGCGGGCAGTCACAGTTTTGACGTGCTGGCCGACGGGCGCATCGTCACGGTGGTGGGGACGGACGTTTACGCCGAGCTGGACAACGGTCTGCGCCGTTTCGAGCCACTCGGCACACTGGCCGGCGCGGATTTCAGCTCCTTCGGGCCGGCGTTCATTCGCGTTTCGCCGGGCGGCGGATCACAAATCGCAATCGGCAACGGCGGCGGCGCGTCCTTCGGCAATTACCAGGTGGGCATCTTCAACCTCTCCGACCTTTCCGGCCGGTGGCTTACCGCGCCTCACTACGACGGCGACTGGGCGAGCAGTGGCAGTCTCCTGCTCTCTGCCGGGGATTTCGGCAGCCCCGGCTACGTCAGCCTGCTCGCGGTGGGAAGCGATGATCCCGCCAACCCTGTCAACCCGGTAGTGGTGGAAGGCATCGGCGGCGCCCCGGGCGCGGTAACTCGCTACCGTGGGGGAGACCTGCTGGTGGGCAACGGGTTCGCCACTACCGGCCCCAGCGGCACCGGGGCCGTCAAACTCTTCAACTACGATGCCTGGCAAGCGGCCGTCACCGGCACGCCGCTGGACTTCGAGTCTTCCGGAACCCTGGTGGCGGACGTCCTGTCCGCCTCGGCCCTGGCGTTCGACGAGGAGGGCAACCTGCTCGTGGGCGGGGGCGACTTCGCGGGCGGCGAGGTCAATTTCGCGGCGCTCATTCATCAGGACGCGGTGCAACGGGCGATTGCCGGGATGGGTCCGGCCGACGTACTCGACGTCGCCGAGGTGCGCCGCCTGGACCCGGACGGCGACAACGCTTTCAATTTCTATGACGTCAACTACAACCCGGTGCGCAACGAGCTGTATGTGCGCGAAGGCGCGCGGGTGTTTGTGTACACCGTGCCCGAGCCCGGAACCTACCTGCTGTGGATCGCTGCCGCCACGTGCCTCCAGTTGCGGCGCCGCGCGGCGCGGCGCTCGGCTCTCACTCCACGCCCTCATCGCTTCGTCGCTCCGTCGCTTCGTCGCCCTCAATTCCCGCGGCCTCATGGCGGCGCTGCGCTTAGCCATGCCACCCAGCCACGTACTGAAGGCGCCGTGAACCGGCTCGACCTCCTTCTTCACAGTTTCACCCTGAGAATAGGCTGCGTTGGAGCATTAATGCTTCGACGCGCCCGATTCGGCGGGTTGGGTGGCATGCCCAAACACGACACAGCCGTGCCCCGGCATGTTTTTCCTGGGCATGGCGGCGCTGCGCTTGGCCATGCCACCCAGCCACGCGCTCAACGCGCCGTGAACCGGCTCGACCTCCTTCTTCATGGTTTCACGCTGAGAATAGGCTGCGTTGGAGTGTTAGTGCTTCGACGCGCCCGATTCGGCGGGTTGGGTGGCATGCCCAAGCACGGCACCGCCGTGCGCCGGCATGTTTTTCCTGGGCATGGCGGCGCTGCGCTTGGCCATGCCACCCAGCCCCTTCGTCGCATCGTCACTGCGTCGCTTCGTCGCGTTGCTTGCCCGCTCCCTCACGGTCACGGCTCGGTATCGGCGGCACCGAGCCGCGCACGGCCGTCGCCTGCGCCGCGTGATGGATCGAGGTATCGAACGGCACGATTTCGCAGCCTTGGCCTCGCAGCTACGACGTTGATGCTGCTCGCTGCGCCGGCGCACGCCTCGCCCTTTGCCACTCGCGTCGTGGAGTACGCCCCCGCCCCCGGGCAATTCGTCAATCACGCAGCGTTCAACGACCCTTCGCAAGCGCTGGGGGCGCCCGACGGGGCCGGCATCTACAACGGCAACAACTGGTCCGTGGTCACCCTGGGCGGCTTCGCCGGTGCCATTACCCTGGCATTCGATCACACCGTGGAGGACCACCCGCTCAATCCCTTCGGCATGGACGCCATGGTGTTCGGGAACGCCTTCTGGTTCGGCGGTGATCCGCAGCTCCACTGGGCGGAATGCGCCGCCGTCGAGATCGCGTTGGACGCTAACCGCAACGGCCTGGCGGACGATGCGTGGTATGTGATCCCCGGCTCGCACCTCTCCCCGCCGCAGACGCCGCCATACGTCCAGCGCTGGGACGACAACACCGCGGATGCCACATTCCCTCCTGCACTCGCTTCCTGGATTCCGCTGGGACGCCGCGGGACATGGACAACGACGGGCTTTCTTCTTCCGCCCGAAGCCTTCGGCGAGATGATCTTGATGAACCCCGGCAGCTCCGGCGCCGAGGGCATCTTTGGATACGCCGACTACTCGCCCACGCTGCTGCTCGGCGACCGGGACGGCGACGACATCATAGATGACGAAGAGGTGACACCGGAGGACTTCTACACCGTGCCCGACGACCCGCTCGCGCCGGGAATGTCGCCCCGCGCCGGTGGCGGTGACGCGTTTGACATTGCCTGGGCCGTCGACCCTTCGACGGGACAACCGGCGCACCTGCCCGGTTTCGATTTTCTCCGCATCACCAGTGCGGTGTACGCGCTGCACGGGGCGCTGGGCGAAACCTCGACGGAGATCGACGCCGTGGCTGACGCCGCTCCGGATCCCTTCGGAGACACCGACGACGACGGCGACCTTGACTTGCGGGACTTGGCGGAGCTTCAGGCGTGCTTCGGGCGCACCACAGTCGCCGGCTCTCTCTGCGTCCGTCTGGATCGCGGCGGCGATGGCGTGGCCGACCTGACCGACCTCGCCGACGTGGTGGGGCGATTGACCGGGCCACGTGCCGGTTAGCAGTCTCTTGGCCCCGTCGGTCGGAGGGGAGCGACTTCAGCGTCGGCGTGGTAGCCAGGTCGTGGTCGGACGGTCATTCAGTGGCTTTCGCAACGATCGTGGCATTGGAAAGCGGCGCAGATTCCGCTGACAGGTTAGGCTCGGCGGCCGTCCCTCGCCCGCGGACCGCGGCCGTGCGCGGCCCGCAACAGGGAACCTCCATCGAAAGTAATCCCGGCTGTCCCTCTCGTGCTGCGACGGGAAACTACCTAGGGAAAATCCGGCTTTTTCCTTTTTTTGCTTGACCCGGATTCGTCGATGCATAATAATGAGCGGCCAATCAGAAAGCGATCGGCCAGTCACAGCGGTTCTTTAACAGGTTCGGGACACATGTTAAGGAGACCGGTAGTGCATTTCCCATTGGGTGACCCGACGGGCGACCAACCCTGCAGTCCGGTTCTGTCGGCGCAAGCCGGGGCGTGTACGCGCGCCTGCCCTGCGGTCCAGTCGATCGAGGTGCGTGCGGGACCGTAGCTTCGTGGGGATGGTCGCGTTCGTCACTGGACGCCGCTAAACCAGACAATCGGCGCTCATCGGGAACCGGCGCCGGCAACGGAAACGCCGCCTCCGCCGGTGGCCGTACCCGGCGAGGTGTGTTCGTGCCTCTTGCGACGCACTGAGCCAGACATTGCGGGTATCGTCGCGACACTCACATCCTGCACGCGACGATGATGGGGTGTTATCTGCGCGTGCCGTGGCCCGCGCAGCAGTTTCAAGTCGATGGCACATGCCTGGGGAGATCGATGTCATGTCCGAAACTCGTTCGCTGAGGGTCTTTGCAGTGTTTCTTGTGGCTGCCCTTCCCTATCATGCCGTGCGAGCGGAAGAGGCGCGCGTACTGACTGCGGCAACCGCCCTTGAAGCACTCGTCATTCAAGTGCCGCCAGCGTGGCACGATCCACGCACCGGACAGCGGTTCACGACGCTGAACGACGGCACGGTTGTTTCGGGTACGGCCGGTTCGACCGCGGTGAGCATCACCGATCCGGCCAGCGGCGGTGTTCGCCGTGTCGGCTTCTTCGTAGACGACGATCCCGATCATAACCAGGGATCGGTGGCAACCGTGTACTTTTCGCACCTGGACGAGGCCGGCGGCGCCTTGGCTCCCACGACCGCCCGGCTCACGGTTGATCCCGCGATTCCCGGTGTTGGCAGGTTCGAGGTCCGCGACGGGCGCAGCGGTCAGGTCTACGTAGTCAACTACTACACCAATACTCAAATTGTCGAGGTGCTTCCGGCGAGCCCGCTGGACCCCGCGCCGGGACCAGACGATGATGGTTCCAACACGACGGGTCTGGAGGGTGCGGCGGGAGCGCTCGGGGGCGCCGCGCTGGCCGGCCTCCTGATCGTCGCCTTGATCTTCCTCTACACCCAGGACAGTCCCTACCGGTGTACGAGCGCCTGGTGGAGGTTCTGGAACAACTGCTCCTGATGGATTGTCGGCACGATGATTGTCATACGCAAAGACCTTCGTGTTGATAAGTTCCTCGCAGGGTACATCACGGCCATCTGCGCCGTGAACCTGGGCGTGGGCTTGTTGATGACCAACAACCATCGCAAGGCGTTCTACTGGACCCCGGCGTTCACGACATGGTTCGCGGTGGCCGCCCTGGTGATCATGCTCGGCGCCGTCCTGTCCGTGCGACGTACCAACCGCTGGATCGGCGCACAACCCCCGCGGCCTGACGTAGCGACGAGCCGCCTGCGTCCCAAGTGGTACTGGGGCGTCGGACGGACGTTCGCCCACATCCGCAGCCTGGGCATCACTGACCCGGTTCTCATCGTGGTCGGCGCGCTGCCGACGTCGCTCGACCTTGCGTTCCGGCCGCCGATACTGCTGCCGCCGCTGGAGTTCTGCCCGGGCCGCAACACCGCAGGCGTAACCGTCTTCACGATGGCTACCTGGGGAGCCTGGTACGCGATTCCCTACATCGACACGCCAAACCGAGAGATGATGATCTACCGCAGCGCGCTGCTGGTTCTGGCGTGTGCCCTCACGGGCGTGCTGCTGGTGGCGTTCTGCCTGAGCGAGCGGACGCAGGTGCGCGTGTGGCCGGGAGTGCTCGAGGTCACCCGACACGGGTTGCTTTGCAAACGCAGCCGGACGCTGCGCTACGACATGTCCGCACCGGGAGCGCAAGCGATCGTGTCGTGCTTTCCTTCGATCCGCGAGGGAGGCGGATGGATTCGCGGCCTCCGGCCTGGCGTAACGGTCGAGGCACCGGGGCTCCCTCGACTCAACTTGCGCCTCAGGGGCGTGGGCGGGCAACAGGTGATCGAACGGCTGCTGGGCAGACCGAGCGAGGATCGAGTCTGAGGGGTCGGCCGCTGTGGCCTGGTACGGCCGGTGCGGATGTGACCGGCTGGAAAGCCGGTCCCACAGCGCTCACGGATCCCACAGCGCTCGCGGATCCCGTAGCTTGCCGACCCCCCACAGCGTTCGCCGATCCCAAGGCGCTCGCCGATCCCAGAGCGCCGGGCGCCACGCCGCGCCGGTAGGTTGCGGAGCGCCCGCCGGTCGGCCATCGCCGCCTGCCTCACCGGCGCCAGTAGCGCACGGCGTTTATGAAAACCGACAGCCCGTCCGGATCCCCCGCGGCCCTGCGCCGCGTCCACTGCGGATGTTGCAGGTGATCGAAGTGGCGGTCCGGGTGGGGCATGAGCCCGAATACCCGGCCAGTAGGGTCGCATAGGCCGGCGATGCCCAGGACGCTGCCGTTGGGGTTGGCGGGATAGCTGTCACTGTTTCCGCTTCCGTCCACGTAGCGCAGCGCCACCTGCCCGCGCTCCCAGAGCGTCCGGGCGGTCGCGTCGTCGACGGTGACCACCTTGCCTTCGGCGTGTTCCACGGGCATCTCGAGATACGTCGTTCCGCGCGGAGGCAGATAGGGGCAGCGATCGCTGCACACTTCCATGCGTACCCAGCGCGCCTCAAACCGCGCCGAGTCGTTGTAGGTCACCGTCACCTGTGAACGGCCGATGCCGCCGCCCGGTAGCAGTCCGGTTTTCACCAGTGCCTGAAAGCCATTGCACACGCCCAGTACCCCGCCGCCGCGGTCGACCAGCCGTTGGAGCGGCTCGGCCAGGTCGTACATGATGCGCTGCGCCAGGATCGCCCCCGCGGCGATGTCGTCGCCGTAGCTGAACCCGCCGGGAACGGTAACTACCTGAAAGTCGTCGAGGAGCGCCGGGCGCGCGGCCACGGAGTTGACGTGCAGCAGCGTGGGCTTTGCACCCGCCAGCCGCCAGCAGTGCATGGTTTCTTCGTCGCAGTTGATGCCCGCGGTTCGCAACACCAGGACTTGAAGGTCGTTCATGATCCCCGTCCGCCAGTCAGCCGCCTTCGCGCAGCGGCCGGCGCCATGCCTCCGCAAGGTCCGCCACCGTCAGGTCGATGGTGCCCGCCGAGCCCGCGTCGATGCGCAGCCGCGGTTCGTGCTCGACGCGCCCGATCACCGGTAGCCCACAGGCCGCGGCATCATGCGAAGTCATCTCCAGGATGTACGTCGTCATCGGTGCGTCAAAGAAGCCGCCCCCGGCCGCATCGTCCATCAAGGACACCGTCGCGCCGAGTTGGGACCCGATGCACATCTCCGCAAGCGTCGCCGCGATCCCGCCGTCGCTGACGTCATGAGCCGCACGCACCACGCCGCGTGCGATCAGCCCCGCCACGCGGTCGTGCAGTTGCTGGGACGCGGTAAGGCCGACGCGATCCACCGGGGCCGAAGCCAGGACCAGCACGTCGTCCGCCTGCTTGAGGTCCGGCGTCACGCAGCGGCGAACGTCTTCGACGATCCCCAGGGCACTGATGAGCAGCGTGTAGGGAATCGCGAGCTGCGCCGGCAGACCGGTGCGCTGTGCCTCGGCGGCGCTCATGGAGAACTGGTTGTTCAGTGAATCCTTGCCCGAGATGAAGGGCAACCCGAAGGCAACCGCGGCGTCCGCTGCGCCGCGACAGGCGCGGACCAGCGCGCCCATCGACTCTTCCGAATCCACCTTGGGCCAGCAGAAGTTGTCGAGGATCGCGGTGCGGTTGGGATCGGCGCCGACGCAGATGACGTTCCGCAGCGCCTCGTCCACACCGGCGACGGCCATCCAGTAGGGGTCCACGTCGGCAAGGTCCGGTCGCAAGCCGCAGCCCACGGCGATGCCGCGATAGCGATCGTACCGTGGACGCAGGACGGCCGCGTCGGACGGCCCCGCTCCGGGGCCCATCAACGGCTTGACCACGCTGCGGCCCTGGACCTCGTGATCGTACTGGCGGATCACCCACTCCTTTGAAGCGACGTTCAGATCGCTCAGCGCCCGCAACAGCCGTTCGTTCAACGACTCCGCCTTGGGCACCGGACCGCCCGCCCCATGCGGCACCGGCTTGCTGTCCGCGGCCCAGCGCGCGGTCCGCGTGCTGCGGGGCAGCCCCTGGTGCAGAAAGCACATGTCGAGCTCGCCCACCGTCTCCCCGCGGAAGCGGACGCGCAGCACGCGGTCGTCGGTGAAGGTGCCGATGACCGTAGCCTCCACCTCCTCCGCCGCGAACACGCCGAGGAAGTCGTCCAATCGCTCGGGCGGCACGGCGAAAACCATTCGCTCCTGGGCCTCGGAAATCCAGATTTCGTCGTAGCGCAGTCCGGCGTACTTGAGCGGCACGTCATCCAGGTCCACGACCGCGCCCAGCTCCGCCCCCATCTCGCCCACGGCGCTGCTCAGGCCGCCGGCGCCGCAATCGGTCACCGCGGAATACAAACACCCGCGCGCGTGGTCGCGCGCCAGCAGCAGAGCATCGAGCAGCTTCTTTTCTTCGATGGCGTTGCCGATCTGCACAGCGTGGGAGAATTCGTCGGCGTGCTGGTCGGTGAGCTCGGCGGAGGAGAATGTTGCGCCGTGAATGCCGTCGCGCCCGGTGCGCCCGCCGGCCACCACGACGCGGTCACCCGGCCGGGGCTTTTTGTGGATGCGATTCCGCGGGATCAGACCCACACAGCCGCAGAAAACCAGGGGATTCGCCAGGTAGCGCGGCTCGAAGTAGATCGCACCGTTGACGGTTGGAATGCCCATGCGGTTTCCGTAGTCACGGACGCCGCCGACGACCCCTTTGAGCACGCGCCGCGGGTGCAGCACGCCGGCGGGTAGCCGCGCCGGGTCCCAATGGGGCGGAGCCAGGCAGAATACGTCCGTCGAGGCGATCGGCTTGGCGCCCAGTCCGCAGCCCATGACGTCGCGGATGCAGCCTCCGACGCCGGTCGCCGCGCCGCCGTAGGGCTCGATGGCCGAGGGGTGGTTGTGCGTTTCCACCTTGAAGGCGATGCCGTACTCGTCGTCGAAAGCGACAACCCCAGCGTTATCCACGAAGACCGACAGGCACCAGTCGCGATTCAGATGGTGCGTGGCGGCGACGATCGTGTCCTTGAGCAGATTCTCGAAGCGCAGCGACACCTCGCCCGCGCGTCCAAAGTCGGGGCCGCAGTATTCGACGGCACTCTTGAGCGTCTTGTGCACGCAGTGCTCCGACCAGGTCTGGGCCAGTGTTTCGAGCTCCAGGTCCGTAGGGTCGCGCTGGAGCGTCGCGAAATGGTCGCGGATCGAGCGCATCTCCTCCAACGAAAGAAACAGGTGACCGTCGCGCGAAAGCACCGCGAGCTCCGGGTCGGTCAGGCCACGCATGGGCGCGCGGCGAAGCACGAAGGGGCGGTCGGGCGGCACGGGAAAACGATCGGGCAATGCGTCGCTGCGGCCCAGGCCGCGGACGTAGACCGTCTCGATGCAGTCGTTCGCCAGAACCCGTCCGGCGATCTGGTCAAGCTCCGCGGCGCTCCGCGCCCCGATGACCTCGTAGCGCCGCGCCGTCTGCACTTCGCGCAGCCCCGCCGGCACGCCCTTCGCCGCCAGCAGCCTCCTGGCGGCCGCCAGCGTGCTTTGGGCCACGGGGTTCATCACCCCCGGCTGGTAATGGACCTCGATGCTGGGTGAGGAATCATCGCGGGCGGAGAAGCCTGCGGTACACGTGAAACGCTCCGTAACCGGATCGGTCAACAGCTCGGCGGCGAGCAGACGCACCTCCGCCTCGCTGAGCTGTCCCTCCAGGAAGTAAAGTCGACTGGAGCGCACGCCCTCGATGTGGGTGAGCCCGACGTGCCGGACGTCGGCGAGCACGTCCCGCCCGTGGACATCCCAGCGCGGCGCCGCCGGGCAAACGTGGACATGCCAGCGGCCCCCCGAGGTTCGTTGATCGCGGTGCATCAAGCGGCTCGTTTCGTACGTCGTTTTGGCGGCCTGCCCAAACCCGGGTACACTATATCGCCGCTTGATGCCCGCGGCTACGGACGCCGGACGAAGCTCGGGCCCGCGGGCGCAATGGGGCATGGTGTATGCCACGGGGGCTGCCCTCCATGGAGATGCGATTCGCTTCTTCGATCACCAGCGCTACCAGTGCCGAGCAGGCGCTGGCGGAGCTCCTGGCGCCCGCGGAGCAACGCGTGACGGCGGGCATGGTGGACCTGGCGCTGCTGTTCTCCACGCCGCACTTCGAGGATGACCTGGAGGAGATTGTGGAGCGCGTCGGCGGCGCCTTCCCCAACGCGGCGCTCATCGGTTGCACGGCCGAGGGAACCATCGGATGCGACAAGGAGCTGGAACGCATTCCCTCGCTGTCGCTGCTCGTAGGGTCGCTTCCCGACGTGGTGATCCGCCCCTTTCACCTGCGCCAGCCGATGCTGGAGGCCGCGCAGGGCCTGTTCGATTGGGAGCGCATGGTGGGGGTGCTGCCCGAGAACCACCCCACGTTCATCGCCTTCGCCGATCCCTTCCGCGTCGACATCCACGCCTTTCTCGATCAGGTCAACCGCTTCTTCCCCGGCTCCTCGGTGGTCGGAGGCGTGGCCAGCGCCGCGCACGCACCCAACCAGAACCGCCTGATCGTCGGCGGAAAGATCGTGCGCGAGGGCATCGTGGGCGTTACGCTCACCGGCAACCTGCTGGTGGAGACGGTAGTGTCGCAGGGGTGTCGCCCGATCGGCAAGCCGTTCGTTATCACCAGGGGTGAGCGCAACGTGATCTACCAGCTCGGCGGCAAGGCGCCGCTGGAGCAGCTTCATTCGGTGCTCGTGGGGCTCTCCACGGAAGACGAGGAGCTGGCGCGGCAGTCACTGTTCGTGGGCCGCGTGATCGACGAACGCAGGGGGCAGTTCACCCGCGGGGACTTCCTCATCCACCACATCATCGGCGTGGACCGCAAGACGGGGGCCATCGGCATCGCCGGGCACGCGCGCACCGGGGCTACCGTGCAGTTCCACGTCCGTGACGCCGCCAGCGCCGACGAGGATCTGCGGGCCATGCTCGCCTCGCGCCGGCACGACGACATCCAGGCGGCCATGCTCTTCGGGTGCAACGGCCGCGGCACGCACATGTGGCCGACCCCGGGGCACGACGTGGGCGTGGTGCGCGAGCTGTTGGGTAACATCCCCGTGGCGGGGTTCTTCTGCGGCGGCGAGTTCGGCCCCGTGGGCGGTAACAACTTCATCCACGGGTTCACCGCCAGCATCGCGCTGTTGCGGCCCGCGCCACCGACCGCGGCCGGTTGAGCCGGCGGCCTTTCGTATGCGCAATGGGGCTGTCGAATCTCCGACGGAGTTACAGATTGGGGATCCGGAGTTCCCATGTCGCTCCAAACGAATGACGTCGCGACACTATGGACCACGCCCGCGCGGTGAGGCACGAGCATGGCTGACCGGCTCGGAGGTCACCGCGCAGGGTGGCCCGTCGCTTCGGCGTTGGCGGAACCGAACGCACCGCGAATGCGGAATGGTAAGTGCGGAATGTGGAATCAACCGCGTGGAAGCCGCAACCCATCCCAACCCCCAACGTACCTGTACGAAGGCCGGGAACCGTTGAGGATTGACTCGATGTCCGACGCCCACCTCGACGAGCGGTTCATGCGGGCTGCCCTGGCGGAAGCGCGGGCCGCCGTGGAGGCCGGTGACGTGCCCGTGGGGGCGGTGGTCGTGCTCGAAGACCGCGTCATCGCCCGGGGACACAACCAGCGCGAGGCGCTTCAGGATCCCACGGCGCATGCAGAGATGATCGCGCTGACGGCGGCCGCCGCCGAGGTGGGAAGTTGGCGTCTCGACGGCTGCACGTTGTACGTGACGCTCGAGCCGTGCGTGATGTGCGCGGGAGCGATGGTTCTGGCGCGCCTGCCACGGCTGGTGTATGGCGCCACGGACGCCAAGGCAGGCGCCTGCACGTCGCTCTACGCCATTCCCGCGGACGCGCGGCTGAACCACCGCGTACAGATGACGACGGGGGTTCTCGCCGACGAGGGCGCCGGTCTGCTGCGCGAGTTCTTCGCCCGGCAGCGTGCCCAGGGAAAGAAGTAGTGGGCGCTCTGCGAGCTGCGACCGAGCTGACCACGACTCCGTCGCATGCGTTCGTGCTCCGCCACGCCGTTCCCTATTCCTCGCTCCCTACTCCGGGCTGCCTACTCCCTGCGCCCCCGCCACGTCCGCTTCGTCGCTTTGCGGTTCCGTCGCTCCTTCGCCCGCTCCCTCACGGTCGCGGCGTTGTCACCTCGCGGCGCCGGCGGTTTGCTATCCGCCGCCGCCGTTACCCGCCGAGCAACGACAGCACGTTCTGCGACTGTGCGTTGGCGATCGCCAGAATGCTGTTGCCCGCCTGCACCAGTATCTGCGCCCGCGTCAGTTCCGAAGTCTCGGTGGCAAAGTCGGTATCGCGGATCACCGCCTGCGAGGAGGTCAGGTTTTCCGTCGTGATCTGCAACTGGTCGATGTTGGGCTGGAGCGTGTCACGCTCGAAGGCGCCGAGCCGCCCGCGCAGCACCGACACCTGCGTGATCACTTCGTCCACGACCTGCGATGCCTGGCTGAACTTGCCGGTGCTCAGCGCCTTGGACTGCCCGGTCTTCAGGTCGGAAAGGAAGCCGATGATGGCGTTGCCCAGGCTGTTGGCCTGCATGTTCTGGACGCCGATGTTCTCCTGGAGGTTGGTGTTCACCTGCGGGCCGAGCTGGAACAGCGCCCCGCCGCTGGTGACGCTGAACGTCGAGCTTCCCAGGCCCGTCGAGCCGCCGCCGTAGGCTTCCGCAAGGATGATCTCCAGCTTGAGGAAGGGATCGCTCACCGCGATCTTCAGCCCGTCGGAGGTGGTGGCCACGCCGTTGATGGTCGCCCGGGCGTCACGCCCCTCGGTGCGGCTGTCGGCCACGTTGGAGCGGTTGACCACGGGGAACAAGCCCGTCGTGGTGCCCAACTCCTGAACGCTGACGAAGGCGCTGCTGCCGTACTTGATGCTGCGCAGGGCCACGCCGCTGGCGGCGCCGACCAGCGAGGCGCTGACGCCGGTGGAGTCCTTCTGCGCGTTCACCGCGGTCACGATGTCGTTGCGGGTGGCGCTGGCCGGGAAGCTCAGGGTCACCACGCCCTCCGGGCCGGAGAGGTTGATGGTCACGGGCGTGGCCCCGATGCCGGCGGCGGTGAAGCGGAGCTGCGCCTGCTGCGCCGACTGCGACACCTTGACGGTCACGGGGATGTAGGGGTTGGTGCCGAACTTGGCGCCCAGGACGTTGACGTCGGCAAGCTGCGTGGCGGTCACGCCGCTGGTGATGTAGTCCAGCTCGCCATTGAGCAGTTTGCGACCCGCAAACTGCGTGGTGTTGGCGATGCGCGTGATGGAGTCAATGGTGGCGTCGATCTGCAACTGGTTGGCGGCGATCTCCTCCTTGGAGAAGGCGCCGCTGTTGGCTGCCTCCACGATGAGCGCCTTGATGTCCGTCAGCAACGAGGCTACCTCGTTGAGCGCCCCCTCCGTGGTGGCGATGACGTTGATGGCCCGGGCGTTGTTGCGGATCGCCTGGTTGGCGGCGGCAATCTCCGAGCGCAGGCGTTCGGAGACGATCAGCCCCGCGGGGTTGTCGGCGCCACGGTTGATTTGCAGCCCGCTGGAAAGCCGCTCCAGCGAGAGACGCAGGGATTCCTGCGATCGGCCCAGGTGGCGCTGGGCGATGAGGGACGGAACGTTGCTATTGATTCGTGACATGTGCAATCCTCCTTGATTGCCCCTGGTGCATCACGAGACGCCAAGGGGGGACGTTCTTCTCCAATCGTTCCTCAACGGGCGCGGCGAACGTGGTTGTCGGGCCGCGGCGCGTCAGGTTCCGGTGCCGGGGGTTGCAGCGGCTGCGCCTGGGCGGGGGGAGCGTCGGGCTTGACCACGTCCCGGACGTCCTCCGGCCGCAGACCGGCCGCCTGCTGGTTTTCACGCTTGATGGCTTCGTAAACTTCCTTACGATGCACCTGAATATGCCGCGGCGCGGTGATGCCCAGTCGCACCTTGTCGCCGCGAATATCGACGACGGTGATCTCCACGTCGTCGCCGATCATGATCGTTTCATCGCGCTGTCTGGATAGCACCAACATACTCGGCTCCTTCCTTGCGATGCCGATGCGCTGTCTTCGTCAACGTCCGCAGGCGCTGCCTTCCCGCGTGGTCGCCGCGGGAAGGCTCCGGCGGCGGCTCACGGCCGCGGGTCGGCGCGACGGCGGTCTGCCGGGGCGGGGAAACGCCCCGGGGGCGCGAACCTCCGGGGCCACGGGACGCAATGCCGGCGATCGGCCGGAAGATTCTAGCTTGCGTCGCCCGGGCCGGACCACCGGCGGACCTAGGCCGTCTTGCTGAGCGCCGCGGGCCGCGGCAGCCGCATCAGCGGGTGACGCGTCGAGTAGCGCTTGTCGCTGAGCACCAGTTGCCGCCCGCGCCGGTTCCGCACGTTGATCACCAGCGGTCCCTGGAAATTGCCGGTCAGCAGGTCGTTGATCTTGTTGACGATGATGAACACCTGCGCCAGGTCCGGCTGCGTCAGTTGGATGCTCTCCAGTTCTTCCAGCTTCACCGGAACCTGGTAGTCGGCGACGAACAGCCGCGGATCGCACACCACGAACGCCAGATCGCGGGTGCACACGGACTGCAACCAGTAGAATCCGCTGCCCGCGCCGGTCTGGATCAGGGCGTACTGCCGCTGCCGGGGAAATCCCAGAATTCCCTCGTCGAAACTGATCAGCCGGTTCTCGTCGACCTCCAAACTGCCGAAACGCGACGTCTCCAATATCATCGCGACACTCCCTTGACCGACCCGCCCGTTCGCTGTGAAGCCCCGGTCAACCGGGCCCCGTGCGAAACCGTCCAAGTTCCTCGCTTCCCTGCCGCCTCGCCGTCCATCGCGGCCCCTCCGCGTCCGCCGCCCGCTACTGTAGAAAATCCAGAAGCGACACGTTGAGCAGTAGCGAGCTGGTCCTCAGATTCGCCTGCAACTGCGTCACCGCCGACTGCATACGCGTGATCGCCTCCGCATAATCCAGGTCCTGCACTTCCGAGAGAAACACGCCCGCCGCCCCCGCCGCATCCTGCATCTGCCCCAGGTGCGAGCGCATGGACTGCGATCGCGCGCCGATGATCCCGTGAACCCGCGTGACATCCTTGGTGAAGGGATCCAATCGGTCGGCCGCCTGGCTGATCCCCAGTGTGTCGTCGCGGCGCAGGGCGTCCTCCAGCTCCACCAGCGCCGTCAGGATGCCCTCCGTCTTCACCGGGTTGGGGTTGTCGCCCACCAGGTCGGTGGCCGTTCCGCCGGCCGTCCCTGTCAGACCCAGGGCGTACGCCGCTTGCGACGAGTTGAGGGAAAGCGCCGAAAGCGTCCCCGCGCCGCCGGTGCCGTCGGAAAGCACCAGCCCGCTGCCCGTGGTGGCGAGCGCCGCCGTGACATTCACGCCAGCGGCGACCGCAGCGTCGTTGATCCGAGTAAGGACCTCGTCGACGGTGAGAACGCCATCGAGGTTCACGTCGAAGGTGCTGCCGTCCTTGGCGGTGATGCGCAGGTCGTCGGCCGCCGGATCCAGCACCAGCCCGCGCCCCCCGTGCAAACTGCTGACCGGCGTATCCGGCGCCAGGGTCAGCAGCCCCAGGTCCGCGGCCGTCGTGCCGCCGTTCTCGGAGATGCTCATCGCCGCGCCCGAAACCTGGTTGAACACGTCGATCCCGGTCCCGGCGTCGTTGATCCGCGCCAGGGCGTACACGCCGGCGTTGTTGATGCGATTGATGATGTCCTGGACCGTCTCCGCATCGGTGAGATCGATGGTCGCCGTCTGCGGCCCGTTGGTGATCACCAGTCCGCCGGCGAGGTCAATGGTGCCGCCCTGCGCCAGCGCGGAAACCGGCGTCAGGCGGGTCAGGCGTGGGGCGAGCGCGGCGCCGGTGATGGGAGTCGAGGTCGGCGTGGTGGTCAGCACGCCTAAGTCCGCGGCGGCCACGCCCGTGCCGGTGTCCGTCACCGTGATGTCGCCGCCGCCCGGCGTGATGTCGAGCCCGGTCGCCGAGACGGTCGCCGTCACGTCCGCGCCGGCAGCCGCCGCAGCGGCGGTGATAAGGTCGGCGACGTCGCCGATGGTGTCGGCGGCGGTCAGGTCCACCTGGAACACCCCGGCACCGTTGATCTCATTGATGACCAGCGTCCCACGGCGAATGCCGTGCCCGCCGGCGCCGTTGAGGTCCTCGAGCCGCGTATCGGGAGTCAGCGAGGGTGAAAGATCGAGGTTCGAGGCCAGGCGGCCGGATAGCGCGCCGAAGAGGACGTTGCCCGGCAGGTTGATGACGCCGTCCTGCCCGCGATCGATGCGGGTCAGCAGGTCGCCGGTGTCGCCGACGTACGCAATGCCGCCCAGGGCCTCGACGAACGGCCGCTCCGTGGTATCCCGCCCGGCGAACAGGAACCGCCCGTTGAAGAGGCGATTGCCCACGCTCTGAAGCTGAATTCGGATACCCGCGATCAGCTCCGCCGCCGACTCGCGTTCCGCGGCGCTGGTAAGGTTGCTGATGTTGGCGCTGGCGATATCGTGGGCCTCGATGAGCAGGCTGTTCACTTCCGTCAAGGCGTCGTCGGCCGCCGCCAGGCTGTTGTCCGCGTGCCGCAGATTGGCCATGAACTGATCCTGCTGCTGCATGGCGCGGGTAAGGTCCAGCACGCGGCCTGCCGCCACGGGATCTTCGCTGGGCGTGACGAACTCCCGGCCCGTTGCGATGCGCGTCTGCTCCGTGAACACCTCGCGCTGATTGCGCTGCAGCGAATTGACCACCAGGCTCGCCTGGAGGTTGTGGCTGATGCGCGAAATGTTTACCGGGCTGATGGCCATGCGCACTTCCTCGCTCATGCCGGCACTTCCGCCGGCCCCGCGCGTCCTTTACCGAATCAGCGTCACCAGATCGTTCAACAACCCGTCCACCACGGACACAAACCGCGCCGCTCCCTGGAAGGCGCGCTCATACTTGACCAGGGCGATCGCCTCCTCGTCGAGGTTCACGCCGCTGAGGCTTTCTTTCTGGGTCTGGAGCGCCGTCTGCACCGTCGACGCCGCCTGCGCCGCGTCGTTGGCGGCGCCCGCGGTCACCGCGACGGCATTGGCGATGGAATCGTAGGTTTCGGACAGCGACAGCCCGTTCATGCTCGCCGCGGGCGTCGAATCCAGCGCCGCCAGGCGGCCGGCGATCACGCCGTCGCCCGGGTGGAAGGTCGCCGCCGCCGCCAGCAGCAGCGGATCGGCCGCCAGCACCTCGTTCACTGCCATGTCCTTGGCACTCGTTCCGGTAAAGAAGGTGTTGACGCCCAGCGCCGCGAGCACGTGCGAGGTATCGGTACGCGC
This sequence comes from Planctomycetota bacterium, assembly GCA_016208685.1. Lineage (GTDB taxonomy): Bacteria > Planctomycetota > Phycisphaerae > UBA1845 > UBA1845 > JACQXM01. Next base: position 30,680 of record JACQXM010000013.1, on the reverse strand, counting down.
CTGCTGTCCGTCGAAGCCGAACACAAAGCTCCGCCCGGGATCGGCGGCGAAGGCGATGCGGCGATCGCTGGTGATGGAGGCGGTCACGCCCTGCACCTGCCCGTTGAACGCCGCCACCAGGGACTCGAGCGTGGTCGCGGTCGCCGGGTCGCTGAAGTCCACATCGATGCGGTAGGCGGTGGGCGTTTGCGTCGCGTCGTCGAACACCGTGACGTAGAAGCTGCCGCTCTGCGGCGTATCCGCCAGCCCCGCGGCGCTGCTGTTCAGTGCGGTATCCGTCACCAGCAGATCGTTGGCGCCGGTGACCGAGGCCATGCCCCGCAGCCCCTGTCCGTCTGCGTGGACGCGGTTGACCTCGGTGATGATCCCCGCGGCAAGCTCGTCGATGGCGGCGATCTGTCCGAAGGCGTGCCGGTCGCGGGCGGCGATCAGCCCGGCGATGCGGCCGCCGCCCAGGTCGACCTGCCCGTTGGTGTCCGCGAAACGCACCGAAGTGCGCGTGAACTCTCCGTCGGAAGCGGTCGCCGTGGCCAGCTGGCGCACGAAATTCCCCTGGATCAGCGCTTCGCTGCCGGCATACACGTTGATGGCGCCGTTGGGCTGCACGCGGACGGTGACGTCCACGATGTCGCTGAGTTCGCGGAGCAGCGCGTCGCGCTGATCACGCAGGCCCGTCGCCTGCCCCTGCCGCCCGGCCTCCGCCGTGGTGATCTCTTCGTTGAGTTTGCCGATACGCTGGGCCAGGTCGTTCGCCTGACTCACCAGGTCGCCGATCTGCCCGTCGAGGTCGGCCCCCAGCAGGGCGAACTGCTCCCGCATGTCGTGCAGCGCCGTGGCGAGCTGCGCCCCACTGGTGATCGCCAGCTCGCGGGTGGCGGTATCTTCCGGGAGGTTCTGCACCTCGTCGAAGCTGTGGAAGAAAGCCGACATGCGCGAGGCGATGTCAGTCTCGTTCACGGTGTTAAAGAACGCCTCCACGCGGTTGAGGGCAAGCTGCTGCTGCGTGGTCGAGGCGGTGGCCCCGATCGCCAGGCGGATGCGACTTTCCAGCGCCTCGTCGATGTTCCGCTGGATGCTGGTGAGCGCCACGCCGGCCCCCGGTTGAAGGTCCCGGCCGATGAAGGGCCCGGGCAGGGGGTCCAGCCCCGGCGTCAGACGCGTGTAGTCCGGGCTGGCGGCGCTGCTGACGTTGTTGCCCACCACCTGAAGCGCCCCCTGGTACCCCAGGATGGCGCTGCGCCCGATCTGTAATGCCGAGTTCAGCAAGCCCATGGCGCCTTAGCCCACCGCGTCCAGAATCTGTACGTCATGACGGACGGGAACCGCCCCGCCGTTGGAATACACGAACGCTTCTTCCGTCCTCGGTTGCACCGACGCGAACACCCACTGCAGATGGTGCAGCATGGAGCGTGACACGGCGCCGGCGACGCGATTGGCCTGTGCCACCTCGAAGACGCTCCGCCGCAGCTCGTCCGCCGCGGCCAGCAGCTCCGCGCGCTGCCGGCCGGTGGCATGCGCCGCAACCTGCGCGATGGTCAAGCTGCGACCGGCGCGCGAGGTCATGCCCAGCGGTCGGGCGATGGCATCCAGCAGTTGCCGGCGGAAGCCGTCGCGCTCGCTCAGCCGCTGCGTCAGCGCCGCCTCGCGCTGCGTGAGGGCGTGCATGCGCTCGAAGTCCGCGCCGCGCATCGCCGCCAGCTTCTCGCCCAGCACGGCGAACAGTTCGGCGTACAGCCCGCGCAACTCCGCCAGCAGGCGGATCAGGTCCTTGAGCCTGGGTGAGTCAATCCTCGCGCTCATGATCGTGCTTCCTCCTGGGTCGCCGTCATCCGCCGCTGCTGGCCTTCCAGGTGGCGATAGATCGCCTCGCCCACGCCCCGCCCGCCGGCCGTCCCCAACCGCTCCGCCAGCAGGCCGTGGAGCTGACCCGCAAAGACCTCTTCGCCGCGTCCGCCGTGCCCCACGGTTCCCTTGAGCCCGCTTTCGCGCATGGTCTTCAGCAGCGTTCCGTAGAACACCGAACCGACGACCTGTCCCGCCGCCTGCCGCAAGCGCGACAGGTCGCGCTGCACCGCCGGCCGTGCCTCCGTCGAACTGCGAATCTCCGCCGCCTTCATGCCTAGCCCTCGTACACCAGCCGCGCATGCAGCTTGCCGGCGCGGTGAATGCTCTCCAGGATCGCCGCCCGGTCCTTGAACGGCACCTTAAGCCGGTTGAGCGCTTCCAACAGGTCCTTGACGTTGGGTAGCCGCGCCGCCGCCACGTCCACGGGCACGAACTGCTGCTGCTCCACGCCGGCGCGGGTCAGGGCTTCGCCTTCGCCGGTGCTGACGGTGACCGTGAGCCCCAGTTGCGATATCACCACCGGTGACAATCTCGTGTCACCCGTGACCACGATGGTGCCGGTGTTGCGGTTGATGGTCACCCGCGCCTCGTTGGACTCCATGAGCAGCGGCGTACGCTCCACGTCGCGGATCCAGGAGGCGGGGTCGCCGCGCTGGTGCGCGGGAAGCAGCACCACCACGTTCTTGGCGTCCATCGCCAGCGCCACGCGGTCCACGTCCGCCGACACCCCCAGTTCCTTGTCCAGGGCCTGGGCGATCGCCGCGGCCATCGACCACCCGGCGTGCGTGTCGTCCAGCACCAGGGTGACGTAAGTCTGGTCCGGCTGAATCCACGAGCTGTTGAAGCCGGAGGTCCGTAGATCAGTCCCCGTGGCCACCACGTGCATGAGCACGTCGCGCTCCAGCCGGGCTCCGCCGCGAATGGTGCCCGCGGTTTTTACCGTTTCGCTCACCTGCACGGCGCCCTGGGCGAAGCCGAAGAGCCCTTCCACGCTGCGGTCGTGATAGATCAGCGGCGTGGCGAGCAGCCTGCCGCCGGTCAGGCTCTTGGCCGCCATTGCCGTCACGGACACGTCCAGCAGCTCGCCCTCGCGCGCGCCATGGTCGGGGATGACCACTTCCACCATGACCACGGCGATGTTCTTGGCGGCGTCGATTTCCTCGATGGAGTCCACCTTGGCGCCGAAGCGCTCCATGGTGGCGGCCAGGGCCTTCATGGTGGGCAGGAACTTCGCCCCGTCGCCGGTCTTGTCCAGCCCGGTGACCAGCCCGTAGCCGATGAGCACGTTGGTCCCCTGCCCTTGCAGATGCGTGATGTCGCCCACGCGCGCCGTGGGAATCTGTCCCCACGCCGGCGTCGCCGCGGCAAGCGTCAGAAGCAGTGATGTCACTGGTGACCTGTTCATGGCACTAAATCGGTTTCAGCCAGTCAATAAGCCGCGGAATCCAGCCGCGGGTGGAACTCGCCTTCAGCGCCCCTTCGTTGCGCACCACGACGTTCTTGTCCGCAATCTGCGTGGAGAGCACGGTGTTGTCGGCGGTCACATCCTCCTTGCGGCACACGCCGGTAAGGGAAATCAGGCTCACCTCGTCGTCGTGTTCGATGCGTCCCCGGGCCTCCAGCACCAGCAGGCCGTTGGGCTTCACGTCGATGATCTCCGCGGTCAGGCGCGTGGTGAGCTTGTCCTGGCGCTTGGTGTCTCCCTCGGCCTTGAGCTTGAGGTCCAGCTTGTAGTCGATGTTGGGTTTGCCGCGGCGAAACGCGCTGGAGCCCAGCCCGCCCTCCGTGGGTTTGACGAAGGAATCCAGCTCGCTCTTGGCGTCGTACTGGCGTTTGGTTTCCAGGTCGGCGTCGGCTTCGAAGGTGCGCTGCTCGCGGACGATGATGGTCACCAGGTCGCCGGGGCGGAAGGCCTTCGGCGACACTGGCGTCAGCGTGGTAAGCGCGTACTGGTCGTAAACGTTGTTGCGGGTCGACAGTGCCACCTCGCGCCGCATGGGGGTCTTGGTCTGCGACGCCTCCGCCTGGGACTTGCGCACGCGCAACGACGACGTCTGCGCGTTCAGCTCCGGCGTGGCCAGCGCCAGCAGCACGCCTGCCAGGGCACCGACTCCGGTTCGCGAACAGCCCCGCAACCTCATGGCTTGCCTCCCAGCGCCAGCATGGGCGCCGCGCTTGTTCCGGCGTCGCCGGTCACGGCCACCCGCGCCGGTCCCACCACCACGGCGTCGAACTCGATGCGCTTGTTTTCCGCGCTGCGCACTTTGATGGACTCGCCGAGCACGCCCGAGCCCTCGGCTTTCGCGGTGGTCACCACATGGATGCCGCCGACGGCGGTGGTGAGCGTGACCAGCTCGCCGCGCTGCACCAGCGGAACCGTTTCCAGCATCTCCGCTTCGATCTGCGCGCCGGCGGGGATATACCGCTTGGCCCGCTGCCCGATCACCTGTGCCGCGTCGTCCAGTCCCAGATGTTCCAGGCGCGCGAAGGTCACGGTGGTTAAGGCCACGTCCTCGTCACGCACCGCCGCATCCTGGTTGATCGCCCGCCGCGCCGTGACCACCTGCCGCCGCATCGCGGTCTGCACTACCATGGGTACCGTCTGCACCACCTGCCCCTTGCTTACCACCTCCACTTCGATGGGCGTCAGGCCCAGCGCCGCGCCGCCGCGCCGCTGAATCTTGAACTCGAAGGCGGGGCCGCAGAGCGCGAGCACCTGTTCGGAGGTTCGGTCGAACGTCAGCTCCGCCGTGCCGTGATATCGCGCCAGCTCGGCACTGAAGAAGTCGATTACGGCCTGGCGGAGCGTGCGTCCCGCGCCGGGCACCGCGGCCGGCGCGACCTTGCCGTCGACGAGGCCGTCGCCGCGCGAAGGCGCCTCGGCGCGCCAGCGCGGCTTAGCCGGCCCCGCCTCCGCCGAACGCCCGCCCGCCGGGGATCGCGGCGTCTGCGAACCGGCCGCCACCGGCAGGGGTTGGGGTTGCGTGGGCGCCGCCGGGCGCGACACGGCGCACTCTTTAGCGCCGCGCACCGTCACCGTGCCCATGTTGGCGCCGGAGGCCGCAAGCACCTCGCGGACCGTGTCGAGGGTAATCAGTCGCGAACCGCCGGGCGGCGGCGCGTCGGTGACCATCAACGCCGTAAGTGTCCCTTCGGCCTCGGGTGCGGCGTCGGTGATTTCGCAGAGGTCGCCCAGGCGGATGGAATCGTCGACCACGACGGCCGTCGGCCACAGGCGAAGCGTCTCGGCTTCGGCGACCGAGGCGCCGGCGAATAGAAGGCCGACCAACGAACAGAAGCATGCCGCGTCGCCTCGGCGCGGTCTGATGGTGGCGGCGTGGCGCTTCGCCTCCGGCGATGGCCACGGTTGCCGCGTCCCCGGCCGTGTTGTCTCGCAATCCTTGCGCGCCATGACAGCATCCTGCATGTGGCGGGTCATCGTTGAACGGTCAGCGCATCCTCACGCCGCCGCCGATGGTGTTCGCGACCCGCTACGTCCGCGGGCCTCCGCCGGCCCGCCTCATCGCTTTACCGCTCCTAGAACCTCCTCAAGTTCGATACGATCTGGAGCGACTCGTCGGCGCTCTGGATCGACTGACTGTTCAACTCGAAGGACCGCTGCGTAGTGATCAGGTCAATCAGCTCTCGCACCGGATCCACGTTGCTCATCTCCAGGTTCCCCTGGCTGATGGCGCCCATGCCGTCGCTTTGCGGCGTGCCGGTGACCGGCGCGCCGGAGGCGTCGGTTTCGATGTACAGATTCCGCCCGATCTGCTTGAGTCCCTCGGGGTTCACGAACCGCGCCAACTCCACCTGGCCGATGGTCGTGAGGGTGTTCGAACCCTGCTGGCGGACCCGCAACTCTCCGTTCCGCGCCACGGACACTTCGATGGCATCCGCGGGGATGTTGATGGGCGGCTCGAGCACCGCGCCGTCGCTGTTGGCGAGCACGATGTTGCCCACGGCGTTCTTGGCGAAGTTACCGGCCCGCGTATAGGCCGTCAGCTCGGCGCCGTCCTGGATGGTGGTCACCTGGAAGAACCCTTCGCCCTCGATCTGCCAGTCCAGTGGCTGCCCCGTGGGGTCCACCGTCCCCTTCTCGAAGTTCAGTTGCGTGCCGGACACTTTCACGCCCGTGCCCACCACGATGCCGTGGGGAATGGGCTCGTCGTTGGCGTTGGGCACGCCGGGCTCGCGCTTCACCTGATAGAGCAGGTCCTCGAAGTTCACCCGCGAGCGCTTGAAGCCGTGGGTGTTGATGTTGGCGAGGTTGTTGGCCACGACGTTGAGCTTCTCGTCGAGGGCCCGCATCCCGGACGCCGAGGCATGTAGTGCCGTGATTCCCATGCGCTTGTTCCCGGCGCGACTTACCCGCCGCGCTCATCGCGCGGAATCAGGTCCGCGCGGAGCTGCCGTTACCCGACCCGACCCACGCGGGTCACCGCCTCGCCCGTAGCCTGATCCTGAAGCTGGATCATGGTGGCGTTCATCTGATAGGCCCGCGACGCTTCGATCATCGTCGCCAGACCGGTCATGACGTCGTAGTTCGATTCCTCTCGCGCCTCGGGGATCAGGCGCGCCTCCAGCGGTGTCATCTCCACCTCTCCGGCGTCGAAGAGGTTCTCGCCCGTCTTGCGCAACCCCTGCTCATCCGCGGCGGCAAACACCGCGAGCTTGCCCGCCGCCAGCGCCCCCTGCCGCACATCGCCGCCGGCGGAGATGGAAACCGCCCCGCCGGTTTCGCTGAGCACGATGGGCGCGCCGCCCTCGGCGAGCACCTTCCATCGACCGTCCCCCGCGGCGAGCACCAGTTCGCCGGCACGGCTCCGCGCAAACTCGCCGTCCCGGGTGTAGCGTGTCACCTTCCCGTCACTGACGGCGAAGAACCCCTTCCCCTGGAGGGCCACGTCCAGCGGTTTGCCCGTGTGCTCGATGGGGCCGGGTGTGAAGCTGTGGTACACCGGACGCACGTTCACGCCCCCCGCCAATCCGTCCAGCACCGGGTGCGCGAAGCTCATTCCCCCCGGGGTTTCTTCGCTCGCCACGCGCCGCTGGCGCACGACGGCCAGGTCTTGTTTGAAGCCCGTGGTCTGGGCGTTCGCCAGGTTGTTGGCGTGGATCGTCTGCCGCAGGTCGTTGACCTTCATGCCCGCCGCCGAAAGCCACAGGCCGTAGCTGCTCACCGCTGCTCCTCCACCACCGCCGCGTCGACGTCGGGCGGAAGCAGTTCCCGCCGCCGCGCCGGCCGCGCCTCGCCCCGCCGCGCGAAGTGCTCCGCCAGGGCGTCGAGGGTGCGCGCCCGCACCCGCCGGCCCAGAGCCGCCCAGTCGAGTGACAGAAGTCGGTCACTCGTGGCTGCGGTTCGCGGTGGTTGACGCTCGTGCATGGTCACAACTCCCTGCGCCGCCTTGCCGCGCGGCGCGGTCCGACGGCCAGTGACACATCGCGTGCCAGAAGCGCCCCGCGGGCCGACCGGACACCGTGAAGGGCCCGGTCAGGGCGGCGCTAAGTCACTGTCCTGGCGCGAGTTAACGAATTCCACGGAGGAAATGGATGTGCCCTTGCGACGCGATCGGCTCCGTCCA
>JACQXM010000013.1:0-23164 GCA_016208685.1 Planctomycetota bacterium | reverse complement strand
AGCCCTTGCTTACCGACACGCAAGCTTCGCCGCTCGCCGTTCTGTGCCTGCATCCCCGCCGAACGATCGTCCGGCGCCCGACCCGCGGCGCAGCCGCGACTTCGGCGGCGGTCCGACGCGCACACTTGCCGCGCCGAGTGCTATAAGTGATGGCGATTCGGACCCTTGCTTTGAACCTTGGTGGGGGCATAGAGTTGCTGCAACAGGGTCCCTATCCATCGGCCGCGACCAACCGCCGGTGGAATGTCGACCGCTGCTTATTATCGGAGGGCATGGCATGCAAGGCGACGCGATCCACCGGTTGGGCCGCCATTTCGTGGCTTTACTGCTTCCTTTCGGCGCGGCGCTCTGCATGGGCGGATGCCCCTCCGGCGGGGGCGGCGGTGGCGGCGGCGATAACGACCCGCCGCCCGGAGCCGTGACCGATACCGACGACGACGGCGTGCGCGACGAGGACGACGACTGCGCCGCCACTCCGTCCGGCGCCACGGTCGATGCGCAGGGTTGCTCTCCCAGCCAGCGCGACACCGACGGCGACTTGGTACCCAACGCCGATGATGACTGCCCCGACACCCCCGCGAACACTACGGTGGACGCGCGCGGCTGCCCGGTCGCCGGACCCGGCGAGGGCGACGCGGACAACGACGGAGTGGCCGACAGCCTGGATCAATGCCCCGCCACCGCGACCGACGCCGAAGTGAACGCCAGCGGCTGCGCCGCCAACCAGCGCGATACGGACAGTGACGGCGTCAACGACGACGCCGACGATTGCGCCAACACGCCGACCACCGTAAATGTGGATGAGAACGGCTGCCCCGTGAGCGCCCCGGGGACGCCCGATACCGACGGCGACGGCGTTAACGACGACATCGACCAGTGTGCCGACACCACGGCCGGGGCGGACGTCGACCCCAACGGCTGCGCCGTGTCGCAGCGGGACACGGACGGCGATGGCGTCAACGACGATGCCGACACCTGCACCGACACGGCCGCCGGTGCCCAAGTGGATACCAACGGATGTGCCGCCAGCCAGCGCGACACGGACGGCGACGGCGTGTTTGACGACCGCGATGATTGCCCGGATACCGCCCCGAGAGCGAGTGTTGACGAGAACGGCTGCGCCCGCGGCGACGACGGCACCCCGGGCGGCGGCCCCGGGGGCACGGCTGAGTGCGGCAACGGCACCGTGGAAACCGGCGAACAGTGCGAACCGCCGAACACCGCCACTTGCGACGCTTCGTGCCAGAACATCGGCGGCGGCAACTCCAACAATAACTGCGCCGACGCCACGCCGGTGTCGGAGGTCGCCCTGGAGATCAGCAACGTGGGCGCCACCACGGACGGCCCGGACCATCCCGGCCAGTGCGTGCTTCAAGACTACACCCAGGTGGACGCCGACATCTGGTACTGCTTCACCTCGCCGGTGACGGAGCAGGTCATTGTGAGCCTCTGTGGCAGCCAGTTCGACACCAAGGTGATGGTTTACAATGGCTGCGCCTGCCCGCCGGGCACGCCCATTGCCTGCAACGATGATCAGGAATCGGTGGCCTTTAACTGCGGCACGGGCACGGATTCCCGGGTGCGGTTCCCCGCCACCGCCCAGCAGTCGTATCTGATCCGCGTGGGCGGCTTCCGCGGCGCCACCGGCGATGGGCGCCTGACCATCTTCCGCGAGAGCGACCCGACGCGCGGAGCGAATGCCTGTAACGCCCAGGCCGGCGCCTGTTACACGGAGCACGCCACGCCCGGCTGCAACGACCCCGCCAGTGCCACGGTGTGTCAGAGCACCTGCGCCGTGGACCAGTTCTGCTGCGACACGGAGTGGGACGCGGTGTGCGTCAGCAAGGCCGACGGCATCGCCCACGGGTTCTCCGCCTGCGGCGCCGCCCAGGCGGGAAGCTGCTTCAGCGCCCATACGGCGCCGGGATGCAGCAACGAATCGTGCCTGACCGATCAGCCGAAATCGGTCTGCCAGGCGGTGTGCGAGGTCGATCCCTTCTGCTGTCTGACGGAGTGGGACGCGGTATGCGTGGAGGAGATCGGCGACGAATGCGGCGTGTTCTCCGCCTGCCGCAATGGGCGGGGAAGCTGCTTCTCGCAGCACGCCAACGCCGGCTGCAACGTGGAAAGCTGCTGCAACGCCGTCTGTGACCGCGACTCCGCGTGTTGCAACGACGTGTGGGACGACGTTTGCGCTACCATCGCCACCGACCTCCGCGCCAGCGGACAGTGTCGATGACGCCCCACCCCGGCGCCTGCCCACCGCGAGCGGCGCGCGTTCGCGTGCCCCTCGGTTCGTGGGCGGGGGGCGACGTAACCCGGAACGGCGAATCCAGAACGGCCACACTCGCGGCCGGAGACGGCGGCCAGGAGTCCGTGCCGGAGGCGGAGTGCGCGTGCCCATCCGGAAAGCGGCTCAGGCTCGCCGGCGGTCATGAACCGAACCGAAAGCACGCCGGGCACGGCCCGGCGCCGGCGGTGCGCTTCCCACATCCCCCCGAAGCTGCCGATAATTCAGAAGAGCCGGCGGGCGCCGAGCGAAGCCGCGGTCGCCGCCAGCGTGCGGTGTAAGACAAGGGACCGTTCCGCGTGGCAGCACCGAAGCGAATCCTCTTCCTGTGCACGGCCAATGCCTGCCGATCGCAGTTGGCCGAGGCCATCCTGCGTCACGACGGCGGCGAGGGCTTCGAGGCGCTCAGCGCCGGTTCCCGCCCGGCGGGCTTCGTACATCAGCTCGCCCTCGACGCGCTCGAGCAACTGGACATCACCCCGGGAGAGCAGCGATCCAAATCATGGGAAGAGTTCGCCCACACCCCCATGGACGCCGTGATCACGCTGTGCGACTCGGCGGCGGAAGAGTCCTGCCCCGTCTGGCCCGGCGACCCCTTGTGCGCTCATTGGTCCCTGCCCGACCCGGCGTACTTCCCGGGAAGCGATGAGGAACGGCTGCACTTCGCCGTGCGCGTGGCGGAGCGCCTGCGCACGAAAATCGCCGGATTGATCGACATGGACTGGTCGGCGCCGCGCGAAGAACTCGCACGGCGTCTGGCGTTCCTCGGCGAAATCTGAGACCGCCGGCGTTAATCCCAGGCCACGGCGTTTGTGGGCCCCGCTGTACGTTCGTAGCGGCGGCCACGGGCTGTCCCTGCGTTCCGCCCCACGCCGATGAGCGAGCCCGACCGGACGGCCTACTTGCCGGCGGCAAGCACCCCAGGCGACGGCGCACCGGTTCCCACTTGCACCAGCGGCGGCACGGGCGCCGTTGACAGCGCGTGACTGGCCGGCTCGCCGTTGACTCCGCGCATCGGCACGATGCTCGAGGGAACCCGCCTGCGGCGAACGACCGTACCGAACATCAGCCGCAGCGCCCAGCCCAGCGTGCGCCGAACCGTCTGACACACGCCCCACATGCCCAGCACCTGGAGCGCCGCGTCGTAGAGCCGCAGGTTGTTCTTCGGACGAAGCAGGGCTCCGAAGAATCGGATCGGGTTGTAGAAGAACAGATAGGCAATCAGGAGGTTCAACTGCTTCCGCCAGGGCTGCCGGGCCCGGCTCGCCACCACGTAATTGCCGTCCATCATCCGCGGTTCGACGATCCGCCCCGCCGCCGAGTCGATGGCCAGGCCGTCGCGGTAGGCGCCGGCGTACAGGCTGGACCCGGTTGCCGGCGAGAGCATGAGCACCTGAAAACTGATGGCGCCGGCCTTGCGCAGCATGGCCGCCTGATTCAACAGTCCGTACGGGCCGCCCGGGGTGTACAGAGGCTGATCGTCGTGGTGCATCATCATGGGCATGGGAGCGATGCCGCGCCGCCGAAGCAGTTGGAACGCCTCCAGCGTCTTGTTCACGCTCTGACCCTTGCGCACCAGGTGTGCCGTCATGTCCTCCACGCCCATCCACAAGGCACACAGCCCGGCGGCGCGAATCATCGGCAGATCGTCGCGCAGGGCGAGGGTGTCATGAACCGTCGCTTCCGTGCCCCAGCGCACCACGCGGTGCAGCGGCCGGCCGTGAATCTGCGCCCGCGCCATGGTGTCGACGATGGCCATCGTCTGTTTGCGGTGGTTGAAGAAGTTGTCGTCGGCGCCGAAGAATCTGCTTATCCCGTACTCGATGTTCAGCCGTCGCATCTCGTCGACGATCCGTTCGCCGCTTTTGACGCGGTGCTGTCGCTGGTTGTACGCGGGAATGGGGCAGTAGGGGCAGGCAAACTTGCAGCCGAAGGTGAGCACCAGTGAGCCGATGGGACTGTAGCGGCGGACTTCGCCGGGCTCCAGCGGTCTGGCGGCCAGCCCCGCGCGGTGGCTGGGACGTTCCAGCAGCCGATAGCCGGTGGCGGGATGGGGAAGCTCGTCCAGATCGCCGAGCAGTCGCTGGATGCCCGTGTCCACCAGTTCCTCGGCGACGCCGTCGGTTCGCGAACGCGCGTACACCAAGCCGGGAATGCCGTCGAGCATGCCGCTGTTTCGCGCGCGGATGAACGTGGAGCGCAGCGACTCACTCCCGGCGCGGAGCTGAAGCAGTGCCTCCAGCAGGCTGAGCAGCACGTATTCCTCGCCGGTGATGGCCACGTCCGCCCCCCAGCGGTCGGCAGGGTCGGTGTTGAACACGTCCCAGGGTTCGTAGACCGTCTTGGGCCCGCCCGCGATGATGAGCGGGCGATGTCCGGGGTCAATGCCGCAAGCGTCGTAGATCAGCTCCTTGCAGCATGCCGAGTGAATCTGCATGCTGGACACCATGAAGATGTCGGGAATCCGGCCCTCGACGCGCATCCGCGAGGGGCGGAAGTTCGGATTCCATTGCTGGAGCACGACGCGCGTCTTCTCGAACCCCGCGTCGACCATGGCCGAGCCGATGGCCCGCGCGCCGGCCGGCGCCATGCGCCGTGCGGCATAGATGAACGGCAGCATGCGCGTGCGGTGGTCGAAGGCGCAGGCGACGACCGCTGTCACATCGTGCCGGGCGGCAAGCAAGCGTAACCGCCGACGAAGACTGGTCATTTCCCCGGGTTTGAGCAGCTCGTCGCCGCGCGCTCGACGTGGTAGTTCCATAGTGCATCCAATCAACCAGACTCAGACGCCTGACGACGCCCCGTTTGCCCCTGGGCGGAGGGAGAAGCCAAGGAAGAGAACTTCATGTTGTTCCGGCCCCGGGCGCACCAACGCACTTCAATACCGCCCTCGCCGGAGCGCAGGGGCCGACAACGGCACGAACCTGCGACCTGATCATGGAACGGTCCTCCGCGCCGGACCGCCCGTGATCGTATCGGATGAATCCGCGTGGGGCAATGAGCCGTGCGGCCTCTCCTACGACGCGCGATCCCCCGCGACCGCCTGGCCGTGGAACATCGCCCCGGCCGGATCGGGTCCGCACGGTCGGCTTGCATTTCGCTCGCGGGCGCCCCCATAATGAGGCATGGAGGCCACCATCACCTGGCTCGGGCATGCGGCGTTTCGCCTCGTCCTCTCAGACGGCCGCACGGTGTACATCGACCCCTGGCTTACGGAGAACCCCGCCTGCCCCGCAGCGCTCAAGAAACCCTCACGCTGTGACCTTGTGCTCCTCACCCACGGACACTTCGACCACGTGGGCGACGTAGCGGCCTTGGTTGATGCCTTTAATCCCACGATTGTCGGCAACTACGACCTGTGCACGGCCCTGAACCGGATTCTCGGCAAGGGACGGTTTTCCGGCATGAACACCGGCGGTACGCAGACCGTCGACGGCGTACGTGTTTCACTCACCAAGGCGTTCCACTCCTCGGCCATCGACACCCCCGGCGGGTTAATTTACGCGGGCATGCCCAACGGCCTGGTGGTCAACGCTCCCGGCCTGGCGGTCGTCTATCACGCCGGCGACACCGACGTCTTCGGCGACATGTCGCTCATCGCCCGGCTCTGGTCGCCGCAGGTGTGCATCCTGCCCATCGGCGACCTGTTCACCATGGGCGCGCAGGGGGCGGCACTGGCCGCCGAGATGCTCCAGCCCAGCGCAATCATCCCCTGCCATTACAAGACGTTTCCCATCCTGGCATCCTCGGCCGATGAGTTTCGCCAGGCGCTCGCACCTCAGCTTCGCAGCCGCCTGCATGCCCGGGAACCGGGCCGGTCGCTCACCTGGACGGCGGCGGGCATCGGCGCTTCGTGATGCGCGGGGCGATCGCCACATCGCCCGTATGCGACACTGCCCAGCTTTCCGCACCGGCAGGGGGCGCGGGGAAAGCGATCTGGTGGGAGCGGCTGACCGGCGCCCGGCACCTGCCCATCCTGACTGCTATCCTCGCCGCAGCTTTGGCGGCGCCGTCCCTGCGCAGCGGATGGGAAACGGACGATCATTTCTTCCGCCTCGCTTTCACCCGACCGGAAGCCGCCGCGGAGGTGGGCATTCATAACACCGCAACGCCGGGCGGCTTGTTCACCTTCATCGACGGCGATCCAACCCATACGCGGCGCCTCATGGAAACCGGCGTCATACCCTGGTGGTCCCATACGGAAATCCTCTCGAGCTTCCTCCGCCCTATTGCCGTGCTCACGCACTGGCTGGACTTTCGCCTGTGGCCGGAGCGGCCCTGGCTCATGCACGCCCACAGCCTGCTGTGGTATGCGGCGCTGGCGGCGGCAGCCTCGGCGCTGTATCGCGCGCAGATGGGACCCATCACAGCCGCGGGATTGGCGGGACTGCTCTATGCCGTAGATGACGCCCATGCGACACCCGCGGGCTGGATCGCCAACCGCAACGCCCTGCTGACCACGCTGTTCGGCGTGCTGGCGCTGATAGCGCATCACCGCTGGCGCGGCAGCGGTCATCGGCGTGCCGCCGTCGCCGCGCCGCTGCTGCTTGCGCTGAGCCTCCTGTCAGGCGAGGCGGGGGTGGCGACTGCCGGCTACGTCGCGGCGTTCGCCCTGGCCGGCGACACCGGTTCATGGCGGCGCCGCCTGACGGGCGTGCTGCCCGCGGCCGCCGTCGTGATCGTCTGGCGGATCGCATGGACGGTGGCGGGGTTCGGAAGCAAGGGCATGGGGCTGTACGTCGATCCACTGCTGCACCCGCTGGGCTTTCTGGCGGCCCTGGGGGAGCGCCTGCCCGTCATGCTCCTGGGACAACTGGCGCTTCCACCTCCGGACGTCACCCTGTTCCTCGACGAGCGTGCCGCGACAGCGGTCTGGCTCGCCGGGGTAGGGTTCCTGGCGCTCGCCGCGTTTGTCCTGTGGCCGTTGCTGCGCGCCGACCATCGGGCGCGCTACTACGCGCTGGGCATGACGCTGGCACTGGTACCCTGTTGCGCCACGCTGCCCTCGGAGCGCAATATGCTCTTCGTCGGCGTAGGGGCGATGGGCCTGCTGGGGCGTTTCCTGGCCGGCATCGGCTCAAAGCACGGCGCCACCTGGTTCCAACGCAACCAACCGGGCGCGGATGCCGGCGAACAGGGCCGCGACCGTGAGGGAGCGGGCGAAGGCCGCAGCGAATCGCGGGACCTGCGGCGTCAGCACACGCCCGCTGTTGCGGGCCAGCGTGGTGCCCCGTCGCCGATCTTCGACTATTCAAACGACGGACTGGAAAGCCGGTCCACCGGCCCAGCCGTTGGCATGACCCCGACCGGCGCCGTCGGCCTCAGCCGACATGGGATTCCGCCGGACCGGCTGCTGCGGCAATGGGCGACGCGGGCACTTGTCGTCATCCACCTGGTCATCGCCCCGACGGCTCTGCTGGCGCGCGCCGCTATGCCGTTGGGACCACGGCGGATCACCGAGCAACTGCATGTGCGTACTCCGCTTGGTGACGACGCGTGCCGCCAATCGGTGGTGGTGGTGAACGCCCCGAGCGCCTTTCACATCGGCTATCTGCCGATTGCCCGTGCCGTGGCCGGGCAATGCGTCCCGCGGCAAACACGCGTCCTTGCCCCGAGCCTCGCTTCGGTCACTCTGAAAAGAACGGACGCCCGCACGCTTGTGGTGACGCCGGAGGACGGCTATCTGGCGCTGCCGTACGACGAACTCTTCCGCGGCCGCGAGCATCCGCTCGCTGTTTCCGATCGCGTGTCCCTTTCCGACATGAGTGTCGAGATTGCAGCGCAAACGGCGGACGGGCGACCCGCCGAGGCAGTGTTCCGCTTCTCCGCGCCCCTGGAAGACGGGTCCTTCCGATGGCTGTTCTGGCAGGACGGGACCTTCCGCGACTTCACGCCGCCGGCGGTGGGCGAGACCGTCACCCTTGGCAAGCCGGCCCCCCGATGGTAGCCCATCCGCGCCTCAATGCCGTCCCCCAACGCCCCGGCAAACGATGAGGCACGGGCATCCGGCCCGTGACATGATGGGCTGGAGGTCGATGCGCGGGTTCCGCCACAGGCTGCCACATCGCATACCAGTGCCGCGGGGTCGAACGAGTCGCACTCGGCGACTCGATGCAACGCCGCACGCTGCGCCCGCGTCGAACGCAGCGGTGGCGAACACCGCATGCGCGAAGTGGCGGTTGTCATCACGACCGGCTGGGGTAGAATAAATAGTTGAGTTCCCATCTTGTGAGATGGCTGCCATGCCGTTCCATTTGTACAAGGCGGTGCGCGAAGGCGCCGAGTCGGCGTGGTTCGGCATCCGTGTGGAGTTCGAGGACGACCGCTGGGTGGCGTCGTGTCGGCGGGTGGATGCGCAGGGGCGTGACTTGCCGGAACTGCCGGCGGTAGCCCCGAAGTTCTACGGCGTGACCGCGGAACAGGCGCAGCGCAGAATGCTCGCGGTGCTGGAAAACTCCTATGACGAGCTTGCGCCGCTCGCGGCGGAAGGAACCGACCGATGATGAAGGCGTTTCTGGCGGTCTATCCCTGGGATATCCTGGATGCAGACACGGCCGCGATCCTCGACCGGCTGCAAGGGGAGATCGGCGTACAGGGACTGTGCGTGCCGGTGGCCGTCCCTGCAACGACGCAAATTCGCGCCCGCGACGTTGAGCCCAGGGTTTTCAGAACTCGGGGCGGCCTGTTCTTCAAACCGGCTGAGGCCCACTACGCGGCGACCCGCTGCAAGCCCGGCGTTTCCAGCTGGGTGCGCGGACGCCATCCGCTTGCGACCCTAGCGCGCGCTGCGGCGGAGCGCGGCCTGGAGCTGCGGCCCGTAGTTTCCGCCTCGCGTACCGGCCGGCTGGCGCACGAACACCCGTCGATGGCCTGCAAGAACGCCTTCGGGATCGAATCCTGCCTCAGCCTATGTCTCTGCAACCCGGACGTGCGAGCGCTGCTGAGCGGACTGGTCACCGACCTTTCGTCTACGTACGGCGCTCAAGGGGTGGTCGTGGACGACTTCATGCTCACCTGGTCGGATGCGCTGCGAACCGATCTGCTCACCCCGGCAATGCCCACGGCGGAGTCTGAGCTTCTGCTGGGCGCCTGCTTTTGCGAGTCCTGCTGGCAGCGGGCGGCGGCGAGCGGCATCGACATGGCGGCGGCGCGCCAGGGTGTTCGGGAGCGGTTGGAAGCCATCTGGAACGGCGGCGCGGAGGGATGCTCCTGCGACGCCTTGGAGAGCTGTCTGCCTGCGGATTTCCTGGCATGGCAGGCACGGGAGTTGACCACGCTGCTTGGCGCGCTTGCCGCCACCAGCCGGTGCGAACTGCTCGCGGTTCGTCGGACGGACGGACCGGCCGCGCCGCAGCATGCCGGCGTGGATTGGACCGTCGCTTCCGGCGTCGTCACGCCGGTGACCGGGCACGAAGGCCTGGCGACGGCGCTTAACGTGCCGGCGCGCCGTCGTGAGCTGCGCCTGACGCAGCACGCGATTACGTCGTCGGCGCCGGAGGCGGTAGTGGGACTGCTCCACCGCACCGCGACCTTAGGCTGCTCCGGCCTGGAAGTGGGAAACTACGGCTTGCTGCCGGAGGCGGCGCTGGTCCCCATCAAACAGGGCATCCGCTTCGCGCGGCGCGCGGCCGCCGAACCGGCGACACCGTAGCGAACCGTAATTCGGTCCGCACCACGCCCGGCGCCCCCAGTACGGCAACCCAGCTACGGCCCCACGGGCACGCAGCCGGGGTCGTAGCGCCAACAACGACGCGGCGGCGACGTCTCCACCTGGCACGGCGGGATTCGGCGCGGGGGAATGGGCTACACCACACTTGCGACCAGGCCGCGGAGCAGCAGCGCTTCCCCGTTGAACGCACCAGGGTGAATCAGCCCCGCGAGGACCTCGAGGCTGTCCACCAACCGCGGGCCGGAGCGGTTGAAATAGGCATTCCCGTCGGCGGCGAACACCTGTCCGCTCCGCACCGCACGGAGTCCCGCCCAACCCGGCAGCCGCGTCAACGGCGCGCACTCGCGGAGCGTTCGCGGGAGATCGAAGCCGCAGGGTGCCACGAGGATGACCTCCGGATCGTAGTCGCGCACCGCCGCCCAGTCGGCGTAACCGCTCCGCGCGCCGGCGTGCGTCAGATCGGTCCTGCCGCCCGCTGCCGCAATCAGGTCGGGCATCCAATTGGCAGCCAGCATCAGCGGCTCGATCCACTCAATGCAGACGACGCGCGGGCGCGTCCTGTCGGCAAGGGGCTCGGTGGCGACGCGCACCCGGTCAACGCGCCGGCGCAGACCGGCGACATACGACAGCGCCGCGTCCGTACCACCCGCGGCCCGGCCCACGGCAGCGATATCCTCGAACACCGCCTCCAGCGTCGTGGGATTCAGGGCCACCACCTGCGCGGCGCCGAGTTCAGCATTGGCTTCCACGGCCGCCAACACTTCCACGAGGTCCACGGCACAGACTTCGCACTGCGCCTGCGTCACGATCAGGTCGGGATGCAATGAGGCGAGGAGCTGCACGTCGATGGAATACAGCGGCGTTTTCGACTGGCCTGCGGCGCGAACCTGGCGATCGATCTCGGCGCTGGGGGCGTCGGCCGCGATGTGGGCGCGGGTGACGCGCGGCTTTCGCAACACCTCCGGGGGGTAGTCGCATTCATGGCTGACGGCCACCACGCGCTCCCCCAGGCCCAGGCCGTAGAGAATCTCGGTTCCGCAGGCCAGCAGCGATGCGATCCGTTGCGCCCCCATACTCGCGCGCCCGCAAAAAACAGGCCGCGTCGCTCGCCCGGCGCCCCCGGGGGCACCGCCGCGAACGGCGCGGCCTGCGCGCCAACCTTCAGCGGCAACTACTTCTTCCGCTTGTCCGTGCCCTTCAGCCTCATCCCATGCGCCGAAAACGTCCACTCCACGGTATCGTCGTCCGGGCACACCACCTTAGCCCGTCCGGAGTGGGTTCCGCCGAAACGATCGTGTGCCGTGAACCCCATCCGAAAGGACCTGCCGTCCGCGCTGGGTTTCATCCAGCCTTCGTGCCGCTCACCGGCGTCGGTAAAGAGCCAGGTGCGAAAGCGCTTCGCCTTCGCGTCCCACGTGGTCCACTCCGTGAAGTTGATCTTCTGGTCGCCGATCATCTCGTACCAGCCGGAGCGGCGCAGAAACCTCCCGTCCAGCGCCAGCTCGCCGGTGTGGCCGCCGGCGAAGGACGCGGGGATCGGCTTGGAGCCCTTGGGCATGAACCGGGCGATCGTCTCGCGCGAGGGGGAGACAATCGCCCAGTCGCTGGTCCAATCGCCGCAGAAGCGCTCAAGCTGCCTGGTTTCCGGCGCCGGCCCAGGCCTGGCGAAGGGGTCCATGGGCACCGCCGGCCGGGCGCAGCCTGCGCATGCCCAACAGGCGGCCGCGGCACCCAAGGCCGCACCACGCAACAGACCCGCGTTAACCCGCGTCCCTGCCAAGGACCCTCGGCGTGCCATGCGCTACTTCGCCCGCTTCTCGGTGCCCTTCATCTTCCAGGTGCCCATGCAGCCGGTCATGGTCATCGAGCCTTCCATGGTGTTGTCATCGACCGCGGTCATCGTGCCCTGGCCGTGCATGGCGTGCCCGTGGCCGTCGGTGCCCTTGAACTTCATGCGGTAGGTCTTGCCGTCCTTGTCCAGCGTCATGGTGCCCTCGCCGTATTCCCCCATGTCGCTGAAGAACCAGCTCCGGTACTTCTTGGCCTTGGCGTCCCAGGTCATGATCTCGGCGAACTGTGACTTCTGGTCGCCGGGCATCTCGTACGACCCCGTACGGTGCAGGTACATGCCGCCCAGCGTCCAGTCACCCTTGCTCTCGCCCTTCATGACCGCGGGCATGGGCTTGGAGCCCTCGGGCATCATCTTGTTCATCTCCTCCACGGTGGGCTCCACCATCTCCCATGTCCCCGTCCACTTGCCCGCGAACTTGTCGAGCTTCTTGAGTTCCGCCGGCGGCGTCGGCTTGGCGAAGGGGTCGCCCATGGGCGGCGCAGCGCACGCGCCGAGGGTCACGAGGCCGAGAATACCGAAATACGAGACACGATGCATTGGACTCTCCTTAAGTCGGTGGTTCCAAACATGACACTGCGCGGGACCGCGCACGCCGAGGATTCCAACCGCACGGCCGCCGCCTGTCAACGCGCAACACCGGCGCATGGGCCGGTTGCGACGCGGAGGCCTTCCCGCGCCACTCCTCGTCTTGGGAAGCCCGACGCGACGCCGTGGTCCGAGGTCTCCTGGGGGTATAGGCGCGAGGGCCCCGGGCGCACGAGGTAGAGGCGGCACAGCGCAGCGCCTGTGCGCCGCCAGCCCGCGCGTGCACCCGCCGTTCCTTTTCTGCCGTCGCGGCGCGGGCCTCCTTGATCGACCCGTCGACCGGGCTATACTGTTTATTGGACGGTCGGTCTGCCGTGGGGGACGGCGATGCCTGCCGGCGTTGCATCGATCGCACTGATTCCGTTCATCCTGCGAACCTCTCGCCGAGTGCTGCTGTCCCCTTCCGGGCGTTGCGTAATCGACGCGAAGGCCGCTCGCCAGAAGTACCGCTTGGGGAATTCGGCGTGGATTGGCTCTGCGCCGGGCCTGGGCTTTGCGCATTGCGACGTAACGACTCGGCCGGAAATGCGAAGGAGAGGCCCATGTTCTGCCCCAGCGCTGCCATGCTGTATGAAAGTGTCGAAGAATGTAAGAAGTTCAGGAGTGGGGACCGTACGAATGGCGAGCGGCCGCCGGCGCCGGGCCTCTCGATGCGCTCCGTCCCGGTTGGAGGGTCTACTCGGAGGTGCTTGCGACACCGCCGGCAAACCGCGACGACGATCCTCCTGTTTACGGTCGCCGCAGCGCCGGCCGGTGGCTCGGTTGTGTACGTGGACGCCTCGGCTACCGGGCCGGCACACGACGGATCAACTTGGTGCAGCGGCTTCACTGATTTGCAGGACGCGCTGGAGGCCGCGCGGCAGTCCTCCGCCGGCGTGACCGAAATCCGCGTCGCCGACGGCGTGTACCTGCCCGACCGCGGAAGCGGAGATCGTCGCGCGTCGTTCACTCTGGTCAGCGGCGTCGCGCTTCGAGGTGGGTACACGGGTTGCGGTGCGGACGAACCCGACCTCCGGAGTCCGGCGCTCCACATCTCCATGCTCAGTGGAGACCTGGCGGGGGACGATGGTCCGGGCTTCGCGCATTACGAAGAGAACAGCCTGCATGTGGTGACCGCGAACGGAACTAGTGCCGACACGATCCTCGACGGCTTCGCCATCTGCGGGGGCAACGCCTCGGAGGGATCGCCGACCGGAAGCCAAGTCGACGGCGCCGGCGCCGCACTGCTGAACGAGGACGGGAGCCTCACGGTGCGGAGCTGCATCTTCGTCGCGAACCGTTCCGGACCGATCGTCTCGCCTGCGCTCGCGGACGCAGGGGCCGCGCTAACCGCCTACGCCGGCGGCGCGGTCTACAACGGCCACCCATCGCAGCCGCAGTTCGAGGACTGCGTCTTCAAGGACAACGCCGCGACTCTGATGGGCGGAGCCATGTACTGTGCCGGCAGCGGGACGGTCGCGCGGCTCCGCCGCTGTACGTTCGACTCCAACAGCGCGCTACAGGGCGGCGGAGCCATCGGGCTGTATTCTCACGCCGGCGCGGAACTTGTTGACTGCACCTTGATCGCCAACGCCGGCGGCGGGCTGCGCGCGATCGGCGGCGGTCGGCTCGGAATGACGGGCTGCACCGTCGAAAGGAACCGGACCAGCGGTTCCTCCGATCCCTACACCGGAGCCGGCATTTCCGGGGCGCTGACGGAGGTCGATGTCCACGCGAGCTACTTCTCTGCGAACCAAGCCGGGATCGCCATGAGCAGCGTGCGTTCTGCCGCGGTCGTTGATTGTGACTTCGTCGACAACCTGGAGACGGGCGTCTACATGACCGCCCTCTCGGCACGGTTCGACGGTTCGCGGTTCATTCGGAACGGGCGGTCTGCGTCCGGGCGGCAACCTGGCGGGTCCGGGCTCATCATCGGCGTGGGATCCATCGTGGCGGTGATCGACAGCACCTTCGAGGACAACCAGACGCAATGGGACGGCGGCGCTGTGAACAGCAGCGGGCCGCTGACGATGCGCCGTTGTGTCTTCGCGGACAACACCGCCGGTCGGTCCGGCGGGGCCGTCAATAATGACTGGTCGTTCGACGTGGACGAGAGTTGGTTCACCGCAAACTCGGCGGTAGACGGCAGCGCTGTCTTCGCGGCGGGCCGGGAATGCGCCGTGCGTCGATCCCTCTTTGAGGGGAACTACGCCGCCGGCGGTGGTACGGTCTCGCTACGTGGCGAAGCCTCGCTGGTGCAGGGTTGCCGCTTCGTTGGCAACTTCGCGGGCGTGCACGGCGGCGCCCTGACCAGCGCCTCGATCGAATCCCAGGTGCTCCACAGCCTGTTCTCCGGCAACGTGTCGCGCGGCTTCGGAGGCGCCATCTCCCATACCAGCGGATCGATGTTGCTTCGCGGATGTACGATCGCGGGGAACCATGCCGAGGCGCTGGGCGGCGGAATGATCGCAGCGGCCGGCGCCAACATCGAGAACACGATCCTGTGGGGGAACCTGGCCGGCAACGCGGCGAATCCGATCGTCGGCGAGTTCGCACAAGTCGAGGGCGGGCCGACTCCGGCCATCGCCTATTCCCTTGTTGAGGGCTGGACCGGCCACTTCGGCGGCGTGGGCAACGGCGGCGACGACCCGCTCTTCGTGGACGTGGATGGTGCCGACGACGTCGGGGGTAGTGCTGACGACGACCTTCGCGTCGAGGCGGCATCACCGGCGATCAATGCAGGCGATCCCAGCTTTGTGGGCGACACTGGGGAACCCGACGTTGCGGGGCGGCCGCGCGTCCTCTGCGCCCGCGTCGATGTGGGTGCGTTCGAGTTCGGGATCGGTGACGTCAACTGCGACCGCTTGGTGGACCTCGATGACTTCACCGGCTGGGGCGGGTGTGCTACCGGACCCGGTCAGTCGCTGGCCCTGCCGGAATGCGCTCCGTTCGACTTCAATGCCGATTCCGATCGGGACCTCGGGGACTTTGCGGGCTTCCTCAGCGTGTTCGGAGAATAGTCAATCGCCGCCTGCGGAGTCCTGCGCAACCGCCTACTCATGCCGTAGGGCCTGGATGGGATCCAACCTGGCGGCGGCCATCGCCGGGTACATGCCGAAGAAGATGCCCACCAGCACCGACAGCGCGAAGCTCAGCACCACCGACCAGACGCTGACGATCGTCTCCCACCCGACGAGGTCGGACACGAAGTGCGCGCTGAGAACCCCCAGCAGCGCGCCCACCAGTCCGCCGCCGGTGGAAAGGACCACGGTCTCCACCAGGAATTGCAGCGTGATGTGCCGCTGCCGGGCACCCAGGGCGCGGCGGATGCCGATCTCCCGCGTTCGCTCCGTGACCGTGGCCAGCATGATGTTCATGATGCCGATGCCGCCCACCAGCAGGGAGATGCCGGCGATCAGCCCCAGGGTGTACTGGTTGTTGCGCTTCTTCTTCTCCGCCAGCTTCAAACGCGCCAGCGGCACCTTCACCTCGTAATCCTGCTTACTGTGGTTATGTTCCAGCACCCGTTCCACCATCGTCGACACACCCAGCACGTGCTCGATCTCGTCGGCGGTGACGTACAGGCCGGAGTACTGCATCTTGATGAACTCCCGCGAGCCGCTGCCGATGCGCCGCGTGGTCTCTCCGAACTGCGTGGCCGCGGTGCTGAAAGGAATCAGGATTTCGCGGTTCAGGTCCCGCTCCTCCACCCCCCGCGCCGGCGTTCCCGCCGTCTGGATGGGCGCCAGCAACCCCACGACGGTGAAGGGAATCGCCGTGGGAAAGCGCTCCACCAGAAGAATCTCGCCCAGCGGGTCCTTGAAGGGAAACAACCCCTTGCGCACCTCCTCGCCGATGACGCACACGTTGGCGCGCTCGGCGACGTCGGCCGGGGTGACCGCCCGACCGGCGCCCACGTCGATGTTCACCACCTCAAAGAAATCCGGCGTGGTGCCCACCACGTTGAACGGCGCCTGGTGCACGCCGTGGCGCGCCCGGAACGAGACCGTCTTGAGCGGGACTACATGGGTGACGTGCGGAACCGTGGCCTCGATCATGTCCACGTCGCTGCGATTGATGCCGTACTCCACCAGGAAACTGCTGCTCTGGGTGACCTGCTGCGAATCCGGCGGCTTGACCGAATTGACGATGATGTTCCTGGTACCCAGAAGCTGGATCATCCGCATCTCGTCCGCGGATGCCCCCTCGCTGATGGAGAGCATGCAGATCACCGCTGCAACGCCGAAGATGATGCCCAGCGAGGTCAGCAACGACCGCAGCTTGTGCAGTCGCAGGTTGTCCACGCCCAGACGGAAGGTCTCGACGCTGAAAAAACGCATGTTCCTTACGGCGGGCAAGCTACCCGCTCCTCCACCCGTCCCCAGCCCACTCGCGGGCGCGCCTCGCCGGCAATCTCCGGAACGTCGGCCTGCGACTGCGATCGCCGTCGGCGCGCGGTTCAGCGCTGCGGTGCAAGCGGCCGATCCGTGATGCGCCGGCACATTCTACGGCAGGTCGCGCGCCGGACCAGCCTTCCGACCGACGGTGGGTGGCATGGCCAAGCGCAGCGCCGCCATGCTCCGATGGAACAGCAAGTGTTCGACCGGCTGGAAAGCCGGTCCCTCAACGCGCCGGCCGCGCCCCGGCGGAGAAGGCCCGCTCCCTCACGGTCGCGGCTCTGCTTTCCGGTCGCGTCTCGGTTTCCGCATTCCGCATTCACCATTCTTCATTCGCGAAGCAATCGGCTCCCCCACGGCTGAAGCGGTGGGGCACCCCGCCACCCAGCCGCTCGGCGTGCGCTGAACGGAAGATCACTGCTCACAGAGCAGTGGCACCCGCGCTACCCCGCGAAGGTATCCGCGGAACGCTGTAGGAACTCCAGCGCCGTACCCGCCAGCAGCCGCTGCCTGGTCGATGGCGACAGATCGTCCATCGCCTCGATCATGCTCCCCGGAACCGCCTCGCCGAGCGGGAACGGATAATCCGAACCCAGCGCGATGCGGTCCGCGCCCATGAGTTTGACCAGATGACGCAGGGTATCGGGATCGTGCGTCAGCGAATCAACGTAGAACCGGCCCAGATAGGCGCGGGGACTGACGGCGGTGTCCACGGCACACAGGTCCGGCCGGGCGTGGAAGCCCGCCTCAATGCGCCCGATGGTGCCGGAGAACGCCCCGCCGCCGTGGGCAAAACCGATCCGCAGCCGAGGCAAGCGTTCCAACACACCTCCGAAGATGACACAGCAGATGGCCAGCGCCGTCTCCGCGGGCATGCCCACCAGCCAGGGCAGCCAGTACTTGGGCATGCGTTCCTTCCCCAGCATGTCCCAGGGATGCACGAAGACGGCCGCACCCAGCGACTCGGCCGCCTCGAGCACGGCGAACACCGAGGGGTGGTCGAGGTTCCATTCCCCCACGTGCGTGCCGATCTGCACACCGGGCATTCCCAACTCTCGCACACATCGTTCCAGCTCGCGAATCGCCAGATCCGGCGCCTGCATGGGGAGCGTCCCCAGTCCGACGAAGCGCGTGGGGTGCTGCGCGACCACGCCGGCGAGGTGGTCGTTGAGCAGCCGGGCGAGGTCCAAGGCGTGCTCCGGCCGAGCCCAGTAGCTGAACATCACAGGCACCGTCGACAGAACCTGCACGTGCACACCCGCGGCATCGCATTCTGCCAGCCGCCGCGCCGGCGACCAGCAATTGTCCCCGATCTCCCGGAAGAGCTTGCCGTCGATGAGCATTCGCGCGCGGCAGGGAGCGTGATGCTCGAGGCTCACAAAGCCGCCGTCACCGTACCGTTCACGCAGGTCGGGCCAGTGTTCGGGGAGAATGTGCGTGTGCAGGTCGATCTTCATGGGCAGTCAGCCGGCCGGGATCAGGCGGCCGCGATCAGGCACCGGCAGCCCGGGATTTCGCCAATAACCACGACCCATCGGGCTGCAATTGAACGGACATGGCGTGGCCGCGGGCCATGGCCTCGAACTTCGATGAAAGCCGCGTGGGCGGATGCGACAGGATCAGTTGGCGTTCCCCGCCGCCCGCCTCGGCAAGCAACGACTCGAAGAGGGTAACTAACTCGTCGAGGAACGAAGGCGCGATACCCTCGACGCCTCGAAAATCCACCGTCAGGGGTTCGGTATTTCCGACACCACCGTCATCCGGCGCCGGCGTCATCGCGGCCCGGAGCGGCGCCTCCAACAAGCGCGCGGATTCGCGGCTGACCAGGATTCGGTCTTTCACGATGTCACGGACTCGGATCGACGGCATAGTTAGGCAGGAATCGAAAGGAACCCTAGTGTGCCCGGGAACAAACGCGTTCGCCGCGCGGCGACCTCGAGCTCCTCCGTGATCTCCAGGGAGCCTTGTCCGGAGTGGAGGAGCAGAGACCGCCCCGGTTGGCGAACGTCTTCGCTGATTCCATACAAGCCGATGCCGCGATGTGGGTCGCCGGTCCCACTCACCCGTTCTCGTACTGCGAGCTCCAGCGCGTCCCAATCGTAGCTTACGCGTGATCGGAGAGCCGCATTCCGTGTAAGGCTGGCCCGTACTCCGATGCCGCCATCCGCAACCGCGCAGGAAAAGCGAGGACCCTGTGCGAAATCGTAAAACTGCACACAGCCGAAGGCGCCGACCTCAGAATTGCTGTGCTGGACGGCGTTCATCGCGAGCTCACCGAACAGCTCGGTCACTACGGAAGTGAGGTTGGCGGCTCCCAGTCCCGCAGATTGCATCCGCTCAAACGCCCGATTCGTCACCGCCGTTGCTTCCGCCGTGGTTGCAAAGCGAGTAACCGCCAGTACGGTCTTCGGATCGTCTCGCGCGTGGACGTCGCGGTCGTCCACCTCGACACCATAGCCCTTCAGGGCATCGAAAAACCCGAGCGACTTCAGGTAAATACACACCCCCAGGTTCTCCGGAACCAGCAACCGACAGCGGGATCCGCGGTTGGTGGCGAGCGCAAAGTACACCACGCACCAGAGCGCCGCTGGAGGACGCACAAAACTACACCGGCGCAGGTCTATGTCCACTTGCGCGGATTCGAATGAGGCAGCGCGCGGATCGAAACTGTCGAACCGTGCCGGCAATTCGCCGGCGTGCCGGAAGTTCTCAGGCGGCTCGAAGGTAAGAACCACTCGCCGGGCCCTCCGTGCTCCGTAGACGCTTCACGCCCTGGCCGGGCGTGCTGCGCATCGCAGCGGCAGTGTAGCGTTCCCGCCCCTTGACGGCGAGTTCACCGGACGAGGCGCGCCGGCGTGCCGCTCGAAAGGCAATTGTCCGGAAGCGGCCCCGGCGCTATACTGTCAGAATTGTATCGGGGAACGGATTCCTCGGCGGGGAGCTGTTGGGAGGATGACGGTGAACAGGCCATTCGCAGAGCGAGTCAAGGCGATCAAGCAGTCGGACATCCGCCGCTTTTCGGCGATCTGTGCGGCGATGAACGGGGTGAACCTCTCGCAGGGGGTGTGCGACCAGCCCGCGCCCCAGGCCGTCAAACAGGCGGCCAAGCGGGCCATCGACGAGGATCGGGCGAGTTACACCAACCTCCGCGGCATCGCCGAACTCCGCCAGGCCGTGGCGCGGAAGATGAAGACGTTCAACGGGCTCACCTGCGATCCGGACCGCGAAGTCGTGGTCAACGTCGGCTCCGCCGGCTCCTTCGCCTGCATGGTCCTCGCCGCGCTCAACCCCGGTGATGAGTGCATCACGTTCTCGCCCTTCTACAGCTACCACGTGAATCTCCTCAAGCTGTTCGGCGTCACCGTCAAGTTCGTGGACCTCCAGCCACCCGACTGGACGTACGATTCCGCCGCCCTGGCCGCCGCCTTCACGGAACGCACCCGGATGATCGTAGTCACCACGCCGGCCAATCCCAGCGGGAAGGTCTTCAGCCAGGCGGAGCTCAAGGAAATCGCTGCCCTCGCCGCCCGGCACAACGTGTGGATCGCCACCGACGAGATTTACGAATACATCACCTACGGTGCCACGCACGTCAGCGTCGGCAGCTTCCCGGAGGCGCGCAGCCGCACCCTCACCATGAGCGGCGCGTCCAAGACCTTTGCCGTGACGGGCTGGCGGGTGGGGTACGCCGTCGGGCCGGAGGCGCTCATCGACCGCATCGCCGTAGTCAACGACCTGCTCTACATCTGTGCCCCGGCCCCCCTGCAATACGGCGTGGTCGCGGGATTGAATCTCCCTGAATCGTACTACGCGCAGATGCGTGCCGACTACCTCGCCAAGCGCGACCTGCTCGCCGACACGCTTCGCGACGTCGGCTTCGAGCCCTTCCTGCCCGAGGGCAGCTATTACATGCTGGCGGCGTTCGAGGAAGGCCGCTGGCCCGGTGCCGTTGCCGCCACGGAATCGATCCTGCAACAGGTCGGCGTGGCCACCGTCCCCGGCTCGGCGTTTTACCGCGATCCCGCGGATGGCGATCGGCAACTGCGCTTCTGCTTCGCCAAGGAAATGCCCGTTCTGGAGGAGGCTTGCGCCCGGATGCGGAAACTCCGTTCCGTGACCACGGTTGCCAGCGGCGTCGGCGTCGATTGACGTCGCATGCCGGCTCAGGTGGCCCTGCGCTCCCGACGGGTCGGGCTCCGGATCGGAGGTGACCGGTGGGTCGCCGCGCCGCGGCGGCGCCGCCGGGGCGGTCGGTTGGGGATGGAAGTAACTGGAGGAGACAACATGTTGGAACTTGTGCCGGGTGTTCGGTTCGCCGCGGGGCGTTCGCCGATTCCGGGCGGTGGTCAGCAACGGCGCGACGTGCGCGATGCATCCGTGTCCCGGCGGACGGTGCCGTGGCTGGCGGTTGCGGCGCTCGGTACGGCCGTGTCCGCACCCCCCGCCTCGGGCCTGAACATCGGCGATAAGGCCCCACCGCTCTCGGTTTCGGAGTGGGTCCAGGGCGAACCGGTGGACCTGAAGAAGGACCTGGGCAAGAAGCTCTACATGGTGGAGTTCTGGGCCACCTGGTGTCCACCCTGCAAGATGAGCGTGCCGCTGCTCACCAAGCTCCAGGAGAAATACAAGAAGGACCTGACGATCATCGGCGTAACGGCGCCGGACGACCGCGGCAACACGGCTTCGGCGATCAAGCGCTTCGTCAAGGAGCGGGCCGCGCAGATGACCTACCACGTGGCCATCGACAAAAACGAAGCGACGACCAATGCCTATCTCGCCGCCTCCGGCGTGGCGGGCATCCCCTATGCGTACCTGGTGGGCAAGGACGGTTCGGTGGTCTGGCACGGCAGCCCGCTGGAGCCCACTCTGCCGGACATCGTGGAGCAGATCCTGACAGGCAAGTACGACATGTCGGCGGCCAAGAAGGCGGCCGAGGTGGAAACCGAAGTGAACCGCCGCATCGAGGAGCTCCAGATGCGCGCGCAAGCCGGCCAGTGGTCGGCGGTGTGGGACTCCCTGGTGGGGATTCTCAAGATCGACCCATCCCACACCGAGGCGCTGGACATGCTCCTGCGCCTTTACGCCAACGAGACGCAAACCAGCAAGGCCTTCCGCGAGTGGGCCACCGGGCACATCGCCGCCAATCGCAGCAACACCCGTGCCATGCAGCGCTTCGCCGCCGTGCTGTGCCTCAACGACGATCTGGCGACGCGGGCACCGGACCTGGCGATCGAGGCGGCGCGCGCCGCGTATGAATCCGGCAATCCCCGCGACGCGTCCGTCATCGCCACCTACGCACTGGCAGTCTACGAAGTCGGAGCCCTGGATCGCGCCATCGCGCTACAGGAGGAAGCCGTCTCCGCCGCCGGCGACGAGCGCGAAACCAAGGAGACCAAGGCCGTCCTGGAGTATTTCAAGAAGTGCAAGGAGCTGCAAAGCTCGCTCCCGTAGCCCGGGAGCGCCCGGGTCGATGAGCCGCGTATGACTCCCCACCGTGACTTCCGCAGCCTGGTTTGCGCCGAGCGCGACCGTCGCGACAACTTCAAGACGCTGCTGTCGTGCGTTCTGCCGCGCCCCATCGCCTTCGTCTCGACCCTCTCCCCGCACGGCGTCGCGAACCTCGCGCCGTTCTCGTTCTTCAACGGCGTGGGCTCCAACCCCCCGGCGGTCATCTTCTCTCCCTGCACCAAGGCCGACGGCACCCCCAAGGATACACTCGTGAACCTGCGTGCGCTGGGGGAGTTCGTGGTCAACGTCGTGCCGTTCTCCATCCGCGAGGCGATGAACGAGGCGTCGCACCCCTTCCCCCCGGAGGTGAGCGAATTCGAGGCCGCCGGGTTCACGCCGCTGGCTAGCCGTGTCGTTCGCCCGCCGCGGGTGGCCGAGTCGCCGGTGCACATGGAGTGCCGCCTGGTGCAGATCGTGCCCGTGGGCAACGGCCCGCTCTCCGCGAACGTCTGCATCGGCGAGGTGCTTTGCTTCCACGTGGCTGCCGATCACCTCCTGCCCGACGGCACGGTAGACGTCGCCAGGCTCGACCTGGTTGGGCGCCTGGGGGGAGATGACTATGCCACCACGCGCGACCGTTTCACGCTCCCCAAACCCGCACCCAAGCCGCGATAAGCCCGGCCGCCCGTCGGCGGGTTTCACGCCGCGAACCAGCCCCGGCGACTCACGGACCCCGCTCGCATCGACTTCAAGAACTGCGTCCTCGCCTCGCAAAAACCACTCCGGAAAGGGAACGCGCGGCATAGCAGCCCTGTAGGCCGCTTTTCGCCACGGGCTGATAGGGCGGCGCCTATGCCCGAGGGCGGGATGGACCACGTGGCTGCAGGGAGCGCCCTCCGGCGCCCGCTTCCGGGCCAACGCCATCGGCCTGTCCGGCCGCGAGG
>JACQXM010000008.1 GCA_016208685.1 Planctomycetota bacterium | reverse complement strand
GCGACGTGACCGACGCCCACCGCCTCCGCCCGCCATCCGATAGGACACCCCCGGAAATGTAGTGAAGACTTTTGACCACAATCGGCCCGGGCGCCGCCCCCAGGCCCGATTCACTCGCCCAACTGCGCAACCTGGGCTAGCCGGCGCCCGGTTGCACCCGGCGCCGCCGACAGGGCCGCAACGCACACCGGGTTTCGCTATTCGCCGCTCGCTGTTCCTTCCGCATTCACAATGCTGCATTCGCAAGGGAGGTGCGGGCACCTGCCCTGGCTGCTGCGCCCGGTCGGACGGCGATTTGGGTTGCATGCCCTGCGGCGACCTCGACCGCGGAACCGAGTCTGGTTTCGTGGCTTCGTTCGGGTGCGGCCCTCCATCAAGCGGCCGCTTGCCGGATTCGTCATCTCGACCGGGTAAACCAGGGTGAAGGCGCAAGAAAGCGCCGCCCGCGTGGCGCAAAAAGCGTCGACGCGGGCGGCGCGTGGTCGGACACGAGGTAATAACGCTACTCGACGAGAATCTCGACGATCAGCGTCAGCGAAAACTCCTGTGCGTCGTTGGAGTCGGTCAGCCGGGCGACGTCCGTTGAGAATCCGTACTGCAAGGTCTCAAAGGAAAGCGTCTTGTTGTAGATCACGTGGTTGTCCGCGAATGGCGCCTCGCACGTGATTCCCGTGCACACCGGCGTCCCGCACGTCGCGGGCGACGTGCAGTCCGAGTTGCTCGTGCACATGGTGTTGGTACCGGTGCAGAACTGCGGGCAGCACGTGGCCGACACGTTGAAGGGATCACAAGTCCTGCCCGCAAACGGCCCTCCCGTGCACTCGGCCCCGCGGCAGTTGTTGTATTGGCTGGCCTCGCCGTTCAAGAGGATCCCTTCGCCGGGCTGAAGGAAGAAGGTCACTTCGTTGCCGCCGATGCAGGTATCAGCGCCCAGTCCGACGCACGTTTCACCGAATAGGCCGTTGAACGGACAATCGGAATTAGCCGAGCAAAGGATGAACGGGATCAACGAACAATGGCCGACCGACGGACAATCACTGTTCGAGGTGCAGGTGTTCCCGAAGTAACGACAATGCGGACCCTGGAAGACGAAATCCGTGCCCTCCGGGACGCTGCAATAACCGCCCTGATAGCACCAGGCGTCGTTACCCACGGCCACGCACACGCTGCGGTCCGTTCGGACACCGTACCACGCGCCCGGATAGGGTTCATCCGACTTCTGCGCCTGGAAGCGCCAGGCCATGTCCACGGTGTTGGCGCCGACCTCGTCGTTACCGCGATCCACCGTAAGCTGGGTGTAGCGGATGGTCACCTTCTTGTCCGCAACCAGGGGATCGCCCGCGCAGGAACCGAGTGACTGCGTGGTCGGATTAGTGCACGCCGGCAGTACGGCGGCCGAGTTGCTGCACTCTTCGCCGTCGGTCTTGCCATCGCCGTCGCTGTCGAAGTCCCTGGGGTCCGTCGGCGGAGCGAGCGTCAGGCCGAATGTGTGCCGGTATTCCGCACCGTCATCCAGCCCGTCCCCATCCGTGTCCTTTCGGGTTGGATCCGGGTAAACCCGGAAGACGTCGAGTCCGGTGCTCGGTGAAACCCTCGCCGTCCATCCGACCAACAGCTCGAAATCATCCGTAAGCCGGTCTCCGTCGGTGTCGCAATTCAGCGAACTGGTTCCGTACTGTGCCGACGACTCGCCGTCGAGCACGAAGGACGGGAACAGGACGTTGAACAGGCTCAATTGCGCGACTTGCGCTGCCGAAAGCTCATCGAAATCAGACAGGCCGTCCGAATCGGTGTCATCGTCATTGGGATTGGTTTTCAGCACGAACTCCGCGTAATCCGGCAGTCCATCCTCATCACTGTCCGGCGAGTTTGCGTTGGAGTGGACATCGAGCGGCGCGGCGCCTTGGACCACTACGGTCCAGCCCACGACTTCCTCCTGGCCGTCGGTGAGCCCATCGCCGTCCTTGTCTCCGAGGAAGCCGCCGTCGGTCGGGTCGCGCGGGTCGGAGCCCAGGACCCGCTCGAGCCCTTCGGCAATCTGGTCCTGATCCGTATCCGAGGTCAACGGATTGGTGGTCTTACGGAATTGCCCCCGCGCCAGCACGTCATCCGACTTGGGCAGACTGTTGACCACGCCATCAACGCCCGGACGGATGATCGTCCGTCCCAGCGGCGTGTTCAGAAGCACCCGCGTAGGCTCGACCAGGGCAACCTGCTGGTCGTCTTTCAAGGCCGGCGTTTGCGCCCGGAGGTCACCCGAGGCGACCAGCGAGTCGCCGGTCAAGCCCGTGGTTTCGAGAACACCGTTCGGCCCCGGCGCCACGACGACCGTTCGCGGATCCAGCCCAACGGCCGCGACCGCCACAACCTGCACGTCATCGCAACCCGTGCGGTTGCAGATATGGCTGGCCGTGGTTTCATTGCACAGGCCCGAGGTGGACGAGGTGGGTCCCCGGCAATCGATATCATTCGCGCACGGCTGGGCGTGGTTGATGCCGCCTGCACACAGTCTTTGCGGCGGGCAGTCGCGCTGATACCGACAGGGTTGACCGTTACGGGATCCGCCCACGCAGACATCCGTCGGGCAGGCGCGGGTATCTGCATCGCGGTCCGACCCGGCGACAATCACGTTGCTGGGATCGATGATTCCGGCCTGCGTGAGCCAGCCGAGGACTTCATCCGCATCACCGACCAGGTCGGCGTCCGTGTCGCGCCGGCGCGGATCCAATCGGTTGTTTGTGACAATCGTGCTGCAAGGAGTACCAGCAGAATCGGCGATGTTCGTACATGAGCTGCCGGCCGTGCGGCATGCCTCGCGGGTTGGGGGGTCTGTGGACGGAATGTCGCGCGTGCACGCCTGGCCGGCGTCCGGCCCATTCACGCATTCGCACTGCACGCGACGAAAGTCCTGCTCTTCGCGGTCGCCCAGACCATCCCGGTCCGAGTCCGGCAGCCGCGGGTCGGGGAACACGCTGCGAAGCGCTTCACCTTCAACCCCGATCTCCCAGCCGACACGAACCTCGCTGAAGTCATCGAGCCCGTCGCCGTCGGTGTCCTGGCGAGTGTCGGAGCTTCCGAAGAGGAACTCGACGTTGGAGATCAGACCGTCCCTGTCAAGATCCTGGATGAACCCGAGACTCATGACTTCCCCCGGCTGGAGGACGACTTTGCGGAAATCCAGGCCGATCAAATTGCTTTGCGGGACCAGCACGGCCCAGATGCGGCCAAACTGCCCGCGGGCACGACGATCAAAGCGGAAGAGAATTTCCTGTCCGTCACAGACGCCCGGACCGACGCAATCGGTATCGTCGTCGCAGGGAATGCCCGGTCCGACAAAGACGTCGTCGCTCGCCGGAGCGGTGTCGATGAAACCGTTGGGGCCCGGACCGATGATATCCACCGCATAACCCACGGAGGACCCGAAGGGCTGAAGCTGAACGTCGTCGCTGAACGGATCGCGCACCGTGTCCACGACGCCGTTGGGGCCGGATCGAATGGAGCTGGGCGTGTCCGGACCGCAGGTCTTGGTGGTGGCGTAGCCGGTCACCACAGCGCCCGTATCGTCCGATCGGGGACTCGTCTCCAATACGCCGTTTTCTCCGGCGCCGACGACCAGCGCGTCTTCAGGAAGTCCGTCGATGCCGAAGGGGATCAATTGGATGTCGTCGCCTTGCGCAATGCTGTCAGACGTACCGTTACCACCGACCAGAATTCCGTCGGCGGCCACAGCGTTAGAGCACACGCCATCGTTCACGCCGTCCTTGCAGTCGGCGTCGGGGTCAAACTGGTTGGGATCACACGAGTTGCCGTCATTGAAACCGCCGACGCAGGCGTACGCCCCGGTTTCCGGAGTCACCGCCGGCTGCGGGAGCCACACGGCCGTAACCACCGGCTGCGTGCGCCGCTTTTGCAGGACCTCCTCGAGAACGAATTCGAGCGGCATTCCCGGCGGGGCGCCCAATCCTCCGTAGGGCGGAATGCCGGCGTTGGAGAATCCCGCGAACCCCCCCACGATGTCGCAACCGGGATTGGCCACCGGATCGCAGGACGTCTGGTTGAACCGGACCGGAGCATACGCGACGAAGTACCGAACCGGCACACCGTCGCCGAAATCGACCTCCAGCCCGACGGTGCGGTCTCTGGCGGTCTGCGAGGCGAACGCGAAATTACGGTCGAACTCGTCGGTCAGATCGAAGTTGGCAAACTGAAAGAGCAGACCGCGCGGGTCCCGCATGAGATCTTCGACCAGCGCGGGGAACACGTCACGACTGGTGAACATGATCGGTCCACGCGACGGATTCAAAGCTCCGATGCTGAACACGGCGGGATTCCCAGTGACCAGCGTCGAGTTGGGAACCAGGGTGGCCACCGGGATGAAGCTGGTGCGGTCTTCGGGGTTGGGGGCGGAGACGGTGATTTCGAGATTCTTGAGCGAGAACGCCACGTTACTCAGGTTGTCCAAGCTGACGAGCGCGTCGATCCGTCCGCCGGTCACGTTGCGCGTGAAGGACGTTGAGTTTGAAATCGACGACCCTTTGCTCAGCGACAACTCGAACGCATTCGTAGTCTCTTCCGTGGATTCCCGGCTTGCCTGGAATTTAAGGCCGAACGCCAGCTCCGCCTCAACCCCGCCCTTGGCATGAACCTTGATCGGCGGACCTTCAATTCCGGCCTCGAAGTTGGCGCCGATGTTGATGCCCAAGCTGGTTTCGATGCTGGACGCGACCTTCTGGGAGCGGCTCGAGGAGAGCGAACTGGTGGTGCTGGATTCCTCCGTGCGCACCGCGCCGGCGTCGTCCACGTAGGTGAACGTCTCTTCGAGCTGCAGATTGACCGTACCGATGTCCATCTGCGGCGAGGGCAGATCGGCGATGCGCGGATCGCGGTTCATTTCGAACAACTCGCGGCCATCCTCAAAACCGTCGCCGTCGGAGTCGGCGAGAAGGGCGTTGGTCTTGAAGAAATCCACTTCCAACAGATCGTCGATCCCGTCATCGTCGGAGTCCTGATCGTTCTGGTTGCTGTAGACGAAGTTGTATTCGATGAAGTCGGGCAACTGATCGGCGTCGGTGTCCGGCGCACGCGCGTCGCACCCGATCCGGCGCTCCTCGGCGTCGTTGAGGCCGTCGCCGTCGGTGTCAAAGCTGCGCGGGTCGCTGGTTACCTGCCGTTCGATGCGATCGCCGTCCGTTTCTTGAACCCGGACGATGTAACCGCGAAGTTCCTGGTGATCCGCCAGGCCGTCGGCATCGAAATCCGGCGGGCTGCACGACGCGCCTCCGCAGGAGAACGGCGTGCCCGCGAAGAGCGCCGTCGACGGATCGACCAGCAACTGCGGCGGGGCAAGCTGGTTCCCGAACAGGTCTTGTACGTTCACCGCGCGCAGCAAGTAGGTGACCTCGTTCTGCGACGAGGTGGTCAGCATCACCGCGTCCTGCTGGCCCGGCACGAACGCCGCGCTCAGTACCGCCAGTGCGCCCACCTCCGGATTCACATTCTGCTGGATGATGATGTAGTTCGAGGCCACTTCCGCGCTGGTTCCCATGGGCTTGGAGAAGACCACCAGCACCGAGGTGTTGCTGGTGGACGCCGCCCCCACCACCCGCGGCAGCACGTCCGCCCCCAGGCTCCCCGGACCGCCCAGGTAGGAGAAGGTCGCGGTGTTGAACAGCGGGTCAATGGGGTTGCCCGCCTTGTCCTGCACGTTGGCCCCCGTCACCGTGTACACGACGTTCACCAGTTGCGGAGTCGTGGTCAGCGTCACTTGGGTGTCATACTTGGACAGAACTGCCCCAGTGACCGTGAGTCCCGGGGCTATGGTGTAATAGGCGGGATCTGCCGCTTCGCTGTTCAGCGGCTCGCTGAAGGAAAGAAGCACTTCCGTGTTGCTGATCGAGGCCGCGCTCACCAGCCGCGGTCCCTGGAGGTCCACCGGCGGGATCCCCCAGAACTCGGCGGTGTTGCGCGTGGGATCGATCAGGCGCCGGTTTACGGCGAATCCGCAGAAAGAGTGCACCCAGATGGAGTCGTTGGTCTCGCGCAGTTTGATTTCGTCGATCATCAGACCCGCCGGCAGCGCGGGAATGTTGGCGAAAACAATGTCTCCGTCGTTGCCATCGATGCTCAAGGCCCCGAAGAGCTGCGCCGTGCTGACGACATAATCGTACCCCGTGGAAGCGTCGCTGGAGAGGAACATGACCGGCACGTCAACGCCGAAGGACATGTTGCGCACGCCCAGCACAACGTTGGCCGCCAGTTCGGGGCGATCGGCCCGGAAGATCAATTCCTCATCCGGATCGGCCCCCGATCCGCCGTCGATCCCCGTGGTTCCGCCGTTGCACAGGGCGCGGCGAACACCGGCGCCGTTGGCCTCAAGACCGACGGAACCGCCGCTGCCCGTCGCCAGCGGATTCTGCGGCTGCGTGGTCAGAATCGCGGTGCGCGCGGTCAGAACGAAACTGGTAAGCGAGCCGTCGGGGTTCTTGGGGCGGTAGTTGCCCGCGCACGTGGCCCCTTGCGTGGCGTCATCCAGGAAAATTCGACCCTCGTCATCGCAGGTGAAACGCCGCTTGACGTTCGTCGCCCGAACAGTGTACGCCACGTTTTGCTGAGGCGTGGTGGTGAGTATGACCGTGATGAGATCGGGTTGGAGCGTCGCCGCCGTGACGCGGATGTCGATATCCGTATTCCCGTCCGGATCGGCCAGCTCGTAGAACTGGGGACTCTCCGCCGTCATCTTGTCCATCTGCGCGCTGAAGGTCAGCAGGATCTGCGTGCTGCCCAGCGAAACGGCGCTCTCCAGGAACGGCTCGCGCGTGGAGGACCCGACGAACCCGATTGTCCCCACGGGCACGGAGTAGGCGGTTGACTCCTCCGCGGTTGTGTCCACGCTGAGCTGATACGCCAAGGCCTGCTGCTCCGCGGTGGCCAGCATCGCCTCGGTCCGCTCCTCGTTCATGGCGACGGACAGTACATCGAGCGATTCCTGGTTCGGCCCCCTGATGCGGTAGCTTTCCTTCTTGTCGGCGAATTCGCCGACCGGTTCGACAAATTCCACCAGTACGTAGTGCGTGCTGGGCGCGCTGGCGCGCTTCAGGGCCGCCGCGTTGCCCGCGGTCGTTGGTCCCGCTCCACAGCCCGGCATCAGGGTAATGGCGCCCACCAACATCATCAGGACGCTCGAATGTCTCTTCATCACAAAGTCTCCTCCGTTAAACACTCTGGGAAAAACTCTACTTCTTCCCCTGCCAGGCAGGCACTGTCATTCACCATCATCCGTTCCATGAGGGCAGGCGGATGAACATTTTCGTACTTCGCCATCAGCGATCTCATTCCGCGTTTTTTGTTGCGTAAGGAAATCAGGGGCCAGGTTCACGGCTGGTCGGCGAACTTCCCGCAGTCACTTCGTTCCCATCACTCCGGCCATCGCCATCCGAATCTTCATCGTTCGGGTCACTGCCGAACAGCCATTCGAACGCGTCGGACAGGTCGTCGTCGTCGGAATCCGTGTCCGTAGGGTCGCTGCCAAAGAGCCATTCAAACGCGTCCGTCAAGTCGTCGTCGTCCGAATCCTCATCATTCGGATCACTGCCGAAGAGCCATTCGAACGCGTCGGACAGGTCGTCGTCGTCAGAATCCGTGTCCGTAGGGTCGCTGCCAAAGAGCCATTCGAACGCGTCCGTCAAGTCGTCGTCGTCCGAGTCCTCGTCGTTCGGATCACTGCCGAACAGCCACTCAAAGGCGTCCGAGAGGTCGTCGTCGTCGTCATCCTTGTCGCCGTCGCCGTCCGGATCGGGGTCCTTACAGTCCTCGAGGCCGTCCTTGTCGGAATCTCGGCCATCCCCGTCGTGCTCTTCGTCGCACTTCTTCTCGACCTCGTCCTCCTCGTCTTCGTTCTCCTCCTCGTCATCTTCATCCTCGTCTTCGTCGTCCTTGCCGTCGTCGTCGGCGTCGCCATCGTCGTCGTTGTCGGCTTTGTCGTCTGCGTCGTCGTCGTTGTCAGAGTCGTCATCGACCCCATCACCGTCGTCGTCCTCATCCACGTCATTGGACGCGCCATCGCCATCAATGTCGTCGTCTTCGGTGTTCTCGACTCCGTCGCCATCGACGTCGAAGTCGTCGGCGTTCTCGACGCTGTCGCCGTCCACGTCCGGGTCATCGCCGTTGGGGATGCCGTCGCCATCGGTGTCGCGCGCGATCACCCCGAGAACGTCGCACACCCCGATCCCACACCCGGTCAGGGATTCAACGAATACCCCTCCCGCGGCTACGCAGCGGTCGACCGTTAACTCGCTACAGCACGACGCATCGCCGGCGCCGCACTCAACACCGAAGCAGCACGCCCCCGTCGGACCAGGCGTGTGGGAGGTCGTATCTTGCGGCAACGGCCGGCCGCTCAGCCCGTCCGCGACGTGCGACCCGTCCGTCCCGGCGATCGGCGCGCCCTGGCCCCCGCAACCCGCGATCCCCCAAAAACAGGGATGTGAAACCGCGCATAAGAACGCGACACCGATGCGAAAACGCCAGCTCTTCATGACCTCTTCCCGGACGTCCTATAAAACATCCGTTTTCACTCCATGATGACGCCTCGGCGGCGCGCATCGTTCCTTCCATCAGATCACGAAATCCGGGGACCACAGGGGCAAGATCATTCGCTTTCGGTTAGACTGTGGCGCTCGATCGCGTCGGGACAAGCGCCCCGAATGGGACGATTGGGATAAATGGGAAAGATGCTATTGCTCCGACGCAGCCTATTCTTCGGGTGCCATGGCCAAGCGCTGCCATGCCCAGGAAAGACATGCCGGCGCACGGCTGTGCCGTGCTTGGGCATGCCACCCAAACTGAAGAATCGGGTGCGTCGGAGCACTAGGTAGGCGAGGCGGCCCGGCACGGGTTGAGTAGCCGCCCCCAGCAGTACGCTATGCCCGCCGAAACTGCGGTCACCAAGATCCTCGCGGAGCTTGCGGAGGGCGACCGGACGGCCGCCCAACGGCTGCTGCCCCACGTGTACAACGAACTCCGCGCCCTGGCCGGCCACCTGTTCCAGAAACAGACGGATGGCCACACCCTCCAACCCACGGCTTTGGTTCACGAGGCGTTTTTGAAACTCGTCGGCGCCGCCGACCAGAATTGGACCAGCCGCAAGCACTTTTTCGACGTGGCGGCCTTGGCGATGCGGCAACTCCTGACCGATCACGCCCGACGGCACGCCAGCCTGAAGCGCGGCGGCGACCTGTGCCGGGTTTCGCTCCCGGAAGCGGTCACCCCGATCAACGGGACGACGGAGGTGGACCTCCTCGCCCTGCACCGCGCCCTGGAGAAACTGAGTTCGCTGGATCCCCGGCAGGGACGGATCGCGGAGCTGCGCTACCTCGTGGGCCTGTCCGTGGAGGAGACGGCCGAAGTGCTCGATGTCTCGCCAAGGACCGTGAAGCTGGACTGGCAGATGGCCCGCTCCTTCCTGCGGCGGGAACTAAGCGGGACATGACGCCGGCTTTCTATCAGCGAATCCGAGAGGTGTACCACGAGGCGAGCGCGCTCTCGGGAACGGCGCGCCATGACTGGCTGGTGCGTCGCTGCGCCGGCGACACGGCGCTGCTCCACCAGGTTCGCTCGCTGCTGGAGCACCACGACGACAGCGACGACCCGGCGGACGAATCACACCAGCACATCGCGCGACAGTTGCTGGGTGAATGCCTGGCTCTCGGGGCGCCGTCCGGAAGCGGGGATGCTCCCGATGGAGTGCCCGGGGCCGTCGGAAGTTACCGCATCGTTCGCCGTATCGGCGAAGGCGGCATGGGGATCGTCTTTGAGGCGGAGCAGGACCGTCCCCGTCGCCGCGTCGCCCTCAAGCTCCTGCGGCTCGGCCTGGGCTCGGAGTCGACCCTGCGCCGCTTCCAGCGCGAAGCCGAGATGTTGGGGCGGTTGCGACACCCG
Organism: Planctomycetota bacterium; assembly: GCA_016208685.1. GTDB lineage: Bacteria > Planctomycetota > Phycisphaerae > UBA1845 > UBA1845 > JACQXM01. Next base: position 38,479 of record JACQXM010000008.1, on the reverse strand, counting down.
GACATCGCGCACATTTACGAATCCGGCGTTCATCATGCGCCCTCGGGGGCGCGCATTCCCTTTCTCGCCATGGAGCTGATCCACGGCGTCCCGCTTACCGAATATGCCGAACGCCGCAACCTCGGCGCCGGGAAACGGCTGGAGTTGTTCATCCGCGTCTGCGACGCCATTGAGCACGCACACCAGTGCGGGGTGATCCACCGCGACCTGAAGCCGGGCAACGTCCTGGTCGATGCAGCGGGGCACCCCAAAGTGCTGGATTTCGGCATTGCCCGGGCGACCGACGCCGACGTGGCCACCGCCACTCTGCACACCACCGTCGGCCAGCTCGTCGGCACCGTTCCCTACATGAGTCCGGAACAGGCGAGCGGCGACCCTGCGGCGCTCGATCATCGCAGCGACGTGTACTCCCTGGGCGTCCTGCTGTTCGAGCTGCTCACCGGCCGCCTGCCCTATGACCTGCACAACCGCTCCATCCCCGACGCCGTGCGCGTGATTCAGGTTACAGAGCCCACGCGCGTCGGCTCTATCAGCCGCGCCTACCGCGGCGACATCGAGACCATCATCGACAAGGCCCTCGAAAAGGACCGCGACCGCCGCTACGCCTCGGCCGCCGCACTCGCCGACGACCTCCGCCGCTTCCGGGCCCATCAACCCATCGTCGCCCGACCCGCCACCACCTGGTACCAGCTCCGCAAGTTCGCGCGCCGCAACCGCTTGCTCGTGTCGGCGAGCGTCGCCTGCTTCCTGATGCTGATCGCCGGAATCACAGGCACGACCGCGGGGTGGGTTTCCGCGCAACGCGCCAATCGCCTCCTCAACGTCGCCGTGGTCGAGGCGACCAGCCAGCGCGATCGCGCCCGCGACAGCGAGTCGCGTGCGGCGACCGAGCTGGTCCGCAGCCGTCAGACCACGGACTTCATGCGCGCCATGCTCCGTTCCGTTAACCCCGGAGAGGCGCGGGAACGGGACACCACGTTGCTCCGCGAGATCCTCGAAACCGCCGTTCGAAAGATGGATGACGGCGACATCGCGGATCAACCCACCGTAGAGGCGGAATTGCGCGCCACCATCGCTGAAACATTCATGGCCATCGGAGACAACGCCGCAGCGCAGCGCGTGCTCGAACCGGCGATGCGCCTGGCGCGGGCCGCCGCGCCCGACCAGCGGCACAAGTTCCAGGCCGCCCGGATCAACCACGCCACGACGCTTGTGGTCTGGGGTCGTAACGCCGAGGCCCGCGAGGAATTCGAGCAGTGCCTGGCGATCCAGACATCCGCCGCGCTGCCCGAAAACGAGACGGCAGGCATCCTGTACTCCAATTACGCCGGACTGTTGAGCACGCTCGGCGACTATGACCGGGCATTGGAACTGCACCGCCGCGCGTTGGACATCCGGCGGCGCCTCAGCGGCGAGCGGCACGTCGACGTCGCGGCTTCCCTGGGCAACATCGCGGGATGCCTGAAGGATCTGAAGCACCACGACGAGGCCCTTGCCCTGATGTACGAAGCGCTGGCGATTTTCCAAAACGCCGATCCTCCCCGTCCCTTGCACCTCACGATTCTGCAAAACAACATCGCAGATCTGCTGCTGTTGATGGACCGCCCCGTCGAGGCGGAAGCCACGGCCCGCGACGGACTCACCATGGGAGCGCGGATCTACAGACCAGAGCACCAGCAGTTGGGTATCCTAGGGCACACCCTGGGGCGCGCCCTTCGCGCGCAGGAACGGCACGCCGAGGCCCACGAGCATTTCGCACGAGCGGCGGCGATCCTGACCGCAGCCTTCAGTCTAACCCACCAGTTCGTGGCCATTGCACGTATGGACGCCGGCATTCAGCTTGTCGAACTGCGCCGTTACCCCGAAGCCGAAGAAGAATTGCTTGCCGCGCATGCGGTCCTGCTCGTGAACCACGACGGGCGGGAGGATGCCTGGCGGGAGTGCCACGTCGCCTTGGTGCGGCTGTACGAAGCATGGCACGACGCTGAACCGGGGCAGGGCCATCTTGCCCGCGCGGCCCCGTGGAGCGCCAAGCTCGCGGAATGGGAACCGAAGTCCACGCAACGGTCGGTGAGCAGCGATTGAGCATACGCTGCTTGCACAACCACCGCATCGTCGTGCCGCCGCCTGGTGCCGTCGCCGAAGCGGTTCGTCGCCCTCGCGGTGCCGGCCGTTCCCCGACGGTGTACGTGAGCATCAGCGCATCGTGTGCGTTCGGCCGGCGATCCAGCTCAAGAGAGCCAAACTGCCCGAGGACAGCCACAGCGGCCTTCCTCTCCCGGCCCCGAGGGGATCGGGTCGAGGATAACCAAGGCTGCCTTTGCTGGGGGTGACGGGCCGCTGGCGGCGGGCTGATGTTGGACAATTTGTTTACATTTTGCCGTCGGCGCCGACGAAACGAAACCAGCAGAGACACCTAAATGGCTGCCTCTGCTGGCTTTACGACACTAGCGGGGGCTGGACTCGAACCAGCGACCTCCGGGTTATGAGCCCGACGAGCTGCCAACTGCTCTACCCCGCAGCGCATTAGCGCAGCATTGATACGCGATCCTCCCCCGGGCGTCAACGGGCGAAACAACGGGCCGCGATTTTTGCTCGCCGCTGGTTCGGCCAAACGGGAACGCGTCCCGCCGGGACGATAAGGCCGCCGTCGGGTAGAGCCGGCGGCAAGCGCCCACCGAGGAGCGAGCGGAGGCGCGTCGGGTGTGAGCCACGGCGCGTGTCGCGACGCCCGGGGTCCGGCCTGGCGGAACCGGGCCCCGGGGTTGCTTGTGACCGGCTGGATGACCGGCTGACCAGCTTGAAAGCCGGTCCCACAGCGCTGCTCGGTCCCACGGCACTGCTCCGTCCCACAGCGCTGCCCGGTCCGACAGCGCTGCTCCGATCCACAGCGCCGCACCGTCCGGCAGCGCCGCTAGGTCCTGTGGCCGCAGCACCCTCACTTCCTCACAACCCCGGCGCGGCGCCGGCCTCACGGATAGAACCTCCCCATCATCCTGGGGAACGGAATCGCCTCGCGGATGTGCTTGAGGCCGCAGAGCCAGGCCACGGTGCGCTCCACCCCCAGGCCGAACCCTCCGTGCGGAACCGTGCCGTAGCGCCGCAAATCCAGATACCACTCGTAGTCTTCCTGCGGCAGGTGCTCTTCTTTAATGCGCGCAAGCAGCCGGTCGTAGTCCTCCTCCCGCGCCGAGCCGCCGATGATCTCCCCCACGCCCTGCGGCGCCAGCAGGTCGAAGTTTTCCACCACGCGTGCGTCGCTACGATCCTGGCGCATGTAGAACGCCTTGACGCCCCGCGGATAGTGGGTGACGAACACCGGCCGGTCGTGCAACCGGGAGATGATCGTCTCGTCGGAGCCGCCCAGGTCGCCGCCCCACTCGAACCCGGCGGCCAGCTCCATGTGGCGCGGGATGTTGCCGATCTGCTCCTGCAATTCCGCCCGCTCCTCCCGCGCCGCGATGGCGTCGGCGGCCGCCTTGTCCTTCTGCCACAGCTTGCCCTGCCCTTTGGCGATTTTCTCGAACTCCTCGATCTGCCGGTCCAGCTCGGCCACGCGCGCCGTCCGCTCCGCCAGATCGCGTTCCAGTAGTTCTCGCGCCTTGGGCCCGCGGAGCAGCTCCGCGGCGTCGGAATAGCGCAGGCGATAGAACGGCTTCTTGATCGCCTCCAGCTCCGCCAGGTCGCGACCGAGCTCGGTCAGCTCCGCGCGGTGGTCGCGGAGAACGCGCTCGACAAGGGAGCAAACGAAGTCCTCGGCCACGGCGATGACGTCCTCGAGCCAGGCGTAGGCGATCTCCGGCTCGACCATCCAGAACTCGGTGAGATGCCGCCGGGTCTTGCTCTTTTCCGCGCGGAACGTGGGGCCGAAGCAGTAGACCTTGCGGTGCGCCATGCAGGCGGCCTCGACGTAAAGCTGCCCCGTCTGCGCCAGGTAGACCGGCTCACCGAAGTAATCGACCTTAAAGAGCGTCTGCGACCCCTCGCCGGCGGCGGGGGCGAAGATGGGCGTGTCGATGAGCACGTAGCCGTTGTCGTTGAAATAGCGGCGAATCTGGTCCACCACGGTGGCCCGGATGCGCAGCGTCAGCCAGGGCCGGCGGGAGCGGAACCACAGGTGCCGGTGCTTCATCAGACACTCAACGCCGTGCGGCGTGGGGGTGATGGGGTATTCGTGGGCGTCCTGAAGGATGCGCGCCGACGAGGCCCGCAGCTCGTAGCCGCCGACGGCGCGTTCGTCGGCCACCACGTGCCCGGTGACCTCCAGGGCGGACTCCTGCCCCAGGCGTTTGATGGCCTCGAAGTCCTGCTCCGTGCCGCCGCTTTTCTCCACCACGCACTGACACTGGCCGGTGCCGTCTCGAAGGATGAGGAAGACGATCTTGCCGCCCGTGCGGTTGTGGTAGACCCAGCCGCTGAGCGTCACCGTCTGTCCCACGTGGTGCCGCAATTGGTCGATAGTTGTGCTCGTCGCCATGCCGGCGAGTGTACGAAGGCCCGGGTCGCGCGGCAAACCGCAGTTGCCACGCCGTGGGGAGGGTTAGCGGCCCGGCGTAGCCGCGCCGGCGTGATGCTCGGCACCGGCGCGCCGCGATCCCGTCACGGCCGCGGCATCTCAATCACCGGGAGTATCGCGCGCGTTCCGCCTCGGACGTTTGCCTTGCGCCACTTTCGCCCCGCCGCGCCGCGATTATAATGAGCGGTCCGCGCCGTGGGGCGACGCTACGAAATGTACGATCTATCCCTCATCCGCAACTTCAGCATCGTCGCCCACATCGACCACGGGAAAAGTACGCTCGCGGATCGCTTCCTGGAGTTCACCGGCGCCGTCACCAAGCGCGAGATGCGCGATCAGTTCCTCGACGACATGGACCTGGAGCGCGAGATGGGCATCACCATCAAAGCCAACCGCGCCACGGTGTTCCACGAGCACGACGGCAAGAACTACATGCTCAACCTGCTGGATACCCCCGGACACGTGGACTTCCATTACGAGGTCTCACGGGCTCTGGCCGCCTGCGAGGGGGTGCTGGTGCTGGTGGACGCCACCCAGGGCGTCCAGGCGCAAACGGTGGCCAACGCCTACATGGCGCTGGAGGCGGGGCTGGAGATCATCCTGGTCATCAACAAGATCGACCTGCCCGCGGCACGCGCCGAGGACGTGGCCCTGGAGGCAGAGCAGGTGCTGGGGCTCGACGCCGCCTCCGCCGTCTTCACCAGCGGCAAGACCGGGGTGGGCGCGAACGAGCTCATGGACGCCATCATTCAGCGCATTCCGCCGCCCAAGGGCGATCCCCATGGCCCGCTGCGGGCGTTGATCTACGACGCCAAGCCCGACGTGCACCGCGGCGTCATCTGCCACACCCGCGTCTTCGACGGCGCCTTCAAGCGCGGCGACGCCATCGACCTTATGGCGGCGGGACGCAAATACATCGTCACCGAGGTGGGCAAGTTCACGCCCAAGCCGGGCGCGGTGGACACGCTGTCGGCCGGCGAGGTGGGCTACTTCATCGCCGGCATCAAGACCATCGCCGACGTGAGCATCGGTGACACCATCACCCACTCCGCCCGGCCCACGGACCGCCCCCTGCCCGGCTACCAACCGCCACAGCAGATGGTGTTCTGCGACTTCTACCCCGGCGTGGGCACGACCACGGAGCAGCTTCGCGAGGCGATGGAGAAGCTGTGGCTCAGCGACAGCTCCTTTACCTACGCCACGGCCAGCTCCGAGGCGCTGGGCATCGGGTTCCGCTGCGGCTTCCTCGGCCTGCTACACATGAAGATCATCCAGGAGCGCCTGGAACGGGAAAGCGGCGTGAACGTCGTGCAAACCGCGCCCACGGTGACCTACGAAATCGTGCTTTCAGACCTCTCAACGCAGCGCATCGAATCCCCGGCGGACATGCCTGATCCTTCGACGATCGAGGAAGTTCGCGAGCCGATCATGAAGGTCAGCATGATCGTCCCCGCCGAGTCTGTGGGCACGGTGATGCAGCTCGCCCTGGAGCGTCGCGGCCGGCACAAGAAAACGGAGTATCTTTCGCCCACGCGCGTCATGCTCACCTACGAGGCCCCGCTCTGCGAGATTCTCTACGACTTCTACGACAGGCTGAAGTCCGTCACCCGCGGCTACGGAACGGCCGACTATGAGCTGATCGGCTACGAGGCGGGAGACATGGTCAAGATGGACATCCTGGTCAACGGCACGCCGGTGGACGCGCTTTCGGTCATCGTGCACCGCGACAAGGCGCAATGGCGCGGGCGGCGGCTGATCAACCGGTTGAAGAAGGAAATCGACCGCCACATGTTCGAGATCCCACTCCAGGCGGCCATCGGGTCCAAGGTCATCGCGCGGGAGACCATCCGCGCCTTCCGCAAGGACGTCACCGCCAAGTGCTACGGCGGTGACATCACGCGCAAGCGCAAGCTGCTGGAAAAGCAGAAGGAAGGCAAGAAGCGGATGAAGATGGTGGGCAACGTCTCCATCCCCCAGGAGGCGTTCATGTCCATCCTCGACCCCGGCGACTGAAACGCCGACGGCGCGGCCACGCTTGTCCTTCAGCGCTTCCTGTTGCCGGCACGTGCCTACTTGACGTGCAGGCGTTGATATCGTATAGTGTAGGCATGAGGCGGGGCAAACCGGCCCAGTACACGATCCGCCGCGTGCCGGAGGCCGTCGATCGCGCCCTGCGCAAGCGGGCGCGGGAGCAGGGTCGCAGTCTGAACGAAGTCGCCCTGGCCGCCTTGGCGCAGGCCGTGGCGCCGGGCCAGCCCAAGGTCTACACCGACCTGGATGGGCTCATCGGCACATGGGTCGAGGATCCCGAGTTCGACAGGGCCGTGGCGGAACAGGACCAGATTGACGAGGACGCGTGGCGCTGAACGTCGCGATCGACGTGAATCGCTACAGCGACTTCTGTCGCGGCGAAGCTTCGGCGCAGCGAGTCCTTCGGACCGCCGCGAGGATTGCGGTCCCCTTCGTGGTCCTGGCCGAGCTTCGCGCGGGATTCCTGCGCGGGGCGCGGGCGGCGCGAAACGAGGCCGGACTGATCACCTTCCTGCAATCGCCGCGGGTTTCGGTGCTGTTTCCCGACGAGGCGACGATGCACGTGTACGCATCGCTGCACACCGAACTGCGCCGCGCCGGTACTCCGATCCCGACGAACGATCTGTGGATCGCGGCCCTGGTGATCCAGCACGACCTCGTGCTGTTCTCCCGCGACCAGCACTTCGATCTCGTGCCGCGACTGGCGCGGGTGTAGCCACCTTCCGCCCGGCGGCGCGGCGGAACACGTCGCTTACGACGCAGAATTACACTGCGGCGCACGCGCCGCCCTTCTAGCCTACGCGTGCCTGCGGTAACGTAGCCCCATGCGCAGGTGCGGCGGAAATCGGCAGGCTGGGGGTGCGAACGCGGGTGGGGCGCGGCCGGTCCCGGCGGCGCTGTGATGATCCCCGGCATGAACGGGACCGCGAGTATCGCCGTCGGCATCGACGTAGGGGCAACGCACGTACGCGCCGGCCTGGTGACGAGCGACGGTGCACTCCTGGCGCTGCGCCGCGCCGGTACGCCGCGCGACGAGCGCGGCGACGCGCTGCTGGAGTGGATCGTAGCTGCCACGAAGGAACTGCTCGGCGCCGGATGGGGCGCCGCGACCGAGGTACGGTCGAGGGTTCGCGCCGCCGGCTTGGCGGTGCCGGGACTGGTCAATCGTTCGCGTGGCTGTGTGGTACGTTCCGTCAACCTGCCGCTTCTCGAAGGCCGGCCGCTCGCCGCCGAGCTCGCCGACAGACTGGCGCTACCCGTTTCCTTGATGACCGACGCCGCCGCGGCGACTTGGGGGGAATACACGCACTGGCGCCCGCCGGTTCGTGGCTTTGCCCATCTGCGACTGGGAACCGGTGTAGCCCTGGCCGTCATTCGTAACGGCGTGCTCGTGCCTATGGACGAGGGCCGCTCCACCCATCTGCCGCTCCTGGTGGTCGAACATGGTGAAGGCGCGCGGGCCTGCCGCTGCGGCCTGCGCGGATGCCTGGAAAGCGTCGCCTCGGGCGCGGCGCTGCTGGCGGACGCGGAGCAGGTGGGTTGGGGCGGGGGGCTGGAGGCTCTGGGCCGCGCGCTGGAGGGTGGCGCGTCTCGCGCGCGTGAGCTGGTCGATCGGGCGGCAACGGCGGTGGCAATCGCCGTAAAGAGAATCACTGCCGCATACGAGGTGGACGTCATCAGCCTGGGCGGGGGAGTCGTTGACGCCCTGCCCCCGCTCCTCGGGCAGGTCTTTCAACTCGTTAGGAATCGGCCGGGCGAAGGGGGTTCGTGCGATCCTGTCGTCGTTCGCGCAGGATTGGGCGACGATGCCGGCCTGCTCGGCGCCGCCGGGTACGCACTCCGTAGCGGCATGGCATGATGTCCTGGTGCATCGGTCCTGGTCGTTACGCCGCCAGGCGCGGACGTGGGGTTATGCGGGAAGGCTCGGCAGCGGCGCATACGCGGCGATCAGGCTCGCGATGCCGTCCTCGCGGGAGAGGTACGCCAACCGGGCGCGTTCCGCGACCGTGCCCAGGGCGGGAAGCCGCGACGCCGCCCGGTCCACGGTTCCCACGGCGGCGGCGACGTCGTCGAAGGCCATGTGCCCGCGCTCCGCCTGAGCCGCCGAGTACCGCGCCAGCCAGCCGATGACAGCCAGCGAAAGCCACAAGGCGCTCAGCCCCGTAAGCACCGGCCAGCCGTAGTAACCGTCCCCGAAGCAGGAATGTCCGTCGATCCGCGCCAGCAGGTAACGCAGGAGCAGGTCTTCGATCTCCCGTCCACGCTCCTTCGGCCGCGGCACGGCCTCCACCCGTTGGAACGTCACGTCGCGACGCGCTCCGGGCAGCCGGGGCACCAGCCCCTTTCCGCGGCGGAAGCACCTCGCGGCGCGGAGCTGCCGCCATCGCTGCCGCCAATTCGCTATGCGCCCCGCGAGGAGCATGTCGAGCGATACGTGCTCGGCGTGCGCGAACACCAGTTGCCGCAGCATGGCCCGTTGTCGCGGTCGCGGCGGAGCGGGGAGCGGCGATCCGTCGTCGTCGGCGACGCGAAGGAGCAGGGCCGCCAACTCTCCGAACCGCCGGCCACGGACGTTTTCCAATTGCGCCCCCTGGAGAAGGTCCGTGGCGCGGGCCGCCGCCAGGATCCTGTGCCGCAGCGAGTCCCTTCGGTCTTCGAGTCGACGAGTGAGAAGCCTGACGATGGTGGCGACCTCCCGCGGCGCGGCGGCCAGTCCGCGGCGCAGGTCGGGCGTAACCTCCGCGGCCGGCGCGAAGTGGTCCAGGGTTCGCGCGAGTTCCCCCAGCCAGGCGTGGTGCTGCGCGAGCGGTTCGCCCTGGGACGCGGCAACACTGGGACAATCAAAACGCAACGAGGCCTGCCAGCCGCCGTGTACCGGGCGGACATGGAACGGGAAGATGCGACAGGCAAGAGGTTTGGCGGCCTCGCCGTATCGGGCGTGGATGCGGCAGCGGTTGTTCTCGTCGAGGAACACGCAGGCCCCGTCGGGGTGTTTGTTGAGCACCCACTGCCGGCCGGCGCGTACGTAAGGTTCGACGCCCAGCTCTGCGGACCATGCCTGCTCGTCCAGGCGGCGGCGCTCCTCCTCGAAGAGGTGGCCCACGAGCGTGCGGCAGCAGTTCCCGCAGGAATGGCAAGCCCACCGCTGGCGGGGAATCGCGGGCATGAAGACCGGCAGCGCGTGCGTTTCGCTCATTGCCGAATTGTTGGAGCGGGCGATAACCAAGGCAACCGGTCGCCGGTTCCTGACGACCGGTGTCAACCGGTGCTCCCGGAAACCAGGCTGCTGAGAAGTCCCGGACCGTGACGGCGCCGGCCGCCCGGCGCCCCGGCGGCCCTCGTCGATCATCCGGACAAAGTCCCCAGGGGGCTTGGGCGCAAAAGGGGTGGTTGAGTCCCGCGACCTTTCCCGCTAGAATTCCGTGCGGCATCGCGATGCGGTGTCAAGAATGGTAAGTGGCTTATCTGATCCGTGGGCGGCGTGGATCGCCGGGGTCGGATGAGCGGGAGGGTTTGCTCGCGCCGGCGCGTGCCGTGCGGCGCTGCCGCCGGCCGGCCCCACGCCCGGACCACACCGCGGCGGGGGCAGATATCGGAGGAGGTGGCGTCTTCCCAGCAGCTTTCGCCAGTTCCGGGTCTTTGCTCGACAGCAATGTACTTCTGCTCAACGCCCACTACATGGCGCTGCGGGTGGTCAGTGCGCGCCGGGCGTTCATGTTGCTCTTCAAGCGCGACGAGCGCCACCAGCCGGTGGCCGAGGTGGTCAGCGTCGAGGACGGGCGCTACGTCTCCTACAGCTTCGACGACTGGGCGGAGCTCAGCGCCTTCCGCCGCGAGTTCGAACCCGCCCGGCACGACTGGATCCGCACCGTGCGCTTCTACATCGCCGTACCGCGGATCGTTCGCGTACTGAACTTCTCCCGTGTGCCGCAGCGCGAGGTGAAATTCAACCGCCGCAACATCTTCGCCCGCGACAACAACACCTGCCAGTACTGCGGCCGGCGGTTCGCCACCTCCGAGCTCAGCCTGGACCACATCGTCCCCCGCTCCCGGGGCGGCAGCAGCGCCTGGGAGAACATCGTCTGCGCCTGCCTGAAGTGCAACGTGCGCAAGGGCGGCCGCACGCCCGAGGAGGCGCGCCTGCACCTGATCCGTCCCCCGGTCAAACCCCGGCGTAACCCCGTGGTCACCATCAAGCTCGCCGACCATCGCTACTCGTCCTGGAAGCAGTTCCTCGACACCGCCTACTGGGACGTGGAACTGACCTGACGGCCCCCGCGCCGCTTCGCCGATCCAAGCCCAGCCGCGCGCCTGGGGCGGTCGGGAAAGGTCCCGCGATGGCGAATTTCGAACGGCGCATCGCGGCGCTGCCGGCCGGCTCCCACGCCGGCAGGGCGATTACTTAACCAGGAAGAGCAGCAGGTTGCAAAGGATGGACAGCGCCAGCATCACGCTGAGGATGACCACGAGCTGGCTGGAGATGCCGCGCGTCTCCCCCGCCGCCTGCTGCGCCGGGTCCGCCTCCTTGATGACCTCGCCGCGCGTGGCGAGCGACTCCAGCAGCGACTGATCGTAGCGCTTCCGCGCCTGGAAGGGCGGCTCGCCGCGGCCCACCGCCTCCAGATCGCTGATGAGCTCGGCCATGCCGGGGTAACGGTCGTCGGGGTTCTTGGCCATCATCACCTCGATGATTTCGCCCACGCCGGAGGAGAGGGAGGGGTTGATGTGGTCCGGGGGCACCAGCGGTTCCTTAAGGTGCTTATGCATCACCGCCGAGGGCGTGGTGCCGTCGAAAGGCACGCGCCCGGCCACCATGTGGTAGAACGTGGCCCCCAGGGCGTAGATGTCGGCACGGTAGTCGATGTTGATATCGCCGCGAATCTGCTCCGGGCTGATGTAATAGGGCGTGCCGTAGGCCCGTCCCGCCTCGGCGGTGGCGGTGACGTAGTCATTGACTTCTCGCGCCAGACCCATATCGGCGAGCTTCACCACCCCCTGTTTGGTGAGCATGATGTTCTTGGGCTTGACGTCGCGATGGATGAGCCCCTGGGCGTGCGCGTGCTCCAGGGCCCGCGCCGTCTGCAGGATGATGCGCGCGGCCTCCGACTCGGCGACGCGGCCGTCGCCGCCCAGCAGGTCATACACCGTCTGCCCGTCAATGTACTCCATGACGAAGTAGTGGTAGCCGCTGGATTCACCAACGTCGTAGGCCTGCACGATGTGGGGGTGGTTGAGCCGCGCCGCCGCCTTCCCCTCGCGGTAGAACCGCTCCACGAACTCGGGGTTTTCACTCAGCCGCTTCGGTAGTACCTTGATGGCCACGATGCGGTCCAGGCTGAGCTGCTTAGCCTTGAACACCACCGCCATCGCCCCCTGCCCCAGCCGTGAAAGAACCTGAAAGCCCGGTATCTGCTGCGCCGGGCGGTACATGGAGTCCTCGTCCATGGCCAGGTTCAGCCGGGCGATCTGCGAGTGCGTCACGTAACCGCGCTGGATGAGCAACTCCTGGAGGGGGATTCCCCGCCCCTTATCGGTCAGCGCCTTCTGCTCCGTCCGTACCAGGGCGACCTCGTTGGCGGTGCAGAGTTTTCGTTCGATGACCAGGCGGGCAAGCGTCGAGTCGTCAGTAATGGACATGAGCCGGTTCGTTCCAGGTGCAGCGGTCATCAGGGGCCTCCGCCTACACCCCCCAACACGAGCCTCATAACTTAAACTGTAGGAGCCTGATCGGCCCGCTTCAACTCCGCGATTAGCTTTGCACGCTAATCGGGCAGCGATCAACTCGGCGCTGGAAAAGCCTATCACAGTGCTGCCAGGCAGTCTATTATCGCTCCCTCGGGGAGCGCGCGCGGCCCGCGCCCCCAAGCAGCGCGTCGACGATAAGCGATCGGATTCCCGCCCCGGCGGCGTCGTCTTCGTCGGACAGTGACCGCACCGCGTCCGCCTGCCGAGCCGTGAAAAGCGCCGGCGCGTCATCCTTCCAGGTGCCCCCCAGACCCAGCCGCCCCAGGAGCACGCCCGCGAGTTCCGCGAGGCCGGCGCCGGTAGTGCTGGAAACGCGCACCATGGGGATCGACGCACTCACGCCGGCTTGATGGAGCCGCTCGACCTTCCACTTCGTGCCCAAGTCGCACTTGGTAATCGCCACCGCGAGCCTCCCGCCTGCGCCTCCAGCGGCGAGCAGTTCCACCGCGTGCGGAGGCAGGTCCGCAGCGCCGTCGAACACGACTACGCGAACATCCGCGTCCAGGGCCTGCCGCCGCCCGGCGTCGATGGCCAGTTGTTCCAGCGCCCCGGCAGCGAGATGATGCCCCGCGGTATCCACGAGGGTCAGCGGAGCTCCCTCGATCTCCGCCTCGGCGGAAACCCAGTCGCGCGTCGTTCCCGCCCGTGAAGAGACCACGGCGGCCGCCCGCCCCAACAGCGTGTTAAAGAGTGTGGACTTCCCGCTGTTTACCGGTCCGGTGAACACGACCCGGCCACCCTCGATGAGCACCCGCGCCGGCGGGAACCGGTCAAGCAGGATGCCGATCTCGCGCCGCGCGTGTGCGGGGTCACGACCGGCGGACTCGGCCAGCCCGCGGAGATGCCGTTCGAGGTGCTGTCGCTGCCACGCCAGAAAGCGGACCCCGCGCAGCGTGGTGACGCGCATCAGGCTCGCGTTCAGTTCCCGCTGGAGTCGATCCGCCGCGGGCCACGCGTCGAGTTGGGCCGCGGGTTCGTCCCGGAGCGGCGCGCCGCGCCCCGTGAGCAACTCCAGGACCCGCTCCACGACACGAACGCCTCCGTGGGTGCAGATGTCAACCGCGGCGGCAAGCGGTTCCGCCTCCCCGGCGCCCGCCTCGACGGACGAAGCCGGCAACCCAGCGCCGGCGAGGCTCACCAGCACATCGTCGACGACCTCCTCGCCATCGACGATTTCGCCGTAGCGCAGCGTGCCGTTCGCCAGCGCCGCGCGTAACGGGCCGCGCCCGTGCCCCATTCGAAACACGGCGTCCACGATGTCGACCGCAGCAGGTCCGCAGACGCGCACCACGCTGATGGCCGCCGCGCCGGGCGGCGTCAGCAAGGCGCACCAGTTGTCGGCGGCGGGCTTCATACGCCGTGGGCGGCCAGGTACTTGTTGTACGCCAACCCGATGCCGCTCAGGGTAAGGTCCTGCACCAGCGTGTCGAGGAAGTCGCAGTGTGGAGCCAGGAAGCTGAGGTCGCCGCCCGTGGCTACGACCTGAGGCCAGCGCTTCAGCGACGTGGCGTACCCCTCGACGATGCCGCGCACGGCGCCCGCCAGACCGCGGCACACGCCCACGCGCATGGCGTCCAGGGTGTTGCGCCCATAGGGCAACTCCGGAATCCCCGGCGTCGCCAGGGGTAGCTGCGCCGTGTGTTCATGAAGGGATCGCAGTTGCAAGAGTAACCCCGGCAGGATGGCTCCTCCCAGCAGCGTCCCCGCATCGTCCACCAGATCGACGGTCACCGCGGTTCCGAAATCCACGACCGTGCACGCCGTTTGCAGCCGCTCGTAGGCCGCGGCGGCGGCGCACACGCGGTCCACGCCGATGGCGCGGCGGTCCTCCACGTCCACATCCATGGGCAGTGGGATCGCCTCGCCCACCACCAGCGCCTCAAGCGATAGGGCGGCCAAGAGGTACGTTCGGACGCGTTCCAGCACTTGCGGTGCGACGGAACCGATGACCACTGCGGGCGATCGTCCCGCGGGCAAGGCCTGAACATGGGCGAGTAGCCGCGCCTCGAACGCCCCTTGGTCTTCCTGAGGAACGGCCAGTGGCGTCTTGACGCGAGCATCGACCCAGGTCGCCAGGTGGGTGGAGGTGTTCCCGATGTCGATGACGACGACCGGTGCGTCAGGGTCGAATGGCGGCGGGCGCAGGATCATGGGATCACCCGGTGCGGTGGCGCGGGCAGGTCCGGCTCCTCGGGCGCCGCGACTACCGGCTTACGGACCATCACCCAGAGTCGCTCGGACAAGGCGCCCAATCCTTTACCGGTCGCCGCACTGATCGGCAAGACGTCCTTGCCGATCGCCGCCGCCAGCTCCTCCGCGGCGGCCGGTCCGGCGGTGAGATCCACCTTGTTTCCGGCTACCAGCTCCTCCTTGGCCGCAAGCTCCGGACTGTATTTGGCCAGCTCGCCGCGGATGGCGTGGTACGCCTGCTCCGCAGGCATGGCCAGGTAGGGATCGGCGACCGCCACCAGGTGCAGGATGACCCGGGTCCGCTCGATGTGACGCAGGAACTCATCACCCAATCCCGCGCCCTCATGGGCGCCCTGGATCAGCCCCGGGATGTCCGCCAGGATGATCCGGCGATGATCGGAGAGCTCCGCAATGCCCAGTTGCGGTTGCAGGGTCGTAAAGGGGTAGTCCGCGATCTTGGGGTGTGCCGCGGAAAGGCGCGACAGCAGCGTGCTCTTGCCCGCGTTCGGCAGTCCCACGATGCCCACGTCGGCGATGAGCTTAAGCTCCAGGCGCAGCCAGCGCTCCTGCCCCGGTGTGCCGGCCTCGAACTCGCGCGGTGTTTGATGCGCGGGACGGGCGAACGCGACGTTGCCCCTTCCGCCCTTGCCGCCGAAGGCGACGATCACCCGTTCCTGCGGTTCCGCGAGGTCCTTGATGAGCAGGTTGGTGTCGCGGTCGTAAATGAGCGTGCCCGGCGGCAGCGGCATCATGAGGTCCTCGCCCATCTTGCCGCTCATGTTCTTGCCCATGCCGGGCTGTCCGTTGCGCGCGATCCAATGGTGCCGGCCGCTGAAATCCAGCAGCGTATCCACACCGGGGGTGGCCACGGCGATGACGTTGCCGCCGTCACCGCCGGCGCCGCCGTCCGGCCCGCCCTTGGGGATGAACTTCTCGCGCCGGAAGCTCACGCACCCGTCGCCTCCCTTTCCCCCACGAACATAAACCTCAGCCCGATCGACCAGCATCCGGTCAACCATAGCATGCCGCGGGCACTTTTGGCCAATAGTGCGTGCCGTCGGGCGTCCGATCGGGCGCTGAGCCGCGATGCACCCGGGCGGTGGCGGCGGTGCCCGGAGTCGCAGTGTCAAGCCGAGCTCGGTACCGCCAGGCGAACCGGACCGCGCGCGCTGAGGCCTCAGCTCCCACCAACCTCGGCCTCGATCTCACGGACCTCGGTGCGGATGCGATCCAGGCTGGAGCGGATGCTCTCGAGGAAGTGGTCGACCTGGTCCTCGACGGCGGGCGGGGGGTGGCCCCATCCCGCCAGGAGATCGGCGAGTTCCAGAATGACGCCGGCGAACCATTCGCGATCGTGGGCGCGAACCTCCAGAAGTGCGCGGTGGTAGACTGCCTCCGCGCGGCGGTAGCCGTCGCTGTGGTGTGGCAGGGAGCGCGCCGCCTGATGAAACTCGCGCACCACCGCGCCCAGCGCCTTGATCTCCGCGGCCACTGCCCGCTCGCGCTCCATGAGTTTTGCCGCGGCCACGCGATGCTCATGGTGTTCCGCGGCGTGGATCACTTCGGAGCGGACGGCCTCCAGTCGCGCGTCGTCAAGCAGCCGGGGGTGCGCGGCATGGATGGAAGCCAGCCGCCGAAGGGCGCGCGCCGCGCCCTCCTCGTCGCCATCACGCGAAGCGGCGACGGCATGTTGCGTGAGCGTGGCCACGCGCTCCTTAAGACGTTGGAGGCGTTCGCGTAGAGCCGTAAGCTGCGGCTCGAACGACTCCAGGCGTGCCGAGGGAATGGCGCCGGGGTATTCCTGCTGGAGCGCCTGCATTCGCGCCAGGACCGCTCGGGCCTCGTACTCGTCTCCGTGCTCCGCGCAGGCGTGAAAACTCTGTGCCAGCCGCTCGAACACTCCCGGCACCTTGTCCACCGCCGTCCTCAACGCCGGTACGGTCGTCCCCGGCGCGTCCGTTCGGTGCGCGGGACGGGCGGTGGCGGCGTCCCGCGCCCGCCGGGTTTGCATAAGCTCCGCCCGGCGTTCCGCCAGCGCGGCGCGGATGAGGGCGGCCACCTGGGGATCGTCGCGGACGTCGGGGTCGTTCAAGGCGCGTGCGCCTACCTGGTCCACCGACCCCAGATCGCGCGTTTCACGCAGGATCATCGAGCGCCAGTGTTGCACGACGGCCTCACGCTGCTTGGCGTACATACTCGGCCCCCCTAGGCGCGGGGCGAACGATGGGGCTGGAGGCGGCGAGCCTCACAGCGGACTTCAGAAGATTGTAGCCCCGCGGCGACGGAAGTTCAAAGAGCCGCCGGGAGACGGGCAACCCGCGCCAACGTGTCAGTTCACTTGCGCCAATGAACTTAAGTATCCCCATCCCGCGAGGAGTGTGGCGACGGCGAGGAATGCCACGCCCAGCCACCGGATCATCCGCGCCCGCCGCGGACGATCGGACCCGCCGTCGAGGAACGGCACCAGCACGCCGCCGAGCGCCGCCATCCCGAAGGCAACCATCCCCACGACTTCCGAACCCGCCCCCGGAAGCCATCGCCCCAGGAGCCGCAGCATTTGGAA
This sequence comes from Planctomycetota bacterium, assembly GCA_016208685.1. Taxonomy (GTDB): domain Bacteria; phylum Planctomycetota; class Phycisphaerae; order UBA1845; family UBA1845; genus JACQXM01. Next base: position 21,434 of record JACQXM010000008.1, on the reverse strand, counting down.
GGCGGGCATGAAGTACCATTCCGGCCGGATGCCCAGGGGCGTGGGCTTGAGCGGATCGGCAGGCGCCCCGAGATCGGGCGTGTAGAACGCGGCGGCGACCAACAGCAGAGATAGAGCCGTCACCCACACCAGCGTTTCGCGTCGGGCGAAATCCGGCCAATACGCCAGGAACCGCCCGTGACCGCCCGGCGGCGACGCCTGTCCGGGCGGCGTGGACAGTCCGTGTGCCTGTACCAGCGCCAGATGCACCAGCACCAGCAGGATCATCAGGTTTGGCAGGATCAGTGTGTGCAGTGCGAAAAAGCGGTGTACGGTTTCCTCCGACATCTCCGCTCCGCCCAGCAAGGCATCGGCCAACGGCCTGCCGGCGGCGGGCACCTCGGCGAGCAGACGAAGGCCGACCTGCGTGGCGGCGTACGACCGCTCGTTCAGGGGCAGAAGATAACCGCTGAAGCCCGCAGTCAGCGTCACCGCCAGCAGCGCCAGGCCGCACAGCCAGGTCAGTTCGCGCGGGCGGCGGTAAGCCCTCATAAAGAACGTAGACGCCAGATGCAGCAGCAGGCAGGCGATCATCCCATCCGCCGCCAGCACATGGACGGAGTGAACCCACCTCCCGCTGGGAATGTCTTGGACGATGCGCTGCACGGAGGCGTGCGCCTGCGGGCCGGGACGATAGTAAACCGTAAGCAGAATGCCGGTGAGAAACTGGACGAGCAGGAAAAGCAGTGCCAGACCGCCGCAATAGTACCAGCGTGAATGGCGGTGGACAGGAACAAGCTTGTGCCGCATGGCGGCACGCAGCCGGTCGAGTCCGGTACGTTCGTCGACCCAATGCAAGACGTGGCCGGGCATGCAGGGATCCTATCCGATGCGGGAAATGAGCAGGTCCTCGCCGTTGACGGCGACATCAAGGCGCTCCAGCGGGTGCGCCGGAGGGCCCGCCAGGTTCTGTCCGCTGCGCGGATCGAAGACGCCCTCGTGACAGGGGCAGAAGAAGCGGTCGCTCTCCGGTTGGTAGAGGACGGTACACCGCAGGTGCGAACAGTAGGCGCCGAAGGCGGACCAGGTGTCGTCAGAGTGGTGGATCAGCAGACCCGGTTCATGCCCCAGCGTGAAATACAACACCGAGCCCGGCGCCACCTGCACTGCGGCCTTCGGCAGCACCACCTGGCGAACCTCGGGGCCGCCCGCCTCGCTGCCCGCGGCCAAGTAGCGGCACACCGGCAAAGCCAGGCTGGCGGCGTAAGCCGCGGAGGCCGCGCCCAGCAGGGCGCCGGAAAAATCGCGGCGAGTGACCGCCGAACCGCCCGCGTCAGGCTGTGCGTTCATGCGGATCCCTCAGTCGGGCGAACGGATTGCGACACGGATGCGTGCCGGCGTCGTAATACGCGATGTAGCGCGGCGCGCCGCGGCGCGCGCTGTCGAAAAAGTCCGTCGAGAGCAGGAATTCAGTGATCAGTTTCTCCTCCCAGTTTTCGATCTGCGCCGCCAGTTCGGGGCGCCGGTCCAGCAGGGTCGTCCACGCGTAGACCGGCCAGGCGAAGCTGAAGCGGTATTCCTTCTCATCCATGGTGTGCCGCCGGCACTTGTCCCGCGCAAAACGCTGATAATCGGGCTCCGAGAATCCCAGGCCGTGCAGGCGACGCCGCAGGCAGGCGAGGATGAGCCGGCCGAAGCGCCCCCGATCCGTCCAATAGTCGTCGAGGGTGCCGGCGGCGATGAGGTTGGCGCCGGCTCCGGCGAACAGGACGTATACGAACGTCCGGCGTGACGGGCCGTGCCGCGGTCGATCGGGCGTGGCTTCCGCCACCTGCGTCTCCTTCAGATTCGATCCGCCGCCCACAGCGCCAGCGCCGCCAGCGTGAGCGTGGGATTCGCCGGCGGCATGGTCGGAAAGACGCCGGACCCCGGAAGCACCAGGTTGGGGATGCCGTGCCACGCCAAATTCCTGTCCACCACCGAGCTCGCCGGATCGTTGCCCATCATGGTGGTGCCGGCCATGTGTCCCTCACCCAGCGAACGCCCCTGGATCTCGATGGCCTCCACGGGCAGCGGAGCCAGGGCACGCTCCAGCAGCGCCGGGAGCGCCGCGAACGCTCGCTCCGTGTAATCACCGTCCTGCTCGTAGTGCGTGTAGGGTCTACCGGGCAGATTCGGGCCGTTAGCGGGGTCGGAACTGTCCATGCCCACGTAGCTGCTTTCGCTGGGAAGTACCTCGGCGATGGCCTTGAAATGCAGCACTTCCCGCCAGCGGTTCTGCTCCACCCGGAAGCGCGGCATGTTGTCGATTTCAAGCAGAAACCCGGCATGCTCACTGCGGAACGCTCCGTCGTAGAGCATGTACCCGTGCGACGTCAGGCTGGTGCTGCCGCCGAAGGACGTTAACCCGGCGAGCTTCACGGAGACGAACGTGCTCCGCTGGTCGCACAGCCGTTTGCCGAGCCGCGGGTGGGCAAGCCCCGAGCGCATGAGCAGGAAGGCGTTGATGATGGGGTTGGCGCCGAGCACGACAATGTCGGCGCGGCTGGTATGCCGCGTACCCCCCGCCTGGTCCAGCCAGGTGACGCCGGTCGCCATGTTGCCGCGGGTTTCGACGGCCAGGGCCGGGCAGCCCAGCCGCAGTTCCACCCCCGGGCGGCGATACAGGTCGGCCATGCTGTTGAGGATGGTGAATTTGGCGTCGATGGGACAGAACGTGCAGACGCCCGAGGCGCAGCACTGCGCCCGCGCGGGGTTGGTCAGGGGCAGACTCCAGCGCGCCGAAGGCAGGGGAATGAATTCGCCCGGATAGGCGCGGGCGAGCGCTTCCTCCGCCTCGCCGAGCAAGTGGGGCGGCAGGGGATAGGGTTTTCGGCGCGGGTACGGCGTTGGCGAGCCACCGGAAACGCTCATCAGCTCCTCGGCCTGTTCGTAGTAGGGATCGAGCTGCTCATAGCTGATCGGCCAATCAGTCCCCACGCCGTAGAGGGTCTGCATGCGGAAGTCGTTGGGCATGAAGCGCGGAGCGCAGGCCCACCACACGTTGGAGTTGCCGCCGAAGGTAACGTGCGCCGACCAGTGCTTGCGCTCCGGCGTGCGATTGGCAAAGGTCTCGGATTCCGGCACATCCCCGGCCTTGCCGGTCTCCAGGCGCCACTCCAGCGTTTGGTTCGACCCGCGCTCGAGCACGAGAATCCGCGGCTGGCGCTGGGCAAAGCGCTCGAGGTATTTATGCAAAAAGAACGTCCCGGCGAAGCTGGTACCGACGACGATCAGATCGTAATGCGTGTCGCTGCCCACCTGGGCGTTCTCCGCCGGCCGCCGGCGCGCCCGCATGACCGTAAGCGGGGGGGGAAGGGAGGCGCGCCGCGAAGTCCGCTGGTGACCGGCTCAAATCCGCGCCGTGGACGGGCGCCGGGCGCGTTCTACGGTACGGCGTTGAGTTTCGCGCGTCCGTTGCCGGAGCATCCGGTCGTCAGATACTGATGGATGGCGGCGGCCGCGTGCTTGCCGTCGCCCATCGCCAGGATCACCGTGGCGCCGCCGCGCACGATGTCCCCCCCCGCAAACACGCCGGGAATGCTGGTCATGTTGTTATCGTCCACCACGATGTTGCCCCACTTGTTGGTCTGCAAACCGGGTGTGGTTTGTGTGAGCAGGGGGTTGGCCTTGGTGCCGATGGCCTCGATGAAAACCTGGCAGGGAATCTCGAACTCGCTCCCCGGAATCGGCACGGGCCGGCGCCGGCCGGAGGCGTCCGGGTCGCCCAGTTCCATGCGGATGCAGCGCACGCCGCTCACCCAGCCCTTGTCGTCGCCCAGAACCTCGAGCGGATTGCACAACATGCGGAACACCACGCCTTCCTCTTCCGCGTGTTTGACTTCTTCGACCCGGGCCGGCATCTCCTCCCGCGAGCGGCGGTAGACTAGGGTGGCGGGCGAGGCCCCCAGCCGCCGCGCCGTGCGCACGGAATCCATCGCGGTGTTTCCGCCGCCGACCACCACGATCTGACTGGCCTTAATGACCGGAGTATCGGTTTCCCCGAAGCGGTAAGCGCCCATCAGGTTCACGCGGGTGAGAAACTCGTTCGCGGAGTAGACACCCTTGAGGTTCTCTCCGGGGATGCCCTGGAACACCGGTAACCCCGCGCCGTTGGCGACAAACACCGCGTGGTAGCCCTCGCCCTTCATCAACTCGTGGATGGTGTAGGTTTGCCCGATCACCACGTCGGTGACGATCTCCACGCCGCGACGGCGCAGCGTCTCGACCTCGGCGTGAACGATCGCCTTCGGCAGGCGGAACTCGGGAATACCGTACACCAGCACCCCGCCGGGGATGTGCAGGGCCTCGAACACCGTGACCGCGTGGCCGCGCTTGGCCAGCTCGCCGGCACACGTGAGGCCGCCGGGTCCGGAACCCACGACCGCCACGCGAAAGCCTGTGGGCGTCGGCGGTTCGAACAGGTCCTTGCGGTGCTGGCGCGCCCAGTCCGCCACGAAGCGCTCCATGTAACCGATGCCCACCGGCGTTCCCTTCTTGGCGCGGACACAGACCGCCTCGCATTGCGTCTCCTGCGGGCATACCCGACCCGTGATGCCGGGCAGCACGTTATCGGCGAAGAGGATGTCGGCGGCGCGGGAGAGGTCGCCGTCGGCCAGTGCGTCCACGAAGCCGGGGATGTCGATGTTCACCGGGCAGCCGCCGACGCACTTGGCGTCTTTGCATTGCAGGCAGCGACAGGCTTCCGTGGAGGCGGCTTCGGCGCTGTAGCCGCAGTTGACCTCCTGAAAGTTAGCGGCCCGCTGCGCCGGCTCCTGCTCCGGCATCGGCTGCCGCGGGATCTTCATCCGTTCCGAAGGCTTCAACGCCGCCATTTCATCTCCTTAGTGAACTTTCCCACCCGTCCTCTAGGACCGGCTCCGGCGCTGTGGGACCGGCTTTCCAGCCGGTCAATGAGCAACCTTAACGGGGCGGCGCGAGCTGAAGCTCGCGGCTCTGTTTCCGCATTCCGCATTCACCATTCTTCATTCGCGCAGCGCTCGGCTCGACCACCGCTAAAGCGGTCGGCCACCCGTCGCGGCCTCCTCCAGTTCGCGCATCTTGCAGCGCGCCGCCGCCCCGGCCTCCGTGAACTCGTGCAGCCGGTTCCACGCCAACGCCTCCTGGTCGCGGTAAGTCGACAAGCGGTCGGTCAACTCCGCGAAGTCCACGGTGTGGGCGTCGAACTCCGGTCCGTCGACGCAAGCGAACTTCATCTTCCCGTCAACGGTGACGCGACAACCGCCGCACATCCCCGTGCCGTCCACCATGACGGGGTTCAGCGAGGCGATGGTCTTGATCCCAAACGGACGGGTAACGCCGGCCAGGGCCCGCATCATGGGCACCGGCCCGGCGGTCAGCACCGCGCCGACGTCGCGCCGCTCTTCGATTAGTTCCTTGAGCCTGGCGGTGACGAAGCCGTGGTAGCCGTAACTGCCGTCGTCGGTGCAGGGGAAGACCTCGTCGCAATGCGCGCCGAGCTCGGCTTCGAGGATCACGTATTCGCGCGAGCGCCCGCCGATGATGGCGGTCACCCGGTTGCCGGCCGCGCGCAGAGCGCCCGCCTGGGGATAGATCACCGCCGTCCCCACGCCTCCGCCCACCAGCACGGCGTGACCGAAATTCTCAATCTCCGTCGGTCGACCCAGCGGGCCCACCACGTTGGCGATGGACTCGCCGGCATCCAGAGCGCACAGTTTCTCCGTAGTAGCCCCGACCACCTGGATGATGAGCGTGATCGTGCCCGCCTCGTTGTCCGAGTTGGCGATGGTCAACGGGATGCGCTCCCCCCCCTCGTGAACGCGAACGATGACGAAATGCCCGGGACGGTGGCTCCTCGCCACGCGCGGGGCCCGAACCAACAGGCGCCGGACTTTGGGAGTCAACCACTGTGCCTCTTGGACTGTAAACATGTACATCCTCTTAACCTAGCCGTGGTCGCCGTCCGTCATGGAGCGCCGCAAACAGGCCGGCTGCCCGACGGCCGGTAGCGGCGCGCGGATCGTCGGCGGTAAGCTAGCAATCCCCATACCAGAGCGCCCCCGCACGCAGCGGCATCCTCGGCCGCTCGCTGTATGACGCCCAGACGTCCATGGAAAGCCGTCTATTATAGGACTATTGCGGAACTCGGCGCCGTTTGCCAAGGGTACGGAGAGGGGTTTACGGAGCCGCCGACTGGGGCGACATGCGCGAACAGGCCCGAACCCCGCGGCCCGGTGTTGTTTGCCGAGCCCTTTGCGTATCCTGCGCCCATGCCGGGCGCCGACGACGACAAATCCCAGTGGCTCCGCGCCTTCCGAAGGGAGTCGGCCGGCGAGCGCTGGACTCTGCTCCGTAGCGAGATCGCCTGGTCGTGGGGGAGGTTGCTGGCGTTCGTCTCGGCGTGCGTCCTTGGGTGGGTGTCGTGGGACTCACGGCCGCGCGCGGTTGTCCTGGCGATCCTCTGCCTGGTCTGTTTCGGCATCTGTGTACTCCGGCATACGGCGACGCGAAGGCGGCGCCGGTTGGCGGACGACCTGCTGCTGATGATCGACGAGGCCGTGGCGCGGGTCGGCGGACGACTGCACGTTGTGCGCGGCAGTGCCCGGCCCGCCGATCCGCCCACCGCCGCAGCGCTGTTCGATCCACCGCTTGCCGACGGCCCGGTCGCCGAGCTGACGGAACAGGAACGCGGCGACCTCGATCTTTACGGACCGTCCGCAAGCCTCTTCGGACTGCTGAACCGCACTTCCGTCTCCGCCGGCGCGCGGCGGCTGCGCGATATGCTGGAGCATCCTTCTCTCGATGCCGTGGCGATCCAGCGGCGACAGCAGGCGGTTCGACCGCTCGACGAGGGTCCTGAGCAACGACTGCGCCTGATGGCGGGCAGCGCGGCCCTTCGCCGGTGGCACAAGGAGACCGACGGTCTGATCGCGGGCGTGCGCACGGCGGTGCCACTGCTCTCGCCGGGTTGGGTGACGGCGCTACGGGCGTGGGGCGTGGCTTCGTTTTTCTTCTCGCTCTGGACGTTGGTGCAGGCCGGTAGAGGACAATACGGGTGGGCCGCGGCCTGGCTGCTGCTGATCGCGCTGAACGGTTATGTTCTGTACCGCATGCGGAGCACGCTCCGCGCGGCGCTCGAACCCTGGAGCGCCTTGCAGCCCGCGTTGCGCGGCTGCCGGGATGCGACGGAACTCGCGGTACACATGCTCCCGGAAGGCGAGTCGCTCGGGGAGCTGAAGACGCAATTCCGCGTGGCGACGGACGCTGCGGTCTTCCCTCGCCTGGAGCGGCGCGTGGCGTGGACCGGCTCCGCGGGCATGGTTCACGCGCTGCTGAACGTGACAGCCTTCTGGGATGTGCATCTGGCGGCGTCGATTCTCGGGGTCGTACTTCCCCACCGTGAGCTGATGCTCGGCGCCATCGCAGCCCTGGCGGAGCTCGACGCCCTGTGCTCCCTGGCAAGCTTCGCATGGGAGCAGCCGTGGGCGTGCTATCCGCAACCGGCCGCCACGCCCTGTTTGCGGATCGATGCCGGCGTGCATCCGTTGCTGAACGCCGCCGGTGCGGTGCCCAACGACGTGGAGCTTACGCCCTCGCTGCGCACCTGGATCGTCACCGGCTCCAACATGGCCGGCAAGAGCACGCTTCTCCGCATGATCGGTGTCAATGTGCTGCTGGCCCAGGTGGGCACGATCGCCACGGCGCGGAGCATGTCCTGGTCGCCGCTGCGCCTGATGACCGACCTGCGCGTGTCGGACTGTCTGGCGGACAGCGAGAGCTACTTCCTCGCGGAAGTGCGTCACGTGCACCGCATGGTCACGCCGCCGGGCGACGGTGTTACGTGCCTGGGGCTCATCGACGAACCGTTCCGCGGCACGAATTCCCAGGAGCAGGTTGCCGCGTCGCTCGCCGTGGGGGAGCACCTCATTGCGTCGCCGCATCTGTTCGTGATCGCCACGCACGATCAGCGGCTTACCGAGCTGGCGGACGATGTACAGGCGCGGAACGTCCACTTCCGCGAAGATCTCGACGGGGATGCCATGGTTTTCGACTATCGCCTTCGTCCCGGGCCGGCGCAGACTCGCAACGCACTCTTGGTGCTGGAGCGCGTGGGGTACCCCGCCGCGCTGCTGAACCGTGCCCGGGCGCGACTTACCGAGGGGCTGTGAACCTGCCCATCGGCGCCGCTACAACCTGTCCTGCGGCATTCGGCTTCGCGCCTTGGGCCCACCACCGGTTCGCCAAGAGCGGCGCCCACGTTCCGGCTGCCCTCTCTCCGTGGGGCGGGGAAACGCACCCAACGCGCTGCGGTTCGGAGTGTCGAGCGGTGGACCGCCCCGCTGCGATGCGCACCTTCATTCTTGCCGCGGACGAGGCTACGCTGATCCGGTCCGGGACGCCCGCGGCGTCGGCAGGAGGCGCGAAGGGAGCCGGACGCCCGAGGCCGCGCGACGATCAGGAGTGGAGCCCATTTGAACATGGCCGCGACCCATCGTCCGAATCGATGTTCGTTGCTCTGGCGTCCGGCAGTGCTTGCGACCGCCTGCCTGGTACTCGGCACGGCCTGCCACGAGCTGATCGGCCACGGGCTTACGGGACTGCTGGCGGGCGGGCGAATCCAGTGGGTCGACGTCCTCGGGGTGCGCGTGTACCCGTCCCCCGCCTGGGTCGGCGCCGAGGGGTTCTTCGGTCAGTGCGAAGTGACCGGGCTGGAGGGCGCGCGAACCGAGGCCCTCGTCGCCCTTGCGGGGTCGATGAGCACGTGGGTGGCGGCCGCCGTAGCTACCGTGCTGCTTGCCGTACGGCGCTGGCCGCACCGGGTTCAACTTGCGCTGCTGGCGCTTTCGGTGTGGTGGGTCGATTTGTTGACCTATACGTTGCCCAGCTTCGGGCTGCGACGGTTCGTCGTTCTCGGGCGCTACGTGCGCGAGCCGTTCGACGCCGCCGTGGCGCTGGGCATACCGGGGCCGGTCTTCCAGGCGTTTGTCATCGTCAGTTGCCTGTTGCTCGCCGCGGCATCCGGGTGGTTCTCGTTCCGCTTTCTCCGAACTTTCCGCGACGCCGAGCGGGAGCGGCTCCCGCACCTTTAACGAACCTCGATACCACGGCCCGGCATGGGGACTGCCGGGGGGGACCGACTTGCCGCCACCCGCGATTCGCCTCAACGCGGCGCCGTTCACGGACCGCGGAACACGCGCTGGAACCGCGCGTAGTCGGTCAGGTCCACGTCGCCGTCCATGTCGAAATCACCGAGCCCGGGGGGCCCGCCGACGGTTACCGACACCGAGGCGGGCGTCGCATCGACCTGACCGTCCGAGGGCGTCACCGTGCAACGCAGGGTGTCGCCGGGGCGGGCGAGCTCGCGGCGCAAGGCGTCCGCCCTCCCGGCGGAAACCACGTCGCGCACCACCTGATCGTTAACCTCCCAGACATAATGGAACCGCACCACGTCGTAGTCGCGATCGTCAATCAGCGACGGCCCCTGGACACGGCAGAAGACCACGTCCTCGACCGTTGGCGCCGCCGGGTCGAAGAGAACACCGATGGGTTCCGGTGAGCGGTTGAAATCCGGATCGACGACGTCCACAACTTCCACCGGCGCGTGTGCCATGAGTTGCTCGCTGAAATACACGTCCACGTGCCAGGTCCCACCGATCGTCTGCATGTCGGGCACGAAACCGGGCAGGTACCAATAGAAGAAGACCCAACCGGCGCGGTAGGTCACGCCGTAATCGAAGGGGAAACTCCCGCTATCGTAGGCGGTGCTGCCGTCCGGACGGATGAAGGCGAAACGCCAGGTAGCGTCTGCATACAAGTTCTCGAACTGCATCCAGATGTAGATGTACGAGTCGCTTTTGGAGATCTGGCCGTGCGCCGGCAGCGGGTGCGGCAGACCCTGGACCTGAAACAGATCGACATTCGTGACCCCGATGTCGTACAGGGACGTCTGGTCGTGAAACGCGGGCTGATTCTCCCAACCGCTCGCCCCCGTGCGACATGGACCCGCAAAGGGCTCGAACGCCTGGCCAAGGTGCTGCGACTCGAAGTGCAAATGCGGGCCGCTGCTGTTGCCGCTGGAGGCGGCCAGTCCGATCTGTTCCCCGGCGTTCACGATGTCCCCCACGGCGACGGAAACGCTGCCGTTGCGCAGGTGGATGTAGTACACGTCGCGTCCCAGCCCGTGATCGATGGCCACGAAGTTCGGGAATTGTCCCTGGGGAATGGTGTTCATGTCCGGCTCGCCGTCGTGGGCTTCAATCACGATGCCGTCGAGCACGGCGTACACCGGCACGCCGATCAACTGCTCCGCGAAGCTGCGCAGCGGCGTGTCGATGCCCCGGTGCCCGTCGTAGGTGAAACCCGTGCAATGGAAGTCCTGCACCTCGGGAGAGGCCGGATCGAGATCGACGAAGTTGACGTGCAGGATGTCCTCGTCCACCGTGCCCCCCATGGGGTAGAAGGGGTAAAGCAGCTCATCGTCCGGCGCGGCGGCGGATTTGGCGGTCCGCAGCAGCGAAATGCCGATGCGCTTGCGGTTCTCGGTAATCCGTTGCTCGATGGACGCGCGCTGGGCGTAGGTCAGACAGTCGTGCCCGTCGCCCGCCGGAACTCCACGCAGAACGGGGCGGGGCGGCTGACCGGCGACCTGGGGTGGGACGGCTCCCAGCGCAAACGAGATCGCGGCAAACGACGCGCAGCAAACGAGCGCAGCTCTCATGGACCGCATGAATGCTCCTCCCTCTCCGGCGGCTATACCCGGAATTCCCCGCAGTATAGCAGAAGCGGGGGAGCGGTTCTGCGCTGTTCGCGCTACACAGGGTCCGAGAATGGTGCGTGACAATTCATGCGGGCGTCGTCCGGGGCTGCATGGTCGCCATCGCCGATCCTGCTGCAGCGTGTTCGCCAAGCAGGGATCGGTCGACAACCCATCGGGAGTAGATCAGAACCGCGACAGAATGGAGTGGCCGGTCAAACCCGCTCGTCGGCGCTCGCGGTTCTGTATGGGTGTATGTGTTCCCGCCGGAACCGTCGGGCCCCGTCCTGGAACGTCGCGCGCCGCCCGCTGCGTGCGGGAAGCGCACCTCGTCAGGCGCCGGCGGTGACACGGCGAAAATTCCGCCGCGAAAGAAAAAGCGGCGCGTCCACGGCGTCAACGGATTGCACTCGCTCGTCCGGATCCGTGGAGAAGGAGTAGCTACGCAGGGTCCCGGTGGAAAACAGCACCACGCGCCTGGTCCCCAGGAACTCGATGCGCACCGTCCGACGGCGCGTAGTCGTCTCCGCCGCCACCGCCGCCTGATAGTCCCGCCGACCTCGACCGCAGCAACTCATCGTCGACAACCTCCTCCAGCAGCGCAGGTTTGTGCACTGCGTCCTCGAGCAGAATGGCGGCCCCGGAAAGGCCGAGCCAGATGACGAAAGTCCCGGCGCTGAACCCGCCGACGAACACCGCGAACGGCGCCGCCACCCAGACGCTGAGGCACTTGAAGCAGTCCATCAGCTCGCCCCAGAATGTCCGACCGAGTCCCTCGCGCAGGCGCAGCAGCACGTCCCAAGGACCGGCTTCCCGCGCGACCAGGTGCGTGACACGCCAGGTCGCAAATGCGGCGACAGCGAACCAGACGATCATGCAGCCCTCGCGGCTTTGTCGTCACGCTGGGACCCCGCACGGCGCCGGCCGGGGCTCGTGCCGATCAGTGCCCGGAAGGCGCAGGCCTACCACCGCAGGCCTACGGCGCCGGGGATCGGGCGGGCGACTCGCCCCGCGCGAACGGGGAAGTACGACCCTATCGGTCGCAACATCCGATGGCCCACTTGCACCACCAGCGACAATCGCAGGCGCAGCAGCCCAGGCAACCCAGCCCGCACCCGCCACACCGGGCGACCACGCACCAGAAATAGGCCGCCACGGTGCCCGAGCACGTTGTCAACGCCGTCAGGCAGGCCCCCACGCATTTCTTCTTGAAACAGTTTTTGATGCAGGAAAACCAGCTATGGGCCGGTCGGACCTTGTTGTTCTTGTCCACCGTGTGCTCGACCATCCGATCAAAGTCGCCGTCAGGCGCGACCAGGCTGAAGCGGTAGGTCTCCGTCTCCTGGTCGGCTTTGACCGTCACCGTCCCCACGGCGGCGGCGTCCCGTGAACCGGTCTTGCGGTAGGACTGCATCACGCATTCCACCGTGACCTTCTTCCCGTTGTTGGCCGTGTACTTGTTCGTGACGCCGAAGTACGCGTCCTTCCCCGTCGCCACAGGACGGAATCCGGCCCCCACCAGGCGGTCCATGAGCGCCTTGCGTCCCAGTTCACGGTCCAAGGTGGCCGCCCGCGACTTCAACGCCGCGGCGGCGGGAAAATCGGTGACAACACTCGCCAGGAACTCTTTCGGTGCGGGCATTGCGGATCTGCACTCCTTTCGTTGATCTGAAGAAACCTGAAACGAACGTGCCAAGTACGCTACGTAGTTTATTCTCGCGTGTCAAGATAAAAATTTCTACTACTACGTATTTCTACGCATTCTCTCTCCACAGATTGTAGCAAACGCCGCGACGGTATCCTGATATGAGCGACCGCTTGCTAGGATTCGCTTTTCAGTTTCCATATCCCGTCGCCCGCCCCTTCGGCTCCCCGCGGCGCAGCAACGCCCGTCCGCGCGCCCGAGGGCCAACAGGCTTCGACGTTGCGGGCACGGAGCGGGCGGCCTGGCGCGTGCCCGCAGAGGGCTCCTCGCCCTCGATGAATGTATGGGAGCGATCTACTCGCCGAACGACAGCGGGAACGGCGCAGGCGCTGGAGTGGGGCCCCTCGTCCTTGACACTGGTGGCCCGGTGCACGAAATACGCTGCCCCCGGGGCGCCGGACCGGTGGGATTGGGGTCATGTATGCTGGACATGAAGTTCGTTCGTGAGAACGTGGACCTCGTCAAACGGGCGGCGACGGACAAGCGGATCGCCTGCGATGTCGACCGCCTCGTCGAGGTCGACCGCCAGCGGCGCGAACTCCAGTTGCAGCTCGACGCGCTTCGCGAACGCGTCAAGGAGGACGGCCAACGCGTGGGACTGCTGCGCAACCCGCGGTCGGACTGGTACAAGCGGGCGATTGCCGAGGGCCGAACCGACGCCGACATCAAGTCCGAGGCGGACCGCGTTCAGGCCGAGCTCGGCGAACTCAAACCGAAGATCAAGCAGCTTGAAGAATCCGAGGGGCCGATCCTCGCGGAGTTCGAGCAGCTCATGCTCACCGTTCCCCAGCCCGCGGACCCGGAAGTTCCGGTGGGCAAGGACGAAACGGAGAACGTCGAACTGCGCCGTGTGGGGCACGTCCGCCGATTCGAGTTCGAACCCAAGGACCACGTCGCGCTGGGCACGGCGCTGGGCATCATCGACCTGGAGCGCGGCGTCAAGCTGGCGGGCTCGCGGAATTACCTGCTTAAGGGCGACGGCGCATTGCTCCACCAGGCGGTGTTGCGCCTGGCGCAGGACATGATGGTCGCCCGCGGCTTCGTGCCCATGACCGTCCCCGTGCTGGTGAAGGAAGAGGTGATGTACGGCACGGGGTACTTTCCCAGCGGACGCGACCAGGCGTATCTGTGCGAGCGCGACGCCATGTCGCTGGTGGGGACCGCTGAGGTGCCGCTGACCGCTTACTACTCCGACGAGATCCTGCGCGACGCGGACCTGCCCATCAAGTTCTGTGCCTTAAGCACCTGCTTCCGACGCGAGGCGGGGGCGGCGGGCAAGGACACCTACGGGCTCTACCGCATCCACCTGTTCGACAAGGTGGAGCAGGTGATCGTCTGCCGCAACGACACCGCGGAAAGCAAGCGGTTCCACGCCGAGATCGTGCAGAACGCCGAGGACGTGCTCCAGGCGCTGGGCCTGCCCTACCGCGTGGTGAACGTCTGCACCGGTGACCTGGGCATGGGGCAGGTTCAGAAGTTCGACATCGAGACCTGGATGCCCTCGCGCAACGGCTACGGCGAGACCCATTCCGCGTCGCGCTTCTACGAGTTCCAGGCGCGGCGGCTGAAGATGCGCTATCGCGACGGTGCCAAGCGCGTGCACTACTGCCACACGCTCAACAACACCGTCATCGCCTCGCCGCGGATCCTCATCCCCATTCTGGAGCTCTGCCAGAACGCCGACGGCTCGGTGACGATTCCCGTGCCGCTCCGCCCCTACCTGGGCGGGCGGGAGCGGATCGAAAAGCAGTAGACGCGCAGGTGGGGCGGTGCCGCCCGGCGCCTTACGCCAGCACGCGTTGTAGCCGCTCCACGGCCCAGTCGATCTCATCCCTAGTGATGACCAGCGGCGGTGCCAGGCGCATGACCTGTTCGTGAGTGTCCTTGCAGAGCATCCCTTCCTGCATCAGGCGTTCACAGTAGGGCCGGGCCTTACCGGCCGAGGTCTTGAACTCGAGGCCCACCCACAACCCCCGGCCGCGGATCTCCTTGAGCTTGTCGGTCTTGATCGCCCTGAGCTTGCCGAAAAGATACTCGCCCATCTTACGGGTGTGAGCCTGATGCTCGCCGGTCTTCAGCATGGCCACTACGCGGCGCGCGATGGCACAGGCCAGCGGGTTGCCGCCGAAGGTGCTGCCGTGGTCGCCGGGTTTGAACACGCCGAGGATGTCGCGCGTGGAAACCACCGCAGAGATAGGCATGATGCCGCCGCCTAAGGCCTTGCCCAGGATATACATGTCGGGTTTGACGTTCTCCGTCTCACAGCAGAAGGTGGCGCCGCAGCGGCCCAGGCCGGACTGAATCTCGTCGGCGATGAAGAGCACCTTGCGGTCTCGGCACAACTCCCGCGCCTGCCGCAGGAAGCCGGCGGGCGGAACGACGATGCCGGCCTCGCCCTGAATGGGCTCCACGAGGAACGCCACGGTGTTACCGTCGATGGCTTTGCGCAGGGCGTCGAGGTCCCCATACGGGATGATCTCGAAGCCGGGCGTGAAGGGCCCGAAGCCGTCGCGGCATTGCGGATCGGTGCTGAAGCTGACGATGGTGGTGGTCCGGCCATGGAAGTTGCCGCTACAACAGATGATCTTAGCCTGGTTGGCGGGTACACCCTTCTTGGTGTAGCCCCACTTGCGGGCCGTCTTAACTGCGGTCTCGACGCCCTCGGCCCCGGTGTTCATGGGCAGGACGGCCTCCATCTCGCACAGCTCTGCGAGCTCCTTGCACAGCGGGCCGAGTTGGTCGTTGTGAAAGGCGCGTGAGGTCAAGGTCACCTTGTCGAGCTGCTCCCGCGCCGCCTCAATCAGTTCCGGGTGACAGTGGCCGAAGTTCACCGCGGAGTACGCGGCGAGCATGTCCATGTATCGCTTGCCCTCGACGTCCTCGACCCACACGCCCTCGGCGCGGGCGATGACCACCGGCAAGGGGTGGTAGTTGTGCGCCGCGTAGTGCTCCACCAGCTCGATGTGCTGCTTTCCGGTCATCTCTTCGACGTTGGTCATCATCTGCGTGCTCATGAAGCGCCTTCCTGAAAGATCGTCTGCCTCTGGTTGCCGAGCCGGTTGAACCCCGCCTTCCCGGTGTCGTTCGTCGATGCCCCGCGGCGCGTGGATCCAAGCCTGCCCGCTGGCGGCGACAGTATACCCGACCCGCCCGGTTGCACCAATCGGCCATCCGGCGCGCCGGGTTTACCGAGTCCGTGTCCCTCTCGGGTGGCAGCCGGCCGGTGAGTGGCACCCGCGGAGCGGCAGCCCGCGGCTTACAGTAGAGCGGCTCGGCCACGCCCCGCCGCCCTTGGCCCCGCCGCCGTTACACGCGTAGCGCGACGACGCCCCGCGTCAGCCGGTCCGGCGCGCGCCCACGGCGTTCGTGACTTGTGTCTGCACGGATGGACGGTGCCGTACGTCCCTGACTATGCTTGTGTGGGAGCCACCAGACAAACCCCACGCAATCGGGAAGGACCAGCCAGGAATGGAACGCCGCAAGCGGATCACCGGCAATTGTCGTCCCGCGGCGCGCAAGAACCCGCGCCCTGCATTCGCCGGGAAATCGACGTCGGTTCGGGCGACAGGCGCACGAACGTTCGTTCTGGTTCCCGCCGAGCGCTTCGAGGAGTTGTTGACCGCTGAGCGCGTGCTGCGCGCCATGGCGGCTACCGACGATCCCGCGAGCCCGTGGATCGACACCGACGTGTCAGCGCTGCGTCTCGCGGGCTCGCGTCTGAAGCGCGCGCGAGTTGCCCGGGGACTGACGCAGAAGGAAGTCGCTCGGCGCCTGCATATTCCGCAATCGCAGGTGTCACGCATCGAGCGCGACCCGGACCGATCGTCGCTTGCGACGCTGCGCCGACTCGCCAAAGCGCTGGGCGTCGACGTCCGCGCACTCATCTGAGCGTTCCGCCCCACGGCTTACACGCCGCACCGCCCGATCGCGCGTTCCTAAAAAGAAAGCACCGCTCACCCTAAGGCGAAACGGTGCTTTCCGGAGGGGAAAGAAGCCAGGTACTTCGCGTATCAGCCGATCGGCCGTTCCCTCTTATGATTCCACTTCGCCGTGGTGGTTACTCATCATCGAGCTCCCGACGCCACCACCGGCCGGTCATTACTATCGACACAATCTACCAGCGGGCTTTTGTTCGTCAACGAATTATTATACGCGCGCCAAGCCCAAAGTCTTCAAAAAACACGGCCTTTTACCGGACAATTATTGCCGGTCAGCACTTCGAGAACCCGCAAGCGTCGCAGGTTACGCATCCCTCCCCAAAACGCAGCGGCCCCTGGCAATCTGGGCAAACTACCTTGTATTGCTTCTGTTGCCACTGAACTTGATCGGACTCAAACCGCGACCAGAGCCTTGCGCCTGGCGCAGCGTCTGGCTGGGCAGCACCCTGGGCGGCCGCCGGGGTAGCGTTCCGGCCGTGGCCGCCCCCGTTCCCGTTACCGCGGGAGCCGTTACCCGATCCATTGGCACGGCCGCCGGCCTCCGCCGGGGCGGCCTTTTTTGCGACCGCGTCCGCGCTGCTCTCGCCCGTAAGCAGGGCCATGAGGCCGGTATCGGCCTTGGCACGCATGTACCGCCGCAGGGCACGGGCCAACCCATCGCCCAGGCTCATGATCTTGCCTTCCTTGGTCTGCACCTGAAGGCTCGACCCGATGGAGTGAAGCTGGCGGACTACGTGGTTCAGGCTTCCGCCCGAACGCAGCCAGAGGCTGATGAGCCGGCAGATGGCTTCCAGATCGCTGTTGGCCAGGTCGCCGCCCTTGCCGAGCTGGGCGAAGACTTCCATCTCCCTTCCGGTCTTGGGATCGACAGTGATGTTGATGTGCATGTTGCCGAAGGGCGTGAGCTGGCGAACCCGTACCCCGCTCATGATTTCGGGCAGTTCGGCGGGCTCGAGGGCGCGGAACTCGGGCTTCGCGGGAGGGGCGGGTCGGGCGGCGACCTCCCCCTCATCCGCGCCGCGTCCGGCGGCGGAACGGGCGTGCGCCTCGTCGCTGCTTTTGAGCGCCATGGGCTGGTGCTTGCGGCACCCGTTGCGGTAGACGGTCACGCCCTTGCAGTCGAGTTCGTAGGCCATGCGGTAGATGGCGGCCACGTCCTCCACCGTTGCGGTTTCCGGGAAGTTGATGGTCTTGGAGATGGAAGCGTCGCAATGGCGCTGGAACGCCGCCTGCATCCGCATGTGCCATTCGGGTGCGATGTCATGGGCGCACACAAACAGCCGCTTGACGTCATCGGGGACTTCCGGAGCGTTAGCGAGGGTGCCGTCCGTGGCAACCCGCTCCATCAGTCCCTCGCTTAAGAAGCCGCGATCCCTGGCTGCCTGCTCAAAGATCGGGTTGATTTCCACCATGGGGGCCTTGCCCTCGTCCTGGCCGCGGAGCACGTTGCGGAAGAAGGCGAGGCTGTACATGGGCTCGATGCCCCCGGAGCAGCCGGCAATGATGCTGATGGTGCCGGTGGGGGCTACGGTGCTGCACGTGGCGTTGCGCATGGGCCGGTGGAACTTGGTGTCGTAGATGCTGCCCGTCCAGTTGGGGAAGCAGCCCCGCTCGCGCGCCAGTTTCTCGCTGTAGTTGTGCGATTCATCGTTGACGAACTTCATGAACCGCTCGCCCCAGGCCACGCCCTCGTCGCTGTTGTAGGGCACGCCCAGTTTGTAGAGTGCGTCCGCGAAGCCCATGACGCCCAGGCCGATCTTGCGGTTGCGCTTGCAGATGGCGTCGATCTCTTCCAGCGGATAGCGGTTGGCGTCGATCACGTCATCCAGGAAGCGCGTGGACTCGTGCACCGCCGCCCGCAGATCGTCCCAGTCGACCCAGGGGGCGCCGTCGCGCCCCACGCGAACGAACTCCGCCAGGTTGACGCTCCCCAGGTTGCAGGCTTCGTAGGGCAGCAGGGGCTGCTCGCCGCAGGGGTTGGTCGCCTCGATGGAGCCCACGTGCGGCGTGGGATTGTGCTGGTTGACGCGGTCGATGAAGACCACGCCCGGCTCGCCGGTGCGGTGGGCGTTACGAATGATGATGTTCCAGATGTCCCGCCGCGTGTAGTAGTCGCCGGGCGGCAGCGTGCCGTCGCCGCGGGTCTCCACCAGCGAGCGGATGCCATACTCCCAGATGCCCAGGTCCTTGGGCAGTCCATAGGTGCGCCCGGTTCGCGGGTTGCGCACCAGGTGCGGACCGTCGGGCTCGCCAAGGAAGGCGTTCATCCACTCGTCGGTGACTTTGACCGAAATGTTGTAGTTCGTGAACTGTGTCAGGTCTTCCTTGGCGTGAAGGAACTTGAGGATGTCGGGATGGTGGATGTTCATCATCCCCATGTTGGCGCCGCGGCGGAACGCCCCCTGCTGGATGGCATTGGTGGCTTCGCTGAACGCCCGCCAGAAGGAGATGGGCCCGCTGGTGGTGCCGCCCGAGCTGCTGATATAGTCGCCGGTGGGGCGCAGCTCGTCGAAAGCAAAGCCGGTTCCTCCACCGGCTTTCTGGATCAGGGCGGTGTGTTTGATCGAGTCGAAGATCTCGTCGATGCTGTCGCCGACAGGCAGCACGAAGCACGCGCTGAGCATGCCCATCTCCCGGCCCGCGTTCATCAGCGTCGGGCTGTTGGGCATAAACCGCCGGCTGGTCATCAACGTGAAGAACCGATCCTCCCACTCGCTGCGGTTGCGCTCCGAGGAGTCGTAGAGCAGCTCGGCATCGGCAATCGCTCGAGCAACCCGCCGAAACAGCTCGGTGGCCGACTCCGTGTAACGCCCGTGTTCGTCCTTCTTCAAATACCGCGCCCGAAGGACACGCAGCGCATTTTCCGACAGCCCCAACTCCGACGCCTGTGTGTCATCCTTAACCACACGTACGTCACGTTCTGTCGTCAACGCTTCCGACATGTACGCCAACGCCTCCACCGG
Organism: Planctomycetota bacterium; assembly: GCA_016208685.1. Lineage (GTDB taxonomy): Bacteria > Planctomycetota > Phycisphaerae > UBA1845 > UBA1845 > JACQXM01. The sequence continues at coordinate 2,075 of JACQXM010000008.1, read as the reverse complement.
CTTTCAAAACCGGACTATCTCGTTCGAACGACCACGACCCACGCGGCGGCCCGACCACCCGGCGACCTCAAACCGTGGCCTTCGCTTCTTTACCCGACCTGATGCCTAACAACCGACTCCCTGACCTGCGCCGCTGATGGCGACTCGAAGCTGCCGAAGCTACACCAGCCCGCCGCCGGGCGGCGAGTTGCGAAACCACTGCGTCGTCGCCCTTCCATGCGGCGGGCGAACTTCATCATACTCCACGTATAGCGCACCGTCAAGCAAAAACGTCAATATATTGTAGGCCATGTGGAATCCGGAGGCAAGCGAAGCGCAACCTACGCCCTGGTGGAACGTTACCGATAACCTCACACGCACGTCACAGGCTGGACTAGGGAACAGACCGCTCCGGCGAGCCCTGTACCTTCGGGCGGTTGTCGGCGCCTCGAACCGTCGCCGGCCCGGGGTCCTTGAAGGCCGGGGGCCTTAGGCGTACTACTGCCGTCCGCCGGCGGGCTGCGGCAACCCCGCGAGCGCGGAAATCGCCCCACCAGGCCGGCGCGGAGCCGTCGCGGTGAACCAGTTTGTTACCCTGAGGGGCCCGTCGTCGTTCTCATTGAAGGCAACGGCGCTGTCCCATGGCTGGCACGAGTGCGCGCCGATGGGCTGGTGCGAGGGTGGCCGGTGTTTGCAGCTCGTGGAGCGGTTTGACGGTCGCGCCGGCCGGCTCACCGTCCGCCAGGCCGAATCAACCGGGGACGGCTCCGAGATCGCCGTGACCATCGAGGGCGCTGAGGGCGACCCGGACGCCGCGGCCCGGGTCGTTGCCGACCTGCGCGTAACGCTGGGGCTGGATCACGATCTGTCGGAGTTCTACGAGCTGTGCGCCGCGCATCCTGCGTTGCGCGTGGTGCCGCGCATCGGCGCCGGCAGGATCCTCCGCTCGGCGTCCATGACGGAGAACATCCTCAAGGCGCTCTTCGCTACCAACGTCAACTGGACCCAGGCGGTGAAGATGATCAACCGGCTGTGCCAGTTGGGGCCGGTCGTACCGCACTTCCGCAACTTGAGCGCGTGGCCCACGCCGCGGGAGATCCTGCGCGCCGGACGCACCTACCTCGTCGAAGTGTGCCGCGCGGGATACCGCGCCGACTCCATCCTCCGCTTCTGCCGCGAGGTTTGCGACGGGCGTATCGACCCCGAGGGGTGGACGGCGCTGGCGCGCGACCCGGCGGTGAGCAGTGACGAACTCCTGACACTGCTGCGCGGCATCCACGGCATCGGCCCCTCCAGCGCTCACTACCTGCTGGGCTTCCTGGGACGGCACGACCGGCTGTCCATCGACAGCGCCACGGTGGCCCACGTCGCCGCCACGCACACCCGCGGGCGCCGGCCCACACACCGCGAGATCGAGCGCATCTACGCCCCCTACGGCAAATGGCGGAATCTCGTCTACTGGTGCGAGAGCTGGCTGACGTGGGGGACGGCCAGAGAGATCCTCCGGGAGGCGGGCATGGAGGCGCCGCCCCCCACTCGAGGCCCGCGCCGCAGCCCGCGGCGGAAGTAGGGCCCGGTTCGTGCCCACCGGCAGTGCGATCAGCGCAGGGATCGGTTGCGTGCACGGCCGAAGCGGACCTTCGCGGCCACGCCCAGGGCAAGAGCCAAGATCATGATCCCCCACTGCGACGCGGCCGGGATGGCCACGGCGCAGCCGGGGGCGAAGATCGCGTCGTCGGCGCCGGGGCACTGGTCGGTGCAATCGGGCACGCCGTCGCCGTCGGCATCCGCGGTGTCGCTGACGCCGCAGCCGCAGACGCCGGGCGTGAGCTTGGCGGGGTCGTTCGGGCATTCATCGCCGCAAAGGGCGTCGGTGCCGTCGTCGTCTACGTCACCTTCGCAGGGGTCGGGTGAATTCAGGACTGTACCGTTTTGGGCGGCGCAGCAGAGCGGGTCAAGGATCTGGCACTGCCGGGAGGGCAGGCAGCAGGGCTGCGCGTCCGTGCACACGCCGTCGGGAACGAACGTGCCGCCGGCGTTGGTGCAGGTGGGATCGAAGGCCGCGGCGCAGCCGCCGCCGATGAGGCAGCAGATGC
>JACQXM010000002.1 GCA_016208685.1 Planctomycetota bacterium | reverse complement strand
GGGTGCATCCCTTTCCCTGGGGCGCGGTGTAATTTTTCGCGCCACGCTGAATACAGGCATTGCGGGAACGAGGCGAGTTTTTGGTAGGGGATGAGGGGATGAGTCGTTACTCTGTAGGCGGATGTCGGCACGGTTGCACGACGAGTTTGGCGAAGCAAGGAGGTTGACGATGGAGGTGGAAATCACGGTGAAAGTGAACGGGCAGGTGGTTCGCGAGCAGGTGGAGCAAGTTTCGGGGACGCTGGAGGACATGGAGGAGAAGATCGACGCGATAACCCGGCAAGTGGCCGGAGCGGCGTTGCAGGCCAGCGTTGAGGCGGTGGTTCCGCCGCGCCCCCTTTTTCGAAGGCGGGAGGCGAACTGCGTCACAAAGGCTATCAATCGAGGACGCTGATGGGCTTGAACGGTCCGGTTACGGTGCGGCGGGCGCGGTTCCGCTGCAGCGAGACGGGGGCCTATGAGTATCCGCTGGATGCGGTGCTCGATCTTCCGCCGCAGGAAGCGACGACGAGCCTGAGCCGACGAGCGTTGCGTTTGAGCACGCACATGAGCCTGGAGACGTTGCAGGAGGAGCTGTGGTATCAACACGAGGTGCGGCTGTCGGACACGGTGCTGGATCGGTTGATGCAGGCGGCCGGGGGAACGGCGGAGCGAGACCGGGCGGCCTCGGCGGAGGCCCTGGGGGCGTTGCCCGTCGGCGTGCTTCGTGAGGAGCAGGTGCTGGCGGAAGCGCCGATCGCGCGGCCCAAGCGCGTGTACATCAGTTGCGACGGGGCGATGTATCCGACGCGGTATCGGCAGGAAGAGGAGAACGGCCGAAGGCGTCTGATCTATCAGGAGATGAAGTGCGGGACGGTGTTCTGGCAGGAAGGGACCAGCCAGTGGTTCAAACGGGTGTTGTGCTGCCGTGAGGATGCGGACCGTTTCGGGCTGAGTTTGTGGGATCTGGCCGTGCGTTGCGGGATGCTGCAGGCGGACGAGGTCATCTTCATCAGCGACGGCGGTACCTGGTGCGACACCGTGGCCAAGAACCACTTTCCCGAGGCCACGCGGATTCTGGACTGGTACCACCTGAGCGAACACATCTGGGAGGCAGCTCGCGTGCTGTACCCCGAAGCGGGGGCGGCGCGGCGTTGGGTGGCGCGGTGTCAGGCCTTGCTGGCCGAGTGGAGCGGGATCGGCTTGCTGCGCTACTTGCGTCGCCGTCGCCGTGGATGCGTCGCGCAGGGACCATCGCCCGCCGGGGAGGCGCTGGACGCCCTCATCGGTTATCTGGAGCCGCGGCTGGAGATCACGGACTACGTCGAGTACCGGCAGAAAGGGTACGCGATCGGCTCGGGCCTGATGGAATCCACCTGCAAACAACTGGTGAGCGGCCGACAATGGAGCGAACCCGGTGCGGTGGCCATGGGCGCCCTGATCGCCCAACGCGTCAACAACACTTGGGACACCTTCTGGGCCTCTCGACCCCTGCACCGGGCCGCATAATCGCCCCGAAATCCGGGATGCACCCGCTGAAGGCCGCTACGGCGCAATTGCTGGCCCGCTGGTGCGATGGGCGCGGTAAAGTGGACCGTTCGGACCAGGTGTTCGCCACGATGCCCGCACAGTGGTCCGTATCGCGGATGTTCCGCGCCGACCTGCGGTCCGCCCGGGCGCGGTGGATTCGGGCCAGGCAGGACCGGGCGGAGCGGCGCGAACGTTGGAAAAGCGGCTTCCTCGCGTACCGGGATGATGCCGGCCGCGTGCTGGACTTCCACGGCTTGCGGCACAGTTTCATCACGAACCTGGCCCGCGGTGGAGTGCATCCCCGGGTCGCCCAGCGGCTTGCCCGGCATTCGACGATCACACTGACGATGGACCGCTACACGCACACGGCCCGGGGGGAGTTGTCCGAGGCCCTGGCGGCCCTACCGGACCTGACGGGCGGGGCGGACGAACGACAAGCCGAGCGGGCGGTTGCGACGGGCACGAACGGCGCGGAAATGAGTGTGCCAAATACGTGCCAAAAAAACGTCTTTCACAGGGTCCCAGTGTCATCGAATGTCACCACCGGTGACGCTGACCTGTCACACCGAAAAGGCCTGCAAAACAAGGGGAAAACCGTGTTTTCGGGGCCGCGAAAGCCACTACGCCGCGCTGGATTCGAACCAGCAACCTTCGGTTCCGTAGACCGATGCTCTATCCAATTGAGCTAGCGGCGCACGCGCGCTCGGTTCAGGACGGGACGGCGCTTCCGCACGGCCCCACGTCCGGTCCGACGGCCACCCATGATATGCGCTACGCCGGGCCGGGCAAGCGGGGACGCCGTTACGGGAGGCGGAAAATGTCCTGCCGCCATCCGGCATCGGCAGCCATCCGGCGATGCGACAACGGGGGAGGCGGGAAAAGGGGGACCGGGGAACCCGTGGCCGCGAGGGGCCGAGTGTGGGGGTGGCGGCACGAACGCGGCGAGTGGCGCGAAGCGGCCGCGGCGTGTCCCGCCGCCTGCAGCCTGTGGCAGAACTCGCGGCATGGGCTTCCAGCCCATGGCTTCACGGGCAGCATGCCCGCGCTACATCGCACACGCCGCTTCTCGCCACGGGCTGCTAACTGAGCAGCAGCGACATCACTTCGCTACGTGTTCGAGCGTCGCTGCGACAGAGCCCGCGGATGGCCGTGCGACGGAGGCCGCGGGCGGTCAACGGACGCGGTTCACCCTCGCCCGCGCGCCCAGTTCGGCGGACGCTTCTCCAGGAAGGCCTTCAAGCCCTCCTGGCCCTCCGGCGACACACGCAGCCGCGCGATCCGCTGCGTCGTTTGCGCCTGCACCTGATCCCAGGGCAGCCCGCTGACCTCGGTGATGACTTCCTTGGCGGCCGCCAGCGCCGCCGGGCCGTTGGCCATCAACGCGCTTGCCGTATCGGCAATCCAGCGGTCCATGTCGGCCTCGGCCGCGAAGGTCTCGTGCACCAATCCAATCTGCCGTGCCGTTGCCCCTGAGAACCGCTCGGCCGTCAGCGCGTAACGCCGCATCTGCCCCGGCCCGATCTTCTCCAGCACATAAGGCGAGATCACAGCGGGTACGATGCCCAGGCGCACCTCGCTCAGGCAGAAGACCGCCGACTCCAGGGCCGCCGCCAAGTCGCACGCCGCCGTCAGCCCCACGCCGCCGCCGTAGGCCGCCCCGTGGACGCGGGCGATCGTCGGCTTCGGGCATTCGCGGATCGTCCGCAGCATCCGCGCCATGGCATCCGCGTCAGCGAGGTTCTCCTCAACGGTATAGGCGACGGTCTTCCTCATCCAGTTGACGTCGCCGCCGGCCGAGAAGGACTTACCCTCGCCGGCAAGCACCACGACGCGGACCTGGTCGGCGCGGGCCAGTTCAGCGAAAGCCGCGGTAATCTCGGCAATCATCACCTCGTTGAAGGCGTTATGCAGCTCCGACCGGGCCAGGGTGACGGTTGCGACACCGTCCTTGATGGATTGGCGGATGAAGTCCGACATACGATTCGCGGGGCATTTCAACGCCGTACGGAGAGTACCGCAAGCGCGGCGGGTCGTACGCCGGCGCCACAACGGGCGGCGCGTCGTTCCCCGAGCTACCGCATCCAGGCGGCACGCCCTGAACCGCTGAATCAACCTCGGCCCCAGAGCCAACGCATTCATGGGGAGGGTTGTGGTTCACCACGAGGGCGCAGGGTCTTGTCCACCGGCTGAAGCCGGTGGCTCGGGTTCGGTGAACGAATTGCGGGAGGATCGATCCGTAGCGAGCTACTTCCGCATGCGCTCGCCGTAGGTCTTCATGCGATCCCGAGCATCGCGGTACGCGGCGTTATCCTGTCCGGCGCAGGCGCGCTGATAGAAGGTGAGCGCGCCCGACGCCCGGCCTAGTGCTTCGCACGCCACGCCGGCGGCAAAGGCCGCGCGATGGTCGTTGGGGTCATCGTGCAAGGCGCTTTCGAAACGCGCCAGGGCCGCCTCGAACGCTTCAGCGCGCAGCAGTTTGACGCCTTCGCGACAGTTGGAGTTGCCGCTGGATTCCACCTCGACCTCAACGTCGATGCGGCAGGGCATCAACCGGCTGACAAACTCCCGCGCCCCGCGCTCCACCAGGGTAGCGATGATCCGGTCCTGCGGCGTGAGCGAGCCTTCGCCCTGGCTGGAACCGAAAATCGGGCTGGCCTTGGTGCGATCCGTGGAGGTGTAGGTGGACGACTTCTGCTCCCAGACCTTGCTATTGGAGGTGTCGATCAGCTTGAAATCCGTCTGCACGGTCATGTTCCGCGAAACGACCTCCACCTCCTCGGTCTGGATGTCCGCGCCGCCGTGGCCGTAGCCGTGCCCGCCGCCGCCCCAGAGTGCCAGCCCGGACAGCGTCCGCTGGCTGGTGCGGTCCACCGTGACTTTGACGTTGATGTTGCTGAGCACCGCGGCCTCAGCCGCCAACACCTGCCCCGGCGCCCCGCCCTTCTTCGTGGACATCCCCGCCGCGGCGAGGTCCGCCTCGTCGAAGGTGACCTTGGCATCGCGGCGGTCGGAGACGGTGACGTCGGTGCCGAACTCGTTCCGCGATTCGTTCACCAGCGATTGCATGACGGTCACGCACATGTCCGACCATTTGGGATCGGTCGTGGGACCGACCTGCGCCGGATGGATGATCAACGTCTTGACGCCCGGCGGCAGGCCGTGCGAGGCATTGACCACATAGCTGTAGCCCACGACAGCGCGCTCCGGGGCGCAACCGACCGCGAGGCAACCCACGAACAGACCCAATCCGACGACCCGGCCCAATTGACGCATCATCATCATGTCCTCCACTCGCCTAGGCGCATACCACGACCGCGTTTCTATACCGTCTTTAGACTATCGGCGACAGCCGGGGTTAGAATCCAGTGGCTCGCGGGCCGGATTTCGTGCTTCGACGGGGTTGAGCCGACCGAGGGGTGCCGCTTGTGGGCGTACTCGGGTAGCGTTCTGCCTGCTTGCCCGGGGCGGGTGCGACCCTAGAATCCTGGGATCCGACCGGGGCGGCATGGCCCCCAGGCTTGACGCACGGCTCGCGTGCCGGCCAGCAGGGTGGGTCCGACGGCAATGGGGAGGGGCGGCGGCGGTCAGAGGCGAGTGCGGCGTTGGCCGGGCGAGAGCGGCCGTGCTACGGATCGTGCACGGAGGTCGCGTCCGGTTCGAGGCGATGCGAACCGCCGGCGGTGGGGGCGACGGAGACGGGATGCCTGCGTGTTTGCTCGAAAACCAACGCGGCGGATGATGGTCGGCGGCGTGCCCATCGGGGGCGGCGCACCCATCGCCATCCAGTCGATGACCTCGACGTACACCTACGACGTGGACGCAACCATTGCGCAGATCCGCAGGCTTGCGGAGACCGGTTGCGACATCGTGCGGGTCGCCGTCCCCGAACGGCGCGACACCGAAGCGCTGCCGGCGATCCTTGACCAATCGCCTGTCCCCATCGTCGCCGACGTGCACTTTCATTTCGAGCGTGCCCTGGAGGCGGTGGAGGCAGGGGTGCACAAGATTCGCCTTAACCCCGGCAACATCAAGGATCGCAGGAAGGTGGACCGTGTCATCGCCGGCTGCCGCGAGCGCGGCATCCCCATCCGCGTGGGGGTCAACGAGGGCAGCGTGGTGGAGCGGAAGGACAGGGAGCTGCGCGCCGCGCAGCAGCACGCCATGGCGTCGGACCGCCGCGCGGCGCTTGTCAATCTGATGGTGGAGACAGTGGAGGACTACCTCCGCATCTTCGACGAGAACGACTTCCACGACGTGGTGCTGTCGGCCAAGAGCATCGACGCGGCGCTGACCATCGACGCCTACCGCGCCATCGGCGAGCGGTTCGATCTACCGCTGCACCTGGGCGTGACCCACGCCGGCCCGCCGGAGACGGGACGCATCCGCTCCATCGCGGCGCTGGGAGCGCTGCTGTCGGGGGGCATCGGAGACACCATCCGCATCTCCTACGCCGCGGACCCGGTGTATGAAGTGGAGGACGCCAAGGAGCTGCTCTGTTCTCTCGGCCTGCGGAACCGCGTCGAGCCGGAACTCATCGCCTGCCCCACGTGCGGGCGGATCGAGATCGATCTTATCAAGCTGGTGGCGGACGTGCGGCGCAAACTGGCGGACATCAAGACGCCGGTGAAGGTTGCGGTGATGGGCTGCGTGGTCAACGGCCCGGGCGAGGCGGAGGGGGCGGACGTGGCCGTCTTTGCGGGCAAGGGGAAGGGCATCATCTACGTGCAGGGGGAACAGAAACGGACGGTTTCCGAGGCGGAGATGCTGGAGGCGTTGTACGAAGAATGCCTGGCGTTTGCCGGTCGGGTGGAGCGCGGCGAGGTGTCTTTAAGCAACCGTGCGGTCAGCATCGTCCCGCCGGACCCGCTACCGCGGAAGGACGGGAGCGTGCCGCTGGGGGTCCTCCGCACCTGATGCTCTGAAGCAGGGAGTGCGATCTGGTGCCGCATGACGTGTGCCGCAGCCCTGCGGTGGCGAGCGGCGGCGTGCAGTGCGACGCGGCTTCGCCCATAGTGACCTGCCTTACCTGGTCGAACCGTCGGCGAGCGCGGCGTGCCTCTGTCGTCCCGCGGACTGATCCAGCTCGGACGTCGGGTAGACGCTGAATACGTGGGTTCAGCTCGATTTCGGAGAAGCTGCCGTGGGTTCCAGCCGCTCCGCCTCGGGATCTCAGTACAAAGACGATCTGAGCTGTGTGTGTCCAGGAACGGCGCGGCGGGCGGGAAGGTGATGAGGTTGATCGGCGCAGATTCGGTGGCTACCATGGAACATGAGGTCCATGTGTACAACTCCCATAGCCAATATCGACATCAAGCGGCCCTTCATCACCCTTGGAATCCACTGTCCGACCTGCGGTTACCTTCTTCGTGGACTTCCCTACCAAGGGCGATGCCCGGAATGTGGAGGCGCGTATGTCGCCGAAGATCCTACACCGGAGCGCGTGGTCGAAGCGTATTTTTCCGCGGTGCCACGGCTATGGCGCCTTGCGATGGACCCGCCCAGGCGCGTGGTTGGGCCGAATGAAGCTCGTGGCCGCGGTTTCTTTGTGGCAGCGATGCTCGTTACCGCTTACTTCCTGGCTATCTCGTACGCATGTAGTGTGGTCGGATTCCAGCCTGGTGAAGGAAGTCCCGGGATCCATACGCGCACGGCGGTCGCAGTACTCAGATACAAGTACACCGGAGTGAAAGTCCGGCCCAACGTCGACGGCGCGCTGATTGTTGGAGGGCTGGCCTTGGCAGGGCAATTCCTGCTGGCGGCGTTGGTGCGGAGCGCCTATTGGCTCACATCGCGCCGCGCGCCTCGGCACCGCGAGGTCGTCCAGCGACTCGGAACTTGTGCCAAGGCCACGGTACCGTGGGCCATGTTACTTCCGATGACGACGGTCGCCGTCTGGCAGGCGATCAACGTCCATTTCATTGGATACGGAGGACCTGTTATTTGTGGAACGTGCGGCGAGTGGTTCTCCCCTGATCTGATTCGTTCGATCGTACGTGGCATGGACGGCGTCGGGCTGATCGGCCTTTGGGCGTTGGTCATCAGCTCGACGATCGCCGGAACCCGGCTGTATCTCATCAACCGCGACGCCCTACGCGCAGTGCGGACCGCCCTCTCCGGCGTTCGTCCCGTTCTGCTCGATGGCAGCCTCGGCGGCGCGGCGTGGAATTCGGCACGCGGGACCGCTACCGCCGCCCCGTAACGCCAGAGATCGAGGCACGGCGGCCGGGTGTCACCCAACAGGCTCGACATAGAGGCCGAAATTGTGACTCGAACATCCCATGCTCAGTTTGCGAGTCGGCCGGTCGCATACCGGCCGGGTCGCGCCGCGTCGCGCGGGCGCGGCTCACCGTGCCGCCGGTGTGGCGTTTCTCCGGACCCGCAGGCCGGGTCATACGCCGGCGGCTCACCGTGCCAGCGTCGCGTGGCAATCGTAGGCGACCGTCGTGGGCGTCGGCGCCGTGGGGCCGGGTTCCTGTCGAAGCTCCATGGCCAGGGCGTAGGCGATGCCGCCGTCCTCCTGCGGCGTGTAGGTCTCCGCGGCCTCCCCGGCAAGCTCGATAGGCGCCGGGGACTCGGGGTCGATGCTCACCGACGCGTCATAGTTGACGGAAACCAGCTCCTCCACCGGCGTCACGGCGGTTACCGTACGGGCGACGAGCAAGTCCCCCAATTGGACGGGATACTCCTGCCCCGCCGCCAGCTCGACCTCTCCCGTCGCGGGCAGCCCGGCGTCGTTGATGGTGACCGCGAACGGGACGGAAATCTCTTCCAGCACCGCGTCCTCATCGCCCGCCATCAGCAGCCGCCGGCACTGGCCGGTTCCGGAGTACGCACCGGCCACCAGCCCCGCCCCTGCGTCCGTTCCGCCGTTGCCTGACCGGTCCGGGGCAAGCGAATCCCGGAACTGAAAGTACCAGGGACAGCCGCTCACGGACGGAAACAACGCAACGGCAAGCAACCTGACGACCCGAGCCGCTGACCTCCCACGATGGTTCATCCGGGCATTGTAACGCCGGGCGATTGTCCTGCTGAGGGGTGGGGGGCGTGTCTCGTCGCCGTCGGTTCGCCGCGAAACCTCCGCCCGCGATGCGTCACCACGCCGCACCGGGGCGCCCGCCCCCCGGCGGTCGCGGCTTTGTTCGTGCGCCACCGAGTCGCGCACGCCGATGGGGTCGGCGCATGGCACACGCTCGCAGCGGCCGATACGATGATTCGATGCCCCCGGCCGGTAGGCGACCTATCGACACCCATCGCCCCGCGCCGGCGTCCCGGGATGCGGGTTCGGCGGCCGCTGCCCTGCTTTACCTGATGGCCCTGCTCTCCGGCGGGGCGGCGCTGATCTACGAAGTCACCTGGGCCAGGATGCTGGCCCTCACTTTCGGGAGCACGACGCTGGCGGCGTCGGCGGTGATCGCGGGGTTCATGGGAGGCATGGGGCTGGGGGCGCGGGGTTACGCCCTGGTCTTCCGACGGGCAACCCGGCCGGTTGTGGTCTATGCCTGTCTGGAACTGGGCATTGCCCTCAGCACCGCGATATTGAGCCGCGCGTTCTACTCGCTGCCGCGGTTGTTCGCCGAGATGGCCGACGTGGCGACCACCGACGCCGGGTTGCACGCGCTTCGTTTCGCGCTGGTTTTTGTGTTGCTCCTTGTTCCGTCGGCGTTGATGGGAGCCACGTTCCCCGCCCTGTGCACGGTGATGATCCGCAGCGTCCGCCAGGTCGATCGCCGCCTGGGGATGATCTACGGCGTCAACACCGTGGGCGGGGCGTTGGGCGTGCTGGTGGGCGGGATGTTCCTTGCCGATCGCTTCGGGCTGATCGGAGCGGTGAATATCGCCAACGTTGTGAACCTGCTGGTGGCGGCCGTCGCACTGGGGCTGCGGAGAGTTCCTGCCGCGGGTGCGGCTCCTATCGGTGAGGCCGCGGCCGACGACGCACTTCCCACGGCGTTGCCGCGTATCGTGATCGGCGTGGTGCTCTTCGTCTCCGGGTTTACGACGCTTGCCTACGAGATCCTCTGGCTCCGTGCCTTGCGCTACGGCGTGGGCAACAACAGCTACGCGCTTTCGACCGTGTTGGTGGTGTTCCTGCTGGGGTTGGGGCTGGGATCGCTGCTGTTGACCCGGGTGCTGCGGCGCGGCGCGCCGGAACGCGCCTTGGCGGTGTGCCAATGCGCTGTCGGAGTGCTGTCGCTGGCCGGGATGGCCGGCCTGTTGTGGCTGCTGTCCGCGGAGCGCCTGCATGACACGGTCAGCATCTATTCCGCTGCGGTGTGGGAGCGGGCATGGTGGCAGCGGCTGCTTGTGGACGTGGGGCTGGCCACCGTGGTGCTGCTTCCCGCAACCTTGGCCATGGGGCTTTCCTTTCCGCTCTCGAGCCGGTTGTTCCTGGGCAGCGTGCGCCGGCTGGGGGCACGCGTGGGCGGTGCGTACCTGCTGGCGAACCTGGGCAGCATCGCCGGGGCCGTCGCCGGAGCCGTACTCCTGCTGCCACGGTGCGGCACGCTGGGCGGAACCAAGGTCCTGGCGGTGGTCAACGTCGGGCTGGGCGCCGCGGTGCTGGCGGCGCTGGGTCGTCCCGCGGCGCGGACCCTCGCGGCGCCGGTGGTGGCGGCGGTGGTCGTGGCGCTGCTTGCCGTGCGGCTGCCCCCCGCGATTCCCCTTCGGGGCGAGGGCATTCTGCTGGGCACGGACAAAGGTACGGCCGTCTTCGAGGAGGAAGGGGACCAGGCGACGGTGCAGGTGTATGAACTCACCAACCGCCCGCTGATCAAGACGATGACGGTGGATGGCTATAACATCGGCTGGAGCGCCGCCTGGGCGGGCACGGAGATGTACCGCAAACAGGTGCTGCTTGCCCATCTGCCCGTCGTACTCGACGCCCGCATCCGCCACACGCTCAATGTCGGTCTGGGTTCAGGAACCACACTCAAGACACTCGCCGCGTACCCGGATCTGGAGACGCTTGACTGCGTGGAAATCAGCCGCTCGGTGGCGCGAGGCTGCGTGCTCTTCCCCGAGGGCTCGGTGCTGAGCGATCCGCGGTTCAAGCTGATTGTGGACGATGCCGTGCACTACCTGTTGCGCTCCCACAAGAAATATGACGCCATCATTTCGGATGGCAAGCAACATCCATTTTATTCCGGCAATGCCATCCTCCTTTGCCGGGAATTCTACGAATATGCGCGGGACGACCTGTCCGAGCATGGGATGTTCGTACAGTGGATTCCCGGCGGAACGCTGGCCACGGATTTCCGCACCATCCTCCGCACCATGGGCGAGGTGTTTCCGTACGTGGAGGTTTTCGCCTATCCGCGGGCGTCGATCCTGATGGTGGGATCGACGGCGCCGCTCGCCGGCCGTCCGGTCCTGGACGCCGGCCGTTTCGCGGAGCTCACCAGAGACGGCGCCGCGGGACGCAGCTTCATCGAGCATCGCGACGTGCTCCTGGCCGGGTGGGCGGCGAGCAGGGACCAGTTCATGCCCCTGGTGGCGGACGCTGCACCAAGTACCTGGGATCGGCTCATCCTCGATGTTTCCAGCTTCAAGGCCGCCGTCAGCGAATGGGACGGCGCCGAATCTGCCAACTTCTCGCTCCTGCAGGCGGCGGCGAGGGCGCCACGGCCGGCCGGGGAGAGGAGCTTCGACCCCGGAAGCGGCGCCTACGTACAGTCGGCGAACCTCATGCGCCAGGCGTGGTTGGAGTACTTCTCGCGGCAGTTCGGAAAGGGGGCGCGAATCGCGCAGCAGGCGCTGCGCGTCAATCCCCAGGACCGCGCGGCACAGGCAGCCCTACGCACCATGCAGCAGCGCGAGGCGCAGGAGAGCCGCGTGCCCTGATCGGCGGTTCGCAATCGGGTGGCGTCCTACGTCCGCCGGCCCGCTCGCGGCCCAGGCCCCGTTCCCGCGTAGCTGGAAGGCGCACGCGGGGTCAGCCGACACGCCGTATCCCCGGGCGTGCCCCGTCGCAACGAGCCGGTCTCGGTCTGGCGCGCGCCCAGCGTTCCGTACGCACGGTCGTCTCGTGGGATCGCTGCTGCCCCGCGGAACCTCCCGGCCGCGGGACGGCGGCCCGTAGATTAAGAAGACAAATTAAATATAGACCTTACCCGCCGCCCGCAACGCCTCGAAACCGCCCCAAAGGCGGCCGCGAGGGATGGATTGCGGTCAAGAGAACTCGCACTGTGGTACGCGGCGTGCAGGACGTTTAGCGGGAAGCCCAGCGGCACGACGTGGCGATTGGGCAGGCCTGACGATACCCGCCGCCCGACGCCTCCTGTCGGGCCGCTCCGCGACACCCAAGGGACATGGCCTGGTTTGGGGCGAACCGACGCAGGCGCGGACCTGCGCCCGGCGTGGGTTGTCATACGAAGGAGGTGCCATCGTGAACCCGCAACCGTGCTTACGACTTCGGCGGTGGGGGCGCCCGCTGCTGGCGGCGGCCGCCGTCCTGGCGGCAGCGTCGCCGGCAGCGCCCCCTGGATCACCCAAGGAGGAGAAGGTCGTACTCTATGGTCCCACGTCGCCGGCGCCGGCGATTAACGACGCAGCCACGACCTTCACGGCAAAGACCGGAGTGGAGATCGAACTGCATTCCGGGCCGACGGAACGCTGGGTGGAGCAGGCAGCCCGCGACGCGGACCTGATCTATACCACCGCCGAGTTCATGATGTCGGAGTTCCTGCGGAATCCGGCGTTGCGCCTGTTGCCGGAAAGCGTTACCGGCCTCTACATCCGGCCCTCGGTGATCCTCGTTCGGCCCACGAATCCCAAGGAAATCCGGGACTTTCCCGATCTGCGCAGACGGGGCTCTGGGAAGACATGGGAGGCAAGCTGGCGGACGTGGAGAAATTCCGCAAGCTGCGTAAGAACATTGTCTACTTCGCGCCCACCAGCGACGACGCCGTGACCGCCTGGAAAAGCCGCGACGACATCGACGCCTGGATCACCTGGAACGTCTGGTGCATGCCGTTGCGCGATTCCGCGAAGCTGGTGCCCGTCAGCCGGGAGTTCCGCGTATACCGGCAGTGCAGCATCGCCATGTCGGATCGCGGCAGCCTCAAACCCGGGGCACGGCGCTTCGTGGAGTTCCTGACCTCGCCGGAGGGAGCCAGGATATTCGAATCCTGGGGATGGGTGAGCACGGCGGCGGCGAGTCGTCCACTGGGCGTGGAGACCGACATCTGCGCCGTCTGTCGAATCACCTGCGATCAATGGAAGGACGGCCACGGTCAGGGCCTGCAAGAGGTGCGCGAGTTGCTTGCCGACTACGAGCGCCTGGGCATTCCGTTTTCGGAAGTGCACGTGAAGATCGTGCTCGACGGGGTGGTTGCCTACTGGGTGCTGAACGACGCTGCGTACGCCCGCGTCCGGGTTGGAGAGAAGGGCAATCCTAATCGGGCGCTGCTTGAGGAACTCCTGTCCCTGGGGGTGGGTCTGGAGATCTGCGCGCAGAGCATGGAAACCAACGGCTGGAAGGACGACGACCTGCTTCCGGGCGTGAAGACAGTGCCGGGCGCCTACGCTCGGATCATCGACCTCCAGCAGCAGGGCTACGCCTATCTCCAGTTTTGAGTCGAGCCGAGCGGTCTTGTGGCTGCACTTACCGGAGGAGGAGCGACATGGAACTGGACCGTCGAGCGTTTCTGAAATCCGTGGTGATTGCCGGTGCCCTGGAGCCGGCAGCGGGAGCGCGGGCGTCGGTGGGGGAGGCGCGTCCGGCGGCCGCCGACGCTATGGGCGTGCTCGTCGACGTCACGAAATGCAACGGTTGCCGACGTTGCGAGGCCGCTTGTCGCGCCGCCAACGGATTCGACGCGCTCAGCGAGGAGTCGCTGAAGGACCGCTCGGTGTTGGCGCAGCTCCGGCAGCCCGGTGCGGCCGATTACACGGTGGTGAACGAAATTACGGCCGCGCTTCCCGCGGCCGAAGGCCGGTCCGTTTACGTTAAGCGGAACTGCCTGCACTGTGTCGACCCCGCCTGCGTCTCGGCCTGCCTGGTCGGGGCCTTGCGCAAGCAGCCGCAGGGCGCCGTGACCTACGACGCCGCCAAGTGCATGGGATGCCGCTACTGCATGGTGGTATGCCCGTTCCAGATGCCGGCGTACGAGTATGAGAACGTGTTGACGCCGCAGGTGCGGAAGTGCGGCTTCTGCACGGGCCAGGCGCAGGCTACGAACGATGACGCGCCGGCGTGCGTCCGCGCCTGTCCCAAGGAGTGCCTGACCTACGCCCGGCGCAGCGAGTTGCTGCATCGCGCCCACACCCGGATCACCGAACAGCCGGAATCCTATGTGGATCACGTATACGGGGAACACGAGGTCGGAGGAACGTCCTGGCTGTACCTTTCCGGCGTGCCGTTCGACTTGCTGGGGTTCCCGACCCTCGGGACGGCGGCGCCGCCGCGATTAAGCGAAGCGGTGCAGCACGGTGTCTTCTCGCATTTCATGCCCCCGGTTGCCTGGTGCGCGATCCTGGGACTGACGATGTGGCTGACGCGAAGTGACCGCGGCGAATCCGCGCCGCCGGAATCGCCGGGACCCGTGGTCCACGATGACGGGTTCGTGAACCGCCTTCCGGAGAGGGGGAAATCCCATGAGTTCGATGGAGAGTGTGTGGGCGCCTCGGAGCGGCAGTAGTTCCAGGCACGCAGCCACGGCGCTGCTCGCGGGCCTGGCGGCCGTCGGGGTGGCGGCCGGTCTTTACCGCTTCGGTCTTGGTCTGAAGGCGAGCACGAATCTGGACCATTTCTACCCCTGGGGGCTTTGGATCGTGGCCGACGTCTCCTTCATCGCCCTGGCGGCGGGCGGCTTCGTGACCGCGGCGGTGGTGCATGTTCTGCATCGAGAACGCTACCATTTCCTGGTGCGCCCGGCTCTGCTGACGGCGATGCTGGGGTACACCTTCGCGTGTCTGCTCCTCGCCGCCGACCTCGGACGCTACTACAACATCTGGCATCCTATACTGCCACACATGTGGCAGGGTAATTCCGCACTATTCGAAGTCGGCATGTGCGTGATGACCTATCTGGTGGTGCTCTATCTGGAGTTCGTACCGATTTTCTGCCAGCGGTTCGTCAGTGACCGCCGTCATCCCCGACTCTCGCGACTCTGCGCCGGTGTGGACCGCATCGCCAGTCGATGCATGAGCTTCATCATTGTTCTGGGCGTCGGTATTTCCTGCCTGCACCAATCCTCGCTGGGCCATATCTTCGTTCTGGCGCCGACCAAGCTGCACCCGCTGTGGTGGACGCCGATTCTATCCCTGCTTTTTCTGCTGTCGGCGGTCATGACCGGACTGCCCACCGTGATCCTGGTCTGCCTGCTCGCGGGACGATCCTTCCGGAAGCCGGCGCCGATGCGCGCACTGGGTGAGGTGGCGAAGTACTTGCCTGTGGTACTCAGCATTTACCTGGCTATCAAAGTCGGGGACCTGCTCCTCCGCGGCGCCCTGGTGCATCTCATGCAACTCTCCCTGCCATCCCTCATGCTGCTGGTGGAGCTGGTGGGCGGCGTGCTGGGGCCGCTGATCCTCCTGGCGCTGCCCCGTGTGCGTCGGTCTCCGGGCTGGTTGGGGTTTGCGGCGTTGTTGGTCATGCTGGGAGTCGTGATCAACCGCGCCAATGTGTACTGGATCGGCTTTCAGCCCGTCGGTGCTCCGCATCGGTACGTGCCGTCCCTGGCGGAGTGGGCCTTCACCGCGGGGATGGTCGCCGCCCTCGTGCTGCTGTGGAGGTTGGAGGCCGCGCGTTTCTCCATCATCGGTTGGCGATCGGATCGAGTGACGTCATGGCTGCCTATCCTGCTGCTTTGTCGTTCGTCGCGCGTGGGGGCCGCGGTGGCGGTAGCCTGCAAACCGCAGCGCCGCGGCCGATCACCGTGCGCGTTGTCTGTCTGAGTGCGGCTGTCTGGCTCAGCGCCGGCCTGCCCTGGACGGGGCAAGCAGCAGCTCAGGTGCTGGCGCCGGGTTCGAATGGGGGCTCGATGCCAAGTGCGGCTCCGGCGCCCGACTGTGCGCGGTGCCATCTTTGCGAGAATCGCCGTTCGTCGGACCCCTGCCTGAAAGACCCCTGTACCCGGCACATGAAGGCACGTATGGCGGTCGATTCCGGACCGGACGTGCTGGTGCTTGATCAGCTCGAGCGTCAATACCTCCCGGTCCGCTTTGATCACAAGGCGCACGCCCGTATGGCAGACATGAGCGAAGGCTGTGAGACCTGTCACCATTTCTCGCCTGCCGGGACGAGACCCCCTCCGTGTGCCTCCTGCCACGATCCCGGGGCAGCCGGCACCGACCCGCGCAAGCCGGGACTCAAAGGCGCGTATCACCAGCAGTGCCTGAACTGTCACCGGGAATGGGTCGACGAGACGGCATGCGAGGTCTGTCACCTGGCCAGGGAGAATGACGCGGCGCAGGCGCGAGTCGCCGCGTTCCCGACCATTGACCGTCCGGTGTTGAAACCGCACCCACCCATTCTCAAGCCGGCGGGGGATATTTATGAGGGGTATTCGTCGGACCGTGACAGCCGTGTGGTGTTCCGGCACGAGCAGCACACCAGTCGTTTCGGCCTGGCCTGCGTGGAATGCCACCACGAGCCGAGCTGCGCCCGCTGTCATTACCAGAAGAACGGGACGGCCCCGAAGCGCTCGGTGCAGGAGCACCATCGCCCGTGCGATCGCTGCCACAAGCGCGACATGGACCTTGCCGGCCGCGACGCGGGGCGCTGCGAGAAATGCCACTGGCTCGAAGGCGCGCCGCGGCCGCTACCCTTCGACCATGCCTCCGTCGGCTGGCCCCTGGGGCGGTTCCACGAACGCGTCGGTTGCCGCCGCTGCCACGCCGCCGCAACGCCCTTCCAGCGTGTGGACCGGCGCTGCGAGTCGTGTCACGCGAACTGGAGCCCTGCGACGTTCCGGCACGAGGTTACCGGGACGGAGTTGGGAAAAGTCCACGCGCCGCTGGATTGTGACGTTTGTCACCGGGATCGGCGGTTCGACATGCCGGCCGGTTGCGAGGAATGCCACGAGGAAGCGGTCAGCCGAACCGCGCTGTTGCCGTAGCAGGCCGTGGTGAAAGCCGCGCGGCCGCCTTTTCGAGTGGCCCGGCGCTACTGAAACCGCAGTCGTTTGCGTCACACGCGACCTATGCCGCGGACTGCCTGCAGACCGTGGGGAGGGATTGGGGCAGTGGCGTCGGGACGTGGGTGGCGAGGCCGATGCCCGTGGCTTCCGGGCTTCGACACTTCAGCCGGGCACGGGTCCTGAAGCGCGTCCACGGTGCCGGCGGCGAGGACTACTGGTCGGGGTTCGCGGTACCGGTTGCACGCGAGCGGTTTTGCGCGACCATCGACCCGGCCGCCGCAGGGGCGGCCGGCCACCCGACCTGCCGTCCTCACGGGGGTTGCGAGCAATCCCGGGCCGTCACACCTCGTCGTTGGGTGCCAGAGGTCGGCACTGAGGCAAAACCGCTTTATTCCGCGGGGAAAACTGCGCTTTTCGGCATGGAATCCGACTGGAGCCGACGGGGTTCGAACCCGCTACCTTCTGGTTGCAAACCAGACGCTCTCCCAACTGAGCTACGGCCCCGAGGGAGTGTGCCGTGCGCCGAGATGGTCCATCGCGGTTCGCCGGCGAACTCGTAGCCCACGCATTCTAACGCCCGGTGCGCCGAACGGCCACTGACAACCCGCAGTTCGTGGCCCCCGGCCCCGGGGCCGCCGGGCCGCCCGCGCGGACGTGTCTTGCGTGCCGCCTCGTAAACAGGGAACCTAGTGCTCCGACGCACCCGACGCTGCGGGTTGGGTGGCATACCCAAGTACGGCACAGCCGTGCGCCGGCATGTCTTTCCTGGGCAT